>NZ_JBSHMO010000004.1:0-814301 GCF_053645455.1 Allobosea sp. NPDC055332 | reverse complement strand
AAGCGCTCCGCCCTCTTCCGGAGCGCTCCCGCCAAAAACCACCCCACAATAACCACCACGACAGCATTGTCAGCCAACCAGAACGCTGATTTTCAGAGCCCCCCGCGACAAAATATCAACCTGCCCAAAACAGCAGACCGCCGGCGCAGTCTGAGACAGCGGTCACCCAGGCCATCGGCGATTGGCTATTTCAGTCCGCTCGTGACGAAGTTGCGGATGTAGAACTTCTGGAAGAGCAGGAATGGCACCAGCGCGACCAGGCCTGCGAGCGTGGTCGAGGAGAACAATCGCCCCCATTCCGTGCCTTCGAGGCTGATATTGCGCGCGATCGCCACCTGCACGAGCGTGTGCTCGGGCGACGGCGCCGCCACCAGCGGCCAGAAGAACGCTTCGAACTGGTGCATGAACAGCATGATGCCGCCGGTCAGCACCACTGGCCACGAGATCGGCAGCGCGATCTTCAGCCAGATATGTCCCCAGGAGGCGCCGTCGACCCGCGCCGCCTCGTAGAGCTCACGCGGCAGGCCGGCGAAGAACTGGCGGAACATGAAGATGACGAAGCCGTTGGCGAGGTCCGGCAGGATCAGCGCGGCGTAGGTATCGATCAGGCCGAGACTCTGCACGAGGATGTAGAGCGGGATGACGATCGCCTCGAACGGCATCATCGCCGCCGCCAGCACGAAGGCGAAGATCACGTTCTTGAAGCGGAAGTCGAAGACCGCGAAGGCGAAGCCGGCGGCGGCGTTGACGACCACCCCGACCACCATCGTGGTCAGCGCGACGAAGAGCGAATTGCCGACGGCGCGCGGGAAGCCGGTGCCGATGAGCGAGGTGTAGTTCTCCAGCGTCAGCCGGTCCGGGATCAGCATGCCCCAGCCGAGGCGGCTGCCATGGGCGAAGATGTCCGCAGGCGGCCGCAGCGAGGAGACGACGAGCCAGACCAAAGGCAACAGCAGCACGAGCGCGATCAGCGACATCGTGACATAGCGGGCCGTGCCGAGCGCCAGCACGGTGGAGCGGCGATCGACGCTCATGCCTCGGCCCCTTCCTTGTCGCGGAACAGCCGAAGCTCGATCGCGGCGATCACGCCGATGATGACGAGGATGATCGTCGACAGCGCCAGCGAGCGCCCCCAGTTGATGAAGGTGAAGGCGTTCTCATAAGCGCGGAACATCAGGAGGTCGGTCGCGCCGTTCGGCCCGCCCTTGGTGATGATGTAGACCGGCGCGAAGAACAGGAAGTTGATCGCGGTATCCGCCACGAAGACAAAGGCGAGCGGCCGGCGCATCTGCGGCAGGGTGATGTGGACGAGCTGGTGCCAGCGGCTGGCGCCGTCGATCCGCGCCGCCTCGTAGAGCTCCCCTGGAATGCGATAGAGCCCGGCCAGCAGGAAGATCATCCAGTAGCCGCAGCCCTTCCAAGTCGCGATGGCGATCATCGTGCCGAGCGCCTGATGCTCAGAGAGGAAGAAGGGTTGGCGGCCGATGCCGATGCCTTCGAGGATGGCGTTCACCGGCCCGAGATTGGAATCCAGCATGATGTTCCACAAAACGGCGGTGAGGCCGGTGGAGAGCGTCATCGGCAGGAAGAAGGCGGCGCGGAAGAAGGTGACGCCCCTGCCGGGCGCCATCACCAGGATCGCGTAGCAGAAGGCGATCGCGATCTGCAGGGGGTTGATGATGATGTTGAAGATCAGTGTGACCTTGAGCGAATTCCAGAAGCGCTCGTCACCGAAGAGCTGAGCGAAATTCGTCAGGCCGCCAAAGGAGGTCTCGCCGGCGAGGTTCTGGGTGAACAGGCTGCCGCCGATGGCGATCACGATCGGCGTCAGCCGGAACAGGACGAGGAAGGCCAGCGCCGGCAAGAGGAAGGCGAGCAGCACCAGCGTACGCGGCTGCATCGGGTCGGACGAGCGGCGCCGCGCGATACGCGGCGCCTTCGAAGCGGCGACGGGGGCCGAAGCCCGGTCGGTCAAGGTAGTCATCTCCGGTCAGCCGCGGTACTTGGCGAATTCGCGGTCGATGTCGCGGGCGGCCTTCTTCAGCCGCTGCTCGACATTGGCGCCGCCCTGGATCTCGCGGAAGGCACCGCGCAGGATGTCCTCGTATTCGAGCCAGCCCGGCGTCGCCGGCCGCGGCACGGCGGTGTTCTCCATCTCGGAGCGGACGATACGCCAGCCGGGCGTGTCGAGCTCGGCGCCCATCGAATCCCAGACCGATTTCAGCACCGGCGGATTCGGCCGCAGGCGCGCCTGCGCCTCGACATATTCGGGCTGGGCGAAGGCCTTGATGAAGGTCTCGGCCGCGGCACGCTGCTTGGTGCGCGGGTTGAGGCCGATATGCCAGCTGCCGGTCGGCGTCACCGCCTTGCCGCCCTCGAAATAGGGCTGCGGCGCCACCGTCCAGTCGAGGTCCTTGCGCGCCGAGATCGAGGCGAGGCTCGGTGTCGTCGCGAGGTACATCGAAGCTCGGCCGGTCGCAAACATTTCGAGCGCGAGATTGGTGTCGAACACGCCGGTCGGCGTCACCTTATGCTTGTTGAAAAGGTCAGCGTAGAACTGCATCGCATCGATGAAGGGCTTGGAATCGACATAGCCGGTCGCGATCAGACCGTCCTCGCTCAGCACCTGCGCGCCCTTGGACTGCGGCAGGGTCAGGGCCTGATAGGGCCGGTCGGCCATCTCGAAGACGAGGCCCCACTGGTTCTTGGCCGGGTCGGTCAGCTTCCTGGCGGCTTCGAGCGTCTGCTCCCAAGTCCAGCGCTTGGCGACATCGGGCTCGGGCAAGGCGACGCCGGCATCAGCGAAGTGCTTGCGATTGAGGAACAGCACCATGCCGCTGCTGATATAGGGCAGCGTCATCAGCTTGCCCTTGTAGGTGCCCTGCGCCAGCGCCGCCTTGCTGTAGCGGCCGAGATCATTGCCGAGGATGCCGTCGAGCTCGGCGAGATGCTTGCGGATCGAGTAGGAGGCAGTCAGCGGGCCGTCGGCGAAGAAGATGTCGGGCAGCGGCGAGCGCGCCTGCAGCCGGACCTCCAGTGCCGGGAACAATTCGTTGAACGGGATGCGCTCGAGCTTCAGGCCGATCGTCGGGTTGTTCTTCATGAACATCTCGGCCATCGGCGTGATGTGGCCCTCCGGCCAGCCGACCCAGATCACGTTGAGCTCGGTCTTGGCCTGGGCGCGCAGCAGCTGCGGCGCGGCGAGCACACTGCCGGCAGCGGTCATGCCCTTCAGAACGGTGCGGCGCGTCGTCATCCAATCCTCCTGATCAGTCTTGTTCGTTGCAGGCAGCAGGCCAGTCGAAGCAGGCGCGTTCAGCCGCGCCCGTAGCTCGCGATCGTCTCGATCACATGCCGGGTCGCGGCCGGGCCATCCATGCGGATGCCGGCCTTGACGTTGGCACGCGGCGGCTCCGGCTCGTCCGGCCGCCGTGTGACATTGCGCTGGTCGGCCACGGTCATGCCGCGCAGCAGCGGGCTCGCCAGCTCGACCTGGATGTGGAAGGCGCGGTGCTCCACGAGGTCCGGCCGCACGAACGGCACGAAGGCGCTGGGATCGTGCATCGGCGAGATCGGCTTGCCGTAGCGGGCCTCGTTGCGGGTAAGATAGAAGTCGAGCATGCCGGCGACGGTCTCAGGCACCGCCCCGCCCGCCTGCCGCAGCAGTTCGGCATGGCTGCGATCGAGGATCGCCTGGCGGGTGAAGTTCAGGCCAGCGAGATAGATCTCGGCATCGCAGGAGAAGACGGCCGCCGCCGCTTCCGGATCCTTCAGGATGTTCGCCTCGGCGTAAGGGGAGGCATTGCCGATATCGAGGCTGCCGCCCATGATCGTGATGCATTTCAGCCAGCGCGCCAGCCGCGGCTCGGTCCGCAGCGCCACCGCGACATTGGTCAGCGGGCCGATGGCGGCAAGCACGAGCTCTCCTTGAGCCTTCTTCGCCTGCTCGATGATCATCGTCACCGCATGCATGTCGACCGGCCGGCGCTTCGAATCGGGCAGGTCGGCGCCGTCGAGGCCGCTGGCGCCATGGATCATCGAGGGCGCGAAGCTGCCGACCAGCGGCGCGCCCATGCCGCCGGCGACGGGGATGTCGAGCCTAGCGAGCTCGCAGATCTTCAGCGCATTGCGCGTGGTGTTCTCGACGATCGAGTTGCCGAACACCGTGGTCAGGCCGCGCAGCTCGAAATGCTTGGCGGCATAGAGGATGGCCATGGAGTCGTCATGGCCGGGATCGCAGTCGATGAGCAGCGGGATCATGGGCGGTCATATCCGAGGATGGTGTCGATAACGGCGTCGACGCAGGCCTCGCCGTCCACGGCGACAGCGACATCGCAATTCGCCGGCCGGCTGGCGCCGGGCTGGTCGTGGTCGCGGCGCATCGGCCTGGAGTCGCAGGCGGTCATGCCGCGCAGCGGGCCGTCGCCCAACTCGATATGCACAGGCAGCGCCTGGAAGGTGATCAGCTCCGGCCTGACCAGCGGGATGACGGCGCAGGGATCGTGCATCGCCGCGGTCGGCGTGCCGTAGCGCTCCTGCATCTTCGCGAGATAGAAGGCGAGCAGGTCGGCCATCACCGAGGAGACGCGGCCACCGCCCTGGCGCAGCCTGGCGATATGGCGCTCGGCGATCCCCGCCTGGCGGGTGATGTTGAGCCCGACCATGCTGAGCGGCACGCCGGCGCCAAAGACGATCGCCGCCGCCTCCGGGTCGCAGACGATGTTGAACTCGGCATAGGGCGTGCGGTTGCCGCTGGTGGTCGAGCCGCCCATGATCGCGATCGACTTCAGCCAGCCGACGAGCTTCGGCTCCAGCCGCAGCGCCAGCGCGACATTGCTGAGCGGCCCGATCGCGATCAGGCTGAGCTCGCCCGGCGTCGCCCGCGCGGTCTCTATGATGAAGTCGACGGCATGGCGGTTCAGCGGATCGTAGCTTGGCGCCGGCAATTCGGCGCCGTCGATGCCGGTCGCGCCATGGACATAGGCGCCGTCGAGCGGCGGCTCGATCAGGGCACGGTCGAGGCCGGGCACCACCGGCAGCTTCAGGCCCGCCAGCGTGCAGATCGCCAGGGCGTTGCGGGTCGAGTTCTCCAGCGAGGAATTGCCGGCGACGGTCGTCAGCCCGACCACGTCGAGATGCGCGGCGGCATACAAGATCGCCATCGCATCGTCATGCCCGGGATCGCAATCGATGATGTAGCGGGTCATGCGGGCCTTCCAGGGTTGGTTGCAGGCGTCACGGAGAGGCGCTCGACCAGCACCGGCTCCAGCGCCAGCGCGCGCGGCAGCGGCCGGCCATGGTCGAGCAGGCCGACCAGCAACTCGGCCGCCTTGACGCCGATGTCATAGGCCGGCTGGCGGATCGTCGTCAGCGGCGGCGAGGTGAAGGCGGCGATGTCGATGTCGTCATAGCCGATGACCGCGAGGTCCTCCGGCACGCGCAGGCCGCGTTGCTGTGCCGCGCACATCGCGCCGATGGCGACGAGATCGTTGAAGCAGAAGATCGCATCCGGCCGCTCGATGCCGCGACGGTCGAGCAACTCGGCCATGGCGGAGTGGCCGCCGCCGACCGTGAGGTCGGACTCGATCATCAGGGCCGGGTCGAGCGGCATTCCGGCAGCGGTCAGGGCAGAGGCGAAACCGGCCAGGCGCTCGGCGCTGCGCGGATGCTCGGCCGGGCCGGTGATGCAGCCGATGCGGTGGAAGCCCTTGCCCGCCAGATGCGCCCCGGCGAGCCGGCCGCCACGCAGGGAATCGTCGTTGATCAGGCAGTCGACGCGCGGGATCGTCGTGTCGAGCGCGATGACCGGCACCGTCTTGATCTGCTCGAGCCGGCGGAAGAAGTCCGAGCTGGCATTGCTGGTCATCACCAAGAGCGCGTCGATGCGCTTCATCATCAGCGTGCGCAGATAGGCGGTGAGCTTCTGCGCGACATCGCCGGAATTGCACAGCATCAGGCTGTAGCCGCGATCGAAGCAGCCGGTCTCGACGCCGCGGATCACCTCGGCGAAGAACGGGTTCGTCGAGCTGGTGACGATCATGCCGACGGTTTGGGTGCGGTTGCTCTTCAGCGCCCGCGCCACGCCGCTCGGCTGATAGCCGAGCCGCTCGATCGTCGCCTGGACCTTCTCGATGGTGCCCGGGTTCACATGGCGTGTGCGGTTGACCGCATGGGACACCGTGGTCACCGAGACCCCGGCGGCGCGGGCGACATCCTTGATCGTCACCATCGCTGGCACCCGGCAAGACAACGCCCCGCGGCCGCGCGCAACGTTCGCCGGTGCAGCGCCTGGCGCACTGCGAGAATCTGCCGATCCCGCGCCAATCCATTCCTCCCGATAGGCCGCCTTGAAGCAGCTTTCAGGGAAAGCTAGCAGCCGGAAACGTTTGCGCAAACGTTTTGTATGCAAGTATTGGAGCCATCGCCATGTCTTGCGGTCATGGCAACGGGTGCAGGGCCCAGAGCTGGTGTGGCACCGTCAGGAATTGCGTTAGGATGTGCCGATCAGCCAATCGGCGTCGCAGGCGATGGCGGTCCGCTGGAACCGCACCGCGAACGCCTCCTCAAAGGCCCGGCCGGCAGCGATCGCCGACGCCGTCCCGTCGGCGACGACGCGGCCGGCATCCATCACGACGATGCGATCGCAGAAGCGCGCCGCCAGATCGAGGTCATGCATGATCACCACGACCACCGCATGCTGCGCCAACGCTTGCAGCCGCCGCACCAGGTCGAGCCGGTGGCGGATGTCGAGGCTCGCGCCGGGCTCGTCGGCCAGGACGATGGTGGGGCGTGAGGCGATGGTGGCGGCGAGCATGGTGCGCGCCCTCTCGCCGCCCGACAAGGCGCTCCAGCGCCGCCCTGCCAGCTCAGTCAGCCCGTGCTCGGCGAGAAGGTCTGCCACCGACCGGGGAACGGGGGAACGCCCTGCCCCGAGCGCGACGATCTCGGCGACCGAATAGTTCCAGGCCGGCTCAAGCTGCTGCGGGAGATAGCCGCCTGCAGCTCCACGCTCCGCCGCAGACCAGCCAGCGAGATCTCTTCCATGCCAGAGGACCTGCCCTGCACCGGGATGACGATAACCGGCCAATATGCGCAGCAAGGTTGACTTGCCGGCGCCGTTGGGGCCGACGAGCCCGGTCAGTGTGCCGCAGGCGAAGCTCAGCGAGATATCGTCGAGCAGGCGCTTGCCAGCGGCTTCGGCCCTGATGGAGCGGCACTCGATTCCGCTCATGCCCTGAGCCTCCGCGCCAGCAGCAGCAGAAAGAACGGCCCGCCGAACAGCGCCGTGATCAGCCCGAGCGGCACTTCGGCCGGCGGCAGCACGGCGCGCGCGATGCCGTCGCAGGTGCAGACGATCGCGGCGCCGATCAGCGCGCTGGCCGGTAACATCGCGGCATGGCGCGGCCCGGCCCACCAGCGTGCCAAATGCGGCGCGATCAGCCCGACGAAGGCGACGAGCCCGCCATAGGCCACCGCGGCGGCGACGATGCCGGCGCCGACGAGCACCGCGATCCTGACGAAACGCGCCGGATCGAGTCCGAAGGCAAACGCCTGCTCTTCACCCATGCCGAGCAGGTCGAGCCCGCGCGCCAGCCGCAAGGACAGGGCCAGCGCAGCAACGACCAGCCCGGCGAGCAATAGCAAACCGGCCACGTCCGGCGTCTGGATGCCGCCGAGCGTCCAGCTCAGCACGACCTGGAGGTTCACCGTGTCGTCGGAGAGCGCCAGCATCAGGAAAGAACGCAACGCCCCCAGCATCGCAGCGACGGCGACGCCGGCGAGCAGCAGCCCGGCCGTGTCCGGCCGCCCGTGCAGGCCGGCGATGGCGAGCACCAGCCAGGTCGCGCCCCAGGCCCCGAGGAAGGAAAGACCCGCGAGCGCCGGTCCGGCCGGCAGGCCGAGCGGCACCAGCAGCGCAACCGTGGCGCCGATCGCGGCTCCGCCGGACGAGCCGAGCAGATAAGGCTCGGCCAGCGGGTTGCGGAACACGCCCTGGAAGATCGCGCCGCCGAGGCCAAGCAGCGCCCCGACGAGCGCCGCCGCCAGCACACGTGGCAGGCGCCAGACCATCAGGAGCTGGCTCTGCAGCGAGGTATCGCCGGACATCGCAGCAAATAGCCGTGCCGGCGACGCCCAGTCATGGCCCGCCATTGCACCGAAGGCGAGCGCGAGCAGAAGGGCGAGCGGCAGGAGCAGTACACGCTTCATCAAATGCGAGCCCGCCGCAGCAGCGCCGCCAGCTTCTCGATGCCATCGACCGTGCGCGGCCCCGGGATCAGGAATTCGGCGCGGGCGACGAGATGCGCATTGCCGCTGCAGATCGCCCGCAGCAGCCGCCAGCCGGGCTGGGCGACCAGCGCCTCGAGCTCGTCCTTGCGGCCGGCGAAGAGCAGGATGTCGGGATCGGCCGCGATCACCGCCTCGGGCGAGACCTGCGCGACGATGCTGCGCTCCAGCGCATGGCGCCCGCCGGCCTTGACCATGGCGTCGCCGGTATAGCTATCGGCGCGTGCAACCAGCACCAGCCCGTTGCCGAGGCGGCCGGTGATCATGACCATGCGCGGCCGTCTGGTGGGCGCAGCGGCTTCGACCGAGGCGAGCCGGTCCTCGAGCGCCTTTGCGACGGCTTCGCCGCGTTCGGGTTGTCCCGTCGCCCGGCCGACCAGGCGCAGATTGGCCATGACTTCGCCGACGCTGCGACTGAGCAGCACGATAACGGGGATGCCAAGCCGGGTCATCGGTTCGATCAGCTGGTGCATCGCCTGGCGCGAGGGCGTCACGATCAGCAGATCCGGCCGCTGCGCGACGATGGCATCGACCGAGAAGCCGAGCCGCCCGCCGACCTGCGGCCGGTCGAGGACCTCCGGCGGATAGCGCGTATAGGCCTCGATGCCGACGACGCGACCCGACAGGCCGAGAGCCGCCACAAGCTCGGTGTTGGAGGCGAAGATCGGCACGATGCGCTCGGGCGCCCTGGCGATCTCGACCTGCCTGCCGACAGCGTCCGTCAGCCGGATCGGTTCTGCCGTTGCCGCAGACCAGGACGCGGCAAGCACCATCAAAGCCAGGCTGAGCAGTCGCAGGCGCTTCATCGGGCCGTCAGAACCTTGCCTGCAGGCCGGCCTGCACTTCGAGCCCCGGCATCGAGGTGCCGTAGCCGCCATTGGCAAAGCGGGAGTCGAGCTTGTAGGGCTTCTTGTCCAGGCCGATGAAGATCGGGTGCTCGTTCTTGTTGAACAGGTTGTTGACCAGCGCGAACAGCTTCACGCCCTTGGCGATCTCGACCTCGCCGCGCACGTTCCACACCCAGAATGGCGCCTTGCGGTGGATGAACTCGCGGAAGGGCTCCGCCGTCGCGACCAGGTTCTCCTCGGTGTTGTACCAGATCGGCCCGCGCAGGATGCCCTGCACCTGGATCGACCAGTCATACTGGCCGCCGCTCTGGCCGAAACGGGTGCCGATCGCCGCCTGGTACTTGTACATCCGCTCGACATTGTCGGTGTTGGCGGTAACGGCGGCGCCCTTGTCCTTCATGTCGAAATTATAGGCGCCGTTGGCGAAGACCGACCAGCGCCAGCGCGTATCCTCGAAGCGGGCCAGCTTCAGCAGGTCGCCGTCGAGCTGCAGTTCGAGGCCGCGCACGACGACATCGCCACTGTTGTTGGCGTAGTCCGAAGTATTGGCGACGCCAGGCCGGAGCTGCGTGATGATGCGGTCCGAGATGACATTCTGGAACAGCGCCGTATCGACACGCCAGCCGACACCGAGATAGGTGGCGCCGACCTCGACCTGCCGGCTCGTCTCGGGCTTCAGCGACGGGTTGCCGAAGATGCGCCCGCCGCCGAGCGTGTTGAAGTCCGCGGCGAGTTCGGTCGCGGTCGGAGCACGGAAGCCGGTGGCGTAGCCGACCCGGAAGCTGAGCTGCTCAGTCGCCTTGAAGGTCGCACCGGTCGAGTAGGTCGTCGCCTGATAGTCGACCTCGCGCGGCTGCTGGCCGGCGAGGTTCGGCGTATACTCGAAGCTGGTCGTGCCGAAGCTGCGGCGGATGCCGCCGCGCAGGGTCAGCCGGTCGTCGAACAGCTTCTGCGAATCCTCGACATAGATGGCGTTGACGGTCTCCGACTGGTTGTTGTCCTGCGGCGAGACCGGGGCGAGCGGATTGCCAGGCACGCCGATGCGATCGCGGGTGGACCGCAGCGTGCTGCGCTCCCAGTCCCAGCCGGCGAGGATCTCGTTGCCCTGCCAGAGCGTCGCCCGCGGCTGGAAGCGGGTACCGACGATGTCGAGCTGGCGGCGGTTGTAGTCGGCAGCAGTGCCCGGCGCCGGCAGGCCGGTGCCGCCGCGGATCACCGGCGAGGCCCAGCGGAAATTGTCGACGTCCTGCACGGCATAGCCCTGCAGCAGCCAGCGCACCTGCCCGCCCGGAAGCTGGCCGTTGTAGCTGATGTCGAACGAGTTGTTGTAGCGATCCTCCTGGCTGATCGTGTTGGCGCCGGAGCCGCGGAAGCCGACATCGTAGATGCCGTCGGTACGCAGCATCAGGTCGACGCGATGGTCGGAGTTGATCTGCAGGCCGAGCGCGCCGGTGAGCCCGAAGCGCTTCCAGCCGGTATTGGCCATCGTGGTACCGCCGCGCCCGGAATGGTAGTCGTCGCGGCTGCCGCCGGAGATGCCGGCATACCAGTCGATGCTGTCATAGAGGCCGCCGGTCTGGGCCTTGCCCTGCAACAGCCCCCAGGAGCCGCCTGCCGCCTCGATCATCGTGCCCGGCGCGGTGCGGCCGGTCTTCAGGATGATATTGATCACGCCGCCGATGTTCTGGCTGCCATAGATCACCGAGGATGGGCCGCGCACGACCTCGACGCGCTCGACATCGGCCGGCGAGAGCTTGGAGAGATTGGCGGTGCCGGCGCGCCTGCCGTTGATCAGCACCAGCACCTGGCTGCGGAAATCCTTGCCCTGGCCGTCGCTGGCGCCGCCGCGGATGTTGATCGAGGTCTGCGCCGGCGTCCATTCACTGAAGAAGCCGACGGCGTTCTCGGCAAGCAGGTCGGTCAGCGATTTCGCCGAGGAGTGCTCGATCTTCTCGCGCTCGATCACCTGGACGGTGCCGGGGATCTGGCTGCGCAGCTCGGGCCGGCCGGTGGCGGTGACGACGAGTTCGTCAAGCTTGATCTCGGCCTGAGCGAAGGCCGGCACCGTCAGCAGCAGGAAGGGAAGCGCGACGGCGGCAAGATGGCGGGCAGTCATGACAGGGTCCAGACGAGGATGGCCGAGCGGCGATGGCAGGAGAGGCACAGGCCGCCTTCGGTCGGCACAGCCTGCTTGCTGAGATGGGCGATGAGCTCGGGCCGGCGCGGATCACCCGGCACCCAGCCGAGCCGGTCCGCCTGGAAGGCGGCGAATGCCGGCAGGTCGGAGAGCACGAGCGAGAAGGTCCAGTCGATCGCATCCATCCGGTCGGGCTGGCTGCCCCCCAGCTTCGGCAGGACAAGGTCGATGCCGGGCGTCTCGTCCTCGCCATGCCATTCGCGCGGCAGGCAGGCGGCGAGGATCAAGCCTTTCGGAGCCTTCTGCGCCGGTACCGCCCAGATGACCTGGCGGCGCGCCCATGTCCGGCAGCGCGCGAGAAAGGTGAGCGGGTCGTGGAAGTAGCCGGGCATCGTCGCTGCCAACACCGTGTCGGCAGCCTCGCAGACGACGCGCTCGTCATCCCAACCGAACGGAATGACGCGGGGCCGCCGTTCATGCACAGCAAGCCGCGCCTGCATTACCGGCGACGGCTCGATCGCCGTCCAGGCGCGGCCGGGTTCGAGGAGCGCCGAGCCGAGCTGGCCGCCCCCGGCCCCGACATCGACGAGGTCGCCAATGTCCAAAGCCAGGCGGCGAATGAGCGGCGCCACGCGCACCGCATAATCCGAGGTGTCGATCGCGCTGGCGTAGAGCGCGAGGGGGTCGAGCGGACTGTTGTCTCGCCCGGCGGAGACAGGGAAAGCAGAGGTCATGCCGTGCCTATGAATGATATGTTATATCATTACAATAGATCATGCCCGTAAAAGGCACGGCCTGCCCTGTTCGAGACCAGGCCTCGCAGCCTGCGCTTATATGCATCGTCACCGTCGTCAGCCCCTCGCTATGCGGGACAGGGCTGCTCGGGAGCGCGGCAATGACGGCGGCGGAAGCGGCCGAAGATGCCAGCGATCCGCCGGACACCCCGCCCGCGCGACATCAATACGCCGTCGGGGCAGGTCTCCTGGCTCGCGGATCAGCGCTTCCGACCGTCTTCCCAGCGCGTGAACGCCAGTGACGTTGTGGTCGGAAACTCACCGCTTACAGTTGCGGGGGCAGCTCCGGATTGGGCGCGAACGCCGCACCGGATTCCCTCTTAGCTTCGGATCGCTCCGAAGACCTCGACGCGCGTCAACCTATATGGCGGGATTGTGGCGTCAACCCGCAACGCTGGCATCGCCGCGCAGGCTGTGGATGGCCGTCATGGGCACAGCGGAAACCGCCAGCTATCGGCCAACCGCAAGCCCTCAGATCACCTTCGCCCGCAATGTGGCGGTGACGATCTCGGTCACAACCACCACCGCGAAGATCACGACGAGCACGAGCCCGACCTGGTCCCAGTAGAGATTGTCCATCGCGGCCTGCAGGGCGACGCCGAGGCCGCCGGCGCCGACCAAGCCGAGCACGGCGCTCTCACGCACATTGATGTCCCAGCGGAACAGGCTGACGGCGAGGAAAGCCGGCTTCACCTGCGGCCAGAAGCCCTTGAGCAGGACGGAGCGCCGCGGTGCCCCGGCGGCTCGCAGCGCCTCGATCGGGCCGGGCTTGGCCTCCTCGATCGCCTCGGCCAGGAATTTTCCGGTGAAGCCGATCGAGTGGACCGCGACCGCCAGCACGCCGGCGAGCGCGCCGGGGCCGAAGACGGCGACGAAGAACAGCGCCCAGACCAGCGTATGCACCGAGCGCGTCGCGACCAGGATGAAGCGGCCGAGCGTGTTGACCCAGGCCGAGGAGGAGATGTTGCGGGCGCACATCAGCGCGACCGGCGTCGCCAGCAGGATCGCCAGGATCGTGCCGAGCGTTGCGGTGTGCAGCGTCTCGATCAGCGCCTGCTGCACGGTCTTGGGGAAGTAAGCCCAGTCGATCGGCCACATCCTCGCAAAGAGGTCGACCGTCTGCGCCGGCGCGTCGTAGAGGAATTCGGGGATCACCTCGATGGTCTGCAGCGACCAACCGAGCGCCAACGCAGCGGCCGCCCAGAAGGCGAGACGCATGCTGCGCTCGGCCGTGGTGAAACGGTGCCAGACCGGGCCGGAGGCGCCCTGCTTGACCTCGCCGCTCGGAGCCTCGTCCTGATAGACCCGGCGCATGAAGGCGGAGAGGATCTCGCCGGCCATTACCGCCAGGATGATCGCGATGATGATGGTCAGCACGAAGTCGTAGTCGAAGCGCTGGAAGGCGGTGAAGAGGGTGGCGCCGATGCCACCGCCGCCGACCAGGCCGACCAGGGCGGAATTGCGCAGGTTCGAATCGAGCTGGTAGGCGGCAAAGCCGATGAAGCGCGGCAGCACCTGCGGCACCACGCCCATGGTGACGACCGACAGGAAGGGCGAGCCGGCGGCGCGTAGCGCCTCGATCGGCTTCATCGACATCTCTTCGATCGCCTCGGCGATCAGCTTGGCGATGAAGCCGATGGTCGCGACGATCAGCGCCAGGATGCCGGCGAGCGCGCCGAAGCCGACCGCCTTGACGAAGAGGATGGCGACGATGACCGGGTGGAAAGTCCGGCAGAGCGCGATCAGCCCACGCGCCAGGATCGTCACCGGCAGCGGCATCAGGTTGCGCGCGGCGCAGAGGCCGACCGGCAACGCGAGCAGCACGCCGGCGCCGGTCGCGATGATCGCGATCTGCAGCGATTCCAGCATGCCCTGCGCGAGCAGCTGCATCTTGTCGTGCGCCAGGTTCGGCGGGAACATGCGGCCGAGGAAGCGCGCGCCATTGCCGAGGCCCTGGACGAAGCGCTCCCAGCGGATGTCGACGATCCCCGCCGCATAGATCACATAGGCAACGAACAGCAGTGCGCCGAAGCGCAGCGGCCAGTTCGGCGGGAAGGCGCGGCTGCGCAAGCTGGTGCCAGCGCTGACAGGAGCGGCGCTCATTCCATCCAGCCTTCGCCGCCATAGATCTCGGCGAGATGGCTGTCCCGCAGCCCGGCCGGCGGGCCGTCATAGATCACGAGGCCCTTGGACATGCCGATCATCCGCAGCGCATAGCGGCGGGCCAGCGCCACGTTGTGGATGTTGACCAGCACGGGGATATTGCGCTCGCGCCCGACCTTGGCGAGCAGTTCCATGATCTCGACCGAGGTCTTGGGATCGAGCGAGGAGGTCGGCTCGTCGGCGAGGATGAGATCGGGCTCCTGCATCACCGCGCGGGCAATGCCGACGCGCTGGCGCTGGCCGCCGGAGAGCTGGTCGGCGCGGCGGGTGGCGAAATCGCCGAGGCCGACCGATTCCAGCAGCGCGAAGGCGCGCGCGATGTCCGCCTCGGGGAAGCGCCGCGTCCAGGCACGCCAGACCGGGACATAGCCGAGCCGGCCGCAAAGCACGTTCTCGATCACCGTCAATCGCTCGACCAAGTTGTATTCCTGGAAGACCATGCCGAGGCGCCGGCGCGCAGCCCTGAGAGGCTCGCCTTGCAGCTTCGCCAGATCGGTTCCGCCGAGCATGATCGAGCCGGAGGTCGGGTCGACCAGCCGGTTAATGCAACGGATCAGCGTCGACTTGCCGGTGCCGGAGGGGCCGATGATCGCGACGATGCCGGGCTCGGAGACACTCAGTGAGATGTCGCGCAGGACCGGCTGACCCTTGCGGTACTCCTTGACGAGGTTGCGGATGACGAGCGCCCGGCCATGGCCGGGCGCCTCTGCTGCGGGGAGCGCGCTCATGAGCTTGCTATGGCTTTCGTGTCAGGGAGCCTTGGCCGGCGCGGGCTGCTGCGCCTTCTTCTTGGCAAGCTCGTCGGCCTCGCGCTTGGCCTCGGTGTCATAGGCCGACTTGTTGTAGGGCGTGCCCGACTTCTCGGCGACGTCGCGCACGACCGCCCAGTCCTTCTGGTAGGTGATCGGCAGGAAGCGGTCGTCGCCGTTGAACTCCTTGGTCATCTCCGGCGTGAAGCGGAAGGAGAAGAAGCAGTCGGTCAGCTTCTTGGCGAGCTCGGGCTTGAGGTCGTGCGCATGGGCGAATGACGAGGTCGGGAAGATCGCGCTGCGATAGATCTCGCGCGTGTCGTCCTTCTTGATCGTGCCGCGTACGATCATGCGCTCATAGACGTCACCGGCCACGGCGCCCATGTCGTAGTCGCCAGAGACCACGCCGAGGATCGACTTGTCGTGGCCGCCCGACATCAGCGGCTTGTAGTCCTTGTCGGCCTCGAGCCCATGCTCGGGAAAGAGCACGCGCGGGGCGAGATTGCCCGAATTGGATGAGGGTGAGGTGTGCGCGACCTTCTTGCCCTTGAGGTCGGCGAGCTTCTGGTAGGGACTGTCCTTCTTCACCACGGCGACGAGATTGTAGCCGCGCACGCCCGCGGCCGAGCCCTTGGCGGCGAACGGGATTGCGCCGGCGAGGTTGACGGCAAAGCCCGTCGGGCCGGTCGAGAAGCCGGCGAAGTGCAGGCGGCCGGAGCGCATGGCCTCGATCTCGGCCGAGTTCGACTGCACGGGGTAATAGACGATGCGCTTGCCGGTGCAGGCGGCGAGATGGTCGGTCAGCGGCTTGAAGATGTTGGCGTAGACGGCGGGGTCCTCGACCGGCGTATAGGCCCAGACCAGCGCCGACGGATCCTTCTGCTTCGAGGCGTCGGTCGGCACGTCGGCGACCAGGTCCTTGTTGGCGTCGCAATACATCGTGTCGAGCTGGCCGCGATTGGGGCAGGCGTCCTGCGCCTGCGCCGCCCCAGTGAGACCGAGGCCCAGCAGCAGCGAGGTCGTGGCGGTTAGGCAAGTCAGCATCTTGGTCATAGTCGGCGTCTCTCCCGGTCGATCTTGATTATGAGCTGGCTATAGTATGTGACACGGAACTGTCATATTCCAGCCGCGTGCAGCGCCAAGTCTTACGACTAAAGTTGCGTTATCCACCGCAATAGCCGGCCTGATCGCAGTCCGGATGGCGGGACGGGCAGCTTCACGACCTTTCTTGTACCGCGGCGCGATGCTGTCCGCTGGAAAGACGCAGCGACGGATTCTGCAAGAAGACTCCGGCTCTTGGATCGGTCCGGACGGGGGTCCGCCTGTTCGTGGCCGCCGCTTACTCAAAAAGAGAGCCGGCTCAGCGCTCGGTTGGGTATTGCCGGTAAAGGAACGGCCTCTCACCAGTTCGTCCGGCAGGCGGCAGAGAGCGGGATGGCACGCTTGTGCTTTTTGTGACAGTTTTGCGACAACGGCGATCCGGATTCCCGGACTTGCCCTCCGCGGACCTCGACGTCGGCGGATGAAGAACGACCAAGGGAGGACTGGATGTTTACACGCAGGATCGCGCTCGTCTCGGCGCTGGGATTGGCTTTGGCCGCCACGGTCGCCCAGGCGCAGGCGCCGTCGGGCAAGGTCACGGTGGTGACCTCGTTCTCGAAGGACGTCACCGACCCGATCAAGAAGGCGTTCGAGAAGGCGGTGCCGGGCGTCACCCTCGAAGTCCAGAACCGCAACACCAATGCCGGCGTGAAATATGTCGAAGAGACCAAGGCCAACAACCAGGTCGACCTGTTCTGGGCCTCGGCGCCCGACGCCTTCGAGGTGCTGAAGGGCAAGCAGTTGCTCTCAGCCTACAAGCCCAAGGCGACCGGCATCCCCGACAAGATCGGCTCCTATCCGATCAACGACCCGGCCGGCTTCTATTTCGGCTTCGCGGCATCCGGCTACGGCATCATGTGGAACGAGCGCTATGCCAAGGCCAACAAGCTGCCCGAGCCCAAGGACTGGCAGGACCTCGCCAAGCCCGTCTTCTACGACCATGTCTCGATCGCTTCGCCTGCCCGTTCCGGGACGACGCATCTGACGGTCGAGACCATCCTGCAGGGCGAAGGCTGGGAGAAGGGCTGGCGGACGCTGAAGGAGATGTCGGGCAATTTCCGCTCGATCACCGAGCGCTCTTTCGGTGTGCCGGAGGCGGTCAATTCCGGCCAGGTCGGCGTCGGCATCGTCATCGACTTCTTCGCCTTCTCGGCCCAGGCCTCTGGCTTCCCGGTCAAGTTCGTCTATCCGACGGTGACCACGGTCGTTCCCGCCAATGTCGGCATCATCGCCAATCCGCCGAACAAGGCGGCGGCCGAGGCCTTCATCGAGTTCCTGCTCTCGCCGGCGGGCCAGGAGGTGCTGCTCGAGCCCGGCATCCGCCGCCTGCCGGTCAACCCCGCCGTCTACGCCAAGGCCGGGGCCGACTATCCCAACCCCTTCACCGATCCGCGCTTCCAGAAGATGATCGGCTTCGACGTCGACAAGTCGGAGGCCCGCACCGCCGTGGTCGACACGCTGTTCGACCAGCTGATCTCCTTCCAGCTCGACGCGCTGAAGGGTGTCACCAAGACGCTGCACGAGGTCGATGCCGCGCTCGCCAAGAAGCCCAACGCCCAGGCGAAGGCGCTCGCCGACGAGGCCCGCACCCTGATCGCCGCCTTGCCGGTCACCGAGGCGCAAGCCGCGAGCCCCGAGCTGCGCGGCGCCTTCACCGGCGGCAAGGAGAAGGGCGCGCGCCAAGCCGAGGTCGAGGCGCAATGGGCGAGCTTCGCCCGCGATAACTACGCCAAGGCCAAGGCCAAGGCCGAGGAGGCGCTGAAGGCGGCCCGCTGAGCAGGCTCACACCGTCATGCTCGCCCTTGTGGCGAGCATCCACGTCTTGAACGCGGCATTCGATCAGCTGCGCGAAGACGTGGATGGTCGAGACAAGCCCGACCATGACGGAAGAGGTCGATCGACATGACATCGCGAGCCCAAAGCCGATGACCGCCGTCCCCACGACCCCCTCCCGCGCCCGCGCGTTCTCCGCCACGCCCGGCCAGATCGCGCTGGCGCTCGCCATCGCGGCCTTTCTGCTCGTCTTCCTGGTGCTGCCGGTGGCGACGGTGATCTATGTCGCCTTCACCGAGAAGGGCACCTCGACCTTCACGCTGGTCAATTTCTACGACTTCGTCCGCACCGAGCTGTTCATGCGCTCGCTGTGGAACTCGTTCTACGTCTCGGCGATGTCGGTGGTCTGGGCCTCGGTACTGGCGCTGCCGCTCGCCTATCTCACCACGCGCTTCGCCTTTCGCGGCGCCGCGATCGTGCAGACGCTCGGCTTCCTGCCGCTGATCATGCCGCCTTTCGTCGGCGCCGTGGCGATGCAGCTCTTCTTCGGCCGCAACGGCTCGATCAACCTGCTGCTCGACGACTGGCTCGGCTTCAAGATCGACTTCATGGAGGGGCTGAACGGCGTCATCTTCGTCCAGTCGCTCCACTATTTCCCGTTCATCCTGATCAACCTCTCGGCGGCGCTGCGCAATATCGACCGCGCCATGGAGGAGGCCGCCCAGAACCTCGGCTCCTCCGGCTTCCGCCTGTTCCGGCGCATCGTCTTCCCGCTGGCGCTGCCGGGCTATCTCGCCGGGGCCTCGCTGGTCTTCGTCAAGGTCTTCGACGATCTCGCCACGCCGCTGCTGCTCAACGTCAAGGACATGCTGGCGCCGCAGGCTTATCTGCGGGTGACCTCGATCGGCATCGCCGACCCGATGGGTTACGTGATCTCGGTCGTGCTGATTGTCGCCTCGGTGCTGGCGATGTGGCTCTCGGCGCTGGCGCTGAAGGGGCGCGACTACGCCACGACCCAACGTGGCGGCGGCGGGCTCGCCCAGCGGGTCATGCGACCGCACGAGGCTATCCTCGGCTATGGCGTCGTCATCCTGATCCTGGCGCTGGTGCTGGCGCCGCATCTGGCACTGCTGCTGCTCTCCTTCGCGACGATCTGGTCGTTCTCGCCGCTGCCCGACGGCTTTACGGTTGCCCACTATGGCCGCGTCTTCGGCGAGAGCTCGCTCTACATCAAGAACACGCTGATCTATGCCGCGCTCGCCGGCGGCATCGACGTCGTGCTCGGCGTCGCCATCGCCTATCTCGTGCTGCGCACCAAGCTGATCGGCCGCGAATGGCTCGACTGGATGGCGACAGCCGCGCTCGCGATCCCCGGCGTCGTGCTCGGCATCGGCTATCTCAGGACCTTCTACGGCATCACCTTGCCGGACGGGACGCCGCTCGCCGCGCTCTGGATCACCATCGTGCTGGCGCTGGCGATCCGCCGCCTGCCTTATGCCTTGCGGGCGTGCCATGCCGCGCTTCAGCAGATTTCGGTCTCGCTGGAAGAAGCGGCCGAGAATCTCGGTGCGACCAAGGCCCGCACGGTACGCCGCATCGTCGTGCCCTTGATGACCGGCGGCATCCTCGCCGGCTTCGTCACTTCCTTCGCGACCGCGGCGGTCGAGCTCTCCGCAACGCTGATGCTGGTTCAGTCCAACTCGGACGCACCGCTGGCCTATGGCCTCTACGTCTTCATGCAGTCGGCCGCCGGGCGCGGGCCAGGCGCGGCGCTTGGCGTCGTCGCGGTCGTGCTCGTCGCCGCCTGCACCTTCCTCTCGCACCTCATCGTTGAACGCAGCCAGAAGGCCAAGGGAATGGGCCACTGACATGAACGCAAACGTCTCCCTGACCACGCCGGCCGTCTCGGTCGCGATCGAGGGCGTCAACCTGTCCTATGGCGACAACCATGTGCTGAAGGACGTGAACCTTGCGATCGAGCCGGGCGAGTTCTTCGCCTTTCTCGGCCCGTCCGGCTGCGGCAAGACCACCCTGCTCAGGCTGATCGCTGGCTTCAACCATGCCGACACCGGCCGCGTCGCGATCGGCGGACAGGACATCTCCGGCCTGCCGCCATGGAAGCGCGACGTCGGCATGGTCTTCCAGTCTTATGCGCTCTGGCCGCATATGAGTGTTCGCCGCAACGTCGCCTTCGGCCTGGAGGAGCGCGGCGTGAAGCGCGCCGAGATCGAGCGGAGGGTCGAGGCGGCGCTCGGCCTCGTCGGGCTCGTACATCTCGCCGAGCGCCGGCCCTCGCAGCTCTCCGGCGGCCAGCAGCAGCGTGTCGCCGTGGCGCGCACCGTCGCGGTCGAGCCCAAGGTGCTGCTGCTCGACGAGCCGCTCTCCAATCTCGACGCCAAGATGCGGGTACAGGTCCGGCGCGAACTACGCGACCTGCAGCAGCGGCTCGGCCTGACCACGATCTTCGTCACCCATGACCAGGAGGAGGCGAATTCGATCTGCGACCGCATCGCCGTGATGAATGACGGCATCGTCCAGCAGGTCGGCACGCCGATGGAGCTCTATGAGCGGCCCGCCAACCTCTTCGTCGCCGGTTTCCTCGGCACAGCCAATATCCTGAAGGGACGCGTCGTCGGCGGCGGCGCGGAGCGCAGCTTCGAGATCGAGGGAGGGACGAGAATCCCGATCGACCAGGGCTCCGCGATTCCCGATGGCGCCACCCTCGTCTTCCGCCCCCAGCACGCCAGCCTCGTCGAGGCGGGCTTGCCAGGGGACGATGCACTCAGCCTGCCTTGCGTGATTGCCAACCGCGAGTTCCTCGGTGCGAGCATTCGCTACGGAGCGCGCATCGGCGCCACCGAAGTGGCCGTCGACATGCCATTCCAGTCCGGCCGCGAGCTGTTCGAGGTCGGCGGCCAGGTCGCGCTGAAGCTATCGCCGCGGGGGCTGCATTGGCTGTCGGCATGACCGGCAAGCGGGGACATCGCCGGAGGCCCCGCGCAGCGCATGGGGTCTCCGGCTGAAATCAGCGCCTATCGAAAGAGCGCCAGCGACTTGCTGAGCGTGATCCAGACGCCCCAGGCGAGCGGCAGGCCGACAAAGGCCCAGGCGAGAAGCGCCGGCCCGTTGAATCCGCCCTTGCCGATGCCGAAGGAGCCATATTGGACGGTGGCGTTGGCGCTCGCCGTCCTGGCCTGCAGGGCTGCGACCTCCGCGTCCTTCATGAACCATTTGGCCGCGACCGGGCGGACCAGCAGGTTGCAGATGAAGCCGAGCACGAGCATGCCGGCGAGGATATAGAGCGTGCGGTCATAGACCTGCGCCCGCGGCACGCCGGCTGCGATCTGCGCCTCGCGGATGTAGTTGACCACGACGGGGCCGACGATGCCGGCGGTCGACCAGGCCGTCAGCAGCCGGCCATGGATCGCGCCGACGAACTGCGTGCCGAACATATCGGCGAGATAGGCCGGCACCGTCGCGAAGCCGCCGCCATACATCGACAGGATGATGCAGAAGAAGGCGACGAAGAGCGCGAGCGAACCGGCGTGTGCCGCCCAGGGCGAGAGCCCATACATCAGGATACCGAGCCCGAAGAAGGTGGCGTAGGTCAGCTTGCGCCCGAGCTTGTCCGAGAGCGAGGCCCAGAAGAAGCGGCCGACGATGTTGAACAGCGAGAGCAGGCCGACGAAGGCGGCGGCGATCGTCGCGATCTGCTTCTTCTGCTCGGCGTCGAGTGCGGCAAAGCCGATCTCGGGCTTGCCGATCAGCGAGCCCGCGAAGATTTCCTGCAGCATCGGCGAGGCCATGCCGATGACGCCGATGCCGGCCGAGACGTTGAGGCAGAGCACCGCCCAGATCAGCCAGAACTGCGGCGTCTTGTGCGCATCCTTGAGATGGACATGGCCGGAGGTGATCATCGCGTTCTGCGTCGCCGGCGGGGTCCAGCCTTCCGGGCGCCAGCCCGCGGGCGGGATACGGTAGCCGAAGGTGCCGGCCATCATGAAGACGAAATAGATCAGCGCCATCACGACGAAGGTCTGCCAGACGCCGACCGAGGTCGGGGTCTTGAAGGAATTCATCAGGATGTCGGCGAGCGGCGAGCCGATCATGGCACCGCCGCCGAAGCCCATGATCGCCATCCCGGTCGCCATGCCGCGCCGGTCGGGGAACCATTTCACCAGCGTGGAGACCGGCGAGATGTAGCCGAGGCCGAGGCCGATGCCGCCGATCACGCCGGAGCCGAGCCACATCAGCCAGAGCTGGTGGGTGTAGATGCCGAAGGCCGAGATCAGGAGGCCGCCGCACCAGCACAGCGTCGAGACGAAGGCGGCCTTGCGCGGCCCGACGCGCTCAAGCCAGCCGCCCCAGATCGCGGCGGAGGAACCGAGCAGCACGAAGAACAGCGTGTACATCCAGCCGAGATCGGCGACCTTCCAGTCGCAGCTGGTGGTAAACAGCGAGGCGATCAGCCCGACATCGGCGGCGCAAGCGACCGGCTTGGTCACGCCAATCGCCTGGCTGAGCGGCAGCCAGAACACCGAGAAGCCATAAGCCATGCCGATGCACAGATGGATACAGAGCGCGGCCGGCGGCACGAGCCAGCGGTTGAATCCGGCCTTGGCGATGATCCTCTCGCGGTCGAGCAGCCCTATGCCGGGGGCTGCCTCGCCGATCCCTTGTGCAATGCTCATCCCTCGTTCCCTTTCCCCAAAGCGCTGCCGATCGCGCCGGGACAGGGTCCCGGCCCGCTGCAAAGCTGTTCGCGACGATTTCGGCTGCCGCGGCCGTCTACCCGCTTGGCGCGGGCCTTATCTTGGCGCGCACCTGCCGCACGAGCGGCGACAGCGCTGACGCATCCTTCGCGAAGCCGGCGCGGAACTCCTCGCGCATGCGCTTCGTCCAGAACTGGTTGATGTGGTCGGCGATCGCAGCGACCGCCTGCTCGTCCGGATAGGCTTTGAAGAACTCGCCGATCTGGTTGGCCATCAGGGCGAGCTTGGCGAGGTGCTCCCGCGCATGGTCTTCGGTCATCGCTTCGCAGCCCTCAGCCTCGATCATCGCGCCGCGCTCTCCACGCTGTCGGCGAGGCGTCCGGCGAAGACGGTCGCGGAGTCGGAACGCGCGATGCAGACCAATGTCAGGCCGAGCGCATTCGCCCGCTCGATCGCCAGCGAGGTCGGCGCCGAGATCGAGACCAGCGTGCCCGCCCCGAAGATCGCCGCCTTCTCGACCATCTCGAAGGAGGCTCGGCTGGTGACCAGCACGAAGCCATCGCTCGCATCATGACCAGCGCGCAGCCGGACACCGATGAGCTTGTCGAGGGCGTTGTGGCGGCCGACATCCTCGCGCACCGCCAGGATCGCGCCGCTGCGATCGCACCAGGCGGCAGCGTGGACCGAACGGGTGAGGCGGTTGAGCTGCTGGTGCTGGTCCAGCCCGCCTAGCGCCCTGGCAATCGCCTCCGCAGTGATCGGGTCACCGGTTTTGCCACAGGCCTGCGCAGTCGGCAGGTCGGTCAGGGTCTCGACGCCGCACAGGCCGCAGGCGGTACGGCCGGACAGGTTTCGCCGGCGCGCGAGATGCTCGCGGAAACGGCCCGGCGCCAGCTCGACGGTCGCGATGATGCCCTCATCCTGCGGCGCAACCACGATCGACCTGATCTCGTCGACGCCACGGATGATGCCCTCGGTCAGGGAGAAGCCGGCGACGAAATCCTCCAGATCGGACGGCGTGGTCATCATCACCGCATAGGGCATGTTGCCGTAGACGATGTTGACCGGCGCCTCGACCGCGACCTCGGCGCTGGCGTCCAGGGCCGCTGCAGTTATGCCGAAGCGCACGGTCCGGACCGCGACCGCGTGGCTCGCCGGCGGCTGGGCGGGCGGGCTATTCCGCGGCATCAGGCAAGCGTCCCGCGATCAGGCGCAGCGAGACATCCTGCTCGCGGTTGCGCTCCTGCCATTCGGAATAATAGTTCGTTCTGCGAACCTCGACCGCCGTGACCTTGTATTCCGGGCAGTTCGTCGCCCAGTCCGAATAGTCGGTAGTGATGACGTTGGCGCCGGTCTGGGCATGGTGGAAGGTGGTGTAGACCACGCCGGGCTGGACCCGCTCGGTGATCTCGGCGCGCAGCGAGATGTCGCCAGAGCGGCTGGCGAGCGCGACGAGGTCGCCGTCCTTGATGCCGCGGCTCTCGGCGTCGAAGGGGTGGATCTCCAGCACGTCCTCGTCATGCCAGGCCTGGTTCTCGGTCCGCCGCGTCTGCGCGCCGACATTGTATTGCGAGAGGATACGGCCGGTGGTCAGGATCAGCGGATAGCGCGGGCCGGTGCGCTCCTGCGTCGGCACGTACTCGGTGATCATGAACTTGCCCTTGCCGCGCACGAACCGGTCGACATGCATCAAGGGCGTGCCGGTCGGGGCCTTGTCGTTGCAGGGCCACTGCACCGAGCCGAGCTGCTCGAGCTTGTCATAGGAAACCCCGGCGAAGCTCGGCGTCAGCCTGGCGATCTCGTCCATGATCTCGCTGGGATGGCCGTAGGCCATCTCGTAGCCGAGCGCCTGAGAGAGGTCGATCGTCGCCTGCCATTCCGATTTGCCGGAAAGCGGCGCCATCACCTGGCGGACACGGTTGATGCGGCGCTCGGCATTGGTGAAGGTGCCGTCCTTCTCCAGGAAGGAGGAGCCCGGCAGGAAGACATGGGCGTATTTCGCCGTCTCGTTCAGGAAGAGGTCCTGGATGACGACGCATTCCATCGCGGCAAGACCCGCCGTGACGTGCTGGGTGTTCGGATCGGACTGGGCGATGTCCTCGCCCTGGACATAGAGCCCCTTGAAGCTGCCGCCGACGGCCTCATCCAGCATGTTCGGGATGCGCAGCCCCTGCTCGGCATCGAGCGGCACGCCCCACATCATCTCGAAGACCTGCCGGGTCGCGTCATCTGCGACATGGCGATAGCCGGAGAACTCGTGCGGGAAGGAGCCCATGTCGCAGGAGCCCTGGACATTGTTCTGCCCGCGCAGCGGATTGATGCCGACGCCGTCGCGGCCAATATTGCCGGTCGCCATGGCGAGGTTCGCCATCGCCATCACCGTGGTCGAGCCCTGGCTGTGCTCGGTGACGCCGAGGCCGTAATAGATCGCGCCATTGCCCCCTCGGGCGTAGAGCCGCGCCGCCGCTCGCACATCGGCCGCCGGCACGCCGGTGAACGCCTCGCTCGCCTCAGGCGAGTTGCGCTCCTCGGCGACGAAACGGGCCCAGTGCTCGAAATCGGCGAGGTCGCAGCGCTCGCGGACATAGTCTTCTGCGATCAGGCCTTCGGTCACCACGACATGGGAGATCGCGTTGAGCAGGGCGACATTGGTGCCCGGCTTCAACTGCAGATGATAGTCCGCCTTGATGTGCGGCGACTTGACGAGGTCGATCCGGCGCGGATCGGCGACGATGAGCCGCGCACCCTGGCGCAGCCGCTTCTTCATCCTGGAGGCGAAGACCGGGTGGCCATCGGTCGGATTCGCGCCGATGACGATGATCACGTCGGATTTGGCGACCGACTTGAAGTCCTGCGTGCCGGCCGAGGTGCCGAGCGTCGTCTTCAGGCCATAGCCGGTCGGCGAATGGCAGACGCGGGCGCAGGTATCGACATTGTTGTTGCGGAAAGCGGCGCGCACCAGCTTCTGGACGAGGAAGACCTCCTCATTGGTGCAGCGTGACGAGGTGATGGCGCCGACCGACTCGCGGCCGTACTTGGCCTGGATACGCCTGAACTCGCTGGCGGCGTAGTTGATCGCCTCCTCCCAGGAGACCTCGCGCCAGGGATCGGTGATCTTCTCGCGGATCATCGGCTTGGTCATGCGGTCTTCATGGGTCGCATAGCCCCAGGCGAAGCGGCCCTTGACGCAGCTATGGCCCTCGTTCGCCTTGCCGTCCTTGTAGGGCACCATGCGGACGACGCGGTCGCCCTGCATCTCGGCCTTGAACGAGCAGCCAACGCCGCAATAGGCGCAAGTGGTGACCTTGGAATGCTCGGGCTGGCCGAGCTCGATCACCTTGTTCTCCATCAGCGTCGCGGTCGGGCAGGCCTGGACGCAGGCGCCGCAGGAGACGCATTCCGAGCCGAGGAAATCGGTCGGCCCCGCGGCGACGCGCGAGTCGAAGCCGCGGCCGGTGATCGTCAGGGCGAAAGTGCCTTGCACCTCGGCGCAGGCGCGCACGCAGCGATTGCAAACGATGCACTTGGTCGGGTCGTAAGTGAAATAGGGATTCGACGTATCCTTGGGCAGCCAGTTCTCGTTGGCATAGCCTTCGGAGGTCGCCGGCTTGACGTGGTTCTCGCCATCATAGCCGTAGCGGACCTCGCGCAGGCCGACGCTGCCCGCCATATCCTGCAGTTCGCAATCGCCATTGGCCGAACAGGTCAGACAGTCGAGCGGGTGGTCGGAGATGTAGAGCTCCATCACGCCCTTGCGCAGGGAGGACAGGTTCTCCGACTGGGTGCGCACGATCATGCCGTCCTCGGCCGGGGTCGTGCATGACGAGGGCGTGCCGCGCCGTCCCTCGATCTCGACCAGGCAGAGCCGGCACGAGCCGAAAGGCTCGAGCGAATCTGTGGCACAGAGCTTGGGGATCTTGGTGCCCAGGCTCATCGCCGCCGCCATCACCGAGGTGCCGGCCGGGACGGTGACGCTCTCGCCGTCGATCGTCAGCGTCACCGTCTTCTCGGCGAGCCGGATCGGCGTTCCGAAATCGATCTCCTTGATCAGGCTCATCGATGTCTCCTCACTCGGCCGCGAGCGGCAGCTTAGGCGCCGGCGGGCGGTCGAAATCCTCGAAGAAATGGTTGAGCGCGCTCGTCACCGGCATCGGGGTGAGGCCGCCCATGGCGCAGAGCGAGGCGTCGGTCATCAGCTTGTTGAGATCGCGCAGCACGGCGAGGTTCTTCGGCCGTTCGGTACCCGCAATGATCCTGTCGACCAATTCGACACCGCGCGTCGCGCCGATGCGGCAGGGCGTGCACTTGCCGCAGCTTTCCTTGGCGCAGAACTCGAAAGCGAAGCGGGCCTGCCTCGCCATGTCGACGCTGTCGTCGAAGACGACGATGCCGCCATGGCCGAGCATTGCCCGGATGCCGGCCAGCGCCTCGTAGTCCATCGGCGTGTCGAGTTGCTTTTCGGTCAGATAGGCACCGAGCGGCCCGCCGACCTGCACCGCCCGGATCGGCCGGCCCGAGAGCGTGCCGCCGCCCAGATCCTCGATGATCTCGCGCAACGAGATGCCGAAGGCGAGCTCGATCAGCCCGCCCCGCCTGACATTGCCGCCGAGCTGGACCGGCAGCGTGCCGCGGGAGCGGCCCATGCCGTAATCGGCATAAGCCTTGGCTCCATGCGTCAGGATCCAGGGCACCGCGGCGAAGGAGAGCACGTTGTTGACGATGGTCGGCTTGCCGAACAGCCCCTGCAGAGCCGGGATCGGCGGCTTGGCCCGGACGATGGCGCGCTTGCCTTCGAGGCTCTCCAGCAGCGAGGTCTCCTCGCCGCAAATATAGGCGCCGGCGCCGAGCCGTACCTCGAGCTCGAAGGCCTTGCCCGAGCCGAGCACGGACGCACCGAGCACGCCGGCATTGCGCGCCTTAAGGATCGCCCGCTGCAGCGCCTTGTGGGCGTGCGGGTATTCCGAGCGCAGATAGATGTAGCCTTTGGTCGCGCCGACCGCGATCGCGGCGATCGCCATGCCCTCGATCAGCAGGAAGGGGTCGCCCTCCATCAGCATCCGGTCGGCGAAGGTGCCGCTATCGCCCTCGTCGGCATTGCAGACGATGTATTTCTGCTCCGCCTTTGCGTCGTGGACTGTCTTCCACTTGATCCCGGTCGGGAAGCCGGCGCCGCCGCGACCGCGCAGGCCGGACTCCCGGACTTCCTCGACAATCTGGGCTCCGGTAAGCGACAGCGCCTTCTCCAGGCCCTTCAATCCGTCATGGGCGCGGTAATCGGTGAGCGAGAGCGGATCGGTGACGCCAACGCGCTCGAAGGTCAGGCGTTGCTGGCGCTTCAGCCAGTCGAGCTCATGGACCGGACCGAGGCGCAGGCTATGTGCGCCACCGCTCTGGAAACCGGCCTCGAACAGTGCGGCGACATCCCTGGCCGCGACCGGCCCATAGGCGATGCGCCCTTCCGGCGTCTCGACCTCGACCATCGGCTCGAGCCAGAGCATGCCGCGCGAGCCGTTGCGGATGATCTCGGCGGCGATGCCGCGCGCCTGTGCCTCCGTCGCGATGGCCTGCGCCACGGCCTCGGCACCGACCGAGAGGGCGGCGGCGTCGATCGGGACGTAGATGCGGACCGCTTCGCTCATTGGTGCGCTCCGCACAGCGCCGCGATACGGTCGGCATCGACCCGGCCGATCAATTCGCCCTCGATCAGGGCAGAGGGGCCGAGCGCGCAATTGCCCAGGCAATAGACCGTCTCGACCACCGCATCGCGGCTGCCGCCGTGCTCATCGACGACGATGCCGTGCTCGCGCGCCAGTTCGTCGACGACCGTGTCGCAGCCGAGCGCCTGGCAGGCTTCGGCCCGGCAGAGCTTGACGATTTTGCGCGGTGGCGGTGCGGTGCGGAAGTCGTGATAGAAGGTGATGGTGCCGTGCACATCCGCCCGCGACAGGTTGAGCGCGTCGGCGATCAGCGGCACAGCCTTCGGATCGACATAGCCGAACTCCTCCTGCAGCGCGTGGAGGATTGGCAGTGTCGCTCCTTCGAGATGCGAAAGGCCCGCAATGATCAAGCGAGCGCCGTCTTCGTCCCAGGCCGGGTATGCCGCCATGTCTCCTCCGTCCCCAGCCGGTTCGGCTCTCGATTGGAGGAATTGAGAACTAAGCTTGGAACAGCTTCAAATCGTTTGTTCCAACCGTACGATAGGCAAAACCTATCAAAAATCGCCGAAGCCCGGATCCAGCTCGAAGAGTATAGCATGATCCGCCTGATAAGGATCGATAATCGCGCGATCTTGCGGCGCACAAAAACCCCGCGCTGCAGCGCGATAGGGTGAGGCTATCGTACGATCGGCCGCCGCGGCAGTGCGGCTTCGGCGACCGGGCGCGTCATCATCAGGAGGTTCCGCGCCAGTGGGGCGAAGGGTTGCCGGTCGGCGACGATGAGGCCGATCGTCCTTTGCGCCGCGGGTTCGACCAGCGGCAGCGCCTTGGTGCCGATCGGCACGCCGAAAAATTCGAGCAGCTGGATCGAGACGATGCTGGCGACGCCCTGGATGCCGGCATGGGAGCACAGGTTGAAGATCGAATTGGTCTCGATCGCCGGCCGCGGCGAGCGCCCGACCGAACGGAAGATGCCGTCGATGATGCGCCGGTTCTGCATGTCGGAGGTGAGCAGGCAGAGCTTGAGCTCGGCGGCCTCCGCCCAGGTGATCGTGTCGCGCTCGCCGAACTCACCGTCCTCGCGCGTCAGCAGCACATAGGATTCCAGATAGATCGGCTTGGAGATCACCCGGTCGAGCGGCTCGTTGTCGAGATAGGTCAGGCCGACATCGAGCTCGAAATCATCGATGCGCTGCTGGATCTCGGCGGAGGTCAGCGACAGCACCGTCAGCGACACCTCGGGATAGCGCGTGGAGAACGGGGCGGTGATGTGCGCGATCATCGGCAGAGCGGTCGGGATCGCGCCGAGCCGGATGCGACCGCTGACGCCCTCGCGCAGCTCCGCGATCGATTCCTTCATCAGATCGGCCTCGGCGAGAATGCGCCGGGCATGGGCGAGCACCGCCTCGCCCTCCTTGGTCAGCCCCTGGAAACGCCTGCCACGCTCGACGATCATCACGCCGAGCTCTTCTTCGAGCTGGACGATCGCGGCCGAGAGGGTCGGCTGCGAAACATGGCAGGCCTCGGCAGCCTTGCGGAAATGTTTTTCGCGGGCGAGCGCGTCGAGATAGACCAGCTGGCGGATGATCATGGCCGCATCTCAGGCGTTCCCGTCGACAGGTGCCGGCTCCGGCCGGGCTTCCAGCTCGTGCGGCGCGCTCCAGCCAAGTCTTCCCAGATTCTGGATGGCTCCGATAGGCACAACGAAAAGGGGCCGCCGAAACGGCCCCTTCCGGAGGAACGCCCTGGGCGCTCAGTTATGATGCGGCAACACGCCTGCGCCGCGGCCCGGCTCGCTCTCCACGCCTTTGAAGCGGTCGTGATAGGCGAGGTACTGGGCCTGCTCGGCCAGCGCGCGCTGGTTCTGGGCCTGCTCATGCACGATGCTCTCGGCACCGAGCTCGCTGGCATAAGCCATGGAACTCGCTCCCGAAAGCAGAAGTGCCGCTGTGAGGGCGGTGATCTTGCGCGAAAGCATGGCAATCTCCTGTGTGACCTAGTCGCCCATCGAATGAGCTAGTCACCGCCCGGAGCTTTCCAACATCGCCGCCACCTGTCCGGCGCTCACATTCCCGTTACGCGCGCCTGGCGCAGATGGAGTGCAAAGCGCTGGCGCTTCAGGGTCACCTCATCGCCAGGCCAACCGAACCACGCTCCCTGACTTGCCTCAGGAATGGCAGGCCGATGGCGGCCACCGCCAGAAGCCACAGGATAATGCTGGTCGGGGTGGAGAACAGGATTTCGTAGCCACCGTCCGAGAGCGACAAAGCGCGGCGGAAATTGTCCTCGAGCAGCCGGGCGAGCACGAAGGCCAGCATCAGCGGGATCAGCGGAATGCCGACCTTGCGCAGGCCATAGGCGAGAATGCCGATGGCGGTGGTGATGACGAGCTCGAAGGCCGAGTTCGAGACGGCATAGACGCCGGCATAGGACAGGGCGAGGATGCCGGGATAGAGGATCCAGGCTGGGATCAGCAGCAGCCGCGCGAACAGCCCGACCAGCGGCAGGTTGAGCACGAGCAGCATCAGGTTGCCGATATACATCGAGGCGATCAGGCCCCAGGCCACCTCCGGGCGTTGCGTGAACAGCAGCGGGCCGGGTGTGATCGAGTACATCAGGAAGGCGCCGAGCATCACCGCCGTGGTGCCCGAACCGGGGATGCCGAGCGCCAGCATCGGCACCATCGAACCGGTCTGCGCGGCGTTATCGGCGGTTTCCGGCGCGGCGAGGCCGCGCATGTCGCCCTTGCCGAACGTGCCCTTGTCGGAGACGCGCTTCTCGGCGGTATAGGCCATCGCCGAAGCGACCGAGGCGCCCGTCCCGGGCAGCACGCCGAGGACGAAGCCGATCCCGGTCGCACGCAGCATGGCCGGCAGGCAGAACAGGATCTCCTTCCAGCTCAGGCGGGGCCCGTCGCCGGTGCGCGAGACCACGCCGGTGAGCATCCCTTCCGCCAGGACGAGGATCTCGGCGACGGCGAAGAGGCCGATGGTCAGGCTGGTGAAATCGATGCCGCCGAGCAGCTCCATCGAGCCGAAGGTGAAGCGTTCGACACCGCTGCCGCCATCGATCCCGACCATGGCGAGCAGCAGGCCGAGCGCCACGGAAATCCAGGTCTTGACTGCCTTGCCCTCGCTCATCGTGCCTAGCAACGCGAACGACAAAACCATCAGCGCGACATAGTCGGCCGGGCCGAAGGACAAGGCGAGCCGTGCCAGCGGCACGGCCAGGAAGGTCATCAGGATGACGGCGCTGGTGCCGCCGACGAAGCTGCCGATGCCGCTGATCGCCAGCGCCGCCGCGCCGCGGCCGACCTTGGCGAGCGGGTAGCCGTCGAGCGTCGTCATCACCAGCCCGGGATCGCCGGGGATATTGAGCAGGATCGAGGAGATGCGCCCGCCATAGCCGCTGCCGTAATAGAGCCCGGCGAGCAGGATCAGCGCCGTCTCGGGCGGCAGCTTCAGGGCAAAGCAGAGCGGCAGCAGCAGCGCCACGGCGTTGATCGGCCCGATGCCCGGTAGCGCCCCGATCGCTGTTCCCAGCGCGACACCGGCGAAGGCGACAGCAAGGTTGAGCGGGGTGAGCGCGACCTGGAAGCCGGTCAGAAGGGCGGAGAACGCGTCCATCTAGATCCCCAGCGGCCCACGCGGCAGCGGCAGGTCGAGGACCTTGTCGAGCAGCACGAAGAAGATCACCGCCGTCGCGATGGCGGATACGGCAGCCGGAAGCGGCCTGGCATGGAAGGCGAGCGCGGCCGCGAAGCACAGCAGCACCGTCGCCAGGATGAAGCCGAGCGGCAGAAGCAGCAGCGGGTAGATCAGGCTCGCGACCAGCACCGCCAGTGCACGCGGCCATGCGCCGAACTCCATCTCGATCCGGCCCGGGCGGATGGCGAGCGCACAGCCACCCAGGATCAGCACGGCGCCGACGATCGTCGGGAACAGCCGCGGCCCGACCGGGTCGGCGGCGAACGGCACATGCAGGGTCTGCGCGTGCCAGATCGCCCCGCCCCCGAGCAGAATGCAGATCAATCCGACCAGACGATCGATCATGGCGTCATTGCCTCCGCTTCCTCGGCAAGGCGAGCTACTTGGCGAGACCGACCTCGGCCGCCAGCGCGCGGAAGTCGGCCGTCCGCTTCTTGGCGAAAGCGTCGAAGGCCGGCCCGACCATGTCGAACTCGAACAGCCCCTGCTCGGTGCGCGCCTTCTGCCAGCGCGGATCGGCATTGAGCTTGGCGAGGACGCCCGTCCAATAGGTATAGGAGGCTTCCGGCGCCTTCGGCGGCGCATAGAAGCCGCGCACGATCGGCCATTGCACGTCGTAGCCCTGCTCCTTCGCCGTCGGCACCTCTGCGAAGGCGCCCGGCAGGCGCTTGTCCGAGAAGGTCGCGAGCAGGCGGATTTCGCCGGCCTCGAGCTGGCCGCGCACCTCCGACGCATCGCCCGGGAAGAGGTCGATATGGCCACCTATCAGGGCGCCGATGGCCTCGCCGCCGCCCTCATAGGACAGGTAGCGCATCTTGCGCGGGTCGACGCCGGCCGCCTTCAGGACGAGCGCCGGCTTCATCCAGTCCTGGCTGCCGACCGTGCCGCCGGCGCCGACCTTGACCGAGGCGGGATCCTTCTTCAGCGCCTCGACGACATCGGCGAGCGATTTGAAGCGGCTGTCCTTGCGCACTGCAAGCACGCCGTAATCGGCACCGATCGCGCCGAGCCAGCGCACATCGGCTTCGCTGAAGCGGCCGAACTTGCCCTGGGCGAGGTTGACCCAGGAGCCGGTCGAGACCGCGACGATGACGTTCGCATCGGCGGAGCGCTGCGCCTGGATGGCGTTGTAAGCGACCGCGCCGATGCCGCCCGGCATGTTGGTGGTGCGGATCGAGGGACCGACCAGTCCGGTCTCGTTCAACACGCGGCTGGTCAGCCGGCAGGTCAGGTCGAAGCCGCCGCCCGGCGCGGCCGGCGCGATGCATTCCGGATTCTGCGGCTGGAACTGCTGCGCCTGGGCAGCTGCCGACAGCATGACGGCGCAACAGATGGCGATCGATATCCTCATGACGTTCCTCCGGCCTTTGTTCTTGTCGTTGGCGCCCGTTGTGCCCGGGCGTGCGCCGAAACCGGAGAAGCAGCCGGCTCAAGCTATTGTCGACAATTTTTAGATTAATGATCCTCTCATGCTTGTCAAACATTCGATTCGATGCAATTTATGTCGACAATAAATGCCATCCGCATCGAAGCAGGTGGCGCAATGCGAGGAATGGCCGGACGATGGCGAGTTTCAACAACAACGAACGGCCGGCTCCGGACGGCGTACTGGTCGACATCGCCGACTACGTGCTGAGCTATCGTGTCGACAGCGCCCTCGCCTACGAGACCGCCCGCAACTGCCTGATCGACACGCTCGGCTGTGGGCTCGAGGCACTGGAATATCCGGCCTGCACCAAGCTGCTCGGCCCGGTCGTGCCGGGCACCATCGTGCCGAACGGAGCCCGCGTCCCGGGTACCTCCTATCAGCTCGATCCCGTGCAAGCCGCCTTCAATCTCGGCACGATGATCCGCTGGCTCGACTTCAACGATTGCTGGCTGGCCGCCGAATGGGGCCATCCCTCCGACAATCTCGGCGGCATCCTCGCCGTGGCCGACTGGCTGTCACGCAGCGCGGTCACGGCCGGGCGCCCTGCCCTGACCATGCACGACGTGCTGACCGCGATGATCAAGGCTCACGAGATCCAGGGCTGCCTGGCGTTGGAGAACGCCTTCAACAAGGTCGGCATCGACCATGTCATCCTGGTCAAGGTCGCCTCGACCGCCGTGGTGGCCGGCCTGCTCGGATTGAGCCGTGACGAGATCGTCAATGCGCTCTCGCTCGCCTTCGTCGACGGCCAGGCGCTGCGGACCTATCGCCACGCTCCCAATGCCGGCTCGCGCAAGAGCTGGGCGGCAGGCGACGCCACCAGCCGCGCGGTGAAGCTCGCTTTGATCGCCCGGACCGGCGAGATGGGCTACCCCTCGGCGCTGACGGCCAGGACCTGGGGCTTCTACGACGCCTCGTTCCGCGGCCAGAGCTTCAAGTTCCAGCGCCCCTACGGCTCCTATGTGATGGAGCACGTGCTGTTCAAGATTTCCTATCCTGCCGAGTTCCATTCCCAGACCGCGGTCGAGGCGGCGATGAGCCTGCATCAGCGCCTGCGCGAGATGGGACGCAGCAGCGACGACATCGCCTCGATCAGGATCAGGACCCACGAGGCCTGCATCCGCATCATCGACAAGCGCGGCCCGCTGCACAATCCGGCCGATCGCGACCATACCATCCAGTACATGGTCGCCGTGCCGCTGATCTTCGGTCGGCTCACCGCTGCCGATTACGAGGACGACGTCGCCGCCGACCCGCGCATCGACGCGCTGCGCGACAAGATCGAGTGCGTCGAGGATCCCGCCTTCACCCGCGACTACCACGACCCCGACAAGCGCTCGATCGCCAACGGCATGACCGTCACGCTCAAGGACGGGACGGTGCTGCCCGAGCTCGTGGTCGAATACCCGATCGGCCATAAGCGCCGCCGCGCCGACGGCATCCCGCTGCTCGAGGCGAAGTTCCGCACCAATCTCGCCCGCCGCTTCGTCGAGAAGCGTCAGCGCGGGATTCTCGACGTCTCGCTCGACCAGGCAAAGCTCGAGGCGATGCCGGTGCACGACTACGTCGATCTCTACTGCAGCTGAGCGCCCATGCCCTATCTCGTCGCTTCCGAACTGCCCACAGAGCCGGCCGGCCAGCGCTTCCGGGCGCTGGTCGAGCGCGGCGGCATCCTGCGCCTGCCCGGCGCCCATAACGGCATGGCCGCGCTCCAGGCCAGGGCGGCCGGCTTCGAGGGTCTCTACCTCTCCGGCGCGGCGATGACGGCGTCGATGGGCATTCCCGATCTCGGCATCATCACCGTCGACGAGGTCGCCTTCTTCATCCGCCAGATCGCCCGGGCCAGCGGCCTGCCGCTGCTGGTCGACGGCGACACCGGCTATGGCGAGGCGCTCAACGTCATGCATATGGTCCGCGTCTTCGAAGAGGCCGGCGCTGGCGCCGTCCATATCGAGGACCAGCTGCTGCCGAAGAAATGCGGCCACCTCAACGACAAGAAGCTCGCTGACATCAATGACATGGCGGCGAAAGTCGCCGCCGCCGCCAAGGCCCGTCGGCATCTCTATCTGATTGCCCGCACCGACGCAGCCGCCAGCGAGGGGATGGACGGCGCGGTCGCCCGGGCGAAGCTCTACATCGAGGCCGGCGCCGACGCGATCTTCCCGGAAGCGCTGAACACGGCCGAGATGTTCCGCGAGTTCGCCAGGCGCGTGCCCGGCGTGCCGCTGCTCGCCAACATGACGGAGTTCGGCCGCACACCCTTCTTCACCGCCTCGGAGTTCGAGGCGATGGGCTATCGCATGGTGATCTGGCCGGTCTCCTCGCTGCGCGTCGCCAACCGGGCGCAGGAAAAGCTCTACGCCGCGCTCGCTCGCGACGGCGGCACCCACGCCATGGTCGAAGAGATGCAGACCCGCGCCGAGCTCTACGGAACCATCGGCCTGCACGACTACGAGGCGCTCGATGCCTCGATCATCGAAACGATCATCCCTGAGGGCATGCCGCAGCGCGAACGCGGCGCCTGACGAAACATCCGCGCCCGGCGCGACAAGAGACGACCAGCCGAACAAGGCGGCGTAATCGACAACGGGAGGGAGAAACGATGCTGAAGCGTTTGACGATGACCGGCGCGCTGGTGCTCGCGCTCGGCGTGACGACGGCCTTCGCCGATCCGGCGAAGGTGATGATCCCCGCCAATCCCGGCGGCGGCTGGGATGGCGCCGGCCGCCACACCATGGCAGCCTTCGCCCAGTCGAAGGTCTTCACCGATGGGGCGTCCTTCACCAACAAGGGCGGTGCAGCCGGTACGATCGGCCTCGCCGAATTCGTCCGCACAGCGAAGGGCGACGACAACGCCCTGCTGGTGACCGGCGTGATCATGGTCGGCGGCGTCATCACCAACAAGACGCCGGTCTCGCTGGCCGATACGACGCCGCTGCTGCGGCTGACCAACGAGTACAATGCCATTGCCGTGCCGGCGAACTCGCCGATCAAGACGCCGCAGGACTTCATCGCGGCGTTGAAAGCCGATCCGAGCGCGCTCTCGGTCGGCGGCGGCTCGGCCGGTGGCGCCGATCACGTCATGCTGGCGCTGCTCGCCAAGCAGGCCGGCGCGCCTGTCGCCAGGATCAACTTCGTCTCCTTCTCGGGCGGTGAAATCCTCGCAGCGCTCGGTGGCGGCAAGATCAAGGCGGCGATCTCGGGCGCATCCGAGTTCAGGCAATTCGCCGAATCCGGGCGCATCCGGATCATCGCGGTCTCCGGGCCGACGCGCGTCGACGGCATCAATGCGCCGACGCTGAAGGAGACCGGCATCCCGGTCGAGATCGGCAACTGGCGTGGCTTCGTCGGCGCGCCCGGCATGAGCGAGGCTGCCAGGAAGCTCTGGCTCGAGCGCTTCGCCAAGCTGCATGAGACGCCGGCCTGGAAAGAGACCCTGAAGAGCCAGGGCTGGGAGGACGCCTATCTCCCGGGCGACAAGTTCAATGCCTTCCTCAAGGAAGAGGAGGCGAACTGGACGAGCGCGCTGAAAGAAGTCGGCATCCTGAAGTAGTTGCCACAGCGCCGGCAGGTGGCCGCGCGCCACCTGCCGCATCCCACCAGCTTCGGAGCGGGCGATCATGCCGAACGCGGAGAAGGCACAGCGACAAGCTCGCCAGCACAAGCCGTGGTGGCTCGGGCTCGCGCTCGCGATCATGGGCGCGCTCTGGCTCAACGGCGCGCGCGGCATCGCCTCGACCACGAGCTATATCGGCCTCGGCCCGGCGGCGATCGTGCTCGCGGTCGGCCTCGGCCTGACGATCCTCGGCATCATCCTCATCCTGCAGGCGCTGCGCGGCGAGTTCGCAGCCGTCGACGACGAGGCCGAGGCGCCACCGTCCCGTGCGGCCTTCATGCTGGCGCTGGCCGGGGTCGCCATTCCCCTGCTGACGATGCGCTGGCTCGGCTTTCCGCTGACGGCGATGCTCGCCTTTACCCTCGTCACCCATGGCTTCGGCTCACGCCGCACCGCGCTCGATCTCGCGATCGGCTTCGTGTTGGGCAGCGCCGCCTGGTTCGGTTTCTCCCGCCTCGGGATCAGCCTCGGCGGCTTCCTGCCGCTGATTGGGTGAGCCGATGGACATCCTGAACCAGCTCATCGGCGGTTTTGCCGTCGCGCTGCAGCCGATCAACCTGTTCTGGGCCTTCATCGGCTGCGCACTCGGCACCGCCGTCGGCGTCCTGCCAGGCATCGGCCCGGCCCTGACCATCGCCCTGCTGATGCCGGTGACAGCGCAGGTCAATCCGGCCTCGGCCTTCATCATGTTCGCCGGCATCCTCTACGGCGCGCTCTATGGCGGCTCGACCACCTCGATCCTGCTCAACACGCCCGGCGAGAGCGGCTCGGTGATGACCGCGCTCGAGGGCAACCGCATGGCCCGCAGCGGCCGCGGTGCCGCGGCACTGGCCACGGCGGCGATCGGTTCGTTCGTCGCCGGCACGATCGGCACGCTCGCCCTCACCTTCCTGGCGCCGGCGATCGCCGAGCTCGCCTTCGTCTTCGGCCCCGAAGATTATTTTGCGCTGATGGTGCTGTCCTTCACCTCGGTCGCGGTGGTGATGGGGCGCTCGCTGGTGCGCGGCTTTGCCTCGCTGTTCTTCGGCCTCGCGCTCGGCACGATCGGCATCGACACCCAGACCGGCCAGACGCGCATGGTCTTCGGCATGCTCGAACTGCTCGACGGCGTCTCCTTCACCGTCGTACTGGTCTCGCTCTTCGCCATCGGCGAGACCCTCTATGTCGCTAGCCGCCATGCCTCGGCTCCGCCCGCGATCAATCCGCTCTCCGGCGGTCACTGGATGACGCGGCAGGACTGGGCCCGCTCCTGGAAGCCCTGGCTGCGCGGCAGCGTCATCGGCTTCCCAATCGGGGCGCTCCCGGCCGGCGGCACCGAGATCCCGACCTTCCTCTCCTATGCGCTGGAGCGGCGCCTGTCGAAGCATCCGGAAGAGTTCGGCCATGGCGCGATCGAGGGCGTCGCCGGGCCTGAGGCCGCCAACAACGCCGCCGCCGCCGGCATCCTGGTGCCGCTGCTGACGCTCGGCCTGCCCTCGACCGCGACGGCCGCCGTCCTGCTCGCCGCCTTCCAGAACTATGGTCTGCAGCCCGGGCCGATGCTGTTCGCCACCAATCCCACCTTGCTCTGGGGCCTGATCGCCTCGCTCTATATCGGCAACCTGATCCTGCTCATCCTCAACCTGCCGCTGGTCGGCATCTGGGTGCGGCTGCTGCTGATCCCACGCCACTACATCTATGGCGGCATCGTCGTCTTCGCGCTGGTCGGCGTCTGGGGGCTGTCGACCTCGTGGATGGACCTTGCCCTGATGTGCGGGCTGGGGCTGATCGGCTATGTCGCCCGCGTCTATGATTTCCCAATCGCGCCTGTGCTGATCGGCCTGATCCTCGGGCCTCAGGCCGAAATCCAGCTGCGGCGGGCGCTCGCCGTCAGCCAGGACGACTGGAGCGTGCTGGTCGGCACGCCGATCTCCGCCTCGCTGCTCGCCATCGCCGCCCTGGTACTGATCGTGCCGCCGCTGCTCGCCTACAGGCGCAGGCAGGCCGTTCCGGGCGGGGAACAGACAGCGTCAGCCGGCTGACGCGCCGGCGCAAGCGACATAAGTCCTGGCTCAGGCTCCGGAGCTGCGCCGACGCTTCACCGGCCGCGCGGCTTCGACGCTCGCAAGCGCTGTCTGGAGCGCCATCCGGGCGGCGCGGATATGGCGCCGCATCAGGATCTCGGCGAGTTCGCCGTCGCGATGACCGATCGCTTCCGTGATCCGCAGATGCTCCTGCCAGGCCTCGCGGCCGCGGCCCGGCACGGTCGAGTGCAGCCGCCGGCACAGGCGCAGGCGCGGGTAGAACTGCTCGCAGAGCAGTTCGGCCAGGATGGGATTGCCGCTGCCCTTGGCGATCCGGCGATGGAAGTCGGCCTCGGGCTCGTCCTGCAGATAAGCACCGAGCGGATTGCGCTCGATCTCGCCGCGATGGCCCTGGACCAGAGCCTGCAGGGCGGCGATCTCGGCATCGCTCATGCTCTCGGCCGCGAGGCGGGCAGCCATGCCTTCCGCGGCCTCGCGCACATCGAGCAAGGCGAGGAACTCCGCCGCAGTCGGCTGCGCCACGCGCGCGCCCTGATTGGTGACATAGGTCACCAGCCCGCGCTCCTGCAGGCGGCGAATCGCCTCGCGCACCGGCGCGCGGCTGATGCCGTAGCGGCGGGCGATGACGGGCTCGCTCAGCTTTTCGCCGGGCGCGATCTCGCCGGTGACGATCGCACCGGTCAGGGCGTCGTACAGCTTGTCGCCGATTCCGGTCTTGCCGCCCGGCATTGGAGGAATCGATTCAACCATGTCTTGCTCGAGCGATTCGACAGCGGGGACTGCAGCGGAGAGTACAGAACTCTGCTCTGTGAATCGCCGGATATCTGGAAAGCATGGCTGGGGCGCCAGGATTCGAACCTGGGAATGGCGGTACCAAAAACCGCTGCCTTACCGCTTGGCGACGCCCCAATGCGCGTTGCCTTCTAGTGCGCGTCGCCGCGCCGCGCAATATCGGATCACCCTTTGGACCTCGGCGATCGTCCCGACCACCGGACAGCCCGGCCTTTGCGGAAAAGATTGCACAACCCATATCCTTGCCTGTTGCGCCGCGGCAGCGGGCTGGCTATAAGCCGGCCACCAGTTGATCGGAGTGTGGCTCAGCCTGGTAGAGCACCTCGTTCGGGACGAGGGGGTCGCAGGTTCAAATCCTGCCACTCCGACCAAAATTTCCCGAGATATTGCAGGATGTTGATGAAATGGCCCTGACGGGCCTTCATCTGTCCCGATAGGGAAACGGCCCCTTCCTCTAGCTATCGCCGGCTTGCGGACAGCTTCGATGCCGTGCCGCGCCGGTTCGCAGCGCCCCTAGGCCACGCGGATCCGGCCGAGGAACTGCGCCACCTCCGTGTCGAGATCGGCTGACTGGCGCGAGAGCACGTCGGCGGAATCCGCGACGTGATTGGCAGCTTCACCGGTTTCCTCGGCGACGCGGCTGACAATGTCGATGTGTCCGCCGGCCGTGACGGTCTCGCTCGCGGCCTGCTTCACATGCTCTGCGATGCCGGCCGTCGCGATGTTCTGCTGCTCCACCACCATCGCGACCGCGCCCGAGATCTGGTTGAGCGTGTCGATCGTCGCCGTCATCGTATCGATCGCCTTGACCGCATCGGCCCCGGACAGGCTGATCGCGTCGATCTGGCTCTGGATCTGCTCGGTCGCCCGCCAGGTCTCGGAGGCAAGTCCCTTGATCTCGTGCGCGACCACGGCAAAGCCGCCGCCCATGCTGCCGATCCGGGCCGCCTCGATCGACGCGTTGAGGGCCAGCAGGTTGGTGTGCCGGGCGATGGTCGAGATCACATGGGTGACGTTGCCGATCTCCTGGACCTTGCGCGAGAGATCGCCGACCCGGTCGAGTACGGTCAGCGCCTGCTGGGTGGTATCGCCGACGAGGCGCGCAGCCTCGTTCACCTGACGATCGACTTCGGTGAACGAACTGGCCAGCTCTGACGTGGCATTGGTGATGGCGATGACGTTCGAGGACGACTGGCGCGACGCCGCCGATGCCGCGCTCGAGCGCTGCGACACCTCGGCGGCGCCGGTGCGCATCTGCTCGGACGCGGCCCGCAGGGACGAGATCGATGCGATGACCGCCCGGGCGATGCCGGCGATCTTGCGCTCGAACTCGTTGGCGAGGTCATGCAGGATGCGTCGCCGCTCATGTGCCGCATGCGCTGTCGTTTCCGCGACATCCTTGCGCGCCTCGTCGGCGATCGTCCTGGCCGCGGTCGCCTCGGCGCGCTCCCGCTCGGAGGCCTCGACTGCCTGCCGCAGCGACCAGACGATCCAGGTCAGCGCCGCAGCCTGAACCGCGACGATGGCGCCATGCAGAAAAGCGCGCCGAACGTCATTGCCGCCCGGGAAGACGCCGATCGAATAGAACAGGCTCAGGGCGAGATGGTGGACGGTGATGGCGAGCGTCGCCGGCAGGAAGATGCGCCAGTCGAGCCAGCCGACCAGCACCGCCAGCATGGCGAAGAAATACATGTGCAGGTCGGCCTGGTAGGGGTGCCCGCCGAAGGCATAGACCAGCAGCATGACCTGACCGACCAGCGCGATGCTGGAGGTCTGACGTGTGACCCAGCCAATGCGGTCGACCCGCCAGGAGAGCGTCACAAGGATCGCGAGCCCTGCCCCCGCGGCCGAAAACGTCGGCATGTACGACGCTCCCTCAACGGGAAGGCCGACGATCAGGAGCAGGGCCGCGTTCCCCCACAGGATCGCGATCAGGAGCCTGGCGAAGCGCGTACGGAGCCGCTCGACCTCACCCACGGACCACGCTCCTTGCCCGCCGAATGCACGCTTCGGCCAATGAGCCGTCGACCACGAGCCACGCCCCGGCCCGATAGAGCGAAGCAGCATAGTCGCCACTGTCGCCGACGCTGATCGCCACCGGGACAGCCGCGTCCAGTTGCAGGATGCTGCCGCCGGCCTGCGAGATGGCGTTCGCCATCTCCGGCTGGGAGGTGCCCGCAGGGAAGAAGGCGGCGATCGGTTGCCCTGGCACCGGCCAGGCTGCAACCAGGAACGCGGCCAGCGCCATGACCAGGCCTAAAATCAGGCCAAAGCCGATCTCACGCATCGCGTGCCCCCCGGCAATCGATCAGCAGTGAAGATACCACGGTAAGAGTGTGGTTGTTCGGCTTTACAACTCGTAAACGGGATCGATTACTATTGCGCCATGCGCGATAGCGTGATCGCGAGAGCATCCGGCCAGACAAAGACTGACGCCGTCCGAGCCATGACGCATGCCGCGGCTGAACGGGCCGAAAGCGGCGCTACAAATCCCTGGACGGCTGCTGCAGCGTGCCGTGCCACGTCGTCTTCACCGCAATGCGGCAGGCTCCAGTGGCGCGGCAGTTGCTCCACCGCTATGCTCGCGCCGCAATCTGGAGCCGCGCTCGCATGAAATCCGCCTTCCGCCTCATCGCCGTCCTCGGCCTCACGACGCTGCTCGCCGGCTGCGACCGCTGCGGCAACATGATGGAACTCGACATGTTCCTGCAGCCGGTGAAGAAGGTCTGCACCGGCCAGAAGCCGGCGGGCTGACCTTCTCCGAGCGATCGCGCAGGCAACAAAAAAGCCGGGGCAGAGCCCCGGCTTTCTGATTCTGCGGTGCCGTGCGACTCAGCTGCGGCGCTTCAGGACCGACCAGCCGGCCCCGACCAGGCTCGCCGCCAGCGCCGCCTTGATCAGGTCGCCGAGCAGGAAGGGCTGCACGCCGGCGGCCCAGGCCTTGGCGAAGCCGATGCCGGTCGCCCCGCTCGCCATCTGCGCACCGAGCGCCAGCCAGGCGAAGCCGAGCACCATCAGCACGATCTCGGCCAGCACCACGCCACCGGCGAGACGCAGGAGCGAAGCACCGCGCGAGCCGGCCCAGCCGGCGATCGCCGCCGCGGCGACGAAGCCGATCAGGAAGCCGCCCGTCGGCCCCAGCAGATAGAGCGGGCCGGCCGCGACCGGCGGGGTATTGGTGAAGACCGGCAGGCCGAATAGGCCATAGGCGATGTAGAGCGCGACGGTAGCGGCGCCGAGACGCGCGCCATAGGCGGCGCCGAGACCGAGCACGGCCAGCGTCTGCAACGTCATCGGCACTGGCCAGAACGGCACCTTGACCTTGGCGGCGGCGATGATCAGCAGGCTGCCGACGACGGCGAGCGCGACATTGCGCAGCACACGCGTGCGCGGATCCGACAGGGCCGGCAGGGCCGCGTTGACCATGGAGGTGGCGGGCAGTGGCAGCGTCTCGGCCATCGGATCTCGTCCTTCTTCTTCGGGCGCCGTCGACGCCCGGCTCGTTCGTCTATAGGAAATGGCCCGCCGGCCGACAAGCCGGCGATCATGCCCGCTTCCGGATGCGCAGATGCCCAGCTCCACTTCCGACGCCGACGAGCCACTCGATTTCGACCGCGACCCCGGCGCGGCATCCGGCGAACTCGTGCAGCTGTCGCCGCTGGTGCGCCGCCTGATCGCGGGGAATGGCGGGCCGATGACCTTCACCGGTACCTGCAGCTATATCGTCGGCCGCGGCAGGATCGCGATCATCGATCCCGGCCCGGACGACCCCGGCCATGTCGAGCGTCTGCTCGCGGCCATCGCCGGCGAGACCGTCACCGACATCGTCATCACCCATACCCATCGCGACCATTCGCCGGCCTCGCGCGCCGTCCAGGCGGCGACCGGCGCGCGCATCGTCGGCTGCAGCCTGCATCGGCCGGCGCGCGAGCTTGTCCTCGGCGAGATCAACCCGCTCGACGCTTCCGCCGACAGGGACTACGCGCCCGATCTCGTCATGGCCGAGGGCGACGCCGTCTCCGGGCCCGGCTGGACGCTCCAGGCGCTGGAAACCCCCGGCCACACCGCCAACCACCTCGCCTTTGCATTGCCGGAAGAGAACATCCTGTTCTCCGGCGACCATGTCATGGCCTGGTCGACCACGATCGTCGCCCCGCCCGACGGCTCGATGGTCGCCTATATGGCCTCGATCGAGAAATTGCGCGGCCGCGAGGACCGGCTCTACTGGCCCGGCCATGGCGGCCCAGTGCGTGAGCCCCAGCGCTTCCTGCGCGGACTGGTGCAGCACCGGCGCCTGCGCGAGGCGGCCATTATCAGCCGCCTGCAGGCCGGCGACGAGACGATCGCCGAGATGGTCCCGCCGATCTATCAGGAGTTGCCAGCTCGCCTGCTCGGCGCCGCCTCGCTCTCGGTGCTGGCCCAGCTCGAGGATCTGGTCGAGCGCGGCGTCGTCCTCTGCGACGACGGGGCACCGCTGCTGGCGAGCCGCTACCGGCTGGCTTGAGGCTCAGCGTAGCTCCACGAGGAGTTTGACCTCCTCCTCGAACGCCGCGATCCGCCTTGCATTGGCGCCGAAGTCGAAGCCGCCCAGCCGCGAGGCAGAGCGGATATCGATGCGGCTGCCATCGGCACGCGGCCGGATGCGGATGGTGATGTCATCGACGAGACGCAGTACGCGCGAGCGCGCGACGGCATCGAGCCGCCCTGCCCCGCTGCGCCCGCCCGGCGCCGCGCCTTCCAGTACCTGCCAGCCGAGATTGACTGAAGCCTTGCGGGCGATGTCGTAGGCGATTTCCGCCGGCAGTTCGAGCACGATCGGCAGCGCCTTCGGATAACCCTGGCGCTGCGCCTTGCGGCGCTCGGCCGGAACATCGGCTGGCACGACCCCGCCTCTGGCGCCGAGCGCCACGCGCGAGCGGCTGAAGGCCGGCGGCTCGTCGATATCGGTCGAGACATCGCTCATCAGCGGCAGGGTCGCGAGCTGGAAGCCGCCATAGGCGACAGGCGCGAGCAATAGCAGACAGAGCACGAAGGCCTGAACCGCAATACCGATGCCACGATGCCCGTCCTGCCAGATCCTGACGAAGGCGGCGAGCGCGAGCAGGAAGGCGAGCCCGACGAAGAGATAGGCCCCCGCGATCGGGGCCAGCCGCTCGACCGAGGGCTGGCCGAAGCGGAAGATCAATACGGCGAGCGCGACGACCGTCAGCCCGAACAGCGCCAGCCGCCGGCTCCAGATCGCCGCGCGCGAAATCGGCTCCTCGAAGACGAGACGACGGTGCATGTCTCTTAGGTGGCGGAGCACCGGGAGGAAGGCAAGCGGCACATGGAAGCTCGGCCGCGAGCTCGTGGTCTCACGAGCCGTCGCTGGTCGCGAGCCAGATGCCGGCCCCGACGACGACGATCCCGGCAGCGAGGTTCCAGCCGATCGGCTCATTCAGAATGAGAGCGGCGACCAGCGAGGCCGTGACCGGGTTCACGGTGACGGTGACCGCGACGCTGGTCGGCGATGCCCGTCCGAGGGCGAAGGCCCAGAGATAGAAGGTCAGGGCGGCACCGATCGCGCCGAGATAGAGCGCCGCAGACCATTGCGGGATGGCGAATTGCGCCACCACATCGAAGCTGCCGCGCACCAGCGAGATCAGGATCAGCGCCGCAGCGCCGATGGCCATCGCAACCGTCGTGAACGGGATCGGGCCGCAGCGCCGGATCACCGGCTTCGACCAGATCCCGTACAGCGCCATGCAGAGCGCCGCCGCGATCATCAGCAGGTCGCCGCGCCAGGCCTGCGGTGGCGCGTGGCTGAGGCCTGAGAGAAGCGCGAAACCAACGCCGGCCATGGCGACCAGCACGCCGGCCGTCTTGCGCGCCGTCAGCCGCTCGCGCCCGAGCGCTGCGCCGACGACCAGCGATAGCAGCGGCAAGGTCGAGAGCACCAACGCTCCACGCGCGCTGCTCGTATAGATCAGCGAGGCGTTGAACAGGATCGGGAAGAGCGCGAAGAATAACAGCCCCAGCCCGGCGGTCTGGAGCCAGTCCGCGCGACCCGGCCAGCGCCGGTCGCCGAGCAGGGCGACCGGAGCGAGCAGCAGGCAGCCGATGCCGAAGCGGAAGGAACCGATCGCAAGCGGATCGAGATGGCCGACGAGATAGCGCGTCGCGGCGATGGAGGTTCCTCCAAGCGCGCTCGACGCCGCCGCGGCCACCACACCCCAGAGCTCGCTCATGCCGGGGCCTCCGCTGGCTTGGTGTCGGCTCAGTCGATGGCGCGCACCGCCCCCTTGGCCGCGCTGGTCGCCAGCGCCGCATAGGCCTTCAGCGCGGTCGAGACCTTGCGCTTGCGCGGTGCCGCCGGCTTCCAGCCATCCTTGCCCTTGGCGTCCATCGCCGCGCGGCGGCGCGCCAGCTCCTCGTCGGAAACCTTGAGGCTGATACTCCGGTTCGGGATGTCGATCTCGATCACGTCGCCGCTCTCGACCAGGCCGATCGCGCCGCCTTCCGCCGCCTCGGGCGAGACATGGCCGATCGAGAGGCCGGAGGAACCGCCGGAGAAGCGCCCGTCGGTGACCAGCGCACAGGCCTTCCCGAGCCCCTTCGACTTCAGATAGCTCGTCGGATAGAGCATCTCCTGCATGCCCGGCCCGCCGCGCGGCCCTTCATAGCGGATCAGCACGATCTCGCCGGCCTTGACCTTGTTGTTGAGGATGCCCTCGACCGCCGCATCCTGGCTCTCGAAGATCACCGCGGTGCCCGAGAAGGTCAGGATCGAGGCATCGACGCCGGCCGTCTTCACGATGCAGCCGTCGAGCGCGATGTTGCCGAAGAGCACGGCAAGGCCGCCATCCTGCGAATGCGCATGCGCCTTCTCGCGGATCACGCCCTTCTCGCGGTCAAGGTCGAGCTCCTCATAGCGCCGGTCCTGGCTGAAGGCGGTCTGCGTCGGCACGCCGCCGGGCGCGGCACTGTAGAACGAGCGCACCGCCTCGCTCTGCGTCTGCCGGATGTCCCAACGTTCCAGCGCCTCGGCCAGCGTCGCGCTATGGACGGTCGGCAGCGAGGTATCGAGCAGCCCGGCGCGGTCGAGCTCGCCCAGGATCGCCATGATGCCGCCGGCGCGGTGGACGTCCTCCATATGCACGTTGGCGACGGCCGGCGCGACCTTGCACAGCACCGGCACGTTGCGCGACAGCCGGTCGATATCGGCCATGGTGAAGTCGATCTCGGCCTCATGCGCCGCCGCCAGCAAATGCAGCACCGTGTTGGTCGAACCGCCCATCGAGATGTCGAGCGTCATCGCGTTCTCGAAGGCCTTGAAGCTCGCGACATTGCGCGGAAGCACCGAGGCGTCATCCTGCTCGTACCAGCGCTTGGCGATGTCGACGATCAGATGGCCGGCCTCGACGAAGAGGCGCTTGCGGTCGGCATGGGTCGCCAGCGTCGAGCCGTTGCCCGGCAGCGCGAGGCCGAGCGCCTCGGTCAGGCAGTTCATCGAATTGGCGGTGAACATGCCCGAGCAGGAGCCGCAGGTCGGGCAGGCCGAGCGCTCGATCACCTCGACTTCGCTGTCCGAATACTTGCTGTCGGCGGCGGCGACCATGGCGTCGACCAGGTCGACCTTCTTCAGCACGCCTTCGGCGATGTACTTGCCCGCTTCCATCGGCCCGCCCGAGACGAACACGACGGGGATGTTCAGGCGCATCGCCGCCATCAGCATGCCGGGCGTGATCTTGTCGCAATTGGAGATGCAGACCATCGCGTCGGCGCAATGGGCGTTGACCATGTATTCGACGCTGTCGGCGATCAGCTCGCGCGAGGGCAGCGAATAGAGCATGCCGTCATGGCCCATGGCGATGCCGTCATCGACCGCGATGGTGTTGAACTCCTTGGCGACGCCGCCGGCCTTCTCGATCTCGCGCGCGACGAGCTGGCCCAGGTCCTTCAGATGGACATGACCCGGCACGAACTGGGTGAAGGAGTTCACCACTGCGATGATCGGCTTGCCGAAGTCCGAGTCCTTCATGCCGGTGGCGCGCCAGAGGCCGCGGGCGCCGGCCATGTTGCGGCCATGGGTGGTGGTGGCGGATCTCAGCCTCGGCATGCTTGACCTCGTTGACGCTACATCCGAACAGAAGGGCTCGCCCTATAGCTAGCGGGCGCACCCGACCAGCCAAAATTGAATTATTCGATTTGGATGATCGGCGCCGTCCATGCTGCGGGCGCGAAGGGTTGCCGTATAGTTTTCATCCGAGTCATCCCGGACAAGCGGCGCAGCCGCGCCGATCCGGGATCCATTCCTGAACCATTCCGTAATGGATCCCGGGTCTGCGCTGCGCTACGCCCGGGATGACCGGGAAGGGACTGTAGCGGCGGAGCAGGGCGTGACGGCATTGCGCAATATCGACATCGACCTGCTGCGGTCCTTCGTCACCATCGCGGAGCTGCGCTCCTTCACCCGCGCCGCGGCGGCCCTCAACCGCACGCAATCGACGATCTCGACGCAGGTACGAAAGCTCGAGGAGATCGCCGGCCAGACCCTTCTGCAGCGCTCGCCGCAGGAGGTGCTCTTGACCCGCGCCGGCGAGGATTTCCTGTCCTATGCCCGCCGCATCGTCGCGCTGCATGACGAGGCGCTCGACGTGGTCCGAGCCCAGAGTGTCTCCGGCCGGGTCCGGCTCGCGGTGATGGATGATTACGCCACCATCGTCCTGCCCGAGACGCTCGCCCGCTTCGCCCGCTCACATCCGGAGGTCGAGCTCGAGGTCACCACCGGTTTCACCCGCGACCTGATCGGCAGCCTCGGCGAGGCCTTCGACATCGTCCTTGCGACGCAGAAGGCCGGCGATGGCAGCGGCGAGGTGCTGCGCAGCGAGCGTACCGCCTGGGCCTGGTCCGACCGGCACGACTTCCCGCCCGCCGGGCCGCTGCCGCTCGCCTTGCTCAAGGCGCCGAACATGTATCGCGAATGGGCGCTCGCCGCGCTCAACGAGGCCGGAAGGCCCTGGCGCATCCTGTTCTCCTCGTCCAGCATCGGCGCGGTCGAGGCCGTCGCTGCCGCCGGCGCGGCGCTGACCGTGGTCAAGGCCGGCACCGCCCGCGAGGGCCTGCGCCTGCTCGGCGAGGCGGACGGGCTGCCGGCCCTGCCCGCTTCCGAGATCGCGCTGCATCTTGCACCGGGGCGCCCGACGCCGGCCGTGCGGGCGCTCGCCAGCTTCCTCACGGAAACGTTGAAGACTGCGGTTGGTTGAAAGACCTCAGCGCTGCGCGAGACGCAGAACGGGTTGCAAAAATAAGGTCGAGCGCGCAAAAGCTGTAAAATACCACCCTGACAAGCTTTTTACCCGCTTCGACACGGTAACCGAGCAGTCATCAGCGCTGATTGCAACAATTATTGGCAGTTAAAGCTAGCCATTTAGCAAAAATTTACTATCGAGACGCACCGTCTGCTTACAAGAAAAAGTCGGCATCTCCCTGTGTTCAAAGCAATCAATACTGCACACCATCGCGACCGCGCGCCCTTCCGTATTGACCACCACATCGTCCCACCTGACGAGCAGCACTCCAGCCTCGCCAATCTTGCCTGATGCCTGCGCCTGGCCGCGCGGAGGGGGTATTCATGTTCACAAGCATCGCATCACGACTTTTGGCCTGTATCGTCACGCTCGGCTTGAGCTTGCTGATCATCGCTGGAAACGGGTGGTACGCCTTGCGCAGCACCACGCAGAAAGTCGACGCCATGATGGTCGACAATGTCGCGCCGATGGAGCAACTGAAGCTCGTCAGCGACATGTATGCCGTCAACATCGTCGACACTGCCTGGAAAGCCCAGACCGGGCAGGTCAGCTGGACCGATGCGCAGAAGAACGTCGAAACGGCGATCACCACCATCGCGAAGAACTGGCAGGTCTATAGCCAAAGCAACATGGTGGCAGAGGAAAAAGCTCTCGCTGCCGATGTTGTTCGTATGATGAGCACCGCCAATGCCGCGGTCAGCAAGCTCGGCGCGATCCTGCAGCGCAAGGACGAAGCAGCGCTGAAGGAGTTCACGGCCAAGGAAATGTATGCCGCGATCGATCCGATCACCGGCAAGGTCAGCGATCTCGTCGCCCTGCAGCAACGCGTCGCTCGCAGCGCGGGGCAAGCGGTGCAGGACGCCTATGAGCGCTCGACGGTGGTGATGGGCCTGATCGCTCTGATCGCCTTCGGAGCTCTGCTGTTTGCGCTGAACGTGATCGTCCGGGGCGTCACGCGGCCGCTGAAGGCCACGACGCAGGCCATGCGACAGCTGGCCACCGGCGACCTGGAGACCGTCGTTCCTGCCGCCCAGCGCAGGGACGAAATCGGCGACATGGTCGAGGCCCTCAAGGTCTTCCAGGACAATCTGCGCGCCATGCGCGACCTGGAGCGTGAGCAGCAGGCCAATGCGGCCCGGCGCCTGGCCGCAGCGGAGGCGATGTCGCGCGTCGTCTCCGATGTCGGCGAGGTCGTAGCCGCCGCGGCCGATGGCGACTTCTCGGCCCGGCTGGAGATCGACGATGCCGATGAGCAGATGCAGAAGCTCGTCGCCGGCATCAACGAGATCAACGCCGTGGTGGACAGCGCCACGACCGAGTTCGTCGCCGTGCTCCAGCGCGTCGCCGAGGGCGACCTGACGCAGGACATCGCCACCCAGTATCGCGGCCGCTTCGGCGAGCTGAAGGCGGCGGTCAACGAGACCGTCGAGCGCCTGTCCTCGACCGTCCGGACCATCCAGCTCACCTCTGCCGATGTCGGGCTCTCGGCCCGGGAGATCGCGACCGGCGCGGATGATCTCTCCAAGCGGACCGAGGAGCAGGCCTCCTCGCTGGAAGAGAGCGCCGCGACGACCGAGGAGCTCGCGGCTTCCGTCAAGGCTTCGGCTCAGGCCTCGCGCCAGGCGGCCACCACTGCCGAGGAAGCGATGCGCGCCGCCGAGGGCGGCGGCGAGATCGCCGGCAAGGCGGTTGCAGCCATGGCCCGGATCGAGGACGCCTCGAAGAAGATCTCCGACATCACGCGCGTGATCGACGACATCGCCTTCCAGACCAACCTGCTGGCGCTCAACGCTGCCGTAGAAGCCGCCCGCGCCGGCGATGCCGGCAAGGGCTTCGCGGTCGTCGCCTCCGAGGTGCGCACCCTTGCCCAGCGCTCGGGCGAGGCTGCCAAGGACATCTCGACCCTGATCTCCTCCTCGAACGTCGAGGTCGGCGAGGGCGTCAAGCTGGTCCGCCAGGCCGGTGACGCGCTGACGCAGATCCTGGCGGCGTCGCAGAAGGTCGCCTCGACCATCGGCGACATCTCCTCCGCCGCGGCCGAGCAGGCCAACGGCATCGAGGAGATGAGCCAGACCGTCGCCCATATGGACGAGATGACCCAGCAGAACGCCGCTCTCTCCGAACAGAGCGCCGCCAGCGCCAATGCGCTCAATCAGCGCATCACGCAGCTCAACGATCTCGTCGCGGCCTTCAAGACCGGAAGCGACGGCGTCGCCGCCGGGGCGACTTCGCGTCATGCCGCCCCGGCCCGCTCGGCCGCCAGGCTCAAGCCCGCAGCAGCCGAACCGCAGCGCCTCCAGCAACTCGCTGCGACCGCCTTCAGCCCTGCACCGCGCAAGGTCGCCAATGCCGGCAAGCGCGGCGACAGCGGCTGGGCGGAATTCTGAGCAACCCGCCGGCCGCCCTCCGGGGTGGCCGGCATCCTTGCGGACAAGCCGAAGCCACAGGCAGAATGACTGCCCTGACAACTGCCGGCAGAGCCCGCCCGAGTGACGACCATCGACCAAGGGGATGCCCTGCTCCGGTTCGGCGACCGCCACCTGTTCACCCGCAGCTGGACGCCATCTGCTCCTGAAGCGAGCCGGCGCGCGCCGATCCTGCTCTTCCACGACTCGCTCGGTTGCATCGAACTCTGGCGCAGCTTCCCCGAAAAGCTGGCGGCGGCGACCGGCCGGCGCGTCGTCGCCTATGACCGCCTCGGCTTCGGCCGCTCCGATCCGCATCCGGGAAAGCTCGGCACCGGCTTCGTCGCGGACGAGGCGGAAAGCGTGGTTCCCATCCTCTGCGACCGGCTCGGCATCGGCGACTTCATCGTCTGTGGCCACAGCGTCGGTGGCGGCATGGCGATCGAGACCGCGGCGCGCTGGCCCGAGCGCTGCCGGGCTCTCGTCACCATCGCCGCCCAGACCTTCATCGAGGACAGGACGCTCGCCGGGATCAGGGTGGCGCAACGCGATTTCCAGGACGCAGGCAACCGTGCCCGGCTGGCGCGCTATCACGGCGACAAGACGCCCTGGGTGCTCGACGCCTGGATCGGGACCTGGCTCTCGCCCGCCTTCGCGGACTGGGCGCTCGACCAGCCTCTGGCCGGCGTGCGCTGCCCCGTCCTCGCCGTCCATGGCGAACTCGATGAGTACGGCTCGACCCGCCACCCGAAGCGCATTGCCGAAGGGCGCGGCGAGGCGCTGATCCTGGCCGGGATCGGCCATGTCCCGCATCGCGAGGCGGAGACGACGCTGGTTGCAGCGATCGAGCGCTTCCTCGCCGCGATTTGATCCGCCGCGTTGCACTCACCCCCGCTCCCCGCGATCCTCGGCCCGATAACTCCTCGGCCACAGACAGCTTCCTTACGGTTACCGAGCCGTTTCAGTAAATTATATAATTTCATAAAGGCAATCAAACTGAATATCGCGCGAATACCTGCTAGAATATCTCGCAGGATATCCGGAAAGGTAGTTTGATGCGCCGCCGCTTGATCCTGCCTGTCGCGATTGGGCTGGGCATCAGCTTGGGCCTGCTGCCTCTGGCAGCCGCCTATTACCTGTCGCAACAGCGGGCCATCGCGATCGAACGCGTCCATTTGAAGGACTACGCGAGGTGGACCTTGCAGCGGGCTGACTTGGCAGTCACGCGAGCCAAGAGTGCCTTGCGCCGGCTGGTGATGGAAAATCATGTGCTGTGTTCACCGCCCCACCTGGAGCGGTTGCGGCAAGTGACCACGGATGTCCTCTCCGTGGAGGAAATCGCTGTTTTCAAAGATGGAAGCTTGATTTGCGACAGCTGGGGTCCCTCGACGAGCCCCGAGCCGATGCGAAAGCCGGATATCGGCCTGTCGGAAGGTTTTGGCCTCGTCATAGGTTCGGGGCCGACATTGCAGCCACCCTCCGCCGCTATGGTTGCGGTCGCACACGGGCCTTACCAGGCACTCATCAAGAAGGAGCGCTTGATCGACGTCCTGCACGATACCCCGATGGTCATCGGGATCGCCACACATGACGGCAGACTGCTCGCTTTGTCAGAACAGGCCGATCCCCTTCTGGTACGGCAGCTCTCGCTGGAGCAGACCAGTGGGACAACTGGCCAGAAGGTGTTCTCATCGCTACGCAGCGCTGATTTCATTGCTTTCGCCATCTCGGACCACAGCGTCGTCGCCTGGCGCACCGATAGCGAGCTTTGGAAACTCATCCCGATCGGCGTGGCGATGTCGGCGAGCATCATCGCATTGATCATCTGGGCATCGCGCCAGCGCATGTCGCTGGCAGGCGAGCTCAAGACAGGAATCGCCTACCGCGAGTTCGTGGCGCACTATCAGCCCATCATCGAGCTTGCGACCGGCAGATGCGTTGGAGCTGAAGCGCTCATCCGGTGGCCCAAACCGGACGGTACCTGGGTCCGGCCGGATCTCTTCATCACCTACGCTGAAGACCATCACATGATCGCACCCGTGACCGACATCATGATCGCGCAGGTGCTGGAAGACATGAAGATGGCGCTGCGTTCCGATCCTTCGTTGCACATCGCGATCAACATCTCGGCCGAAGACATCCAGAGCGGCCGCTTCCTGGACGTGCTGTCCCCCGCCCTCGAGAAAGCCCAGGTCGACCCGGCGCAAATCTGGCTCGAGGCGACCGAGCGCAGCTTCATCGAAGCCGATGCGGCTCGCGCTACGCTCGAGCGGGCACGGCAACTTGGGCACACCATCGCGATCGACGATTTTGGAACGGGGTATTCCAGCCTGTCCCTTCTGGAAAGCCTGCCCCTCAATGCACTCAAGATCGACAAGTCATTCATCGACGCCATCGGCCGCGAGGCTGCGACGAGCATCGTGACGCCATCCATCATCGACATGGCGCATACCCTGACATTCGTCGTCGTGGCGGAAGGTGTGGAGAAGGCGGAGCAGGCAGCCTATCTGAAAGCCGCCGGTGTCGAATTCGCGCAGGGCTGGCTCTACTCCAAGGCCCTGCCGCCCAGAGAATTTCTTCAGTTCTACAGGCAACGCAACGAAGGGGCTCCGATACCGGAAGCAGCGTGACGGCCGAACCCGCCCAGTCGCAGGCTTGGGTTCTCCAGCGCTCGTCATCCTCGGAGGAGTTCGGCCTGTGGCCCCTATCGCACCATGTCGGCGAGAGCCTCGCGCATCGCCGCGCTGGGGACGTGGAACACCCCCTGATAGGGCAGGCCGAGATCGACGATCACGAACATGATGCTGGAGACGGAGAGCACGCCGATTATCAGAACAGCGGCGCTGAGCGCGCGGCGCGGGATCTGCAGGCCGAAGCTCAGGAAGACCAGGCTGAGCCAGAAGCTCAGGATACCGACGAAGAAGTCGCCGGACGGGGCGATCGCATCCTCGATGACGTTCCACCTGGCGGATGAGACCTCGGCATAGGCCGCGCGGCAGCGGGTCGCGGAATGTTCGAGGCCCGTGGTTGGCAGGGCGTCCACATCTGCGCCGATATCGCTCATCAACCGCGACAGCGTCCGATCCTCACCGCGAACGGCCATGCCGCGCGTATCGGGCATGCCTGCGACTTCGGGCGCCGCCTCGTGCGGCCAGGTACTGGCGATCACCGCCGCCGTGTACTGCCGCAGCTTCAGCCTGAGCGGGTCGGCCGCCTCCTTGAACAAGCGCAGGCACTGGTCGAGATTGGCCAGACGCGCGGCATAGGCCGAACGGTGACCGCTCGTGACGTCGAAGCGGCTTCGCGCCGTCGATAATTGCAGGCTGAGGATGAGCGCGGCGAAGGTGACCATCAGGCCGGTGACCAGCCTGATCGAATCCATGTTCTCGCTGGTCAGGTGGCGCTCATGCAGGCGTTTGCGCAAGGCGATGCCGACCAGCGCGCTGGCGCTGAACAGAGCAAGAAACGCGAAGACAAGGAGGAATTCCATTCGCTCTCTCCGCTTCGACGCCTACCCGGATGCCCAATCGGCCCCTCACCCCGGCAGCCGATACTCCCGGAACATCTCCCGGAGCGCCGTCTTCTGGATCTTGCCTGTCGCCGTGTGCGGGATCGCCTCGACCAGCACGACATCGTCGGGCAGCCACCATTTCGCGACCTTGCCGGTCATGAAGGCAAGCATCTCCTCGCGGCCGGGCGACCGGCCGGGCTTGGGCACGATCACCAGCAGCGGCCGCTCGTCCCATTTCGGATGGGCGACCCCGATCACCGCCGCCTCGGCGACATCGGGATGGCCGATGGCGAGGTTTTCGAGCTCGATCGAGGAGATCCATTCACCGCCCGACTTGATCACGTCCTTGGAGCGGTCGGTGACCTGCATGTAGCCGTGGGGGTCGATGGTCGCGACGTCGCCGGTGTCGAAGAAGCCGTGCTCGTCCAAAATCGGCTGATCGTGCCGGTAATAGGCACCGGCGACGGCCGGCCCGCGCACCTTCAGGCGTCCGAAGGTCTTGCCGTCCCAGGGCAGGTTCCTGCCGTCATCATCGGTCAGGCGAAACTCGACGGTGAACTGCGGATGCCCCTGCTTGACCTTGAGGTCGTAGAGCGCCTCGCCTTCGAGCTCGGAATAGACCGGCTTGATCGAGCAGAACGAACCGATCGGACTCATCTCGGTCATGCCCCAGGCATGGTCGACGGTGACGCCGTACTTCTTTTCGAAGGCCTCGGTCATCGCCCGCGGGCAGGCCGAGCCGCCAATCACCACGCGCTTCAGCGTGTCGAGCCTGCCGCCGGTCGCTTCCAGATGCTGCAGCAGGCCGAGCCAGACTGTCGGCACCGCCGCGGTCAGCGTCACGCCCTCGCCGTTGAGCAGCTCCAGCAGCGAGGCGCCATCGAGCTTCATGCCGGGCATGACCAGCTTCGCCCCAGTCATCGGCGCCGAGAAGGCCAGTGACCAGCTATTGGCATGGAAGAGCGGCACCACCGGCATCACCACGGTGCGCGCCGACAGGCCCATATAGTCAGGCTGGGCGCAGGCCATGGCGTGCAGCACGTTGGAGCGGTGCGAATAAAGCACGCCCTTGGGCCCGCCCGTCGTGCCCGAGGTGTAGCAGAGCCCGGCCGCAGTGTTCTCGTCGAACGCGGTCCAGGCGAAATCGGCATCGGCCTCGGCGAGCCAGTCCTCGTAAGCAACGGCGTTCCGGAGCGAGGTCTCCGGCATATGCGCCGCGTCGGTCAGGACGATGTAGCGCTCGACGCTCGGCAGCTTGTCCTGCAGGCCCTCGACCAGCCCAATGAAGGTCAGGTCGAGGAAGAGCAGACGGTCCTCGGCATGGTTGATCAGCTGGGCGATCTGCTCCGGGAATAGCCGCGGATTGACGGTGTGAGTGATCGCGCCCATGCCGCTGATGCCGTACCAGAGCGCCAGATGCCGATCGGTGTTCCAGGCCAGGGTCGCGACGCGGTCGCCGAGGCGGATGCCCTCCTGCGTCAGCCGCTTGGCGATCTTCAGCGCACTCTGGCGGATCTCGGCATAGGTCGTGCGCCGGATCGGGCCTTCGACGCTGCGGGAGACGACTTCGCGCGTGCCATGCTGGATCGCCGCGTGGTCGATGATCCGGTGGATCAGCAGCGGCCAATTCTGCATCAGCCCGAGCATGCGTTTCTCCCTGTCGTCTTGCTTCGCTTTTTGGCAGCATAGCCAGCGGACGGCTCGCGGCGAAAGCCCTCGCGTCCGCTTGCGAGATGAGTTAGTTTATAAGTAAACCATCCTAGGGAACGAACGCCTTGTCAGTGCCGCGCCCAGTCCCCGCCCCGGAACCCATCGAGCCGGATCGCGTCTGGTTCCGCTTCATGCGCCTGCACCAGCGCATGCTCGGCCAGATGACGGCGCGCATCCGCGAGCTCGGCCTCTCCATCCCGCAATTCGACCTGCTCTCGACCCTGACCGAGCGCGAGGGCATCAGCCAGAGCGAGCTCGCCGAGCGCCTCTACGTCACCAAGGGCAATGTCTCCGGCCTGGTCGACCGACTTGTGCAGGCCGGACTGGTCGAGCGCCGCGCCATCGTCGGCGACCGGCGCTCCTACGCCATGCACCTCACTGCCGAAGGCCGCCGCCTCGCCGAGGCCGGCATGGCGACGCAACGCGACTATGTCGCGCAGACGCTCGGCAAATTGCCGACGGAAGATCTCGCCGAGCTCGACCGGCTGGTGCTGGCCTGGCGCGAGCGCGCCCGCGCCATCGACGCGCCCTGATGTTCGCCGGTCTGGCTTATGCCGGCGGTGGCAACCGCTGCTACTGGCAGGGCGGCTTCTATGAGACCGTCGCGCCGCATATCGGCCTGAAGCCGCGCCGCATCGTCGGCGCCAGCGCCGGGGCCGGCGCCATGCTCTACAACGCGCTCGGTGTCGGCCCGACCGTGCGCGAGATGCTGCGCGAGGCCTGCATTGGCCGCACCTCCGAGGTCGACTGGGCCGCTTTCCGCCGTGGCGGCAGGCTCTTCCCGGTCGCCGAGATGTATCGCAGCATGCTCGCGACCTTGTTCACACCCGAGCGGCTGGCGGCGCTGAAAGCCCAGGCCGATTTCCTGATCGCGATCTCGCGGCCGCCGCGCTTCTGGCCATTGCCCGTCATCACCACCATCGGCATCGGCGCCTACCAGCTCGAGAAGCGTTTCCGCCGTCCGGTGCACCCGACCGTGGGCCGGAAACTCGGCTTCCGGCCCGATCTGGTCCGCATTGCCGACTGCGTCGATCCCGAGCAGCTGGTCGACGCGCTGATGGCGAGCGCCGCCGTGCCGCCCTTCATGCCGGCGGGCCATATCGGCGCCCGCGCCGCGCTCGATGGCGGCCTTGTCGACAGCGCCCCGGCCTGGGCGCTCGCCGAGATGGAAGCGGCCGGCGAGCAGACGCTCGTCCTGTTGACGCGGCCTTTCGCCGAAGTGCCGCAGGTCCAGAACCGCACTTATGTCCGGCCCTCGCAGGTGATCCCGGTCAGCCAGTTCACCATCCGCAACTGGGACGGCATCCGCTTCGCCTACGAGCTCGGAGTGAGGGATGGCGAGGATTTCCTGAGGACGATGGAGCAGCGGAAGGCGGGTTGAGCGCTGCCAAGGCAGTGTCTCATCCACTCCGTCATGCTCGCCCTTGTGGCGAGCATCCACGTCTTGAACTCCGCATTGCGTGGGGAAAGACGTGGATGGTCGGGACAAGCCCGACCATGACGGGTGCGGTTCCGCCGCCTGCCGCAATGCTCTACGACTTGAGTCCCCCCCGCCGGACCTCCCGATGGCCTCGATTGATCTCACCGCCTCCGCCACGAGCCTGCGCGCCGGTTTGCTGGCCCGCCACTTCACTGCCACGGAACTGCTCGAAGCAACCTTCGCCCGCATCGACGCGCTGAATCCCTCCCTCAATGCCATCGTCGCGCAGGATCGCGAAGCGGCTCGCGCGATGGCAGCGGAATCGGATCGACGCATCGCAGCCGGCGAAGCGAGGCCACTTGAAGGCCTGCCGATCACGATCAAGGACGCCTTCGACGTCGCCGGCCTGCCCTCTTCGGGCGGTCTGCCGGCCTATAAGGAGTGCATCCCGCAGGAGGATGCCGCCGCCGTCGCTCGCCTGCGCGCCGCCGGCGCGGTCATTCTCGGCAAGACCATGGTCCCGGTCTTCTCCGGCGACTTCCAGAGCTACAATCCCGCCCATGGCGTCACCAGCAATCCCTGGAATCCCGACTATTCGCCCGGCGGCTCTTCGGGCGGCGCGGCCGTCGCCGTCGCCACCGGGATGAGCGCCTTCGAGCTCGGCTCCGATCTCGGCTCCTCGATCCGCTGGCCGGCGCAGGCCTGCGGCGTCTTCGGGCTCAAGACCAGCTGGGGCCTGGTCTCGACCTGGGGCCTGATCCCGCCGCCGCCGGAGCGGCGCACCCTGCGCAATGCCGACCTCGTCGTCGCCGGCCCGATCACGCGGGCGACGGAAGACCTCGACCTGATCCTGCCTGTCCTGATCGGCCCGCGCGATCCGAATGTCGCGGGAGCGGCCCTGCCCGCCCCGCGCAGGACGGAGGCAAAAGGCCTGCGGGTCGCGCTCTGGGCACAGGAGCCGTTCGCGCCGGTGACGAAGGAGGTCTCGGACACCGTGCGCGAAGCCGGCCGGCGCCTCGCCGAAGCCGGCGCGACCGTCGACGAGACCGCCCGCCCCGGCTTTCGCTTCAGCGAGGCCTATGAGGTCTATGCGCTCCTGAACCACGCCGTCGTCGCCTATGGCCTGCCGCCAAAAGTGCGCGCCCGCATCCAGGCGCAAGCGGCGAAATTCGCTCCCGGCGATCTCTCGCATCAGGCGCTGCAGGCCCGCGGCGCCCGGATGACGCCCGGCCTCTACCAGCAGCTCCACCAGCGCCGCCTCGCACTGAAGCGGCAATGGGCCCGCTTCTTCCAGAGCTATGATGTGCTGCTCTGTCCGCCTGCGCCGGTCGCCGCGCAGAAACACGACCACCTGCCGGATTTCCACGCCCGCCGGCTCGACATCGACGGCGTGGAGCGGCCCTATCTCGACTTCCTGTGCTGGGCGAGCCTCGCCACCGGCTCCGATCTGCCTTCGCTGAGCGCGCCAGTCGGGTTCTCGCCGGCTAGTCTGCCGACCGGCGTCCAGATCATCGCGCCCTTCGGCGAGGACCGGACGGCGATCGCGGTCGGAGCGATGCTGGAGAGGGTGGGCGGCGGCTATCGTGTGCCGCCGGTCGCCGCGGCCTGAGCCTCCAACCAATCCGCCAGCGACGGCCGGCGGTTGCCGTCGCGGCCGATCGTTTCCGGCGCGGCGAGCATGGCGTTCAGCACCGCCTCCTGCGTCGCCTCCGCGGCAGCGCGGAAGGGCAGGTCGATCCGGTTCTCGTTGAGCGCCGTCAGCGGGACGAGATCGGCTTCGTCGTGATGGGCAATCCGGCTTGCCGTCGAGAAGGCGATGGCGATGTCACCGCTGCCATTGCCCCAGAAGGCGCCAAGCCGCGCCAGCCCGGCGCCGCAGCGCCGGGCGATGCGGGCGAGCTGCCGGCTCTCCAATGGCAGGTCGGTCGCCAGGATGATGATCACCGAGCCGCGCTCCGGCGGCTGGGGGCCTTGCTCGGGCGGCACCGGACGGCGGCCATCGGGCAGGACGAGATCGCCGGCATTGCCGAAATTCGCCTGCACCAGCACGCCGACGGTGAAACTGCGGCCATCGAGTTCGATCAGGCGCGAGGCGCTGCCGATGCCGCCCTTGAAGCCGAAGGCGCTCATGCCGGTGCCGGCGCCGACCGCGCCCTCCTCCACCGATCCGCCGCTCGCCGCATCAAGTGCCGCTTCCGCATCGGCGACCGTCAGGCGCCGGGCCCGGATGTCGGAGAGGAAGCCGTCATTGCATTCGAGCACCAACGAATTGACCGTCCCGGTGCTGCGGCCGATTTCGGGGTTGGCCGCGAGAGCGCGCCCGACCAGCGCCTCGATTCCCGTCGCAACCGAAAAAGTGTTGCCGAGCAGGAGCGGCGTCTCGATCTGGCCGAGCTCGGCGAGCTGCATCAGCCCGGCGCTCTTGCCGAAGCCGTTGATCACCTCGACCCCGGCCCTGACCTTCTCGCGGAAGAGGTCGCCGCCATGCGGCAGCACCGCGGTGAAGCCGGTGCGGATATCGCCCTCGCGGATCGTGCAATGGCCGACGGTGACGCCGGCGACATCGGTGATCGCATTGAGCGGGCCGGGCGGCAGCGAGCCGCAGACCAGGCCGTAATCGCGCGCCCGCTTGCTCAAGGGAATCTCCTGCTCAGGGCTCATCATATCGCCGTGTTGAACACGGCCTCGATATTGTGGCCATCAGGATCGATGACGAACGCCGCATAGTAATGCGGGCCGTAATGCGCCCGCACCCCCGGGGCGCCGTTGTCGCGCCCGCCATGCTGCAGCGCCACGCGATGGAATTCATCGACGGCCGCTCGGCTGGAAGCCGCGAAGGCGACATGGAATCCCGGCCCCGGCGGCCGCTGGCCGTCCGGACAGTGCTTCAATGCCAACGCGTCGCCGCCACCCGCAACACCGTAGCCAACGGCCTGATTACTCTCGCCGGGCCTGAGATCGCTCCAGACGCGGACGTAACCCAGCGGCGCGAGCACGGCATCGTAGAAGGCGACGGCTCGCTCGATATCGGCCACTCCGAGGGAGAGGTGATGCAGCATCGGCCGGCCCGGCTCGCTCACGCCGCGGCCTTGACCTTCGCCACCGTCACGCGTGGCCGCCCGCCGGCGAGCTCCTCGCGCAGCACCAGCCGTTCATCCGCAGCGAGTATACCAAGCGGTACGTCATGGTCCGGCATGACTGCCGTCGCCGATTTGTTGAGGAAGACGATCACCGGGCGATTGCCGGCTGCGGCCCAGCGGCGCAACTGCGGCAGATAGGGTTCCTTGCGCCAGGCCTGCGGCGCGCCGGGATCGAGCTGGACGAACAGCCAGTTCGTCGCCGGGTCCATCGTCAGCACAAAGCGGGCCTTGTCGGGCTTCCACTCCGGACCGAGGAAGGTCTGGGTCATCCAGAGGCAGAAGAAGGCGCGGCAATGATCCGGCCGTGTCGCATGGATGCCGCAGCCCCGGCCAGGCAGGCAGTGCTTGCACCAGCTACCGGCGACGCTCTCGACCGCCGGCACGTCATAGACCTTGCAGCAGAGCGTGCAGCTGCCGCAATCGCGGCCGGGAGCCGGCTGGTTTACCATGCGGGCGGGGTCGATCATGCCTGACCTCTTCGAAGAGCGCGGAACCATGCGCATCGTCGCGGCGGCTGGCAAGACCGTTTGGAAGCGTTCGAAGGAAAGAAACCGCCCTTTCAATTCCACTTGAAGCACCTCGTCATCCCAGGCGAAGCGAAGCGTAGACCCGGGATCCATGCCGGAACCGTTCAGGAATGGATCCCGGATCGGCGCCGCTGACGCGGCTTGTCCGGGATGACCAAGAACTCCGGGATGAGCCACCTCAAGATTCCGACGAGCCGGGCCCGTCCCGCGCCAGACTCTGCCCCGCTCTGCAGGAAAATCGCTCAGTGCTTGCGCGGGGCGCGGTCTATGCTCGCATAAACGACGCATAAGCATCGGGAGCCGGAAATGCTGACCAACCTCGCCGTCCGCGACATCGAGACCCTCGTCCACCCCTACACCAATCTGGCGGTGCATCGTGAGGTCGGCCCGCTGGTGCTGGAGCGCGGCAAGGGCGTCTATGTCTACGACGTCTCCGGCAAGGACTATATCGAGGGCATGGCCGGGCTCTGGTGCACCTCGCTCGGCTATTCCAACGAGGAGCTCTGCGACGTCGCCTATGAGCAGCTGAAGAAGCTGCCCTTCACCCATATCTTCTCCGGCCGCAGCCACGACCCGGCGATCGAGCTGGCCGAGAAGCTGAAGGAGATCGCCCCGGTGCCGATCTCCAAGGTGTTCTACGGCGCCTCCGGCTCGGATGCGAACGACACCCAGGTCAAGCTGGTCTGGTACATGAACAATGCGCTCGGCCGGCCCAAGAAGAAGAAAATCATCTCGCGGCTGAAGGGCTATCACGGCGTCACCGTCGCCTCGGCCTCGCTGACCGGCCTGCCGGCCAACCACACCGATTTCGACCTGCCGCTCCCCGGCATCCTGCACACCTCCAGCCCGCATCATTACCGCTTCGCGCAACCGGGCGAGAGCGAGCTCGACTTCTCTGCCAGGCTCGCCGCCGAGCTCGACGAGATGATCCAGCGCGAGGGGCCGGACACGGTCGCAGCCTTCATCGCCGAGCCGGTGATGGGCGCCGGCGGCGCGGTCACCCCGCCGGAGGGCTATTTCGAGGCGATCAACGCCGTGCTGGCGAAATACGACATCCTGTTCATCGCCGACGAGGTCATCACCGGCTTCGGCCGTACCGGCGAGATGTTCGGCACGACGACCTACAAGATGAAGGCCGACACGCTCTCCTGCGCCAAGGCGCTGACCTCGGCCTATTTCCCGCTCAGCGCCGTGCTCATCAACGAGCCGGTCTATGAGGTCCTCGTCGACCAGAGCAGGAAGATCGGCACCTTCGGCCATGGCAACACCTATGCCGGCCACCCCGTCGGCTGCGCCGTCGCGGTCAAGACGCTGGAGATCTACCAGCGCGACCGGATCATCGAGCATGTCCGCAAGATCGCGCCGACCTTCCTGCAGCGCCTTGGCAAGCTCGCCGAACACCCGCTGGTCGGTGAAGCCCGCGGCGTCGGCCTGATCGGCGGCGTCGAGCTCGTCAAGGACAAGGCGAGCAAGGCGCAGTTCGAGGCCAAGAAGGCCGTGGCGGCCAAGTCGGTCTCCTTCGCCCAGGACGAGGGCCTGATCCTGCGTGCCATGGGCGGCGACCGCGTCGCCTTCTGCCCGCCGCTGGTGATCACGGAGGCCGAGATCGGCGAGATGTTCGACCGCTATGAGCGGGCGCTCGCCAAGACGCTCGACTGGGTCAAGGCCGAAGGCCTGCTCGCGGGCTAAGCGAAGACGCAGGAACCAGGACCGTCATGCTCGCCCTTGTGGCGAGCATCCATGTCTTGGGTACCGCATGCGACAAGGGAAGACGTGGATGGCCGGGACAAGCCCGGCCATGACGGGAAAGAGCGGTCAGTACTTGTTTGCGCCCCCTCCCGCGAAACTGTGCCAAAGCTGACCAAAGCCTCGGTGTGACACGAAAAACGTCACGAGAATTTCATGATGCCGCCGCCGGCCCGACCTGATCGGCAGCGACATTGCCGGTGCTGGCGGCCCAGGAACCGCCGGCGCCACAACTGGAAACCGAGGATCATGTCTACGCATAAGCCGCGCCACCCCGCGCACCGTACCGCCAGCTTCCATGATGCCAGCGCACGTGAGGCCTATGCATCGCGCTTCCGCCCGATCGCGATTCCTGCCATTGTCGCGGGAACCCGCTGGGCCCCGGCCGCGTTGACCTCGCAGCACAGGGACGTTCCGGCGCTCCTGCGCAACGGTTTCGAAGATTGATACGACGACCTCCGACTGAGACCCAGAATGCTTGACCGGCGCAGAGTTCTTCAAACTCTCGCCGGTCTTTTTCTGTCCGGCTTCGGGCTCGGCAGCTACGCCTATGCCTGGGAGCCGGCTCGCCAGGATGTGACCCGCTACAGGCTCCGGCCGGCCCGCTGGCCTGACGGCAAGCGGCTGCGTCTCGCCGTTCTCAGCGATCTCCATGTCGGCAGCGGACATATGCCGGTCTCGCGCGTCGGTGCGATCGTCGACCAGACCAATCTGCTGAAACCGGACCTCGTCCTCCTGCTCGGCGATTTCGTCGCCAGCCGCGACTGGCACCCAGGCGATCCGCGACCGGCCGAATGGGCGGCGGAGCTCGCCCGCTTGCAGGCGCCGAACGGCTGCTTTGCCGTGCTCGGCAATCACGATTGGTGGCACGACGAGCGCGCCCAGAGCGCGCGCCGCGGCCCGACACTGGCCGGCGCGGCGCTGGCAGCGGCCGGCATTGCGGTGCTGGAAAACCAGGCGCTCAAGCTCGATACCGCGGCGGGGCCGATCTGGCTCGCCGGCCTCGGCGATCAATGGGCCTTCCCGCGCTGGCTGCAGCCGCCGGGAGCAGGCAGGGCCCATCGCGGCATCGACGACCTCGCAGGCACGCTCGCAATGGTCACCGACGATGCGCCGCTGATCCTGATGGCGCATGAGCCCGACATCTTCGCACGCACGCCGGCGGACATCGCTCTGACCGTGTCGGGCCACACCCATGGCGGGCAGGTCAGGCTGTTCGGCTGGTCACCCGTGGTGCCGTCGCGCTATGGCAACCGCTACGCCTATGGCCATATCGTCGAGAACGGCCGCAACCTCATCGTCTCGGCCGGCCTCGGCGTCAGCAGCAAGATGCCGCTGCGGCTGGGCGCACCGCCGGAAATCGTCCTGATCGAGCTGGGCTGAACATCGCCGTCATTGCGAGGAGCAAGCGACGAAGCAATCCAGAAGGGCTCGCTCTATCGCCCCTGGATTGCTTCGCGGAGCCTGTCCTCGGGCTTGCCGAAGGCAAGACCCGGGGGCTCGCAATGACGATGAAGCTTGGTGTCCTTACCGGACGATGACCTTCCCGCCGACCGCAGCGCGGTTGTAGAGGTCGATCGCATCGATATTGCGCATCCGGATGCAGCCGGACGAGGCCGAGCGGCCGATCGTCTCCGGCTCGTTGGTGCCGTGGATGCGGTAGAGCGTGTCCTTGCCGTTCTGGTAGAGATAGAGGGCGCGGGCGCCGAGCGGATTGTCCGGCCCGCCCTCCATGCCACCGGCGCGCGGCGCCAGATGTGGCCAGCGCGCGATCATCTCGGCCGGCGGCGTCCAGCGCGGCCATTCGGCCTTGCGCTGCATCACCGCAGTGCCGGTCCAGCCGAAAGCCTCGTCGCCGGTCGCGACGCCGTAGCGGATCGCCTTCTTGTTCGGCAGGACGAAGTAGAGGAACTTTTCGGTGGTATCGACGATGATCGTGCCAGGCTCTTCGCCGGTCGGGTCGGTGATCTCGTAAGGCAGATGCGTCAGCTGCGTCTCGAAATTCGGCACGAGCGCCATGTATTCGGCGTCGCGTGCCGACAGCGACGGCGCATGGACCGTCTTGTACTGGCAGGCGCCGAGAAGCACCGACAGGCCGAGCACCGTAACGAGAGTCTGCTTCATGGGGTCCACCGCCGGCACCGAAACGGTGCTCGTTATGATGAATGCATCGTTAAAAAACGGTGACCCGACGAGACACGGCCCGGGTCGAACACAAGCTGGTCTTACGGCGCAAATGACTCGCAGGCAATGAAGTTCAGCACCTGCTCTGGCGTCTTGCTGCATTGCAGTGACAATATGGTCACGCTTGCGGGCTACCCCGTTTGGAAAGCTTCGCGACTATCGGAGACTTGCGCGTGACGACGCTGCTGATCAGCCATCCTTCCAGCCTTCGCCATGTCACGCCGCCGGGTCATCCCGAACGCGCTGACCGGATTCGCGCCGTCGAGCAGGCCTTGGAGGAAGAGCGATTCGCACTGCTTCAGCGCGTCGATGCGCCCGAAGGCACGCTCGCCCAAGTCGCGCTCTGCCACCCCGCCGCCTATGCGCAGGCGATCGTCGAGGCCGCGCCGCAGGAGGGGATGGTCCAGGTCGACGCCGACACCATCATGTCGCCCGGCACGCTTTCGGCAGCGCTGCACGGCGTCGGCGCCGCCGTGCATGCCGTCGACGAGGTCATGACCCGGCGCGCGACCAACGCTTTCAGCGCCATGCGCCCGCCCGGCCACCATGCCGAGAGCGACAAGGCGATGGGCTTCTGCTTCTTCAACAATGCCGGCATCGCCGCTCGCCATGCCCAGCGGACGCACGGCGCCGAGCGCGTCGTCATCGTCGACTGGGATGTGCATCACGGCAACGGCACGCAGGAGATCTTCTGGGGCGACGCCAGCGTGCTCTACGCCTCGACCCACGAGATGCCGCTCTATCCCGGCACCGGCGCGCCGTCGGAGCGCGGCGAGCACGGCACGATCGTCAACGCCGCGCTCAGGGCCGGCGACGGAACGGACGCGTTTCGCGACGCCTTCGAGAGCGCGATCCTGCCGCGGCTCGAGGCCTTCCGCCCCGATCTCGTGATCATCTCGGCCGGCTTCGACGCCCATTGGCGCGACCCGCTCGCCAACATCAACCTCAAGGAAGCCGATTTCGCCTGGGCGACGCAGAAGTTGATGGAGATCGCCGACCACCATGCCGGCGGCCGTCTCGTCTCGATCCTGGAAGGCGGCTACGATCTCGAAGGCCTGTCGAAATCGACCGCCGCCCATGTCAACGCGCTGATGCGCGGCTAGCCACCACCATCATTCCAGCGGCGCGGTCTCGGCGATCTCGATGCCGAAGCCGGAGAGGCCGACGAAGGCGCGGGTCGAGGACGCCAGGTTGACGATCGAGGCGACGCCGAGATCGCGCAGAATCTGGGCGCCGAGGCCGACCTCGCGCCATTGCTGCGAGCGCAGCGCGTCCGAACCTTCTTCATCCTCGACGCTCTTGATCGGCACGCCGGCCGAACCGTCGCGCAGATAGACCAGCACGCCCTTGCCCTCCTGCTGGAAGCGGCGCAGCACGCACTGGATCGAGGAGGCACCGCCGAGCACGTCGGCGACGACATTGGCGCGGTGCAGCCGGGCCGGCACCTTCTCGCCGTCGCCGAGCTTGCCCATGACGAAGGCGAAATGCTGGGTGTCGTCGAAGGGCGTCACATAGACATGGCCGGTCATCTCGCCGAACTCGGTCTTGACCGGGAAGGAGTGCACGCGCTCGACCAGCTTCTCGCGCGCCTGGCGATAGGCGATCAGGTCGGCGACCGTGATCTGCTTGAGGCCGTGCTTCTGGGCGAAGGCGGTGATCTGGGCGCCCTTCATCACCGTGCCGTCATCATTGGCGAGCTCGCAGATGACGCCGACGGGCGGCAATTCCGCAAGCTTGCAGAGGTCGACGGCCGCCTCGGTATGGCCCGAGCGCATCAGCACGCCGCCATCCTTGGCGATCAGCGGGAAGACATGGCCGGGCCGAACGAAATCGGCGGCGCCCATATTGCCGTTGGCGAGCGCCCTGACCGTGTTGGTGCGCTGCTCGGCCGAAATGCCGGTGGTCAGCCCGTGCTTGACGTCGACCGTGATGGTGAAGGCGGTACCGAGCGGAGCATCGTTCGACGAGACCATCGGATCGAGCCGCAGGCGGCGCGCCTCGTTCGCCGTCAGCGGCGCACAGACGATGCCGCAGGTGTTGCGGATGATGAAGGCCATCTTCTCCGGGGTGCAGAGCGAGGCGGCGACGATGAGATCGCCCTCGTTCTCGCGGTCATCGTCATCGGTGACGATGACGATCTCGCCGCGTGCGAAGGCTTCGACGGTCTCGGCGACATTGCTTGCGGTCATGGCAGCCTCGCGCGGGCTCTGCAGGCCCAGAAAATCATTGGGGGTGACGGCGCCGCCGGTCGCGGCGGCGATACGCTCGGCGCTCTCGCGCGAGATCCAGGCAGTGGGATCGTTGCAGAGCGCCGTGACGCTGGCCGGCGACAGGCCGACCTGCCGCGCAAAGGCGCTGCGGGCGGTCTTGGTTTGCTGGAGCCAGATGTCGAGCTTCATGAAGTGAAGCTAATACGGCTTCGCTTCATTATCAATGAAGGCTGAGAAATTTTTCAGTGATACTGAAATTCACTGCCCGAACGGCCAGCGCGGCTCGACTACGCCGACCTGGGCGCGGTGGCGCAGATACTGGTCGGCGAGCACGCAAGCGACCATGGCTTCGCCGACCGGCACGGCGCGGATGCCGACACAGGGGTCGTGGCGGCCCTTGGTGAACATCTCGGTCTCGCCGCCGGTGCGATTCACCGTAGCGCGCGGCGACAGGATCGAGGAGGTCGGCTTCACGGCGAAGCGCGCCACGATCGGCTGGCCGGTCGAGATGCCGCCGAGGACGCCGCCGGCATGGTTCGACAGGAACAGCGGCTTGCCGTCATTGCCGGCGCGCATCTCGTCAGCGTTTTCTTCGCCGGAGAGCTCGGCGGCGCCGAAACCATCGCCGATCTCGACGCCCTTGACCGCATTGATGCTCATCAGCGCCGCGGCGATCTCCGCGTCGAGCTTGCCATAGATCGGCGCGCCCAGGCCTGCGGGCACACCTTCAGCGACGATCTCGAGCACAGCCCCGATCGAGGAGCCGGATTTGCGGATGCCGTCGAGATAATCGGCAAAGCGCTCGGCCGCCTTCGCGTCCGGGCAGAAGAACGGGTTGTTGCCGACCTCGTCCCAATCCCAGTTGCCGCGATCGATCTTGTGCGGGCCCATCTGGACGAGGGCGCCGCGCACGATCATGCCCGGCACGACCTTGCGGGCGATCGCTCCCGCCGCGACCCGCATCGCCGTCTCGCGGGCCGAGGAGCGGCCGCCGCCGCGATAGTCGCGGATGCCGTATTTCACGTCATAGGTGAAATCGGCATGGCCCGGCCGGTACTTGTCCTTGATCTCGGAATAATCCTTCGAGCGCTGGTCGACATTGTCGATCATCAGCCCAATCGAGGTGCCCGTGGTGACCTGCTCGCCATCGGCCTCCCGCGCGAAGACGCCGGAGACGATCCGAACCTGGTCCGGCTCCTGGCGCTGCGTCGTATAGCGCGACTGGCCGGGCCGGCGCTTGTCGAGGTCGCGCTGGATCTCGGCCTCGCTCAGCGGGATCAGCGGCGGGCAGCCGTCAACGACACAGCCGATCGCGGGCCCATGGCTCTCGCCGAAGGTGGTGACGCGGAAGAGATGGCCGAAGGTATTGTGGGACATGAGAGCCTGACACGGTGACGCGTCAGGCTCTTAGCCGCATTTCGGCGCAGGCGGAACCCGCCGTGCTCCGGCTCACTTCACCTCGATGATGAAATCACGGCTGCGCGTTTCACGGCCGCCGGCATCATTCGTGATGGAATCGTATTTGAGCGTGAACTTGTCCTGCCCCCTGAAACCGGGGTTCGGCGTGTAGAGCGAGATGCGGTAGTCGATCAGCCTGCCGTCGCAGCGGTTGCCGGGAAGTTTCAGCGGCAGCCGATGCAGGCCATGCGTCACCCGGCCGTGCTTCGGTTCGACCCAGAGGCTGGGCTCCGGCGGCTCCCAGGTTTCGCAGCTGTTGAAGGTATAATTGCCTGCCGCGGCCGCGACGACCGGCTTTCCGGCCATGGTGGTGCGGGTGATGGTTTCATTGCAGCCGCCCAATAGGACTGCTGTCGTCGCAAGCGCGGCAAGAAGCCTGGTCGTCATGGTATCCCCCAGCCCGAGATGGGCCGGGACAGCTACTGCACTCAAGGGTTGCAGAACAAGTGCATACTTCGTTCAGTGCTGCACTGCCGCCGCCGGCACCGCCGGCGCGCCTTCCCAGCGCGTGTTCGCCGGCAGGTTCTCGCCCTTCATGATCACGGTGAGCAGGCCGATCTGGGCGTAGTCGCCGACATGGGTGTCGTAGAGCACGGTCGCACCGGCGCCGACGCACACGCCCTTGCCGAGCGTGACCTTGCCGACCTTCATCACCCGGTCCTCGTAGAGATGGGTCTGCAGGGCGGAATGGGCGTTGACGGTGCAGAAATCGCCGACCTTGATGCAGTCGAACTCGGTGATATCCGTCGAATCCAGCCAGACGCCCTGGCCATATTGCGCGCCGAACAGGCGCAGGAACCAGGGCAGGAACGGCGTGCCGCGCAGATAGTCGAACAGGACCTTGCCACCCAGGCCCCAATAGAGCACCGCGATCGCTTCCGTACGCATCGCCCAGAACGACCACATCGGCTTCATCACCGGCTTGTAGACGCCCATCAGCAGCCATTTCATCAGCGCGCAGATCAGCGCCTGCGTGATCGCGATGACGACGGCGCAGCCCATGAAGGCGAACGCCAGGCCGACCCAGTCGCGGTCGAAGATCTTCTGCTGCAGCACGAGATCGACGGCGATGGTGCCGAAGGTGATGAACAGCATCGCCGGAAAGGAGGTGTGCAGCGCCTCGAATCCGGCACGCGCCAGCTTCTTGCCGAGCGAGGGCTTGTAGGTCCAGTCGGCGCCGAGATCGACCTTCTGGCGGGTCGGCAGCTTGATCGGCGGCGAACCGAACCAGGTGTCGCCAGCGCTCATCAACTCGTTCGCCGGCGGCTTCGACTTGATGCCGATCAGCACCTTGTCGGGGATGACGGTGCCCGGCGGCACCACTGCGTCGTTGCCGACAAAGACCTGCTCGCCCGTGCGCGTCATGTCGAGGCGCATATAACCGCGCCGCATGTCCTCGTCGCCGAAGATCACCTCGTCGGCAATGAAGTTGCCGCCGCCGATCCCGGTGATGTCGTAGCGGCCGGAGAGATTGGTCGAGATCTCGGCGCCCTGCCCGATCCTGGCGCCCATCATCCGGTACCAGAAGCGCATGTAGATCGTCGCAAACAGCGACGACAGCGTCTCCAGCGTCACCTCGGTCGCCAGCGCCACCGTCCATTTGCGGGCGTAGAAGCCGGAATGGATCGAATAGGTGCCGGAGGACACGCGCGGCAGGATCGCCCAGCGCAGCGCCGCGATCAGGAAGACCGTGACGGTGATGAGCCCGATCGCCGTCGGCCAGGTCAGGAGCGGCAGGTACCAGAGATAGCTGACGTCGGACCAGGTCGCGATCCAGTTGTCGATGTTGTCGAACAGCCAGAAGGCCGGGAAGATCGGCAGGAGACTGATCGGCGGCAGCACGATCAGCATTACCACGTAGAACAGCGTCATCGCCGCTCGCCGCCCGGAACTGGCTTCGGCCTGCGGCGGCAGAGCCTCGAGGTCGACCATGCCCTTCTTGCCGGCAGGCGAGCCGTCCCAGATCTCGGCCTCGCCGATCTTTGCGCCCGGCGCGATCGCCGTGAGGTCGCCGATCTCGGCGTGGTCGCCAATATGGCAGCCATGGCCGAAGACCACGGAGGAGCCGGCATAGACGTCCTTGCCGATCGTGATGCGGCCGATGATGAAGTCGGCCCCGATCGCCTCGGCATTGGCGAAGGTGGTCTTGGATCCCAGCGTCGTGCCGTCGCCGAGCTCGACGAGGTCGACCGCGCCAGCCTCGTAATCGGAGATGATGACGTCGCGTCCGACCTTGGCGCCGAGCAGGCGCCAGTAGAAGCGCATCACCGGCGTGCCTTGCAGCCATTTGATGTGCACGAGCCCGGCGACGCGCGAGGCGAACCACCAGCGGAAATAATAGACGCCCCAGAGCGGGTAGGTGCCGGGCCTGGTCCGGCCCAGCACCAGCCATTTCAGGCCGATCGCGATGAAGCCGGTGATGAGCGTGATCGCGACATAGATGCCGAGCAGCGCGAAGACCTGCGCCATCCCCGACAATTCTTCGCCAGAGAGCAGCATGTAGCTGACGAAGATGCCGAGCCACTGCGCCGTCGACAGGCTGATGATGATCGGCAGCGCGACCGCCTGCGCCAATCCACAGAGGAAGCGGCGCATCAGCGGCGGCGGCGTGAAGGAGAGGTCCTGCTCCGCCTGGATGCCACGCGAATCGAGCAGCGCCGCCATCGCCCGCAAGGTGCGCGCGCCATAGACGTCCTGCAGGGTGATGCCGGCATAGGCCGGCGTCTCGCGCACGATCGAGATGAAGCGCGCCGCCAGCAGCGAATGGCCGCCGAGATCGATGAAGAAATCCGCCTCCAGCGGCAGCGCCTGCGCCCCGAGCACGCGCTTGGCGGCATCGAGCAGGGCAGCTTCCGTCTCGTTGCGCGGCGGCTCCTGCTCGCCGCTCGCGGCCGGCGCCGTCAGCGGCGCGGCCTTCAGCATCTTGCGGTCGACCTTGCCGGAGACCATGCGCGGCAGCGAGCCGACCGGCTCGAAATGCGCCGGGATCATGTAGGGCGGCAGCTTTTCGCGCAGCGACGCCCGCAGCACCGAGCCCTCGATCTGCACGCCGGGCTCGCCCACCAGGAAGGCGACGAGCCGCTCGATGCCGTCATCGGTCCGGAGCACCACCGCAGCCTGGCTGATGCCGGCCTCGTCCGAAAGCGCGGTCTCGATCTCGCCGAGCTCGACCCGGAAGCCGCGGATCTTGACCTGGTCGTCGATGCGGCCGTGGAAGACGATGTTGCCGTTCTCGTCGAGACTGACGGCATCGCCCGAACGATAGAGGATCGGGTCGCTGCCACTCCCGCCGAACGGGTTGGGAATGAACTTCTCGGCCGTCAGCTCCGGGCGCAGATGGTAGCCCTTGGCGACGCCGGGCCCGCCGATCAGGAGCTCGCCCTGCTGGCCGACACCGGTCAGCTTCATCTCTTCATCGACGATATAGGCGGTGTAGTTCGGGATCGGCCGGCCGATGGTGACGGTCTCGCCCGGCTCGACCGGGGCGGCGGTCGCCACCACGGTCGCTTCCGTCGGCCCATAGGTGTTGAAGATGCGCCGGCCCGGCTTCGACCATTTCTGCACGATCGAAGGCGGCAGCGCTTCGCCGCCGAGCAGGATCAGCGTCAGCGAGGGCACGTCGGCAGGCAGGATGCCGAGCAGGGTCGGCACCGTGTCGATCACGGTGACGCCGGCCTCGGCGAGAATTGCCGGCAGCTTCTCGGCGTCGCCCATCATCTGCGGCGTCGCGACGAACAGGGTCGCGCCGACGAGATAGGGCGTCCAGATCTCCTCCATCGACAGGTCGAAGGCGACGGAAGCGCCCTGGAAGACCACGTCTTCCGGACCCATGCCGTAGATCGCATTCCCCGAACGCAGGAAATGGCAGATGTTGCGCTGGCTGATGACGATCGCCTTGGGCGTGCCGGTCGAGCCCGAGGTGTAGATCAGATAGGCCGGATGATCGGAGGTCAGCCCCGCGGGGCGCGCCGGCATCGCCTGTCCGTCGCTGGCCTCGGCGAGCTGCTGCGGACACCAGACCGTGCGTTCCGTCGCCGCGGCACGCGCCTTCCAGTCGGTCTGCGTCACCAGCCCCTTGGCGCTGGCATCGTTGAGGCAGATGGCAATGCGCTCGACCGGCGCCTCGGCGTCGAAAGGCAGCCAGGCGGCGCCGGACAGCGTGATCGCGATCTGCGCCACCAGGAGATCGATGCCGCGCGGCATCCACAGGCCGATCATGTCGCCCGGTCCGACGCCGGCCAGCGCAAGGCCGCGCGCCTGCGCCTGCGCTTCTGCCCAGACCTGGGCATAGCTCAGCCGCCGTTCGCCCGAGATCATCGCGATGTGATCGGCGCGCGCAGATACGCTCGCCGCGAAGATCTCGGCGAGCACCTCGTCGCGCAGCAGCTCCGGCCGCTTCTCGCCCGCCAGCATCGCGAGCGCGGTCGCGCCGGAATCGGCGGTGCCCGCCGAAACTGTGGTGATGTCGTTCATTCTGCCCCGCCGCAGGTCCCGGCCTTTGCGCCTGGACCGCACCTCACGCCGAACGCCCGCCTCCCCGCGACGACGCGTCCATCAAATCCCAGGCCGGACACCCGCAGCCGCGCGGAAACTCGCCTGCCGGCCGTACATGAGCAGATTTGGCTTAACCGCGGCTGAACGGCAAGCGTGAAGACGCGATGCGGTTAAGTGCTCGGCCGCCTGTTGCGGCTGGCTGTCACATCCATGTCGCTTTGCCGCCCTCGACGACCAGGATCTTGCCCTGCCAGATCTCGACCCGGGCGGCATCGGCTGTACCGACCGCGCCGATCAGCGCCAGCACCGCCCGCGCCACGCCGCCATGGCTCACCATCACCGTATCGGGTGCCAGTGTTTCCAGCACAGGCCGGATGCGCTCGGCCAGCATGCGGTAGCTCTCGCCGCCGGGCGGCACGAAGCCCCATTTGTCGCGCTCGCGGGCCTGGGCGAGCTCACGCTCGCTCTTGCGGATCTCGCGCCAGGTGAAGCCTTCCCAGTCGCCGAAGGTCAGCTCGCGCAGGCGCTCGTCGATGCGAAATTCCTGCGGAGGCAAGTCGAGCTCACGCCGCAGGATCGTCATCGTCTCGCGCGCCCGCTCCATCGGCGAGCAGAGATAGTCGACGGTCGCATAATCCGGTGTCAGCGCTTTCAGGCGGCGCGCGGCCTCCTCGGCCTGCATCCGGCCGAGCGCATTGAGCGGAATGTCTTTCCCGCCCTGCAATCGGCCCTCGCGATTCCAGTCGGTTTCGCCATGGCGGACAAGGAAGAGGCGACCTGGAATCGTCAAGGCAGTCATGCTCCGCCTCATGCACGCTGCAGGCCAGCACGTCAAAGCGGCGAAAGCGCCGCAGGGCGCCCCTCACTGCCTCGTGAGCTTTGTGGTGGCCGCGCCCCGAAGGCCTGTGTATGAGGCGGGCGCATGAACACCACGCTGACATTGCCGGATGGCCGCAGGCTTGACCTCGGTCCCAGGCCCCTGCTGATGGGCGTGGTCAACGTCACCCCGGATTCCTTTTCCGATGGCGGCCTGTTCGCCGACCCGGCCGTCGCGATCACCCACGGGCTGACGCTGGCGCGGCAAGGCGCTGATATCGTCGATGTCGGTGGCGAATCGACTCGGCCGGACCATGTCCGCCTCGATGCGGAAAGCGAGCTCGCCCGGGTCCTACCGGTGATTACCGGCATCGCCGCCCAAAGCGACATCCCGATCTCGATCGACACCTACAAGGCCGTGGTCGCCGACGCTGCGCTGACCGCCGGCGCCTCGATCGTCAACGATGTCTGGGGCGCGCAGCGCGACCCCGCCATCGTTGGCGTCGCCGCTCGCCATGGCGCGCCGATCATCCTGATGCACAACCGCGACGAGGTCGATCCCAACATCGACATCCTCGCCGACGTCCTGCACTTCCTCGAACGCTCGATCGCGATTGCGATCGGGGCCGGTGTGCCGCGCGGCCAGATCGTCGTCGATCCCGGCATCGGCCGCTTCGGCAAGACCGCCGAGCAGTCGCTGCTGTTGATGAGAGAGCTCCGCCGCCTCGGCGAACTCGGTTGCCCGGTCCTGCTCGGTGCTTCGCGCAAATCGGTCCTCGGCCACGTCATCGGCAAGGCAGTGCCGGCTGAGCGCGTCGCCGCCAGCATCGCCGCGCACCTTTACGGCGTCACCCAAGGCGCTGCCATCATCCGAGCCCATGACATCGACGAGCATGTCGATGCGCTGAAGATCTGGGCCGCGATCGGAGAAGCACGATGAGCGCGACCGGCCAGATCTTCATCGAGGCGCTCGACCTCTACGCCTATCATGGCCATTTCGCCGAGGAGGGCCGGCTCGGCCAGCGCTTCTCGATGGACCTCGTCCTCGACTGCGACCTGCGCGCCTCCGCGCTCAGCGACGACATCGCCGACACCGTCGACTATGGCGAGGTCGTCGGCCTGGTCACGCGCACCTTCTCGGCCAGGCGCTTCAAGCTGCTCGAGGCGGCGGCACGCGCGCTCGCGCAGGCGATCCTGACGGAATATCCGGCGGTGACCCGTGTCGCGGTCACCTTGCGCAAGCCGGCGCCGCCGATCCCGGGCCGCATGGAATCGGTCGGCATCAAGCTGGACTTCACGCGTGAAGGTTGAGGCGACGCTCGGCCTCGGCGGCAATCTCGGCGATCCCGTCGTCGCCTTCGCGGCGGCGCTGGCGCGGCTGCGCGATCATGCCGCCGCCGAGGTGACAGCCGTCTCTTCGGTCTGGCGCACCGCGCCCTGGGGCAAGCTCGACCAGCCGGAATTCCGCAATATGGCGGTGCTGATCGAGACCTCCCTCTCAGCGGAGGATTTACTGTCGCTCTGCCTGGAGATCGAGCGCGAGAGCGGCCGCGAACGGCGCGAGCGCTGGGGGCCGCGCACGCTGGACATCGACATCCTGACTTACGGCGGAGAGACGATCGAGCGGCCCGGCCTGCAGATCCCGCATCCGCGCATCGCCGAACGCGCCTTCGTGCTGGCGCCGCTCGCCGAGATCGCACCGGGGCTCATGATCGGCAGCAAGAACATTGTCGCGCTTCGGAAGGCTCTAAAGGGCGGCAGTGCAACCCGCGATCCTCTGGAAACCCAGCGCCTGACAGAGTTCTTGCGAGCGTAGATACATCGGAATCGGCACGGTCCGATTTCCGACAGGCCTCACGGCGCCCTTTGACGCTCGTCTACTACCTCGGCATGTCGCCGCTGCAGTACTCAGCCACCATCGACCAACAGCGATGGACTCGTACTCCGATTGCAAATGCAACCAATCCGAGCAAAGCTGCGTTCAACTATGCATGACGCAAGGCAAGAACCCCTGCAAAAACTAATAATATAGCTGGAGGGCTGAATGATGAAGCTTGACGCCGGAGCGCAGCCAAAATTAGCAAATAACTATAGCTTCCTGGAGGCCAAACTGAAGCCAAGTATCAATTTTACAATAAGCACTCAAGATAAAAATGGGAAAAAATCCCCATTCTCGCCGCTCGAAAAAACTTCGTCTGCCTTGGAATTCTTAAAAAAGATCTTCATAAACACAGTACTTCTAGGTTTTACTTTAGCATTATGTGTATACGCCTATTATGAGATTTACAACACGCAGACCTATATCGAGCCGATCTCGATACCGAAATCGCTATCGGACCTCGGCTATTCGAGCGAGGTGGCGTCTCAAAGATTATGGGTAGAAATCAAAAATATCCAGCAGGATACAGATTCACATAAGCAGGAACTCGATCTGGCCAAGAGCGCAGATAACACAGATATTAATATACCAGATACCGCGATCTCGATTAAAAAGACGATAAGGTATATCAAGTCTTCGTTAAATATCAAAGAAAATGTCATCAACGGTGAATTTATTTGTAAAACTGCAGAATGTAAGCTCAGTGGCCTGTCGCTCCGATTGCGGATTATCGGAAACGACATAAAATTCGTGACCATGCCAGCAATCGCTGAAGAAAATGTCGATAAATACTTCCATGACGCGGCGCTAAAAATCGTCGAAGTCATCGACCCATATAGAGCTGCACTATATCTTCAAGATCGTAATGCGGACAAGGCCCAAAGAATAGCGGCGAGGATGTCCGTAATTGGAAACGAAGACCAGAAATGGGGATTTTTGTTCCTAGGTAATTACAGCCTCAACATAGAGCAAGAGACAGGAAAGGCTTACGATTATTTTCAACGGGCGGCAAAAATTGATGATAAATTTGCTATGGCATATGTCAACATGGCTGTAGTTGACCTGAATAATAATCGGATAAACGAATCTCGCAACAATATTCTGAAAGCGCGGGCCCTCCTGCCAAATTCATCAACACCGCTGCGGGTTCTTGCAGAAATATCACGCAAGGAAAATGACTATAAGGCGGCAGAGGCTTACTATAAGCAGGCAATCGCCATGAACTCGCGGGACAATTCAGTTCTTTCGAGTTATGGAGCATTTCAATTCTTTCAGAAAGATAATCTGGAAGAAGCTCTCCGGGTCGCCTCAAGGTCTATTTCCGGGGTCAAGCCGCAAGCAGATAAAATCTACAGCTTATGCGTTCTTATAGAAAAAACAGATTGGGACATCAAAAGAGAAAGGTGCCGTGAAACATTCAAATCCAGTATCGAGCAATGGGCAGAAGACTCCAGTTATCAATATCAATATGCTCGATACCTGAGTTTTATCAAAGAAGGCGAGGAAGCGCTGAAGCACGCAATCGCCTTATACCAAAAAAATCCAGCCCGCATATATTTGGCGTGGTGGATCGCAGAGAAATCCCTCCAGAACGAGGACTACCAAGTCGCGTGCGATGGCTTCCGCTTCTATCTCCAGCATGGCCGCAAGGAGGGCACCAAGCAGAAGATCAGAGAATACATGGCGGATAGCCCGGGGCTCGCAGCGATCAAGTGCTCTGCCTGAAGGAAGTGCTCCCCGCCGGGCTCACTCGCCCTTGTCGAGCGAGATGTCCGGCGCGGTCGGCACCTTCATGCCAACGACATGGTAACCGGCGTCGACATGCATGATCTCGCCGGTGATGCCGCGCGACATGTCGGAGACAAGGAACACCGCGGTCTCGCCGACCTCCTCGATGGTGACGGTGCGGCGCAGCGGCGAGTTGTACTCGTTCCACTTCAGAATGTAGCGGAAATCGCCGATGCCCGAGGCGGCCAGCGTCTTGATCGGCCCGGCCGAGATCGCGTTGACGCGGATCTTCCGGGGGCCGAGATCGGCGGCGAGATATTGCACGCTCGATTCCAGCGCGGCCTTGGCGACGCCCATGACGTTGTAGTGCGGCATCCACTTCTCGGCGCCGTAATAGGTCAGCGTCAGCAGCGAGCCGCCATCCGGCATCAGCTTCTCGGCGCGTTGGGTGATCGCCGTGAAGGAATAGCAGGAGATCAGCAGCGACTTCGAGAAATTGGCCTCGGTCGTGTCAACATAGCGGCCGGTCAGCTCGTCCTTGTCGGAGAAGGCGATGCAGTGGACGACGAAGTCGAGCTTGCCCCAGAGCTTCTCGATCTCGGCGAAGACCGCGTCGATCGTCGCCCCGTCGGTGACGTCGCAATGGCCGACGACATGGCCGCCGAGCTGCTGCGCCAGCGGCTCGACCCGCTTCTTCAACGCATCGCCCTGATAGGTGAAGGCGAGCTCGGCGCCGGCATCCGCAGCAGCCTTGGCGATGCCCCAGGCGATCGAGCGGTTGTTGGCGACGCCCATGACGAGACCGCGCTTGCCCCGCAGGAGGTTGGCGGTCGGGGCGGCGCTGCTGGATTCAGGCATCTGAGACCTTCGAACTGGACGAACCGGCAAAAAAGAACCGGACGGTCTCATAACTGAGGTGGCGAAGCGGTGGAAGCGCCGTCTGCCGAAATCCTGTTCAGCCGGCCCGCGCCTTCATCAATGCGGTCAGCTCGGCATCCTCCGCCGGCATCTCGATATCGATCGAGACGAAGAGGTCGCCGTGCTCGCCCTTCTTCGCGCCGGGCAGCCCCTTGCCGCGCAGGCGGAACTGGCGCGCCGTGCCGGTCAGCGGCGGCACGTTCATCTCGACGGCACCTGACAGCGTCGGCACATGGATCGGCCCGCCCAGCACCGCCGTCGCCAGCGGCACCGCGACGCGTGCGCGCAGGTTGATGCCGTCGATGGTGAAACGCGAATCGGGCCTCACCTTGATCGTCATCAGCACGTCGCCGATCTCACCGGTGAGCGGATGGGTCTGGCCGAGGCCGCGCAGGCGCATGACCTTGCCGTCGGCGACGCCCTCGGGGATCGTCACCTCGACCTCGCGCCCACCGGGCAGCTTCACCCGGCGCGTGCCACCATTGACCGCCTCGGCAAGGTTGACCTCAAGCGTGAAGCTTTGCTCCGGCGGCTTCTGGGGCTGGCTCTGCCGGCCACGCCCGCCGCCGCGTCTGGCCGCCTCGCCGAAGAGCGAGCCGAAGATGTCGGCGGGATCGAAACCCGGATCCCCGCCGCGGCCGAAGGGTGCGCCGCCACCGTCGAAGTTGAACTCGAAGCCGCCATGCTGCGCGCCCCGGCGCCCGGCGCCCATGCCCTCGAAACCGGAAAAGCGTGGCTTGCCTTCGGCGTCGATCTCGCCACGGTCGAACTGCTTGCGCTTGTCGGTGTCGCCGAGGACCTCATAGGCGGTGTTCAGTTCGGCGAAGCGCTCCTGCGCCTTCGGGTCGCCCTGATTACGGTCGGGGTGCAGGTCCTTGGCGCGGCGGCGATAAGCCTTCTTGATTTCGGCTTCGTCAGCCGATTTCGCCACGCCCAGAACCTGATACGGATCACGCATTCAAAGACACCCCGGAGATTTCGTATTCCGGCCTACCGGAACCGCCTCCTAGATGGGAAGACTGTGGCGCAGTTGCAACAGGCCTAAGCCGCGCCTTTCCACGGCTTTGCGTCCTTGACGACCCACTCGCCACCAGAGGGTCGGCAGGCGGTGCCCTGCAGCTTCACCGGGCCGGTCTGCTGGCTCATCGAGGCCAGGAAGGCCCTGCAGATCTCGTCCGATTTCAGGAATGGTCCGCCAACCGGCGTGAAGGTGCCCTTCATGCCGCTCTGGGCGTTGTCCCAGGAGACCGGCGCACCATTGCCCTGCGGGTCGAGCGCCAGCGCCAGCGCACCATCCGCCCGGCGCCAGTCCTCGGGGCCGAGATCGGACGCCAGCGCGACGAGCGGGCTCTTGCCCTCGACAGCACGCGCCGGCAGCACCGAGGCCGTGGTCATCGCGACCTCGTCCTCGGCCTTGCTCGAGAGGCCCATGATCGGAAAGGAGATCGAGCAGCCCGCCGTGGCCAGCCCCAGCAGAAGCACGCCGGCGAGCGATGCCCCGCATGCAAGGGGACTGCGCTCACGCGGCCTCTGGCTCCGCTGCGCGCGGGGCTTATATATGACTGCCAATTCAAACCGCATTACGGATCGCGCTCGCCCAACGCTTCCCAAAAACCTTCGAGGATTAAGCACGTGAATGCGTTAATGAGCGGTGACTTCACCGAAGCGAGCGAGCCCTTCGCCCTGTTCGAAAGCTGGCTGGAGGAGGCCAAGGCCTCCGAGCCGAACGACCCGAACGGCATGGCGCTGTCGACCGTCGACGCCGACGGCCTGCCCAATGTCCGCATGGTCCTCTTGAACGGCCGCAGCCCCGACGGCTTCGTCTTCTACACCAACACCCAGAGCCAGAAGGGCGAGGAACTCGCCGGCCAGCCCAAGGCGGCGGCGCTGTTCCATTGGAAGAGCCTGCGCCGGCAGGTCCGCATCCGCGGCCCGGTCAGCCGCGTCAGCGATGCTGAAGCGGACGCCTATTTCCAGTCGCGGCCGCGCGACAGCCGCATCGGCGCCTGGGCCTCGCAGCAGTCGCGGCCGCTCGAAAGCAGGTTTGCGCTGGAAAAAGCAGTGGCGAGCTATGCGCTGAAATTCGGCGTCGGCGAGGTGCCGCGCCCGCCGCACTGGACCGGCTTCCGCATTGCTCCGGTCTATATGGAATTCTGGCGCGACGGCGCCTTCCGCCTGCATGATCGCATCGTCTTCCGTCGCGCCGCCCCCGGCGAAGCCTGGACGAAAACCCGGCTCTACCCCTGAGGAAAGTCACAAGCACATGGCCATGCCGAAATTCGACTTTCCGAAGACGGAGCCGGGCAAGCGTCCGGTCATGCTGCTGACCGGTGCCAGTCGCGGCATCGGCCACGCCACGGTGATGCAGTTCGCCATGGCCGGCTGGCGCATCCTGTCCTGCTCGCGCCAAGCCTTCTCCGACAAATGCCCCTGGCCGTCGGGCGCCGACGACCATGTCCAGATCGATCTCGGCGACCCCGAGGACACGATGCGCGGCATCGCCGAGATCAAGAAGCGCCTCGCCGCCGAGGGCGGCAAGCTCAACGCGCTGGTCAACAATGCCGGCATCTCGCCGAAGGGGCCCAAGGGCGGTCGGCTCGGTGCGGCGACGACCTCGTTCAACGACTGGCACCAGGTCTTCCAGGTCAATTTCTTCGCGCCGATCATGCTGGCGCGTGGCCTGCTCGACGAACTGACTGCCGCCAAGGGCGCGATCGTCAACGTCACCTCGATCGCCGGCTCGCGCGTCCACCCCTTCGCCGGTGCCGCCTACGCGACCTCGAAGGCGGCGCTCGCCAGCCTGACGCGCGAGATGGCCGCCGATTTCGGGCCGCTCGGCGTCCGGGTGAACTCGATCTCGCCCGGCGAGATCGACACCGCCATCCTCTCGCCCGGCACCGAGAAGATCGTCGAGAAGCTGCCGCTGCTGCGGCTAGGCAAGACCGAGGAGGTCGCCAAGGCGATCTATTTCCTCTGCACCGACGCCTCAAGCTATGTCACCGGCGCCGAGCTCCACATCAATGGCGGGCAGCACGTGTGAGTGACGAGAGCGGCGGGCATGATGGCGGGCAGGTTATCCGCTTCCCCAACCCCGCCCGTGCGGCAGCACGCCCGGTGCTCGCCGCCTCGATCGCCGTCTTCCGTAACGGCAAGGTCCTGCTGGCGACGCGAACCAAGCCGCCGGCCGACCAGCTCTGGTCGCTGCCGGGCGGCAAGGTCGAGGCCGGCGAGAGCCTGGAGGACGCGGCTCTGCGCGAGCTGGAGGAAGAGGTCGGCGTCAGCGCCCGCATCCTCGGCTTCAACCGCCATGTCGAGATCGTCGGCCGCGACCCGAAGGGTGCGGTTACCCATCATTTCGTCATCGCCTCCTTCGTCGGGGAATGGCTCGCCGGCGAGCCGCAGCCGGGCCCCGAGGCCGGCGCGGTGATGTGGGCCGATCCGCTGAAGCTGGGCGGCCTGCCGACGACGCGCGAGCTCGGCGATGTCCTGCGCCGCGCCGCCGCCATCTTCGCGCGCGACCCTGGTGCATGACGAAGCGCGCGCTCGCAGCTCTCATTCTCGCCATGCTGGCGGCAAGCCCGCAGCTGCTGGCGCAAACGCGGCGGCCGACCCAGCCGCAGCAGCAACAGCAGCGCCCGGCCGAACCGGCGCCGGCCGAGCCCGAACCACAAGCGCCATCCTACGAACCGCAATTGCTGAAGCTCGCCGAGATCATCGGCTCGCTCTCCTATCTGCGCACGCTCTGCGAAACCCGCGAGGCGCAGGACTGGCGCGAGCGTATGGCGACATTGCTCGAATCGGAAGGGCGCTCGCCGCAACGGCGCGAGCGGCTGGCGAGCGCCTATAATCGCGGCTACCGCGCCTATTCGGCGACGCACCGCACCTGCAGCGACGGGACGCAGGAGGCCTCGGCCCGCCTCGCCCAGGAAGGCGAGAAGCTCGCCAAGACGCTGGCCAGCCGGTTCGGGGGCTAGCGCATCGAACCGAAGGCGGCTGCCGCTTTTCGGGACAATCCGGTGCCCCGACGACGCGCCGGATCGCCATTTCGCGTCCGAAAGGACGCAGCGCGATCTGGTTTCGGCACGGGCTTGCGCCATTCTTAGGCAGAATTGTCCCCCGTGAATTAACCTTTCTTAAAGACCGCGATGGCGCCCGCCGGCTGTGGACCGTATCCTTGGCAGGCAAATCACTGGAACGGTCGGGCTCGCGCCCGTCTCGTTCTGTCCGACGGGTTTCCTCTCGACGCCGGGTTCCGCCGCCTTCATGTCCGCTCTCTCAGACGACTTGCCGCTCGACCCGACCCTCGCCGAGGACATCAAGGACGCTCGCCGCGTCGCCTATTGCTATGTCGAGGACGCCTTCGCCGAGGCGCGCCAGGACGGGCTCGACTCCGACGCGCTCGCCCACGCCGCCCTGTTCGCGGCGATGCGCACGCTGGTCGAGACTTATGGCGAGGAAGCGACCGCGGTGTTCGCCGAAGCCCTGCCCGAGAAGATCCGTAACGGCAGCTTCACCACCGGCACGCGGCACTAGCTACTCGGCAGCAGCCGGAAGTCTGCCACCCCCGGAATGGGCCAGGCCCCATAGCGCCAGAGTATGCGCGGCGTCGTTGAGCGCCGCCCCGGCCGGCGTCAGCGAATACTCGACCCGCAGCACCGTTTCCTCGAAAGCTTCGCGCCGGACAACGCCGTCGCGCTCCATCTCGCGCAATTGCTCGTAAAGCACCTTCTCGCTGATCCCCGGCAGGCGCCGGCGCAATTCGCCGAAACGCAACGCCCGCTCATGCAGCTCCCACAGGATCGCCGATTTCCAGCGGCCGCCGATCACCGACAGCGCTTGGCCGAGACCGCATTCGTCCGGCAGATTGACCCTGACTGGCATAGTCCCTCGCTCGACCACTTACTTGCATGTAAGTAATTGAAATAAAAAATAAAACTGAGAAATCTCCTAAGGACGCCGCCGGCAGGACCGGCAGCGACCGACGCAGAACATGCGCGACGCCGCGCGGTTGAAGGCGAGCCTTCTATCGCAGCCAAGCTCGCGCCTTGTCAGGAGAGCAATCGATGAGTGCTACAGTTTCCGTCATCGGCCTCGGCCGCATGGGCTCAGCCCTTGCCCAGGCCTTCCTGAAGGCCGGCATCACGACCCATGTCTGGAACCGTTCGCCCGACAAGGCGTCGGCGCTCGCCGACCAGGGCGCCCGCGTCGCGCCATCGGTCCCTGCCGCCGCCGCGGCAGCCGACATCGTCGTCGTCTGCGTCAGCACCTATGCCGATTCGGACAGGCTGCTCCGGTCGCCCGAGGTTGCGGCCGCCCTGCGCGGCAAGCTGATCATCCAGGTTTCTTCCGGCTCGCCGAACCAGGCGCGAGAGCAGGCGCAGTGGGCGGCCGGCAATGGCACCAGCTATCTCGACGGGGCGATCATGGCGACGCCGAACTTCATCGGCGAGCCCGGCGGCACGATCCTCTATTCCGGACCTCGGACCCTGTTCGACGCGAACCGGCCCGTTCTCCTGGCGCTCGGCGGCAATCCGCAATTCGTCGGCGAGGATGTCGGCCACGCCTCGGCCCTCGACCTCTCCCTGCTCGGGCAGATGTGGGGCGCGCTCTTCGGTCAATTCCAGGCGGCCGCTATCTGTCAGGCCGAAGGCATCGCGCTCGACCTGTTCGAGGAGCACCGGCAGGCCTTCCATCCCGTCGTCGAGGGTGCAGTGGTCGATCTGGTCGCCCGTATCCGCGACCGCCGCTTTGCCGCCGATGCGCAGACCCTCGCCTCCCTCGACGTCCACTATGGCGCCTTCGGCCTGTTCCTGCAGCTCTGCGCCGAACGCGGCCTGCACGATCTCGTCCCCAGGGCTCAGGACAGCCTGTTCCGCAAGGCGATCGCCGCCGGCCATCGTCATGGCGATTTCGCCGCCATCGCACAATTCATGCGCTGAGGGCCGCTCTTGAGCTCGAACAACTCACACGCGCCGGACCTGCGGCGCACGGCCTGTTGCGGTTGCGGCAGCCTCAGGCTCACCGTCTCCGGTGAGCCGCGCCGCGTCTATCTCTGTGCCTGCAGCCAATGCCAGCGCGCCACCGGCTCGGCCTTCGCCTGGCGCGCCATCTTCCCGGAGAGCGCGATCATCGCGATCGAGGGCGAGCGTTCCGTCTGGCGGCGCAGCAGCGATGCCGGCCGCTGGAACGAGCAGGTCTTCTGCCCCGGTTGCGGCGGATTGGTCTTCATGCGTGCGGAAGCCCTGACGGGCGCGATCTCGGTCTCGGTCGGCAGCTTCGCCGACCCCGCTTTCCCGCCGCCCGCCGCGATCCACAACCGGGCGCACCGACCCGCTTGGTATTGCCTCGCCGACGATGTCGCAGGCGGCTGAACGACTGCGGTTTCAGCCAACGGCCTGGGCTTGCCGCGCCGCCTCCGCCCGGCCGAGCAACAGGTCGCGTTCGCGCCGGTTCCTGGTCATCCCGGCGGCGCGGATGAACTCGGCTTCCGCTTCGTCATGGCGGCCGAGCTTGCCCAGGAAATCGGCGCGCACGCTCGGCAGGAGATGGTAGTTCTTCAGCGCCGGCGCGGAAGCGAGCGCATCGACCAGCACCAGCCCGGCCGCCGGCCCCTCCGCCATCGAGACCGCCACCGCCCGGTTGAGCTCGATCACCGGCGACGGCGTCAGCGTGCCGAGCGCGCCATAAAGCGAGGCGATCCTGCGCCAGTCGGTCGCATCGGCGGTATGGGCGCGGGCATGGCAGGCCGCGAGCTCGGCCTGCAGGACGTAAGGACTGGGCGCCGCCGAAAGCCTGCGCGCGGTCTCCAGCGCCTTGAGGCCGTGATTGATCAGCAGCCGGTCCCAGCGCGCCCGGTTCTGGTCGAGCAGCAGCACCGGCGCGCCGTCCGGCCCGATCCGGGCGCGCAGGCGCGAGGCCTGCAATTCCATCAGCGCGACGAGACCGTGCACCTCCGGCTCCTGCGGCGCGAGGCCGGCAAGGATGCGCCCGAGCCGCATCGCCTCCTCGCACAAGGCCGGGCGCACCCAGTCCTCGCCGGCGGTCGCGGCATAGCCTTCGTTGAAGATCAGGTAGACCACCTCCAGCACCGAGGCGAGGCGGTTCGCCAGCTCGGGCCCGTGCGGCACCTCATAGGGCACCTTGGCCTCGGCCAGCGCCTTCTTCGCCCGGACCAGGCGCTGGGCCATGGTCGGCTCGGGCACCAGGAAGGCGCGGGCGATCTCCTCGGTGGTGAGGCCGCCGATCAGGCGCAATGTGAGCGCGAGGCGCGCCTCGACCGAAAGCACCGGATGGCAGGCGGTGAAGATCAGCCGCAGCAGGTCGTCGCCGAGTTCGTCGTCGAGCGCCTCCTCGATCCCGGCGGTCGGATCCGCCTCCTCGTCGAGGTCGCGGCCGATTTCCTCATGCTTGCGCTGCAGCATCCTGGCGCGCCGGAGCCCGTCGAGCGCGCGGTGCTTGGCGGCCTGCATCAGCCAGGCGCCGGGATTGCGCGGCACGCCCTCACCCGGCCATTGCTGGAGCGCGGCGACGAGCGCGTCCTGCGCCAGCTCCTCGGCCCGGCCGACGTCGCGGGTGACGCGGGCGAGGCCCGCGATCAACCTCGGGGCCTCGATCCTGAAGACCGTCTCGATCGCGCGGTGTGCATCGCTTGCCGTCATCGGCTGCGATACACACCATCAGCGATCGCCGCTGGCAAGCGGCTCAGCCGATCTCGCTCTTGAGGCGATCCCAGGTCGCCGCCGCTTCCGGCGAGACCATCTCGCCGAAATCGGCGATATCGACGACCGGGCGAATTTCGATCTCGGACGAGCCGGGCATCGGATTGGGGCAGCGCTTGACCCAGTCGATCGCCTCGTCGAGCGATTTGCACTCCCAGATCCAGTAACCCGCGACGAGCTCCTTGGTCTCGGCGAAGGGGCCGTCGACGACGGAGCGCCTCTCGCCGTCGAACTGGACGCGCGCGCCCTTCGCGCTCGGCTGCAGGCCGTCGCCGCCCTTCATGATGCCGGCTTTCACCAACTCCTCATTATAGGCCATCATCGCATCGACCAGTTCCCGGGTCGGCGGTGCACCGGCTTCGCTGTCCTTGGTCGCCTTGACCAGCACCATGAAACGCATCGGTCTTCTCCGTTTGATTGGAGCGGTGCAGGTCCTCGCCTGCCACCCTCCGGGTTGAATGGGATTTGAAGCCTTCGTTCGATCAGCCGGCGAGCTTCGCCGACTCGGCGCGCAGCCGTTCTTCCTGCTCGCGCAGCTCGGGCGTCAGCGCCTCACCGAAATCCTCCATCTCGAAGATCGGGCGCAGCTCGATCTCGGTGCCGCCGTCGAAGGGCGCGCGCTTGAGCCATTCGACCGCCTCGTCGAAGGAGCGGACCTGCCAGATCCAGAAGCCGGCGAGCAGTTCCTTGCTCTCGGCGAAGGGGCCGTCGAGAACCGTCCGCTGCGCGCCCTGGAACCGCATGCGCAGCCCCTTCGAGCTCGGATGGAGCCCGTCCATCGCCAGCATCACTCCGGCCTTCGCCAGCTCCTCGTTATAGGCGCCCATCCTGGTGAGCATGTCTTCGCTCGGCATCGCGCCGGCTTCGCTGTCCTTGCTGGCCTTGACCAGAACCATGACACGCATCGGTCTTCTCCGTTTGACCGGAACGGTGGAAGGCTCGCCTCGCACCGTCCGGATTGAATGGAATTCGAAACCTTCGTCCGCTCAGCCGGCGAGCTTCGCCGACTCCGCACGCACGCGCTCTTCCTGCTCGCGCAGCTCGGGCGTCAGCGCCTCGCCGAAATCCTCCATCTCGAAGATCGGACGCAGCTCGATCTCGGTGCCGCCGTCGAAAGGCGCGCGCTTCAGCCATTCGACCGCCTCGTCGAAGGAGCGGACCTGCCAGATCCAGAAGCCGGCGAGCAGCTCCTTGGTCTCAGCGAAGGGGCCGTCGAGAACCGTCCGCTGCGCGCCCGAGAAGCGCATGCGCAGTCCCTTCGAGCTGGGATGCAGCCCCTCGCCCGCCAGCATCACGCCGGCCTTCACCAGCTCCTCGTTATAGGCACCCATCTGGGTGAGCAGGGCCTCGCTCGGCATCACGCCGGCTTCGCTGTCCTTGTCGGCCTTGACCAGAACCATCACACGCATCGGTCTTCTCCTGTCTCTGGGGTTTGGTTTCGCTTCGGTATCGGGCGGGAGAATTCCCGCCCTCTGTCTTCACGTCGAACGAGGCAGGCCCCGATCGACAGGCTCCGGAAATTTTTTCAGCCCCTGGCCGCATATTTTTCGCGGCGGGCGATCTCGGCGGCGCTCGGCTCCGCGAACTCGAACGAACCGGTGGTGACTTCGCCCTCGCGGCGATAGGTCGCCATGATCACGCCGGTGCTGGAGACGCTGCTCTCGACCAGCTTGAACGCGGCGGGCATGGCGCCCGAACCGAACAGGCGCTTGCCCTTGCCGAGGACGACCGGGAAGGTCAGCAGCGTGATCTCGTCGATCAGGTCCTTGGCCAGCAGCGCCTGGATCAGTTCGCTCGAGCCCTGCAGCAGGAGCCTGCGCCCATCCTGGCGCTTCAGCGCCGCGACTTCGGCGGCCGGATCGCCATGCAGTGCGACGCTGTTCTGCCAGCTCAGCGTCTGCGGCTCGGAAGTCGCGACATATTTGGTGATGGCGTTGAACTTGACCGCGATCGGATCGTCGCCGGCATAGGGCCAGTGTGCCGCGAAGATGTCGTAGGTCCGGCGCCCGAGCAAAAGGTCGAACTCGTCGGACAGGGCCTTGTCCATCACCTTGCCCATCGCCTCGTCCCAGTAATGGAAGGTCCAGCCGCCATGGCTGAAGCCGCCCTGCGGATCCTCCTGCGGACCGCCCGGCGCCTGCATGATGCCGTCGAGGGACACGAAGGTGGCAGCAACGACTTGTCTCATGATCTTTCTCCCAATCGAAAAGGAGCGCGCTGGCTCCGTGAAGGCCGGAGCGCTACGGCCGGGCCATCCGCCCATTCCGTTGCTCCTTGCCTTCACGTCGAACGGCCGATCGCCGGATCGACAGCTCCTCGAAAAAATTTTTGCCGGGCCGGTCGCGTGGCGCATGGCACCCGTTTCCTGTCCCGGGCGCAGCATCGGTTGAGCCTTGAGCCAAAGCACCCTAACTATCGGGGCGAACGGCGCCCCGCGCCGAAACAGCGATCGCTGAAAGAGCTTCTGCCATGCCGGCAACCAGACTGGTCGACCGCGGCGTCATCCGCGTCAGCGGCGACGACGCCCGCGATTTCCTCGAGAACATCGTCACCAACGCGATGGAGACCGTCACAGCCGAACGCGCTGGCTATGGCGGGCTGCTGACACCGCAAGGCAAGATCATCGGCGATTTTCTGGTCGTCGCGGTCCCGGACGCCGAGGGCGGCGGCTTCCTGCTCGACACGCCACTGCTCCAGACCGCCGACCTGATGAAGAAGCTGAAGCTCTACAAGCTGCGCGCCAAGGTCACGCTCGACGATCTCAGTGAGACGACGGCGGTGATTGCCGCGACTGAGGGCGGCAAGCTGCCGGCCGATGCCGGGCTGGTCTACGCCGACCCGCGCCTGCCCGAACTCGGCGAGCGCGCCATCGTCGACCTCGATGGCGCCGGTGAGCTTGTGGACGCGTCGATGGAGGATTACCACGCCCGCCGCATCGGCCTCGGCATTCCCGATGGCGGGCGCGACTTTCTCTATGGTGACACCTTCCCGCATGAGGCGCTGTTCGACCAGCTCGGCGGCGTCTCCTTCAGGAAGGGTTGCTATATCGGCCAGGAGGTCGTCTCACGCATGCAGCATCGCGGCACCGCGCGCTCGCGTGTCGTGCCGGTCGTGTTCATCCAGGGGATCAACCCGGACGATGGCGTCGAGGCCAGCGCCGGCGGCAAACCGCTCGGCCGCGTCGGCTCCTGCGCCAACGGCCGCGGCCTTGCTCTGCTGCGGCTCGACCGGGTGGCGGACGCGCTCGCCGCCGGCCACAAGCTCGATGCCGGCGGCCTCGCCTTCTCGCTGGCGGAGAAGCCGTCCTTCATCCGCTTCCCCTATCCGGGCGAGCCAGAATTCGGAGCAGCCGCATGAGCGGGCGTGAGGCGGTCGAGGGGCCGGACGGCAAATATCGCTGCATCTGGCCGGGGAGCGACCCGCTCTATCTCGCCTATCACGACACCGAATGGGGCGTGCCGGAATATGATTCCCGCACGCTCTGGGAAAAGCTGATGCTCGACGGCTTCCAGGCCGGCCTGTCCTGGATCACCATCCTGCGCAAGCGCGACGCCTTCCGCGCCGGCTTTGCCGGTTTCGAGCCGGAAACGGTCGCCCGCTTCGGCGAGGCCGACATCCAGCGGCTGCTCGCGGATGCCGGCATCGTCCGCCATCGCGGCAAGATCGAGGGCACGATCCGCAATGCTCAGGCCTATCTCAGGCTGAGCGAGAAAGGCCCGTTCACCGATTTCCTCTGGAAGCATCTCGACGGGCGCGTGATCCAGAACAGCTTCCGCACCCATGAGCAGGTGCCGGCCGAGACTGCAGTCTCGAAAGCGATCTCGAAGGAACTCAAGGCTGCCGGCTTCACCTTCTGCGGCCCGACCATCGTCTATGCGGTGATGCAGGCCTGCGGCATGGTCAACGACCACCTCACCGGCTGCTTCCGCTGGCAGGAATGCGCCGCGCTCGCCCGCGACACGCGCCCCGCCGCCTGATGGCCAAGAATCTCTAATGACGAAGCCGCCTGCCCCACTCCGAGCCTGGCAGCGCATGCTCTCGGGCCGGCGGCTCGATCTGCTCGATCCCTCGCCGCTCGATGTCGAGATCGAGGACATCGCCCATGGCCTTGCCCGCGTCGCGCGCTGGAACGGCCAGACACGTGGCGTGCACTCCTTCTCGGTGGCGCAGCACTCGCTGCTGGTCGAGGCGATCGCCGGCCATCTCAATCCGGACTGGTCGCGCGACTGGCGCCTGATGGCGCTGCTGCACGATGCGCCCGAATACGTCATCGGCGACATGATTTCGCCATTCAAGGCGGTGATGGGCGACGCCTATAAGGGCGTCGAATTGCGCCTGCTGGCAGCGATCCATCTGCGCTTCGGTCTGCCGGCGGCGACGCCAGCGATCGTCAAGCGCAAGACCAAGGACGCCGACAAGATCTCGGCCTTCCTCGAGGCGACCGAGCTCGCCGGCTTCGAGCGCGAGGAAGCCTTACGCTTCTTCGGCCGCCCGCAGGCCCTGCCGCGCGAGGTGCTGGCGCTGCTGGAGCCGCAGGCGACGGAGCAGGCGCAAGAGGCGTTTCTGAAGCGGTTTAACGAACTCACCGCCGCCGGCTGAACGCTTCGCCAATTCGCTCCGGCGAGTCAGGCCGGGGCGATCTTCGAGAACCGGAGCGCAGCGGACATTGGTCCGTGAGCACCGGAAGCGCAGAAGATCGTCTCGGATGGCCGCCGGAGTAGAATTGGCGAGGCGTTCAGTAGCAGGACACGAATTCCCGATAGACCCACCCTACCACATGGTTACGCCCGCGCGGGCTGATCAGCGCCCAGGCCCGGCCGCGCTCGTCGGAGCTGGTGTTCATCACGCGGATACCGGCGCCATTGTTGACGCGGCCGATGATCTCGCCATTGGGCGTCTCGCGGATGTTGAGCGGCGTGCCGGTCGGGTCGGTGACGGCGCAGCGGTTCTGGGCGAAGGCCGGCGCAGCCAGCAGGCAGCTGGCGAACGCAGCGGTCAAAAGGCCGAGGCGAGTGGCGGTCATGAACAAGTCCCCTGATCGTCAACCGGCACGCCCCGCGCCGTGACACGCCTGTGCAATGGGGCGTTCAGGGCCGCTTTCGCCTCTGCCTATGATTGTTTCTATTTTGGATCAGATCATCTGACATTCTCTGCCATTCCCGATAAAATCCTATGAGCCCATACTGCGTCCATCTGATCGCAGCCCTGGGAGATGACAGCCATGACCGCCCCGACCAGCCTGACCCTTCCCGCCGGCGTCGTCGTTAAGGGCGCGCTCGCCGAGCGCTATGACGAGATCCTGAGCCATGATGCGCTCGCCTTCGTCGCCGACCTGCAGCGCCGCTTCAACGAGACCCGCAAGCGCCTGCTCGCTTTGCGCAAGGAGCGCCAGAAGCGCTTCGACGCCGGCGAGACCCCGGATTTCCTCGCGGAGACCAAGCACATCCGCGAGGGTGACTGGAAGGTCGCAGCCATCCCGGCCGATCTGCAGGACCGCCGCGTCGAGATCACCGGCCCGGTCGACCGCAAGATGATCGTCAACGCGCTGAATTCCGGCGCCAAGGTCTTCATGGCCGATTTCGAGGACGCCTCCTCGCCGGTCTGGGCCAACATGGTCGAAGGCCAGATCAATCTGAAAGACCGCTGGGCCGGCAGGATCGACTTCACCGATGCGACCTCGGGCAAGGCCTACAAGCTCAAGGACAAGCCCGCTGTCCTGATCATCCGCCCGCGCGGCTGGCACCTGCCGGAGCGCCATATCGAGATCGACGGCGAGATCGCCTCGGGCTCGCTGGTCGATTTCGGCCTCTATCTCTTCCACAACGCCAAGGCGGCACTGGCGCAGGGCTCGGGCCCCTATTTCTACCTGCCGAAGCTCGAGAGCCATCTCGAGGCCAGGCTCTGGAACGACGTCTTCGTCGCGGCCCAGACTGCGCTCGGCCTTAAAGTCGGCACGATCAAGGCGACCGTGCTGATCGAGACCCTGCCGGCCGCCTTCGAGATGGACGAGATCCTCTACGAATTGCGCGAGCACATGGCCGGCCTGAACTGCGGCCGCTGGGACTACATCTTCTCCTTCATCAAGAAGCTCGCCCGCAACAAGGCCTTCGTCCTGCCCGACCGCTCGCAGGTGGTGATGACCAAAGCCTTCCTGCGCGCCTATTCGCTGCTGCTGATCAAGACCTGCCATCGCCGCGGCGCCTTCGCCATGGGCGGCATGGCCGCGCAGATCCCGGTCAAGAACAACCCCGAGGCCAATGCCGCCGCCTTCGCCAAGGTCAAGGCCGACAAGGAGCGCGAGGCCGGCGACGGCCATGACGGCACCTGGGTCGCCCATCCCGACCTCGTCCCCGTCGCGATGGAGGTGTTCGACCGGCTGATGCCGCAGGCGAACCAGCTCGGCAAGCTGCGCGACGATGTGCAGGTGGGGCGCGAAAACTTGCTCGAAGTCCATCAGGGCACCCGCACCGAGGAGGGCTTCCGCGAGAATATCCGCGTCGGCGTGCAATATCTCGAAGCCTGGCTGCGCGGCCGCGGCGCGGTGCCGATCTACAACATGATGGAGGACGCCGCGACCGCCGAGATCAGCCGCGCCCAGATCTGGCAATTCGTCCAGTACGGCGCAGAGCTCGAAGGCGGCGCCAAGGTCGACGCCGAGCTGTTCAAGCGCTGCCTGCCCGAGGAGATGGCGCGGGTGAAAAGCGAGCTCGGCGCCGAGGCCTATGACAAGGGCCGCTTCCCCGAGGCGATCGACCTGTTCTCGAAGCTCTCGCTCGCCCCGGAGTTCGAGGAATTCCTGACCGTGCCGGCCTATAGCAAGCTCGGCTGATCCAATCGCCCGCGCCGCTCAAATGAGTGGCGCGGGTTTGGCATTGATGTCTTTCTGCGAAATCCGACTTGGTGTCGGCCTGCTTCGCTCAGGTGGAAGCCAGCTTTTTTCACCCCGATAAAGCCGGCTCCGCCCGCCGTCAGTGATTTCGACCGGCAGAGCTTTCGCCAACCTTCATCTGCAAAGCCGCCGCATCAACCGTCACTGCGCCGTGATGCCGACCTTCTTGATCAGCGCGCCCCAGCGCTCGGTTTCAGCCCGCACGAAGGCGTCGAGCTCCTCCGGCGTCGAATGCGTCAGCTCGATCGAACTCATGCGCTTGCCAACATCCGGCGAGGCCATGATGCGTTTCAGTTCGGCGTTGAGCTTGGCGATGATCGGCTTTGGTGTCCCCGCCGGCGCGAACAGGCCGTACCATTCGGTGACGACGACGTCGAAGCCCTGCTCAGCGAAGGTCGGCGTCTCCTTCATCGAGGGATAACGCTCAGCCGACGAGATCGCGAGCGCCTTCACTTGGCCGGCGCGGTATTGCTCATAGGCCTGGCCGACGGTGCCGAATTGCAGAGCGAGGTGACCGGCGATGAGATCGTTCAACGCCGGCGCGCCGCCGCGATAGAGCACATGCGTCATCGGGGCGCCCGATGCGATCTTGAACTGTTCGGCGGTCAAATGCGTCATGCTGCCGACGCCGGCGGAACCGAAATCGACGCCGCCCTGCTTGGCCTTCGCCAGCGCGACGAGTTCGGCCAGATTGTTCGCGGGCAGCGACGGCGTGGCGTAGAGCACCACCGGCGTGCGCGCGAGCATGGCGATGGGCGCGAAATCGCGCTGCGCGTCATAGGCGACCTTCGCATAGAGCGCCGGATTGGTGGTGAGGTTGCTCACCGTCATGAGCAGCGTGTAGCCGTCCGGCTCCGCCTTCGCCGCCGCGCCGGTGCCGACCATCGTGCTCGCGCCAGGCCGCGCCTCGACGATCACCTGCTGGCCCCATCGCTCCGACAGGCTGTGTGCCACCACCCGCGCCAGGGCATCGACCGAACCGCCGGCCGGAAACGGCACGATGATCTTGATCGGACGATCCGGATATGTCTCAGGCCCGGTTTGCGCGTCGACCGCGGGAGCCAGTGCTAACAGGAAAACACCCGCCAGCACAGACAGCCGCCTGCATGCGCGCCAAAGAAGCTGCCGCATCTCATCCTCCCAGAAGATCGCGGCCTGTTGCGCATCGCCGCGATTGCCGCTGACCATACCGCGCAATAAGCAGATATTACGAATCATAATTGCTTATAAAGCGGATACTGGCACTTAAATTTGCTCGAACAACACGATTATCTAGATTCAGCGGCGAGCGATGGGGCCTTCTTGCGCGGCCGCATTGGCCATGCGCCACGCTTTTGGGGGATCGCACGGCAAACGCGAAGCGTTGCATCGCTCATTCGGCCGCGTGACGATCTTGAGAAGGGCATGATCTAAACGGGTTGTGCCGAGCAACTCCGTTCTGGCGGGTCCGTTTTGGCTGGTCCGTTTTGGGTCGAGCGCAGACCTTGGCCTGCTTCATGGACCATCGCGTCGTCGGCCTTCTCGCGGAGACCTCTGCGGAGCGCGGTGGCCCCCATCATGAAATGCCCGGGCGCTATTGTCCTTAGGTACAATAGGCCGCGCGGTTCCGGCTTCTCAGAATGACGGAGGGAAACTCACAACGAGGAGCTCCAGCCGGCGATCCTGCACTTCCAACGGCTGAGCTGGAGCACGTTCATCGAGGGGATGCCATGCGCCTGGGCCCTGTATCCACGATCGCCTTTGCAGCCTGCTTCGCGTCCGCGGCCTACTCGGCCGATCTGCCGAGCCGCCAGGCTCCACCCGCCATCTACGCCCCAGCCTTCACCTGGGCAGGCTTCTATGTCGGCCTCAATGCGGGCGTCGCATGGGGAGATTCCCGCGATATCATCGTCACCGGCCCGACCCCGGCCTCGTCCGCTGTCCTGTCGGGCGGAGGCGGCGACGGTGTCTTCATCGGAGGCGCGCAGATCGGATACAACTGGCAATCGGGATCGATCGTCTATGGTCTCGAGGCGGATATCCAATACGTCGATGTGGGCGGCCGCGCGGCCTGGGGGCCTTACACCTGGTGGGGTGTTCGCGGCGAGGATGACGGCGGCTATTTCGGCACCGTCCGCGCTCGTCTCGGCTACGCGTTCGACCGCACCTTGATCTACATCACAGGCGGCCTCGCCTATGGCGGGCTGAACAGCAACCCGATTACCGGGAATACCACCAGCAACACCGGATGGACGATCGGTGGTGGCGTCGAGTACGCCTTCACCAACAACTGGACCGTCAGGATCGAGGGACTTTACGTCGATTTGGGTGAAAGCAGGCGGGCCAGCATCTTCGTCAATCCGCCAGGCGGCGCTCTGCCGGCGGGCACCTATACGGCTTCCACCAGCGGCGGTGGTGGCGCCGGCGTGCTTCGGGTTGGCGTTAACTACAAGTTCTGATCCAGCCGGAATTCGGTAGAACGTCGGTCGCCAACCCTCAAATGGGGGATGCTGCCGATCAGGTGGCGTCATAGCCTCTCTGCGATTGCGGGCCGCCTACCTGAACGGCGATCCTGCGTTGCAAGGGTCGTCGGCGATGACTCATACCGCAGCGTTGAAACCGGCTAGGCCTGGTGAAGACGGGGCCGCTTTCTCGCAGCCACCTGGCGCATTGTGCGAGATCAAGATCCGCGCCCAACTCCACAGGATCCTCGCCAGTCCAGATTTCGATGCATCGCCGCGGCACCGTCGATTCTTGAGTTACGTGGTCGAGCAGACGCTGGCCGGCAGATCCGACCAGCTTAAGGGCTATTCCATCGCAGTTGATGTCTTCGGTCGCGACGCGGCATTCGACGCGATGAACGATCCGGTCGTGCGCATCGAGGCAGGGCGCCTCCGGAGCGCTTTGGAGCGGTATTACCTGCTGGGCGGACGCGAGGACCCGATCCGGATCGATATTCCCAAGGGGGCCTATATACCCTCGCTACAATGGGTCGGTCGCGCCGCCCTGGTTGAGCCCGAGGCCACTCCCGAAGTGCCCGCTGATCCGGCCGGAGAGCCGCTCTCCTCGCCACTGTGGCGCTTCAAGGTTGCGAGCGTTCTGCTCATCGCGCTTGCGTTTTCGGTCGTGATCGTCCTGGCCATGCTGAAAGGCCCAACAGGCGCGCCCAAGAGGCTGACCGATCCAGAGGTTGCAGTTGAAGTTCTTGCTTTCGCGAACCTGTCCGGCCCAAGCGCGGTCCTCCACACGGCCGGCATCTCGGAAGAAGTGCTCACCCAGCTGGCCCGCTTCAGGGAATTGAAGGTCGTCGGGCGCCCAAGCGGCCGGCATGAGAGCCCCGAGTCGAGTGATGCCTTGGTGGGCTCGCGCTATTTGCTGACAGGCGGCGTGCGGGTTGTCCGCGACCAGCTACGGGTGTCGGCCAGGCTCGTCGATCAGCAAGCCGTGAGGATCGTTTGGAGCCAGATCTATGAACGAACGCTGAGAGGAGAAGGTAGCTTCCAGATCGAAGCCGATATCGCCGCGAAAGTGGCTTCAGCGGTGGCTGAGCCCTACGGCGCAATCTTCGCAGCGACCTCGCAAAGCCCCATGCTGCAGAGCTCGCGGGACGCAGAGGCGTATCTTTGCGCCCTGCGTTTCTATCACTATCGCAAGGTTCTGGGCCGGGTAGAACATGCCACGACGCGCGATTGTCTGGAAAAGACGACCGCAAAACACCAATCCTATTCGAGCGGGTGGGCCATGCTCGCATATCTGTACCTGGACGAAGATCGGTTTGGTCTGAACAGGCGCCAGCCATCGCCGGCTGCAACCGTGAGGGCTCGGCAGGCTGCCGAGCGTGCGGTCGAGCTCGATGGCACTAACGCCCGCGCGCTTCAGGCTCTCATGACGGTTCTGTTCTACAGCCAGCTGCCCGATGCGGCGCTCGAAATCGGTGCCAAAGCGCTGGCGCTCAATCCGAACGATACCGAGATATTGGCCGAGTACGGCAGTCGAATTGCGCTGGCGGGTGACTGGCAGCGTGGCGCAGCGATGATCGAAGACGCGCTGGGCAGAAATCCCGCGCAGACAGGCTATTATATCGGCCTGGTCGCCCATGCTTATTTCATGATGGGAAACGACCGGCTCGCCGTAAAATGGATCAGGCGATCGGATGCGCGGCAGCACTCGTTCTACCACTTTATCGCGGCGCTCATCTTCGCCCGGGCCGGGCTGGAAGACGATCGCGCCAAAGCCGTCGATCAGTTCCTGAAAATGCGCCCGCGCTTCTTCGACAACTTCGAGGCGGAGCTGGCGATGCGAAACTTCACTGCCGGTGATCGAGCTATCATGACGGAAGCTGCGCGGCGAGCGGGCTTTCCGGTTGGAGCAACCAACTGAACGATCGAGCATTCGGTCAAGGCAGGTGCCAGCCTGCGATGCGAGATCCGCAAGCAGTTGGAAGCCGACACCCAAAGCGCGCGCGGGGATAGACCTCAACCTTATCCCCGCGCTCCGAACCTCCCGTATAATGCCGTGCATCCCATCCCCGAGGGGCGGCCGACCGGAGGCATGTCGTTTGGCGGGGTGGTTGCGGCGCCTGCGGGCGAGGGTTGCGCCTCGCTCCCGGGAGGCTTCGGGAACCGACCTGGGGACACTACGATCCCTGCGCGAGGAGCTCGCTAGACCGCGCCGGCTCAGGCCGGCGTGACAGAAGCGCGGCCCGGAGTTTTCAAATCGCCGCCTGGCGGAGCGCCACGGGGCGTGCGGATGGTGGCTCAATCCATCCGCGCCGCTTCCTGGCTCAATGGAAGCGGATATCCAAACCAGCGCCTCGCGGCGCTCCGCTGCCCCTCATCAGCACAACGCCCGCAGGATGAGCCTGCGGGCGGGGAAGACTCTTGCGCGAGGGAGGTGCATCGGCTGGTGTCGTTGCCTGAAAGCATTGCGCCACACACCGGCGAAACCGGTGCCGTTCGGCTCGCTCGTTCCGGCACGGCGTTGGCGTCGCGGCTCAAAACCCGTGGATCGCGATGATGATCCCGAAGGCGAGGGTGAACAACAGGCCAGCCGAGGTCGGCGCGGTCACGACGAAGGCGGCCAGGACCGGATGGGGGTTCCGCCACGCCAGCGCCGCCGCCGAGACCGCGATCACGGGCAATGCGACGAAATAGGCCAGTGTGAGCCGCGCTTCGGCGTTGAAGTCGAACCCGTTGCGGATGACGGATGGCAGCGTCTCGAGCCATCCCAGCATCCAGCATGCGGCCACAGCGAGAATTGCACCGCGCAGGTCGCGCCGGGCGGCAAGCACGAAGGCCACCCCGGCGGCCATGAGCTGGAGCGCGCCTGTTGCGGGAACGATCCAGCGCTCAATTCCCGTATAGAGATTCGGCACCCCGAAGAACGGCAGCAGCAGCGAGGACAGCCCAAAATAGGCCGCAAGCGCGGCTGACAGGATGAGAAGCAGCCAAGCCGCCCTGTCGAAGAGCGAGCTGCCGTCGGGCCCGACGTTCGCCACCGCTACCTCGCTCGGCCCGGAGCGCGGAACCTTCCGAAAGGTTGCGGCTCGAGTGCCTTTGCCTGACCGTCCCCTACGATCCTTTGCCTAGATAACGGCCAACGCATGCACCTGCCAAGCCGCGCGAAGGGGCGCACGACGTTCGCGGGATGGAGAATTTGCACCCCGGCCTTTGCAACCGGCATTGCGACGCCTATTTCGCCTCTTTCCCTCGGAGCAAGACCCATGCGGTTCGCGATCCTGCCCGCTCTTTGCGCCCTCGCTCTGCTGACCGCCGGCTCCGCCCGCGCCGAGACGCTGAAACCCGAGCGCAAGATCGAAGCGACCTCCGATTTCGACGGCAAGAAACGCAAGGCCGCCAAGGACATCAGCGGCATCGCCTGCCGCCCGCCCGCCGGCGGCGAATATCGCTGCCTTGTCGTCAACGACGAGAGCAAGGCAGCCCAGTTCGCGACGCTGACGCAAGGGGCGATCAAGCCGGAGCGCAGCCTGCCGCTCATCGGTGACACGACGCCTGCAGCGCGCGGGCGCCAGCCGGCGATCGGCTGCCCGAAGCCCGGCGGCTTTGGCGAGTTCGACGGCGAGGGCGTCGCCTATGCCGACCGCGTCTTCTACGTCGTCGGCTCGCATGGCTGCTCGCGCCATAGCGGCGAGTACCGCCCCTCCTCCTTCCTGCTGGCGCGCATCGCAGCCGGTAACGGCCAGGCCGGCACCCCGGAGCTGAGCTGGCGCGTCGCCGATCTCCTCGCCGCCGCCGGCGAGGTCGCGCCCTATCTCGGCAAGCCGCTCGACGAGAAGACCAACGGCCTCAATATCGAAGGCGTCGCCGTGATCGGCGACCGGCTCTGGCTCGGGCTGCGCGCGCCCTCGCTCGACGGCCGCGCCTTCCTCGTCGGTGGCAGCCTCACGGAGCTGTTCAAGCCCGGGAGTGAACCGGGGACGGCAAAGCCGCAGCTCCTCGCCTTTCCTGCGGGAGCACAGCGCGGCGTGCGCGACCTTGCCCCGCTCGCCGATGGCCGCCTGCTCGTCCTCGTCGGCCCGGCGCAGGAGCAGGAGGTACCCTATGCCATTCTGCTGCTCGACCCGGCCGAGCCCGCTACCATCCGCCAGCTTGGCGAGCTGCGTCCGCGTGAGGACGCCAAGGCTGAAGCCCTCACTGTGCTCACCCAGGAACGCGATGAGCTGCGCGTCCTCATCGGCTATGACAGCGTGAAGAATGGTGGCTTCGAGGAATACCGGCTGAAGCTGCGCTGATCGGGCAGCGCGCTTTCCAGCCGCAGTCGGGCATGCGATGCGCTGGGACATGAGCTTCCTTGCGCGCCTCGATTCGCTCGTCTCCCGCTATCTCGCCGAGGTTGTCGGCCCACGCGAGCGCCTCGCGCTGCTGCGCTGGCAGATCGCCGAACACCATCCGCTCGACGCGCGCGAGACCATGCCCGGCCATGTCACGACCAGCGCCTTCGTGCTCTCGCCCGACCATGCGCAGGTGCTGCTGATCGACCATGTCGTGATCGGCCGCTGGCTCCAGCCCGGCGGCCATTACGAGCCCGCCGCGGCCTTCCACGAGTCGGCGCTGCGCGAAGCGGTGGAGGAGACCGGCGTTGCCGAACCCGCGCTGCATCCCTGGCATCGCGGCGGCGACCTGCCCTTCGCCATAGACAGCCACGAAGTGCCCGGCAATCCGCGCCGGAGCGAACCGCCGCATATCCATCACGACCTGCAATATCTGTTCATCGCCGACCCCGCCCTGCCATTGATCGCCCAGGAAGAGGAGGTCCACGCCGCGGCCTGGAAGCCGATTGCGGAACTGGCGGAGATTGCGCCCGTGGCCTTCGCGCGCCTGCGCGCCCCGCGCTTTGCAGGCTGATCCGGTCGGCTGTTGCTCATTCGCAACAATGTAACGATATGATCCTGCGGTCGGCCATCTACTATTGCGACTCATTCGCATTTGCGTACGGTGGGCTCAGTCAACAGGATCGCCAGCCATGCTGAAGCCCGCCGCCTTCGCTCTTGCCGCCTCTAGCCTGCTCTCGCCAGCTTTTGCCGCCGATCTCCCCTCGCGCAAAGGCGCGCCTGTCGCGCCGCCGGTGCTCTCGGCCTGTACCGAGAACGAAGGCATCCCGACCGACGCCTTCGGCTTCACCACTGGCTCGGACGTCGCCGAGGTCGGCTCCTTCGGCGCGAGCCTGACCTATAATGGCGGCTTCGGTGTTCGCGACGGCCGCCAGGCCGCGCATGGCCTGCAGCTCCAGGGCTCCTATGGCCTCTTCCCCTGTTTCGAGATCGGCCCCTATCTGCTCGGCGGCTTCACCGACGCGACCATCGCCGATACCAAGGCAGACAACCGCAGCGCCGGCGCCGGCGTCGAGATGAAATACCGCCTGCTCGGCCGCGACCTGCATGGCATCGGCCTCACCATCGTCGTCGATCCCAGCTTCAACCGCACCGACCCGACCGGTGCCGGCAACTTCACCACCTACAACACCGGCATCCGCCTCTTCGCCGACAAGACGCTGGTTCCCGGCAAGCTCTATGCCGCGCTCAATCTCTCGCACGACCTGACCTGGACGGGCCCGAGCCCCTATCTGCGCTCCTCGACCTTCACGGTCGGCGGCTCGCTCGCCTGGCAAATGCTCGACGGGCTCTATCTCAGCGGCGAAGTCCGCCATCAGCGTCGCCACAGCGAGCTCGGCTTCGGCAAGGAGGCCGGCTACGCCACCTTCGCCGGCCCCGGCATCTTCTGGCAGGCGACCAAGCAGTTCGCCATCTCGGCAGCCTACAACGTCCAGATCGCCGGCAAGGCCAAGGGCCAGCCGGGAGATCTCGACATCACCAATTTCAGCCAGCATCTGGTGAAGGTGAAAGCGGCCTACAGCTTCTGACGAGGCAACCCGGATTTTATTGCGCCGGTTCACGGATTGCGGACCCTGCGGCCCAGACGCTAAGACGGGACGGTCTTCAATCGTGGATATCGGCAATGGCGCGCGACGAGGCCGGAAGCGGCACATCGGACAAGGCCGGAATGATCTGCCGGGCGCTGCGTCGCGCCATCATCGAGCGGGCGCTCGAACCCGGCGCGACATTGCCGGAAGACGCGCTGGGTGAGCGCTTCGGCGTCAGCCGCACGCTCGCGCGCCATGCGCTCGGCCAGCTCGCCGCCGAAGGGCTGGTCGAATTGCGCCGCAACCGCACCGCCGTGGTGGCGACGCCGAGCTGGCAGGAAGCGCGCGACACCTTCGACATCCGCATCGAGCTCGAGCGACTCGTCGTGCGCCAGCTCGCCGGCCGGCTGAGCAAGGCGCAGCTGGCGACCTTGCGCGCCCATGTCGACGCCGAGGATGCGGCTCGCGGCGGTGCCGATGCGATCTCGATCCGGCTCGCGACCGAATTCCACATCCTGCTCGCTAAGATGACGGAGAGCCCGATCCTCATCCGCTATGTCAGCGAGCTCGCCTATCGCTGCTGCCTGATCCTGTCGCTGTACAGCCGGCCGCACTCCTCGGAATGCGGCGTCAACGAGCATCGCCTGCTGATCGAGGCGCTCGCGAGCGGCGACAGCGAGAGTGTGATGAAACTGATGCATCACCATCTCGACTCTGTGGCGGAGCGTGCGCTCGTGGCGGAGGCCAAGCCGCGTGAGCGCGACATCATGGCGATCCTCGCACCTTATGCGGAACCGCCGGCTCCAGCCGGGAAGATCCCGCGGAAACGCGCACTCAAGGCGGCCGAATAAGCCCTGCCGCGAAGACAGTGGGCGAATTGACCCCGCCGCATTTCCGCCCTACTCGTGAACGCGACGGTTCCCTCACGGGATCAAAAGGGAACGCAGTGCGGATGGCTTGGCCATCTCATGCTGCGGCTGCCCCCGCAACTGTAAGCGGCGAGCCTTTCGCCATACGCCACTGGGACCTCGGCCCTGGGAAGGCGGCGAAGGGCAGCGACCCGCGAGCCAGGAGACCTGCCGTCAGCCGTGGTCACACGCGAACACATCGGCCGGGGTGCGCTGATGGGTGGTAGAACCGCGCGCGCCCGGTTTCGGGAGCGGGTGGGGACATCTCGTTCGCGGTGACGTGCCACTGACGTTACCCGCCGAGGTTTCCCGTGTTCCGTTTGCCAAAGCCCGCCAGGAGCGGGCGTTCGCCCCTTGCCCTCTTCCTGCTCACCACTTCGATCCTGCTGGCGCCGCTTTCCGCACTGGCGCAGTCGGGCGAAAAGCCGATCGCGCTCGACGAGCTCGTCGTCAGTCCGACCGGCGTGCCGACCCCGGCGAGGGAGATCGCCAGCTCCGTCACCGTCGTCACCTCCCAGGAGATCGAGCGCCAGCAGCGCCGTACCCTGCCGCAGGCGCTCGCCGCCGTGCCCGGCCTCAACATCGTCCAGATCGGCGGGCCGGGCGGACAGACCTCGGTCTTCATGCGCGGCACCAACTCCAACCATGTCAAGGTGCTGATCGACGGCATCGAGGCGAACGATCCCTCGACGCCGAACCGCTCCTTCGATTTCGGGTCGATGCTGACCAACGATATCGAGCGGATCGAGGTGCTGCGCGGCCCGCAGAGCGGGCTCTACGGCGCCAATGCGCTCGGCGGCGTCATCTCGATCACCAGCAAGCACGGCGAAGGCCCGCCCAAGGTGACCGCCACGGTCGAGGCCGGCTCGCACGGCACCTTCAACCAGTCGGCCGGTTTCAGCGGTGGCGATGACCGCTTCAACTACGCCTTCAACGTCGCGCATATGCGCAGCGACTCGACCGATTCCGTGCCCTCGAAGCTGATCCCGCCAGGTGTTCGGGTGAAGCCCAACACCTATGACGCCTATACCTATTCGGGGCGGCTCGGCGTCGCGCTCAGCGACACGCTGAGCCTCAACTGGGTCGGCCGCTACACCGACGGGCAATTCCTCTCGACCTATGACATGGGTTTCCCGGGCCAGCCGACGCCCTTCCGCTCGCGCTTGAACTATGCGCAGGCCTTCACGCGCGGCGAGGCTGTCTGGGATCCGCTGGACGGGCGCTTCATCAACCGCTTCGGCGTCTCCTATTCGAATCAGGATCGCAGCTATCGCAGCCCGAACGGCTTCGGCCAGCTCGGGCTGCCCGCGGAAAATCTCGGCGAGCGCGTGAAGTTTGACTGGCGCGGCGACCTCGAGCTCGCCAAGGGTCACAGCCTGATCATGGGCCTGCAATACGAGCGCGAGCGGCTCGACACGCCGAGCCTCACCGCCTCGAATGGCAACAAGGGCGCCTTCCTGGAATACCAGGCCAATATCGCCGACAGCTTCTTCCTGGCGGCGAACGTCCGGCACGATCATGACGACAGTTATGGCGGCTATACCACCTACCGCATCGCACCGGCCTATATCATTCCGCAGACTGGAACCAAGCTGAAGGCGAGCTATGGCACCGGCTTCAAGCCGCCGACCCTGGCCGAGCTCTTCATCGACTACCGGCCGGGTTTCAACTTCTTTGGTAATCCCAATCTGAAGCCGGAAAAGAGCCGCGGCTGGGATGTCGGCTTCGAGCAGCCCTTGCTCGATAACCGCTTCCGGTTCGGAGCAACCTGGTTCCACAACGATATCGACGACCTGATCGTCACTAATCTGACGCGCGATTCCTACGCCAATGTCGGCCGCGCCACGACCAAGGGCGTCGAGGCCTTCGCCGCGCTCGAATTGACGCCGCAGTTCAAGGTTCGCGGCGACTACACCTTCACGCTGGCGAAGGACGAGGTTTCACGCTGGGAGCTGCTGCGCCGGCCGCGCCACAAGGCGAGCCTGACCGCGAGCTGGATGCCGATGGAGAAACTCACCCTGTCTGCGACACTGATCTATGTCAGCTCCTGGATGGACGGCAACCGCGACTTCTCGGTCTCGCGGCTGCGCGCGCCAGGTGCAGCGATCGTCAATCTCGCCGCCGAATACAAGGTCGACGAGCGCTATACCGTCTTCGGCCGCGTCGACAATCTGTTCGACAGGCGCTGGGAAAACCCGACAGGCTTCCTGGTGCCGGGCCTCGGCGCCTTCGGCGGGATCAGGGTGAACCTGTGAGGCGACGGGCCGCCCTCGCGCTCGGCCTCTGGCTGACAACGTTCGGCGGCTCCGCCCATGCGGACGATGCGCCGGCCAAGCCGCAGCGCATCGTCTCGCTCAACATGTGCACCGACGAGCTGGTGCTGCGGCTGGCGTCACCGAAGCACGTCGCCTCGGTGACCTGGCTGTCGCAGGATCCGCGCAACGCCAACATGGCTGCGCGCGCCCTGACGATCCCGGCCAATCACGGGCTGGTCGAGGAGGTGCTGGCGCTGAAGCCCGATCTCGTCATCGCCGGCGCCTATACGACGCGCGCGACCGTCGCGCTGCTGAAGCGCGTCGGGGTGCCGGTCCGCGAGTTCGGCGTGCCGAGCAACCTCGCCGAAATGCGCCAGCAAATCCGCGACATGGCCAAGCTGCTCGGCGAGCAGCAGAACGGCGAAGCCCTGATCGCCGGGATCGATGCCCGCCTCGCGGCACTGGCCGACCGCCCTCGCCCGGCGCATCCGCGCGCGATCGTACTGCGTCCGAACGGCTTCACCACCGGGCGCGGCTCGCTCGTCGACGAGATCCTGACGGCGGCGGGGCTGACCAACCTCGCCGCCGAGCTCGGCATCGACAATTACGGCCAGATCGCGCTTGAAACCGTCGCGCTCGGCAAGGCCGACATCCTGATCCTCAACACCACGCCGGACAGCCCGCCCTCGCTGGCCCACGAGATCCTGCATCACCCTGTCCTAGCCCGCCTCGGCGACCGGCTGAAGCTCGTCGCCCTGCCCGCGAAGCTCTGGACCTGCGCCGGTCCGGCGGTGATCGACGCGATCGAACTGCTGCTCGACGCGGCCGCGCCAACCTCTGCCGGACCCAAACCATGAGCGCCTTGGCCGTGCCCTCCCCCGCATCCGACCGGATGTCCTATTGGCGGCTCGTCACCCTGCTGGCCGCTGCGACGCTCGCCATGGCGGCGCTCTCGCTCGCCGTCGGCTATGCACGGCTCGACCTCTTCGCCGCGCTCGGCGACTGGCTCGCCGGCCGCCAGAGCCTGCCCGCGCTCGTGCTGGTCGAACTGCGCCTGCCGCGCGCCATCCTCGGTGCGCTCGTCGGCTTCAGCCTCGGCCTCGCCGGCGCGGCCATGCAGGGGCTGCTGCGCAATCCGCTGGCCGAGCCCGGCATCGTCGGCATCTCAAGCGCAGCCGCCCTCGGCGCCGTCACCGTGTTCTATTCCGGCTTCGCCGGCGCCTTCGCGCTGGCCCTGCCGCTCGGCGGCATCGCCGGGGCGCTGCTGGCGGTACTGTTGCTCTTTGCGCTCAATGGCCGCGGTGCCGGCACGATGACGCTGATCCTCGCCGGCGTCGCGATCAACAGCTTCGCCGGAGCGATGACGTCGCTCGCGCTCAACCTCGCGCCCAATCCCTATGCCGCACTGGAGATCGTGTTCTGGCTGATGGGCTCGCTCGCCGATCGCAGCCTGATCCATGTCTGGCTCGTGCTGCCGCTGATGCTGGCAGGTTGGATCCTGCTTCTCTCCAGCGCGCCGGCGCTCGACGGGCTCACGCTCGGCGAGGACACCGCGCGCAGCCTCGGCTTCGACCTGACCTGGCTGCGGGTGCGATTGATCGGCGGCGCAGCGCTCGCGGTCGGCAGCGCCGTCGCCGTCACCGGAGCGATCGGCTTCGTCGGGCTCGTCGTGCCGCATCTCTTACGCCCGCTGGTCGGCCACAAGCCTGGCCGATTGCTGCTGGTCAGCGGCTTCGGCGGCGCGATCCTGCTGCTCGCCGCCGACACGGCACTGCGGCTGATGCCGATCCGGCCCGAGCTCAAGCTCGGCGTCGTCACCGCTTTGATCGGGGCGCCCTTCCTGTTCAGCCTGATCCAACGCCTGCGGCGGGAGGCGTGATGCGTATCGAAGCGAACGGCATCGCGATCACCTTCGACGGCAAGCCGATCCTCGCCGGGATCGACCTTGCCCTGCGCCCCGGCGAGCTCGTCGGCCTGATTGGCGCGAACGGCGCCGGCAAGACGACCTTGCTGCGCATCCTCGCCGACCTGCTGCCGCCAACGGCAGGTAAAGTTCTCTATGATGGCAAGCCGGCAAGAGCGCTGGGGCGCCGCGCTCTCGCGCAGCGGCTCGCCTTCCTCGCCCAGGGCGGCAGCGTGCAATGGCAGATGCGGGCGGAAGCCGTCGTCGCGCTCGGCCGCCTGCCGCATCGGCGCCCCTTCGCCGACCTGACCGAAGCCGACCACACCGCCATCAGCAACGCCTTTGCCGCCACCGATTCCAGCGCCTTCCGCGAGCGCAACCTGGGTAGCCTCTCGGGTGGCGAGCGCATGCGGGTGCTGCTGGCGCGAGCGCTCGCCGTCGAAGCCGAGATGCTGCTCGCCGACGAACCACTGGTCGGGCTCGATCCGCGCCATCAGCTCGAAGCGATGGCACTGTTCAGACGGATCGCCGCTGCCGGCACCGGGGTCGTCGTCGTGCTGCATGATCTCGCGCTGGCTGGACGCTTCTGCGACCGGCTGGTCCTGCTCGATGGCGGCCGCATCCTCGCCGACGGCTCGCCGGCCTCGGTGCTCGACGACGGCAACCTCGCCCGCGCCTTCGGCATTGCAGTCGCACGTGGCGATCGCAACGGCGAACAATTCGTCCTGCCCTGGCAGGCTCTGGACCATGGAGAACCCCGCCGATGACGGCAAACGACGTGACCGGCCTGATCCGCGACGAGCTCGCTGCAGCGACGACGCAGTGGAATCTCGGCACCTTCGGCGCGATCGCCGAATTCCTGCGCGATCCCGGGGAGCCGGTTGAGCTCGGTGACGAGCCGGGACGCCTCTTCGCCGTCACCGATCGCGGCGGCATCGGCTTCGACGATCTCTCTGAGGTCAGGCTCTTCGCTTCGGAGACCGCTGTCGGCTCGGGCTGGAGCCATCGCGTCGCATTGTGCTTGCCGGAAGCCGCCTGCGCCATGAACCGGCGCAGCGTCCTCACAGAGCTCGGCCCGGACATTGGAGCACTGCGGCCGCAGGACCGCGCCGGCATCCTGTTCGACATGGGCCTCGGCACGCTGCAGGTCGATATCTGCATCCGCACAGGCGATCCCGCGCTGATCACGACCTTGCGCTCCGTCGCCGGCCGGAGCCTGTTCGAAGCCGGCAATCCGGCGATGGGGGCGATCATCGCCAAGGGACCGCATCGCGTCTTCATCGCGCGCGCCGGCCGCTGCGAGGTCTACCAGCCGATCCCACCGGCCGACGGTAGGAGCCCGGAAGGGCCGCACACTCATGTCCTGCCGCAATTGCTGCGCAACGGCCGCACCCATGCGGCAACCGAGCCGGTCCCGAGCGGCTGGGTACCCTTCGCCCATCTCGTGCCGGCCCATCCGCTGAAGGATGCAATGGCCCGGCCGCGGCCGTGGGATGCCTCGGCGCATGAGCATTTCCAGGCGCTCCTCGCCGCTACTGGTGATCCGGAACTCGCAGCGTTGAAGCAGGAGGTTCTGACGGCGATCCACTCCGGCTCCGACCCCGCGAATTTCCGCGAGCCGGCAAACAAATTCGCCCGCCACACCTTGCGTGTCGCGCTGCGGCAGTTGCGAGCCGGCCCGCCACTGCCCGGCCTGTCGCGCTGGCTCGAGGCCTTCGACAAGCGGGAACCCGCGAACGAGGACGGCGCCGATGCTTACGGCCATGCCTAGCCGGCAGGGCCCACCGCTCATCTCACCAATCGTCTTTCGAACTTGTCGAGGCTAGAAGAAGGAAGCCTCATTCGGACAGGTGTCGGATATGACGTTGCGACTGAGCCGTTTCACCACCTTGATCGTCTGCATTCTGGTCGCACTCGTCACGGTCCCGCTGGCCTTCCGCTACAACTGGTTCTGGCTGCCCGGCCTGCTGGCAACGGCGCTGGCACTGCTCGGCCTCTGGGACCTTGCCCAGACCGAGCACGCGATCCGGCGCAACTACCCGGTGATCGGCCATATCCGCTGGTTCGCCGAGCTGGTCCGCCCGGAGCTGCGCCAGTATCTGTTCGAGGCTGACGAGGAGGCGGCGCCGTTCTCGCGCTCGCAGCGCTCACTGGTCTATCGCCGGGCCAAGAACCTCGCCGGCGATCACCCGTTCGGCACGCTGCTCGACGTCTACCGCGACGGCTACGAGTTCATCGGCCATTCGACCCGGCCAGCGCCGGTCTCCGATCCCGAAAGCTTCCGCATCACCATCGGCAACGACCAGTGCCGCCAGCCCTATTCGGCTTCCGTCTTCAACATCTCGGCAATGAGCTTCGGCTCGCTCTCCGCCAATGCGATCCGGGCGCTCAACACCGGCGCCCGCCTCGGCCGCTTCAGCCACGACACCGGCGAGGGCAGCATCAGCCCCTATCATCGCGAAGGCGGCGGCGACATCGTCTGGGAGGTTGCCAGCGGCTATTTTGGCTGCCGCGACGACAAGGGCCGCTTCGATCCCGAGCGCTTCGCCCGGCAGGCAGTCGATCCCCAGGTCAAGATGATCGAGATCAAGCTGAGCCAGGGCGCCAAGCCCGGCCATGGCGGCATCCTGCCGGCGCCGAAGGTGACGCCCGAGATCGCGGCGACCCGCGGCGTGCCGGTCGGGCAGGATTGCATCTCGCCGCCGAGCCACAGCGCCTTCTCGACCCCGCTGGAGATGATGGCCTTCATCGCCCAGTTGCGCGAGCTCTCGGGCGGCAAGCCGATCGGCTTCAAGCTCTGCCTCGGCCACCCCTGGGAGTTCATGGGCATGGTCAAGGCGATGCTGGAGAGCGGCATCGTGCCCGACTTCATCGTCGTCGACGGCGCCGAGGGCGGCACCGGCGCCGCCCCGGTCGAGTTCAGCGACCATATCGGCCTGCCGATGCGCGAGGGCCTGCTCTTCGTCCATAATGTGCTGGTCGGCGCCGGCCTGCGCGACAAGGTCAGGATCGGCGTCGCCGGGCGCATCGTCAGCGCCTTCGACATCGCCAGCGTGCTCGCGATCGGCGCCGACTGGGCCAACGCGGCGCGCGGCTTCATGTTCGCGCTCGGCTGTGTCCAGTCGCTGTCCTGCAACACCAATCGCTGCCCGACCGGGGTCGCGACGCAGGATGCCGTCCGCCAGCGCGCACTCGTGGTGCCGGACAAGGCGCAGCGCGTCCATCGCTTCCATGCCAACACATTGAAGGCACTGGCCGACATGCTGGCGGCGGCCGGCCTGACCCATCCGGAGGAGCTCGGCCCGCACCACCTGGTGCGCCGCGTCAGCGCCACCGAGATCCGGCTGTTCTCCGACCTGCACGTCTTCCTGCAGCCCGGCGAGCTGGTGAGCGGGCTCTGCGAGCACGCCTTCTATCGCCGCAACTGGGACCTTGCCCGCGCCGACAGTTTCGACCGGCGTGCGTGAGCGCGGCCCTCTGACCGCCATCGGCACAATCCGCCGGCAAACCCGTCTGTCATAGCTCTGTCCTCGGGCAAGCCGACTGGTCCCTGGGCCAGCCTGCGCCGGAATCGACGCATTGTCGACGGCTCGGCACGCAGCGCCGGCATCGCCATCGGCAGCTCCGGACGTCTCCGAGCAAACGCACCGGCTTGACTCTCCAATCAATCCATTCGACGTTTCCAAAACGTTTTGGAGACTGGTTTTGAGCTCTCTCAAGGCCCTCGCGCGACATCTCGGGCTCTCGATCACCACGGTGTCGCGGGCGCTGGACAACTATCCCGACGTTGCTCCCGCCACCCGCGAGCGCGTCCACCGGGCTGCGCGCGAAGCCAACTACCGGCCGCACAGCGCCGCCCGCCGGCTGCGCAAGGGCACCGGCGAGACCGTCGCCTTCGTGCTGCCGGCACAGCCCGGCCATTTCCACGAGCCCGTCTTCGCCGAACTGCTCGCGGCCATCGGCGAGCACCTCGCCACCCAGCACCACGATCTCATCCTGCTCGCGGCGCGCCCGGGCCTGGAGGAGATGGCGACCTATCGCCGCCTGGTCGAGAGCGGCCGCGCCGACGCCTTCATCCTCGCCCGCACCCGCCGCAAGGACGACCGTGTCGCCTATCTCGAAGCCAAGGGCGTGCCCTTCATCTGCCATGGCCGGACGGAGACGAAGCAGCCCTATGCCTTCGTCGACGGTGATGGTGAAGCCGGCTTCAAGGCGCTGACGAGCCGGCTGATCGGGCTCGGACATCGCCGGATCGGCTACCTCTCGGCCCCCTCCTATCTCACCTTCGCGACGCTACGCGCCGCCGGCTGGCGCCAGGCCATGACCGAGGCCGATCTGGCGGAGACGGCACAGCGGCTCTTCGCCGAGGACGAGCCGACTGAAGAAGGTGGCCATCGCCTGGCAGCCGAGATGCTGGCTGCCGAACAACCGCCGACCGCGCTCGTCTGCGCCACCGATCGGATGGCGCTCGGCGCCATGCAGGCGGTGGTGGAGGCCGGTCTCGTCATCGGCCGCGACATCGCGGTCACCGGCCACGACAACATCCCGGCTGCCTCCTATGCGCGGCCGGGCCTGACCACCATGGCGCTGCCGCCGGCGCAGGTCGGCACCCGGCTCGCCGAGATGGTGCTCGCCCGCCTCGGCGGAGCCGATGCACGCGACCTCACGACGATATTCGACCTGCGCCAGATCCCGCGGGGATCAAGCGCCGAAGCCTGAACGAGGGCGGCCGACATGAGCCGTCCCGCAACCGATCGGATCGGGGAGGAAACGATGAAGCGCATTCTGTCCGGCGGCACAGCCGCCGCCATCCTGCTGTCGGCGACGCTGGCCGCAGCCCAGGACGTGACCTTCCTGTCGACGCAGCTTCGCCCCGTCGAGGAGGCGCAGAAGGTCCGGCAGGTCCTGCTCAAGGGCGTCTCCGGCCCGGTCTCCTATCTGGTCGAGGAGCCGCCGCAATTCGACGTGCGCATGAAGGCCGAGGGCAAGGCCGGCAAGCGCACGATCAGCCTCGCCGGCGCCCTCCATGGCGAATTGCAGCCGCTCGTCACCTCCGGAGATCTCGACACGCTCGACGATGTCGCCGCCAGGCTGGCCGATCGCGGCATCCCGCCGGGACTGCTGGAGCTGGGCAAGCTCGGCACCGGCAAGCAGGTCTACATTCCGTGGATGCAGGCGACCTACATCATGGTCGCGCGCAAGGAGGCGCTCGCCTCGCTGCCGGCCGGCGCCGACGTCAACGCGCTCACCTATGACCAGCTCGAAGCCTGGGGCAAGGCGCTGACCGAGAAGACCGGCAAGCGCCTGATCGGCTTCCCCGCCGGGCCGAAGGGGCTGATGCCGCGCTTCTACCAGGGCTATCTCTACCCGTCCTTCACCGGCGGCGTGGTGACCCAGTTCCGCTCGGCCGAAGCCGAGGCGATGTGGGGCAAGTTCAAGAGCCTCTGGCAATACGTCAACCCGAACTCGACCAGCTACGACTTCATGCAGGAGCCGCTGATGGCCGGCGAGGTCTGGGTCGCCTTTGACCATGTCGCCCGCGTCAAGGATGCGCTGGTGCAGGAGCCCGACAAATACGTCACCTTCCCGGCGCCGGCCGGCCCCAAGGGCCGTGGCTATATGCCGGTGATCGCCGGCCTCGCCATTCCCAAGGGCGCGCCCAACCGCGCCGGCGCCGCTGCGGTGATCGAGCATCTGAGCAAGCCGGAGACGCAGGTGAAGACCGCGGCCGAGGTCGGCTTCTTCCCGGTGGTGAAGGCCGAATTGCCCGCCGATCTCTCGCCCGGCATCAAGCTGATCGCCGAGGGCGTCGCCAAGACGCAAGGGACCAAGGACGCGCTGCCGGCACTGCTGCCCGTCGGCCTCGGCGACAAGGGCGGCGAGTTCAACAAGGTCTTCTCCGACAGCTTCCAGCGCATCGTGCTGCGCGGCGAGAACCCGCGCGCCGTGCTCGACGCGCAAGCGGTCGTCCTCAAGGGGCTGATGGAGGCGACCAAGGCACCGTGCTGGGCCCCGGACAAGGCAAGCGAGGCCGCCTGCCCGGTCAACTGAGGCTGCTTTGATGAGCGCGACCTCGCGACGCCTGCCCTATCTGCTGCTGGCACCTTCGCTCGTCTTCCTGACGGCGATCTTCCTCGTGCCGCTGGCGCAGACGGTCGCGCTCTCCTTCAGCGAGAACGGAGTGCCCTCGCTCGCCAATTACCGGCGGATGCTCGGCGATCTGAATTTCGGCCAGGCACTGCGCAACACCTTCCTGCTCGTCCTCGTCGTCGTGCCGATCCAGCTCGTCATGGCGCTGGCGATGGGCGTGATGATCGAGAAGATCGGCCGCGGCCGCGATCTCGTGCTCTGGGTCTGGACGATTCCCCTCGGCGTCTCCGATCTCGCCGCCGGCCTGGTCTGGCTCGCGATCCTGCAGGACCGCGGCTATCTCAACAGCGCGCTCTTCGGCCTCGGCCTGATCGACGGGCCGACCGCCTGGCTGACCTACGAGACCCCCGGCACGCTCTTCCTCGCCGTGGTGCTGGCCGAGGTCTGGCGCGCCACGGCGATCGTGCTCGTCATCCTCGTCGCCGGCATGCAGCTGATCCCGAAGGAGTATCGCGAGGCGGCGGAAATCTTCGGCGCCCGGCCCTGGACGATCTTCCGGCGCATCACCCTGCCACTGCTCAAGCCAAGCCTGCAGACCGCGCTGATCCTGCGCACCGTGCTCGCCTTCGAGGTCTTCGCCGTGGTCTACGCCATCGGCGGCACCAATTTCCCGGTCCTGGTCGGCGAGGCCTACACCTGGCAGAACGCCAACCAGAACACCGGCGTCGCCACCGCCTATGCCATGCTGATCGTCGTGATCTCGCTGGCTGCGACTGTGATCTATCTGCGTGCCCTGCGCGTGCCGCCGGAGCAGCAGCCATGAGCGCGCTGAAACGCACCGTCTTCTGGACCGGGGTCGCCGCGCTCTGCGCCTGGGTGCTGCTGCCGATCTGGCTGATCGCGCTGGGGGCGCTCGGCGGCCGCACCGGCGTCTTCCGCTGGCCGAAATCGCTCTGGCCGGGCGAAGCATCCTTTACGGCACTGCAGAGCTTCCTTGCGGTCGAGGGCGTCTGGCACGCCATGGCGAACAGCGTCATCGCCGCCCTCACCTGCATGGCGCTCTCGATCGGGCTCGGCGCGCCGGCCGGCTACGCCCTGGCGCGCTTCTCCTTCCGCGGCCAGAACACCTACAGGCTGCTGATCCTGCTCACCCGCGCCTTCCCGCTCGCCATCCTGGCGCTGCCGCTGACTGTCGCCTTCATCCGCATCGGGCTCTACGACACCGCCTTTGGCGTCGGGCTGGTCCATACCGCGCTGGCGCTGCCCTTCGCCGCGCTGGTCTCGGCCAGCCTGTTCCAGGCGATCCCGCGCGAGCTCGAGGAAGCTGCCTGGGTCTTCGGCTGCAGCCGCTGGCAGGCTTTCCGCAAGGTGGTGCTGCCGCTGGCCCTGCCCGGCATCGCCGCCGCGGCGATCTTCGCCTTCGTCATCTCCTGGAACGAGGTCTTCGCTGCCTCGGTGCTCTCGGTGAAGAACCGCACGCTCACTGCCTATCTGCTGACGGTATTGGCGGAATCGCCGCTGCATTTCCGCTTCGCCGGCGGCTTCCTGCTGATCCTTCCCTCGCTCGCCTTCATCTTCGCGGTCCGGAAATACCTGTTCGCGATGTGGGGCATCGCCAACCGCTGACGGGAACCTATGGCCGAGATCACCCTCGACGGCATCGCCAAATCCTTCGGCGCCGCCCGCGCCCTGGAGCGCATCGACCTCACCGTCGCCGACGGCGAGTTCGTCGCCCTGCTCGGCCCCTCCGGCTGCGGCAAGACCACGTTGCTGCGCATCATCGCCGGGCTGGAGAGCGCATCGAGCGGGCGCGTCGTCATCGGCGGGCGTGATCTCACGCAGGTGCCGACGCGCCAGCGCGGCCTCGCCATGGTGTTCCAGAACTACGCCGTCTTCCCGCATCTGAGCGTCTACGAGAATGTCGCCTTCGGCCTGCGCATGCAGGGCGCCGACGAGGCCCGCATAAAGGCGCGCGTCGGCAAGGCGGCCAAACTGCTGCACATCGAGCCCTATCTCGAGCGCTATCCGGCAAAGCTCTCCGGCGGCCAGCGCCAGCGCGTCGCGGTCGCCCGCGCGCTCGCGGTCGAGCCGCCGGTGCTGCTGATGGATGAGCCGCTCTCCAATCTCGACGCGCTGCTGCGCCTCGAAATGCGTGCCGAGCTGAAGGCCGTGCTGCGCGAGGCCAGGACCACCACGATCTACGTCACCCACGACCAGACCGAGGCGATGGGCCTGGCCGATCGGATCGCGGTGATGCATGGCGGGCGCATCGAGCAGATCGACCGGCCAACCGCGGTCTATGAGCGCCCGGCCACGACCTTCGTCGGCGGCTTCGTCGGCAGTCCACCGATGAACTTTCTGCCGGTCACCATCGCAAATGCGCGGCTGGAGCTGCCAGGCTCGAGCCTGGCGGCGCCAAAGGCTTCCGGCGACTTGTTGATGGGCATCCGGGCCGAGGACCTGACGCCGGTCGCCGCCGGCGAGGGCCTGCCTTTCGACGTCGCCGTGGTCGAGCCCCTCGGCGCGCACGACCTCGTCACCGGCCGCAGCGGGCCGACATTGCTGCGTGTCGCAGCACCCGCCGGCAGCGGCCACAAGCCCGGCACGAGGATCGGCCTCAGGCCGGACCCGAAACGACTGGTCTGGATGGATCCGGCCTCGGGCCGGGCGATCCAGGCGCAATGACGGACCTTTGAGACGATGACGATCGATATCGAAGCGGCCCGCGCGATCCTGCGTGCCAATGACCGCGGCGGCTACACGGTTCCGACCGACCGGCTCTACCCGTTCCAGTGGAACTGGGATTCGGCCTTCGTCGCGATGGGCTGGGCGACCTTCGACGAGGAACGGGCATGGCGCGAGCTGGAGCGCCTCGTCGAGGGCCAATGGGACGACGGCATGGTGCCGCACATCGTCTTCCATGCGCCGAGCGACGACTATTTCCCCGGGCCGGAGGTCTGGCGCACGCGCCACCGCATCCCGACCTCCGGCATCACCCAGCCGCCGGTGCTCGCCAGCGCGATCCGCTTCGTCTTCGAGCGGGCGACCGGCGCCGATCGCGCCGCCCGTGCGAGCGCGCTCTACCGGCAGGCGCTCGCCTCGCATGATTGGTGGGACAGGGCCCGCGACCCCGGCGGTACCGGCCTCGTCGCGATCCTCCACCCCTGGGAATCGGGCATGGACAACAGCCCGGCCTGGGACGAGGCGATGGCGCGCCTGACGATCGAGCCGACGACGCCGATCCGGCGGCGCGACATCTCCCATATCGACGCCGACATGCGCCCGAGAGACGAGGATTATCGTCGCTTCATCGCGCTGGTCGATCTCTATGCGAGCCATGGCTGGGAGCCGGCAGCGATGTGGCGGGCCTCCCCCTTCAGGCTGGTCGATGTCGCCACCAACGCGATCCTGCACAAGGCCGAAGAGGACCTGCTGGTGCTGGCTGAGCAGTTCGGCAGTGCAGCGGAGCACACTCGCATCGCCGTCCGGCGCCAGAGGCGCGAAGCCGCCTTCGCCCGGCTCTGGAGCGCCCCCGATCGCATCTATCGCGCCTGCGACCTCGCGACGGGTAGGCTCGTGCCGGCCTCGACCTCGGCAGGGCTGCTTCCGCTCTTCGCCGGCCTGCCCACGCCGGAGCAGGCAACGGCGCTCGCAGCCGAGCTCGGGAGCTGGCTCGCGCTCGTGCCGCATCCAGTTCCGAGCACCGCGCCAGCCGATGCCCGCTTCGAGCCCAGGCGCTATTGGCGCGGGCCGGCCTGGGCGGTCGTCAACTACATGATCGCCGAAGGCTTTGCACGCTATGGCAAGGCCGGGCTGGCGGAGCGAATCCGCACCGCGACGCTGTCGCTCATGCAGGCAGAGGGCTTCGCCGAATATTTCGACCCCGCCTCGGGCGCCGGCCTCGGCGGCGGCAGCTTCTCCTGGACGGCCGCGATCGGCCTGCTGATCGATCAGCAGGCGAACTCGCAATCGCGTCACGCCGCAGCATGAGGCTCTCGGGCGTCCGGCGCGATACCAGCTGAGAGCCTTCGCCCCGACCGGGCCGCTGCACCCCGCAATTCCCGCATTGCCGAAGCGCCGGCAATCAGCTATCCAGCCTCCACGGAAAGCGCCCGTAGCTCAGCTGGATAGAGCGTTGCCCTCCGAAGGCAAAGGTCACACGTTCGAATCGTGTCGGGCGCGCCATTCTTTCTAAGAAAATCAATGCATTGGGCGATTGCGCCCCCTTTTCTAACACTAGCAGGCTCTACTCGCGGAAGCGATGCGTCGCGTCTTATGCGTGACGAAAAGGGGTGTCGGACCCATTTCTGGGGATTCGAGGGTTCTCTGTTGTCATTCCTGGCGGAAGCATTTCGGCTTGAGACATGGCGAATCCCTCGAGCGTTGCCCACGTGGGTAACGCTCGTCACAATTGTCGCGCGCCAATTCCCGACAGGTGGACCGCAGAAGCCCTTGTCCGCAGGTGGCGCAAAGCCGACGAGTGGCCTTGGTACAGGGCCGCGACTGGGTTGGATGGAAATCATACATGGCGCGAACAAGAGCTATCCGCGCGCATCATCGCTATGATCAAAGGATCATACACCGGCAGTATCGCGACGATAAACTCAGGGGTGAGTAGCTGCAATCGGTCCCCGGCGAAGCGCGCGCGGCGTTATCGCCGGGAAAATTCGGCCAATCTCCGAAGCCGCGATCGTCATTGACCTCTTTCGGCAGCCTTCCCATCAGCGCCGATCCGTACCCTGGGTTCGCTAAGGGTCGAGAGCCGACATCCGATTAGCCTCACTGCCGGCGATACCGGGCTCGACCTTGGTGTGTGCCCAGAAAAGTTTTTGGCCCGCTGTTTGATAAGATCACTCACCTGAAACCGCTTTCGCCATGACGCGAGCGATCAGGTCATAATGGCGCCAGAGTTCGGGATCGATCGGGGCCGGTGCGCCGAAATAGCCATCCGGCGTGACTGCCTTGGCCTCGCTGCCGCCCTTGCGCCAGCGAACGAGATCCGCCTCGCCCAGCTGCGTCGGAACCAGCTCCGGGAGGATGTCGAAGTCGATCAGCGCCGGATAGTAGCGCGCCATTGCTGCGGTCTCGAGCTCGTCGGCATGGACGCCGAGAATCCCTGTCGTCCTCAGCGTGTCCAAGCCCTCCGGACGCTGCCAAGGCACCCAGAACGGTTCGTTGCCGGAGCAGCCCAGCCGGTCGAACAGGCGCCAGCGCAGCGGCGCATAGAGCCAGCGCGCGCGGCCCGGGCAGCGCTCGAGCTGCTCCAGCATGACCTTGTGCAACATCCGGTTGTGCTCGAGGTCGCCATGGTGGCTGACGACGAGGACATCGCGAAAGCCGTTCTCGCAGAGCGTGTCGACGATGTCGTTGAGCAGTGCGGCTGCAATCTCGGGCCGGGTGCGGAACGTCGCCGGAAAAGCCGAGAGCACATGATTCACGCCCCAGTAGAATGGTGGTGCGATGACGAGCTCACGGCCGGCTTCCGCGGCATAGAATTTTGTCAGCCGGCAAAGCGTCGTTGCAATGTGCGCATCGGTTCCGATCGGCAAATGCGGGCCGTGATGCTCCATCACGCCGATCGGCAGGAGCACGCCCGCCCCGCGCTCGGCTGCAGCGGCAATGGCTGGCCCGGTCATCTCGACCATGGTGCCGGCGTAAAGATCCTGTTCGATCATGACGTCCTCATACCGAAATCAGCGAGCGAACGGCCGCGAAGTCCGCGAGAAGATCATCCGAGACGCCTTCGCGGACGATCCTGCCACGATCGAGCACGATCGCCCTGTCGCTGAGCCGCAGCGCATCCTCCGCGTGCTGCTCGACGATGATGATCGCGAAGCCGAACTCCTCCCGCAGGCGCCTGATCGAATGCTCCAGCTCCTCGACGATCACCGGCGCCAGGCCTTCGAAGGGCTCGTCGAGAGCGAGCAACCGGGGGTTCGTCATCAGGGCGCGGGCGATCGCCAGCATCTGCTGCTCGCCGCCGGAGAGATTGTCACCGTGGTTGCGGCGCCTTTCATGCAGGCGTGGGAACATCGCGTAGGCTTCCGCCAGCCCGAACCGGCCAGGTCGATGCGCGACCAGCAGGTTTTCCTCGACGGTCAGGGACGCGAAGATGTCACGCTCCTGCGGCACCCAGCCGATACCGAGTGCCGCGCGTCCGCTCGCATCGCTGCGGCAGATCTCCTCGCCGCGCCAGCGGATCGCGCCGGCGGTGACACGGGCATGACCCATCAGCGCCAGGATCAGCGTGGTCTTGCCGACGCCGTTGCGGCCGAGCACCGCCAGGCCTTCGCCTTCGTCGAGGCACAAGCCGACATCCTCGATCACGACCGCGTCGCCATAGCCGGCGACCAGGCTTTCGATTTCAAGCAGCATGATCGCCTCGCCGGCCGAGATAGACTTCCCTGACGCGCGGATCGGCCGAGATCTCCGCCGGGGTGCCTTCGGTGAGGATCGCCCCGGCAACCAGCACCGTGATCCGCTCGGCGAAGCGGAAGACCAGGCCCATATCGTGCTCGATGAAGACCACGGTCAGGCTGGCGGGCAAGGCGTGGATGCGCTCGAAGATCGCCGCGCTTTCGGCCGCCGGTACGCCAGCGGCCGGCTCGTCGAGCACGAGCACGCGCGGGCGCGCCGCCATGGCGATCGCGATTTCGAGCAGGCGCTGGCTGCCATAGGGCAGCGCCGCGACCGGGCGCTCTGCCAGCGCCAGCAGATTGACGAAGGCAAGGCAGGAACGCGCCTCGTCGAGCGCCGCCCGGTCGCTGCGCACGGAGCGCCAGAAGACGGCCGTCCGGCGGTTCCGCTCGAGCACGGCGAGAAGGACGTTGTCGAGGACCGTGAGCTTGCGGAAGAGCTGGTTGATCTGGAAGGTGCGGGCCAGCCCCATATGGACGCGCTGCGCCTCCGAATGGCCGGTCGCGTCCTCGCCGCCGATCAAAATGCGACCGGCAGCCGGTTTCACGCTGCCGGTCAGGGCGTGGACCAGCGTGGTCTTGCCGGCGCCATTGGGCCCGATCAGCGCATGGCGCGCACCGGCCCGGATCGAGAGCGAAACGTCGCGCACCGCCTGGAAGGCGCCAAAGCGCACGCTGAGCGCGGTCGTTGCGAGCGCAGCGGTCATGCGCGCCTCCCGAACCGGCCGAAACGCTCGATCAAGCCGCCTATGCCGCCACGTGCCAGAAAGACCGATGCCATCAGAACGATCCCGAGCCCGAGTTGCCAATAGCGCGGACTCATCGTCGAGAGTCCGTCCTTGACCAGCCCGAAAGCGGCGGCGCCGATGCTGACGCCGGCTATGTGGCCGGTCCCACCCAGCGTCACCACCATGACGATCTCGGCCGAACGCTCGAAGCCCAGCATGTCGAGCGAGGCGAAGCGGCTCGTCTGTGCCAGGAGCGCGCCGCCGACACCGGCGATGGCTCCGGAGAGCAGGTAGCTCACGGCCAGATGGCGCGCGACCGGCGAGCCGATCGCCGGCATGCGTCGCGGATTCTCGCGGATGCCGCGTAGCGCCAATCCGAAGGGAGAGGTCGTCACCCGCCACAGCGCCGCATAGACGAAGGCGAAGACGATCAGCGCGTAAAGAAAGGCGGTCCTGCCCTCGAAGTCGAAGGCGAACAGCCCGAGCAGCGGTGCCACCTCGAAATCTGCGAGCCCGTCGGCGCCACCGGTGAGGTCGCGCATCCGGTTGGCGGCCTCGTGGATAAGAGAGGCGACGCCGAGCGTGACCAGAAGCCTGGTGAAATCGCTGCCGCGGACCACGATCGGGCTCAGCACCAGGGCGACGAGAGCCGAGATCGACGCGCCCGCCATCAGCCCGAAAAGCGGGTCGGTGAAGCCCCATCGCGCGAGGATGGCACTGCCATAGGCGCCGAGGCCGAGAAAGACGGCATGGCCGAGCGAGACGATGCCGGCATGGCCCTGCAGCAGGTCGTATGACAGTGCGAAGATCATCAGCACGAGGATCTGCGTCGCCAGGGCGAGATGGTTTGGAAACAGGAAGTAGCTCGCGATCAGCGCCGCGAAGATCAGCGGCGTGACCGGGCTGAACGGCAATGCGGGCTTCGACAGGCCGCCATGGCCGGCAGGATTCAGCGCGCTCATGCCGCCCGCCCCTTCAACCCTGCCGGCTTGACCAGCAGCACGGCGACGAGCAGGCCGAAGATCACGAAGCCGCCGGCCTCGGGGAGGAGGTATTTGAACAGCGCGTCGACCGTGCCGAGGCCGAGCGCCGCCAGCAGCGAGCCCTCGATCGAACCGGCTCCGCCGATCGCGACCACCATCAGCAGCATGGTCAGGTATTTCAGGGCGAAGGCCGGGTCGAGCCCGAGCATCTCGACGGAAAGCGCGCCGCCGAGCCCGGCCAGTGCCGCGCCGAGCCCGAAGGTGAGCGCGAACAGGCGCTCGACCTGGATGCCGATCCCTTCGGCGGCACGGCGATTGTCGACCGCGGCGCGAATCCTGGCGCCGAACAGCGTGTGTTCGAACAGGTAGATCAGGGCGATCGCGGTCGCAGTGCCCATAGCGATCAGGAAGAGGCGGTAGCTGGTGATTTCGAGCCCGGCCAGGGCGACGCGGCCGGTCAGCCAGGCCGGCGTCTGGATCGCCTGCTGCTGTGGCCCGAAGATCAGGTTGGCGAGCGCGCCGAGCGCAAAGGCGAGCCCGATCGAGAACAGCACCTGCTCCAGCGCGCTGCGCCGGTAGAGATGACGGATGGCGGTCCGCTCGATCGCGATGCCGAAGGCGCCGACCACGACGAACGCCAATGGCAGGGCAAGAAGGAATGGAAGGCCGGCTCCGACCACGACCACGGCGAGATAGGCTCCCACCATCGCGAAAGCGCCATGGGCGAGATTGATGAAGCGCATCAGGCCGAGTGTGACCGAGAGGCCGACCGCGGAGAGGAACAGCAGCATCCCGTAGGCGACGCCGTCAACCAGGACGGCAACGAGGCTAGACACCTGGATTGACTCCCTTGCCCGCCGGCTCAGCGCGCGGTCTTGCCGGGGTCGACGACGGCCTTGTAGGTCTCGAAAGCCCTGTTCTGCCAACGCCCGTCGAGCTTCTCGCCACGGCGAATATAGACGTCCTGCACCACATCGCGCGTTTGCGGATCGATGGTGATCTTGCCGCGCGGGCTCGTCAGGGTGAGGCCCTTCATCGCCTCGAGCAAGCCGGTGGCATCGGTCTTGCCACCGGTCTTGGCGACGGCCTTGTAGAGCAGGTCCATCGCATCATAGGCCTGGACCGCGCGGAAGTTCGGGATCGCCTCCGCGCCGGCGACCTCCTTGTAGGCCTTGATGAAGCGCTCGTTCTCGGCGCTTGCGATGCCTGACTGGTAGTGATGGGCCGAGATCACGCCGTCGAGCCCTTCGCCGATCAACGACAGCGAATTGTCTTCGACGACGTCACCGGTGACCAGTAGCTTGATGCCCGCCCCAGCGAGATTTCGCTCGCGCGCCGCCTTCATGAAGGCCACGGAGACATCACCGCCGGGATTGAAGGCGAAGAGCGCATCCGGCTTGGCCTCGATCACGCGTTGCAGATAGGGCGCATACTCCATCGAGGTGACGGGCGTGCGGACTTCGCCGACCACCTGTCCGCCACCGGCGATGAAGGCCTTCTTGAACCAGGTCTCGGCATCGATGCCCGGCGCAAAGTCGGAGACCATCGTGTAGACGGTCTTGATGCCGTTCTTCGCCGCCCAATCACCGAGCGTCGCCGCAGATTGCGGCAAGGTCCAGGAGACCCGGACGAAATAGGGCGAGCGTTCGGTGATGATCGAGGTCGCGGCGTTGACGATGATTGCCGGGCGCTTGGCCTCACCGAGCAGCGAGGCGGCCGACATCGCGTTCGGCGTGAAGCTGTAGCCGATGATCACATCCGCCTTCTCGCGCAGGATCAGTTCCTGCGTCAGCCGGCGGGCGAGGTCGCCGGAGCCCGGTCCCTGATCGTCGCGCGTGACGATTTCCACCGGTTGTCCAGCCACCGTTTTGCCGTTGAGCTTTTGATAGGCGGCGATGCCCTGCTCATACTGACGTCCCTCGTTGGCGAAGGTGCCCGACAACGGCAGGATCACCCCGACGACCAGCTTGCCATCGGCGGCAGGGGCCGCTGCCGGCGAAAACCCGGCTGCCAAAGCCAGCCCGAACGTTGCGGCGCGCAGCGCCCAGCCGAAATCCCCGTTCACGATCATCTCCCGTTTCAGATGCAGCGTTGCCCGCTGCCGACTCACGACCTGCGCTTCACCCGCCCCTCTGGCGGTCGTGCGCGAGCCTGCGGAAATCCCGCCCCTTGCCCGATTCCGGGACTGCGACGCCGACGATGCGTCTGGGTGAGCTCAAAGGATCATCGAAATCGAGGTCTGTCAAATAATTTATGAATTTTCCATTTCACATAAAAAATTGGAAGTGCACAAAAAGATTCTCAGCGACCCCGGCGGCGCTTCGGCGGGCTTGCACCGAGCTGCTCGTCGAGCCTGGCGAGTGTTGCTCTCGCGCCCCCCTCGATATGCTCGGCGAGCAGCTGGCAGGCCTCTGCCTCGCGGCGGGCGAGGCAGGCTTCGAGAATCGCCTTGTGCTCAGCATGGATCGAGGGTCGCAGCTCGGGATAGCGCACCACGGCGCGGCGATAGCGCTCCGACTGCTCGTAGAGCAGGGCGCAGAAATGCAGCAGCCAGGGCGAGCCGCAGGCCGCTTCGAGCGCATTGTGGAAGGCGCTGTTGCGCTGCTCCCATTCGTCGGCGTAGCTCGCCGGATCGCCGGTCAGGCTCGTCTCCATGCGCGACATGCGGTGATAGGCGCCGACGATCCCGGCCTCCCACTCATCGTCGCCATTGGCGATCGAGCGGGCCAACGCCATCGTCGAGAAGCGCTGCCTGAGATCGGCGACATCGAGCAGTTCCTCGCGCGACACCGGTGCGACCTGGAACCCGCGCTGCCCTTCGCCGCGCACCAGCCCTTCGACGGCAAGGCGCGACAGTGCCTCCCGGACTGGATTGCGGCCGATGTCGTAGCGTTCCTCGAGCTGGTCCGGCCGCAGCCGCTTCCCAGGCTCGAACTCGCCGACGATGATGTCGCGGCGCAGCTTGATGAGCGCCTCGTCGGCCTGTGTGCGAGGCCCGTCCTGTCTGAGCAGCCAAGCCGAAGGACCCCAGTCGGGTTTCGGCTGTTTGCTGGCACTATCCGCCATCCATACCCCCTTGCGGGCGCGAATCGAGGCCGGCCCGCCTACTCGTTTCCACCTGCAATACACGAAATCAGGTATGCATGGGATAATTTCTAAGAAGCTGATTTTGCATCAAAAGTACAAAATTTATAAATTATTGTTGCGCAGGGGAATGCTGCCCGCTATGGATCGCCTCACAGGAGAACTCATGATGGCGAACGAATTTGACCCGGACCTGCCGTCCAACCGGCTGATCTTCGACATCCGCCGCGACAATGATGTCTGGCCGCACTTCAAGGAGCGGCTCGAAGAGCTGATGGAGGCCTATGGCCTCAGCGTGGCAGAGCGCGAGGCGTTCCGCGCCGTCGACGTCCGGCGTCTCGGCGAGCTCGGCGTGCATCCGTACTTCCTGCCGCAGGTCACGCGGCTCTTTCACGGCGCAGCCGGCAACACGACCAAGAGCGCGGCAGCCGAAGCTTATCGCCGCTCCTTCGGCGAGCAGATCGTCGAGCATCGCGACATTTCAAGCGAGGAGAAGCCGCATGGCTGAGTTCGTTTCGATCATGGCCATGGCGCATGCGCCGGGCGTCACGGGCTGGCTCGATTCCTGTCCCGTCTCCGACCAGCAGGCGATTCAGGCGGGCTATGAGGAACTGGGGCAGATCATGCGCGCGGCGAAGCCGGACGTGATCATCGGCGTCGGCAACGACCACCTGCTCAACCTGCCCCTGAAGAACCCACCGAACTGGCGCGTCGATTGCGCGTCGGAGTGGACCGGCCCGGCCGAGTTCTTCAAGGCCTGGCTGAAGCAGCCCGGCTACCAGGTCCGCGGCCGGCCGGAGATTGCCGAGATCATCGCCCGCGAGGCGATGGCGGCCGGCCACAAGATCGACCGCGGCGATGGCCTGCTCTTCGACGACAACTGGTCGGTGCCACTCTGGTATCTCGGCTATGACGTGCCGATCCTGCCGATCCATATGAACTGCATCAATCCTCCGGTTCCCGAGCCGGCCGATTGCATCCGCTTCGGCCGGGAATTGCGGCGGATCGTGCGTGACGTCCTGCCGGCCGGCCTTCGCGTTGGACTGATGGGCACGGGTGGGCTGTCTCATGAGCCCGGCGGGCCACGCTATTTCACGATGGATTCGAAGTTCGACCGCTGGTTCCTCGAGCTGATGGAAGAAAGCGACGCCGACCGGGTGATCCGGGAGGCGACCGTCGAGCGGATGAACGATGCCGGCGGCGGCGGCACCACCGAGCTCCTCGCCTGGATGGTGGCGATGGCGGCGGCGGGCGGCACCGGCGCGCGCTCAGTCTTCTATGTTGCGTCGGCGGAGATGCGTTGCGGCATCGGCGCCAGCGTCTGGTCGGATTTCGCCTGACATGGCCGAGCGCGAGACAACAGAAGCGTTTGCCAGCCGAGGCGCCCTTGGGACTGTCGAGGAGCGGGTCGCGCCACAGCGCGCCGCGCTGATCGTGGTCGACATGCAGAACGATTTCTGTGCTCCCGGCGGCTATATCGACGGTATCGGCAAGGACGTCTCCGGCCTTGCCGCCATCGTGCCGCCGCTGAACGGGTTGCTGGCGCGGGCACGCCGCGCCGGGGTGCCGGTGGTTTGGCTGACCGCCTGCTATGAGGAGCACGAGATCCCACCCTCGATGATCACGCAACGTCGCCGGATCGGCGCCAGCGCCGTCTGCTGCGAGCGCGGCTCCTGGGGAGCGGGGTTCTTCGGCGTCTCGCCGGAGCCTGGCGAGGCGGTATTCGAGAAGCACACCTATTCCGGTTTCTCCAATCCCGGCTTGGGGCGGCATCTGCGGGCGCTGGGGCGCGAAGCTCTGGTCTTCGCCGGTGTGCAGACCAATGTCTGCGTCGAATCGACCCTCCGCGAGGCGCATAGCCGCGGCTTTGACGTTGCCATCGTGCAGGACGCCGTCGCCTCGCACGCGGCCACGCAGCACCAGGCCACACTCGCCAATGTCGGTTTCCTGTTTGGCGACGTGGTCACGGCCGAAGCCGTCGAGCGAGCCTGGGCCGCTCCGCCGGCGGGCTCCGTGGCAATGGAGGTGCATTCGCAGGTCTCGGACGCGCTCTTGCCCGGCGGGAACCGATGACGGGCGCCGCGCTGATGCGGCGACGCATCGACATCCATCACCATTTCATACCGCCGCGCTATCGCGAGCTGGTTGGCGCGGATGCTATCGGCCGCACGCTGGTCTCGGGGCAGGCGCCCGCCTGGAGTCCGCAGCAGTCGATCGAGGCGATGGACCGCAACGGCGTTTCGCTCGCAGTCGTCTCGATCTCGGCCCCGGGCTTTCAGTGCGACGATGGCGCGCGCGCGGCGCTGTGCCGCCATTGCAACGATTTCGCCGCGCGCATGCGAAGCGACCATCCGGGCCGGTTCGGCAGCTTCGCGTCGCTGCCGCTGCCGGATATCGAAGCCAGCCTCAAGGAGATCGAACACGCCTTCGATGAGCTTGCGGCCGACGGCATCGGCCTGCTCACCAATTATGGCGGTCGCTATCTCGGGGACCCCCTGTTCGATCCGATCTTCGAAGAGCTGAACCGCCGCGCGGCAACGGTCTTCATCCATCCGACCGACACGCCCTGCGGCTGCTGGGTCGGGCTGCCGGCGGCTTCACTCGAATTCCCGTTCGACACCACGCGTGCGATCGCCAATCTGCTGTTTTCCGGCACGATCGGCCGGTATCCGAAGCTGCGCCTGATCTTCTCTCATGCCGGCGGCACGGTACCCTTCCTTGCAGGGCGCCTTGCCAGGCTCGAGCGCCGGCCGGACTACAAGCAGATGGTCCCGGAAGGCGTGAAGGCGCTGCTCCAGAGGCTTTACTTTGATACGGCCCTATCAGCCGGGCCGTCTATGCTGAACCCGCTTTTGGCATTGACGACACCGGAGCATGTCCTTTTCGGCAGCGATTATCCCTACGCGCCCGAGGATGCGATGACCGCGGCCGTGAGGTCGCTCGACGCCATGTCGCTGCCGAACTTGGCAGCCGATGCGATCCTGGCAGGAAATGCGCTGGGGTTGCTGCCGTCCGTGGGAGTTCGAAGCGGGACTTAGCCAAGGCGGCCGTGCATCGACGTTATTTTTAGGCCAGCTCGGCGCGCAGATTCGACTTTGCTGGCCCGGCTCATCGATGTCCTTCGAGGTTGGCGGGGCTGAGGCGTCGCGCGAGGTGCTCGGCGAAGAGACGTGCCGCCGGAAGCGGAATCTTGGCCGCGGGCGTCACTGCATGGATCGGGACCTTCTGTGTCTCGTACTCGGCCAGCACGATCTCCAGCTCGCCCCGTTCGACGAGGTCGCGGACCTGCCAGAGCGGCGTGAAGCCGAGACCCAGGCCGAGCGCAGCGGCCGAATAAGTTGCGGCAGTGCTGTCGGTCCGCAGCCTCCCGCTTACGCGGATAGTGCGGAGTTCGCCGTCGATCTGAAACGGCCATGCCTCCGACACCACGTCGAGACGGCGCACCAAGCATTGATGATCGGCAAGCTCGCCGGGATGGCCGGGACGACCATGCTTCGCAAAATATGCCGGTGATCCATAGACCACGCGGCGCAAGGCGCCCAGCCGCCGCGCCTTCAGCTCGGAATCGGGCAGGTCGCCGATGCGAACCGCCAGATCGACGCCATTCTCGACGAGATCAAGAAAGCGATCGCTCAAGCTGAGCTCGACCTCGATCTTCGGATATCGCTCAAGGAACTCGGCGAGCGCCGGGACGACGTGAACGGGCGCGAACAGCACCGGCGCGCTGATCCGTAGCAATCCGACAGGTTCGGCGCGCTGGTTGCTGGCTTCCATGCCGGCATCGCTGATCTCGAGAAGTGCCGGCCGGATGCGCGAATAGAAGCGGCGTCCCGCTTCGGTCGGATGCGATCGGCGGGTGGTGCGGCGCACGAGCTCGACGCCGATGCTCTCCTCGAGGGTGGCGAGCGATCTGCTGACCGATTGCAGGGAGCGCCGTAGAGCCTGCGCCGCTGCGGTGAAGCTTCCCTCGTCCAGGATGGCGACGAACGCCTCCAGGTCCTCGAGACGATGCATGAATTCGCCCAGCCCGATTATATTGGTGCTCGATATAATTTCTCCCAAAATGCCTCGATTATCAACCAGATCCCCGCACCTCACATTGAGCTGATGATGTTCAATGGAGTTCGCTGATGACTGCTGAGATCGACACCGTCCTCGCTGTCGGGGCCCATGGCCGATTCGCCGGCCTCGTCCCGCCCGCGCTGCGATCCAAGGGAATCAAGGTTAGGGCGCTCGTGCGCGACGATGCCGCCGCCGCGGCAGCTCTACGGAATGGCGCTACCGAGCTGGCTCGCGGCGATCTCCGTAACCCAGACACGTTGCTCGCGGCGGTGCGCGGCGTTCAGGGCGTCTTTCATATCGGCCCGGCCTTCGCCCCGGATGAAGCGGAGATGGGCCTCAACATGGTGTGCGCCGCGCGACAGGAGGGCGTGGCGAAGTTCGTCTATTCCTCGGTGATCCAGCCGACTTATGCCAAGCTCCCCAATCACGCGAGCAAGATCGTCGTCGAACAGGCGCTGTTCGAATCCGGGCTCGACTACACGATCCTGCGGCCGACCAACGTCTTCCAGAACCTGATCGCCGCCTGGCCCGCCATCGCGAGAACCGCGACCTTTGCCGAACCGTTCCCCGCAACGATGCGCGTCGCCCGGGTCGATTATCGCGACGTTGCCGAAGCTGCCGCCATCGCCTTCAGCAGCAACCGTCTGTCATACGGTGCCTTCGATCTTTGCGCCGACGGATCGCCCAATCGCGACGAGATCGTCGCCTTGATGAGCGACGTTCTCGGGCGCAGCATCGCCGCCGCCGAGCCGAACTTCGACACATGGACCGCGAAAGCGAACCTGCCATACGCCCCCGCGCAGATCGAGGTGCTGCGCCAGGTCCATGCGCATTATGCGGCGCATGGGGCACCGGGCAACGGTCTCGTCTTGCGAGCGATCCTCGGTCGCGAGCCGCGCACGCTGCAAGCCTTCATTCAGGAGCTGGCAACAGGCCAAAGCCTGACAGGCCCGGACGCGCAACCGATGACGGCTCGGAGCTGACGATGACCGAGGCATCGAATGCAGCGCATCGCCGCAGCGCGGTTGATCACACGGTGGCGATGACGCCAGGCATGACCTTGTTCTTCGCGGCGGCAGTCGCGATCACGGTCCTCAACCTGTTCGCTTCGCAACCCCTGCTTGGCCTTATCGGCCCGGCTTTCGGAATGACTCCTGCCCAAGCCAGCCTGATCACCACCTTGACGCTGTTGGGCTATGCGCTCGGGCTCGTCTTCCTCGTTCCGCTGGTCGACCTCGTACCCAATCGCCGCCTGATCCTGCTGACATTGCTTTGCTGTGTCGCATCGCTGGTATCGACGTCGCTCGCCCCGACCACCTCGCTTCTCCTGGCGAGTGCGGTTGCGCTTGGCGTGACTTCGACGGCCGTCCAGATGCTTGTTCCCATCGCGGCGGCGCTGGCAGCCCCTGAGGCGCGAGGCCGGGTGGTCGGCAACGTGATGAGCGGACTGATGGTCGGCACGCTGCTCTCGAGACCGCTCGCCAGCCTGGTGGCGGAACTTGCCGGCTGGCGTTCCTTCTACGCGCTGAGCGCCGTTCTCATCGCGGTTCTGACTGCGGCAATGGCGAAGACGTTGCCCGAACGACGGCCTTCGCCCGGCGCGAGCTATGGCTCGCTGATCGCCTCGCTGGGGACGTTGATCTGGCAGGAGCCGGTGCTGCGCCGGCGCTCTGCCTATCAGTTCCTGCTGATGGGAGCGTTCAGCCTGTTCTGGACCGCGATCGCGTTGCGGCTGACGGCCCCGCCTTACGGGCTCGGGCAGATCGGCATCGCGGTGTTCTCGCTTGCGGCCGTCGGAGCAGTCGTGATCGCACCTGTCGCCGGGCGACTGGCGGACCGTAACAAGGCGAGCATGATGACGCCGCTGTTCCAGGGGGCGGTCGTCCTCGCCTTGCTGCTGGTGGCCGTAGCAGACGGGGCTGGCGAGTTGCTTCCGCTCAAGGCCATGCCGGCCCTGTCGCTTGCATTGCTCGGCATTGCCGCGTTCCTGCTCAGTCTTGGTGTGACCGGCGACCAGATCATCGGACGCCATGCGATCAACATGCTTCAGCCCGAGGCGCGCGGGCGCCTGAACGGCCTCTACACCAGCTTCATGTTCACCGGCGGGGCGCTTGGAGCATTTGCCGCAGGTCCGGCCTGGGACCACGGAGGCTGGTCTCTCGTCTACCTGCTGGCCTTGGGAGCCGCTTCGATCGCAGCCCTGCTGACGATCGGCGCCAGCTTCGCCGTATCGAAGCGCTGAGCGACGAACCGGCTGCGCGACACCGATTGCCGGATCATGGATGTTGCCTTTTCATCCAGCTGCTCCGGTCCGGCGCAATTCGGCGGGGGTGGCCGTGGATGGCGGCGAGCGCCGTTACACCAAGCGATATCCGGCGAGCCTTTCGCGAGTTGTCCGCGGACCAAGCCGCCTTGGCCATGGCTGCCAATTTGGTTAGGGCAGCTGAGCTGCGCGCTGCGAGTGTCTGCTATTTGGCGTAGCACCAACGTCGGCAATTGGCGCGATTTCGTCATTGGGCGAATGGCCATGCTCGCGGCCTGACCCACTTGTCGGGCCATGTCTAACCACGCCATTCGGCAAAGAGCTCGGAAAGCGCGGTGAAAGCCAGTTTCCGGGTCGTCTTGTCCTGGCCGATCAGCCCTTTTCGATTCAACCCCTTCTGGAAGCCGGTCTGGCGGCGCTCGGTCCGGAAATCATAGAGCAGCCAGGCGGCGATCCCTGCGACATAAGGTGTTGCCGCCAGTCGTCTGACTTGCTGGCGATAGAACTCGGCCTGCCAGTCCTCCGTGAACAGGACGCGGCCGGCGCCGCGATGGCCGGGCAGCGCATCGGCCCCGGTTTCCGAGACGATCACCGGCTTGCCGGGGCTTGAATTGGCCAGCAAACGATCGAGCCCGGAGAAATCCGGCTCGTACCAGCCGAAATACTCGTTGAGGCCGATCACATCGAGATGCTCGGCGAGCCGATCCTCGATCGCGAAGGTTTCCCGGTTGATGAGGCAGGCGGCACCGACCAATCGCGTGGGATCGGCGTTCTTGGCGGCCTGCGCGAGCCCTGACATGAAGGAAAGGCGCGCATCCGTGTCGGCGTTCTCGTTGCCGACGCCCCAAAGGATCACGCCCGCGCGGTTGATGTCGCGGGCGATCAGTTCGCGCAGCTGGTTCTCGGCATCGGCATAGGTATCGGGGTTTTCGAAGGCGATCGCCCAGTAGACCGGGATTTCCGCCCAGAGCAGCAGCCCCATCTCGTCGGCGATCCGGGAGACATGCTCGTGATGCGGGTAGTGCGAGAGGCGCAGGAAGTTGCCGCCGAGCTCTTTGACGTGACCGAGGCGGCGGCGCACATCCGCTTCGGTGGAGACCTTGCCGAGCGCGAGGTCATCTTCGTGCACGCAGACGCCCTTGAGCAGGATCGTCTCGCCGTTCAGCAGGATGTCGGTGCCGCGGGTCTCGATGGTGCGGAAGCCGATGTGCTCGCTGACCCGATCATCGCCGCAAGAGAATTCGACCTCGTAGAGTCGGGGAGTGTCCGGCGACCAGAATTGCCCGGTGAAGGGCACGATCGTCTCGCCCTTGCCGCCTCGAACGGGAACCGAGAGCGACAGCCCCAATTCCGGGACGCTGATCTGCACGATCATGTCGACCGCCTCTGACAAGACGACCGCGAAGGAGGCCTCCCGCCCGCCAGGCTGAAGCGCGGCGCGCGCTTCGCGGATGAACACCGCTGGCAGACGCATCAGCGAGACGTCGCGATAGAGCCCACCATAGTTGAACCAGTCGATGTGCTGCATCGGTACGCGGACCGCGGAGCGCCGGTTCTCGACCATGATCTGCAGGCGATTACTGCCGTCTCGCAAGCTGTCCGTCACGTCGAGGCTGAACGGCGTCGAGCCGCCGCGATGGCCGCCGACATAATTGCCGTTGACGAAGACGAGCGCCGAATAATTCGCCGCACCGATATTGAGGAGCGCGCGCTCACCGGCCGGGCCGCGCTGCCAATCGACATGGCGCGTGTACCAGGCCGCGCCTTCGAAATAGGTCCACTCCGGCTTCAGCAGGTTCCAGCAGGACGGCACGGATACGAGCTCGCCCGCCTCGATCTCATAGTCGCGCGGCTGCGACCATTGCGAGGGCGGCGTCTCGTCGAGCGCGAACCATCTTTGCCGCAGGCCCTCGTCGAAGAGGTCGAGCGTCAGCCGCCAGTCGCCATTGAGCGAGATGACCGGCCGGCCATTCACCGGCACGTAAGACTCGGCGCCGACGAACCCGGCGATGTAGGGCCGAGCGTAGTCCTCGTCATGGAGGTGGTGAAAGGGATCGTCCGCCGCCATCACCGTGCTCCGAGCCGGTAGCCAATGCCGATCATGCGCCGGAAGCGCCAGTCCCAGCGCCCCGGGAACAGCACGTCGGCGATCATCGCGATCGCGATCCAGCGGAACCAGGTCGCGAAGGTGTTGGAGAGGCCTTGCGGCTCCTCATAACCTCTCACCCAGCCATCCTGCCGGCGCGTGCCGCTACGCACGTCGCAGAAGCCGCCGTCGCCGTTCTGGTCGGCGAGCAGCGCATCGAGCAAGGTCGAGAGCCAGCGGCGGATATCGTCACGGCGATGGTCGAGCAGCGCGAGGCCGTGGACGAGGACATCGACGGCGTCGACATCGATGCAGGCGGAATCGACGCGCGGCGGCAGCGAAAGGACATAGTCGACTGAGCGGTCGAAGGCCGCCGGCGTGCGGCCCTCATGATACCAGATGTGGAAATTGTGCATGGAGCCGGCAAAGGCGTGCAGCAAGCGGGTCGCATCCGAAAGCTGTCCGACGCCCCAGAAGCCGGTGCTCGGCTCGCGATTGCGGTCATGCCAGCCATAGAGGATGTCCAGCGCCGCATCGACCCGCGCCCGCATCGCGGCGTCGCTGTCCCGTCGCAGCAGCAGGAAGAAGCCCGCCAGATTGACGATGTTGTTGCCTTCCTGCCAGGGGTCGTTGAGATCGCGGTCGGCGAGCCAGGCCTTGAGCGTCAACGGATCGAGCAAGGGCTCGGCGAAAGCCAGATTCGGACGGCGGCCGGGCTCCAGCACGTCGAGTGCGCCAAGCGTGTAGTTGGTGACGTGGAAGTCGATATAGCGCCAGGTCTCGTCGCGATCGGGCTTCTTGAACACCGCGTTGTCGGTCATGCCGGGCACGCGGACGATGCCGTCGGGGCGGCGGTGCCTTTCGAGCCAGGTGACGAGCGCAGTCCTCTCGGCCTCGGAGAAACTCCCGAGCCCGCCGATCAGGTCGAGGCACATGATGCCGTTATAGGTGCCGTAGAGGCTGACGCCCGGCCAGCGGGTATGGTCCTGCGCCGCCGAGATGCGCATGACGCCCCGTGGCTCACCCGGCACCTGCAGCGTGGCGAGCCAGCCGAGCGAGCGCAATCTTGCGGCCTCGATCGCAGCAGTGCGGCTGGTCTCGGATACGGCATCGAACATCAGGCTCATCCCTTTACGGCTCCGCTCGCCATTCCCGCCATCACCCGCTTCTGGGCGAGCAGGAACAGCCCGGCCATCGGCAGGGTGGTGATGACGGCGAGCGCCATGATTCCCTGGAAGTTGGCGCCCAGTTCGGTGTTCATCGACAGGAGCGCCACCGGCAGCGTGTATGTGTCCGGCGACGTCGAGATCACCAGGATCGGAAACCACTGCGCCCAGTTGAGCAGAAAGGTGATCAGCGCCACCGTCGCCGTGATCGAGGAGGCCATCGGCAGGACGATGCGGAACAGGATCTGCGCCTCGTTGGCGCCGTCGATGATCGCAGCTTCGATGACTTCACCCGGAATCTTCCGGAAGAACTGCTCGAACAGGAAGAACTGGATCGGGCCGAGTGCCAGAAAGAGCACGATGCCGGCATAGGAGCCGAGCAGCCCGAGCTTGAACATCACCAGATAGACCGGGATCACCAGCAGCATGTAGGGGTACATGATGGTGACGAGGAAGCCGTAGCGCAGCGCTGCGAACCCCGGCAGCCGCGGCTTGCGCGTCAGGGCATAGGCGCCGAGCGCAGTGACGACCACGCTCAGCACCGTCGAGGCCGTGGTGATCGCCAGCGAATTGCCGATGTAGCGCGCCAGCGAAACGCCGCCGAGGCTGGCGATCTCCGTGAAGATCGAGAGGTCCAGCGTCTCCGGCAGCAACCGCAGCGGATCATCCATGATCGCCCGCGTCGAGCGGAAGGCGCTGACCAGCATCCACCAATAGGGATAGAGGAAGGCCAGCCCCACCAGCCCGGCGAAGACGTAGGCCACGATCTGGAGCGGCCGGCTGATCCGCGTCATCTGTGCATCGGCGTTCATCGCGCGGCCTCCCTGTCGCCCAGGCGATAGATGGTCAGGGAGACGCCGATCACGATCAGGAAGAGCACGCTCGCCATTGCGGTCGCCTCGCCATAACGGCCCTGGTCGAAGAGCTGGTAGGCGTAGTAGGAGACGAAGTTGGTGGCTTCGTTCGGCCCGCCCTTCGTCATCACCACGACGACGGTGAAGGTCTTCAGGAACTGGATCAGCGCGTAGACGGTGTTGATGATGAAGGCCGGCTTGAGCTGCGGCAGGATCACATAGCGCCAGCGCTGCCAGGCCGTCGCGCCGTCGACATGCGCCGCTTCTTCCAGCGCCCGATCGCGGATGGCAAGGTTGGCGTGGAAAATCAGCATGTAGAAGCCGGCATGGTGCCAGAGCTCGGCGATCAGCAGCGAGATCATCGCCGTCGGGCCTATGGTCAGCCCGGCGAAAGCGGGAAGGCCGACGGTGTCGAGAAGCGCGTTGATCGCGCCGAATGAGCGATCGTAGAGCCAACGCCAGACGACGTAGCCGGCGACGTCCGGCGTCACCACGGGCAAGAACAGGGCGAGGCGCAGAAGAAGGCCGCCGCGTTTGAGGAGCGGTGAATCGATCAGCACCGCCATGCCGAAGGCGAAGCCGACATTCACCGCGACCGCCGCCGCCGTATAGAGGAAGGTGCGCAGCAGCGAGGCCAGGAAAGCCGGATCAGCGAAGATCGTGGCGTAGTTGGCGAAGCCGACATAGGTCGGGTTCGGCCGCAGCGCCGTCGCCGACGCGGTGAACGACACCATGATCGACAGCACGATCGGCCAGACGCCGAACAGGATCGTCAGCACCGCGAAGGGCAGGACGAAGAGATAAAAGATCCGGTTATGCCAGACCGTTTCAAGGGTCGTGGTCATGCTGTCTGCCCTTCGGGAGGAGGCCTGTCGGCAGGCCGCGCCAGCCGCGGCCTGCGATCGTGGGATCACGAGTGGGCTATTTGCCCTTCAGCTTGGCCGCGAGCTCGCGCATCTCCTTGGCCGTCTCGGCGATGAACGGCTTCCAATCCGCGGGCGGATTGGCGATTCCGGAGAGCAGCTTCTTGTGAAAGGCCGCCTCGAGCTCGGGATAGAAGGGATGCACCGCCTCAGGGAAATCATAGGCGATGAGCGGCGCCTCGGCCTTGGCGAAATACTGCGAGCGCGGCGAAAGGGCTGTCACGTCAAGGTCACCGCGCACGGCCGCACCGACATTGTCGAGCGAGGCCTGCTGGGCCGCCTTCGTCAGCATGAACTGGGCAAAGTCCTGCGCCAGCTCCTTGCTCGGCGCGTTCTCGGGAATGGCGATGCCGCGCATGCCGCCGATGACGACATAGTTCTTCTCGTCAGCTGCGAATTTCGGCCATTTGCCGACGATGAAGTCGCCGTTGAGGACCTTTTCCCCGTCCCATTTCTTCACGTTCCAGTCGCCGACCCGGAACATGCCGCCGCGGCCGCCCTCGATCACCTGGTACATCTCGGTGAAGGAGTGGTTGATCGTGTCCGGCGCGACGAACTTGTAGCTCGTATAGGTCTTGAGGAATTCCTCCAGCACGGCCGCATGGCGTGGCTCGTCGACGGTGATGTTGCCCGCGGGGTCGATCAGCGTATGGCGCAGGCCAGTACCGAAGCTGAAGAGATCGAGGATATGGATGAGGTCGCGTGGCTTGGCCGCCTCGAGCGCGAAGCCGAAGGTGTCGGCCTTGCCGTTGCCGTCCGGATCATTGTCCCGGAACTTGATCGCGACGCGCTTGGCGTCCTCCCAGGTCTCGGGGAATTTTTCGCCGACCCTGTCGAGCCAGCTCTTGCGCACGCCGAAGCCCATCTGCACGCGCTGGATCGGGAGGATGATCTGACGGTCCTTGTAGGTGGCGACCTTGAGATCATCCTCGGTCAGGAAGGCCTTGTCGGAAACCTTGCCGAGCAGCGGCTTGAGGTCCGAGACCTTGCCGGTCTGGTCCTGGATCCGGATGACCCGCTCGTAATTGTTGAAGATCAGATCCGGCGCCGTATCGGTGTTCAATGCGCTGATGACGCGGCCGAACCATTGATCGGTCGGAAAGCTCAGGGACTTCACCGTCACCCCGGGTCGCTGCTTGGCGAACTCGGCGGACATCGCGTTGAACCATTTGAGGCCGTTGTCGCCAAGATCATGCCAGACCGTCAGCGTCTGCGCTGCCGACGGCAGCGCGCTCACCAGCACCATGCCTGCCGCGGCGGTGATGTTTTTCAAGAAACCCATGGCTTCCTCCCATGAACGCTATTGAGCTGCGTCCTTCTGCTACTCCGCCCATCAACGGGCATGAGCGAGATTGAAGGTAAACGTTTACCCTTGCCGCACCCTATGACCTCCCGCTATAGAAGTGCAAGCGTTTTGTGGCCTTGGATCGAACGACTGCGATGACGATGCGGCGCACGGCGCTCAAGCCGCCCGATGCTCAGCAGGCATCGATTGCCAATGTGGCCGAACGGGCCGGCGTCTCGATCGCGACCGTCTCGCGCGTGCTCAACGGCGTCGCGAACAAGGCCTCGGCCGAGACGGTCGCCAAGGTCAGGCAGGCGGTGGCCGAACTCGACTATCGCCCCTCCAGCGCCGGCAAGTCGCTCCGGCAGAAGCAGAGCAGGCTCGTGGCGGTGCTGGCCGCCAATCTCGCCAACCCGACGATGGCGGCGATCGCCGCCTCGACCGAGGTGGCACTGCGCAAGCAGGGGCTGGTCATGGTGCTCTGCGACACCCATGACGACCCGGATCTGCAGGACGAGTATCTGCGCGAAATGCGGGCGCAGCAGGCGCGGGCTATCGTCTTTCTCGGTGCGGTGGCGAGCCCGATGCTGGACATGATGCGGGGCGGCTCCACGCCTCTCATCTTCGTCAATCGCCGCGACCCCAGCGACCCTGACGGCGACTTCGTCGGCATTGACAACGCGCAGGCGGGCCGGGATGTCGCTGCACATGCGCTGGAGCGCGGCGTCAGGCGCCCTGCGCTCATCCACGCCCCGCTCGCCTCATCCGCGACACGAGCCCGCGTCGAAGCGATCGTCGAGAGTTTTGCCGCAGCGGGATACCCGATCCTGCCCGCCCTGATCCTCGGGCCGCCCGAGATAGAGCATCTGGCAATCGGCTATGCCGCCGCCCGCCTACTGGAGCGCAATCGAGCCGACTACGACGCACTGATCTGCACCGGCGACCTGATCGCCTTCGGTGTGCATCGCTTCATTGAGGAAACCGCCGATCCAGCCCCGCCGCCGATCTACGGTTTCGACGACAACCCGCTCAACGACTGGGTTGCCCCCTGGCTCTCGTCAGTCCTGATCCCTTACGACACTTTCGGGCAGGCCGTTGCCGAGCTCATCACGGGCGATGTGACGGGGGCAGGCCGGCAACGCGTTCTGCCTCATAGGCTGATTGAGAGGCGACGGTCTTAGTCGCAGCCAGCTCTACCTGGGGAACGTCAGTTTAACCTGAACGTCACCAGCGATGCCGCATAGCATCCCAGTATGATGGGAGCGTTCGAATGAGTGGCCATGATGCGCTGGTTGTTCGCGGTCTCGTGAAGCGCTTCGGCGGCTTCACGGCTGTCAACGGCCTTGATCTCAGTGTACGGCGCGGCGAGCTCTACGCATTGCTGGGTCCGAACGGGGCGGGCAAGACCACTTCGCTCAGGATTGTCGCGGGGCTGCTCTCTCCGGATGTGGGCGAGATCAGCATTTGCGGGATCAACCGCCTCCGTGATCCGGTTGCGGCAAAACGTGTGGTGGCGTGGCTCCCGGATGAACCGATGGTTTACGACAAGCTCACGCCTGTCGAGTATCTCGATTTTGTCGCCGGCCTTTGGCAAGTCGAGCCAAAGGCCGCAAAGCTGCGCCGCGACGCCCTGCTCGAGACCCTCGACCTGACCCGCGTGGCAGATCAGCGCTGCGAAGGCTTTTCCAAGGGTATGCGCCAAAAGGTTGCTCTTGCTGGCGCGTTGATTCACGAACCCGAGTTACTGATCCTTGACGAGCCTCTGACAGGCCTCGATGCATCGATGGCGCGCCACGTGAAGGAACTGCTTCAGCAACGTGTCGCAACCGGCGTGACGGTGATTCTCACCACGCATATCCTCGAAGTCGCTGAACGGCTCAGTGACCGCATCGGTATCATCCGCAATGGCCGGCTGGTCTGCGAAGGCACGATGGCCGAATTGCGCAATGGTGGCGCCTCCGAGGGTTCTACCCTTGAAGATGTTTTCCTCGATGTCGTCGCGCGCGAGGAGGCCGCCTGAGATGAAGGCCCTTGTGTCCGGTGCAACCCGCGCCGTGCTGGCGCTCGAGGCCCGTCTGGCATTGCGCGGCATTGCCGACATGGCGGGCCCGAAAACGGCAATGCGTCCCTGGCGCATCGCGGGCGTGCTGGCTGTGGTCTGCACGATCATTTTCGGCGTGTCGCAACTTCTGCTGCTAACGGCCGGCGAACTGGACCCTGCCGATCCGCGCCTTCAGATCACATTGACGATCAATCTTGCCTTCCTGTTCGTCCTCATGATCTCAGCCGCGCTCGATTCCGCCGCCTATGCGCTTTACGCGCGCGGCGACTATGATCTGATGTTCTCCGCGCCCCTGCCTCCGCAAACGGTGCTGCTGGTCAGGGCTCTCAACGTCTTTGGTTTCACGCTGACAAAAGCCGGTCTTTATGGCGCGCCGATGCTGATCCTGCTGGCGGTGCAGCGCGGACCTCATTGGTTGGCTGGCCTGCCCCTGATCCTGTCCCTCGCGCTCAGCGCGACGGCCATCGCGATCGGACTGGCAATGGGCCTGGTTCGCCTTATCGGTATCCGGAGCACGCGCGTCGCGGCGCAGATTGCGGCAGCGCTGGCCGGTCTGCTGGTGCTTGTGATGGTGCAGTGGGACGCGATTTTCGGGCCAGGTCCAAAGGACGCCCTTGTCGCGGACTATGTGGCCAACCCCCAGTCTCTTGTTTGGCAATTGGCGATGCTGCCTGCCCGCGCCATGACGGGCGATATTGTGGCCCTCTTGGCCGTGGTTGCCTGTGCGGCGCTCATGGCCGTACTGATGTTCACCGGCCTTGCCGAGAGCTTTGTGCGCAATGCGGTCCTCGCAGCAGGATCCGCGTCCGCTGTTCCACCCCGCGCCAGGCGTAGTCGTGCATCCTTCGGAGCCTCACCATTGGGGGTGCTGATGCTCAAGGAACGGCGCATCATTCTACGTGATCCGTGGCTGTTGTCGCAGATCCTGATGCAATGCATTTTTCTGATCCCGATCGCCATCGTGACAGTCTATCGGGTCGCGAGCGGGGCTAACGACGCCTCGGCGCTCGTGCCGGTCCTGATCGTTCTGTGTGGCCAGATTGCCGGCGGTCTGACCTGGATCGCGATGTCGGCAGACGAAGCAGCCGAACTTGCCCTGACCGCACCGCTGGATCCCCGCTTACGCGAGCGCGCTCGTTTTGGCGCCATATCCTGGCTTGCAGTCACGATCGCCGCACCGCCGTTGATGCTCTTACTGATGTTCGATGCCTGGGCCGGTCTGGTCAGTTTGCTTGGTGTTGCATGCGCCATCGCCTGCGGCATCCTCGTTAACATCTGGCATCAACCGAGACTGGCGAGGATCGGCATGATCAGGCGGCGCATGAAGAGTCCCATCTCCGTGACGCTCATAGAGCTTCTGGCCTTGACGATGGTTGCGGTCGGACTCTGGCCCTTGCTGGCTGGCAACTACCTGGCGGCGATGCTGGGCGCGCTCCTGGCCGTGGCAACGATGGGCGTGCTGTATGCGGCGCGCCCACGCGCAGCAGCCTGAGCAGCGGACTGTCAGGATTTTCGTGTGCGGGCGGCGGGTTGAACATCAGGCGCCCATGGCCTGCTGAAGCGCTCGCCGAGGACGACGGCGAAGTTGGGGCTTGACCTCACGGGGCGACATCTTCCACTCGCCCTCGGAGCGGTTCAAGGCGGGGAAGAGCGGATTATTGCGGTGCTGAAGGAGGACCGAGCCGGGATTGCGGCAGTGGATTTTCCGCCGGAAGCACGGGATCAGCGACGCGACCTTCTACAACTGGCGCAATTGCTGTGGCGGGATGGAGGTATCGGACACTCGTCTGCTGAGGGCGCTCGATGACGAGAACCGCAAGCGCGAGAGGCTGCTAGCGGAGATCGAGCTGGTCATTGGAGACCAGCCTGACTGGCCGAAGTCGCGAATGTCCGCTTCCGGGCGAGGCCCCAACGTCAGCTCCCGGCACATTTTGTCAGGGGGAGGCAGCAATGTGGCCCTTGCGAACCGTAGCGACGTCCGCTCCTGCGCCGATTATTTTGGCGACAGCAGCCGAGCTCATTCAGATCTCGAATATTGAACAGGTCGGCTTCCCGGTCGAGGCATGCCGATAGCGTGCCTGGGATGAAGCTGCCGCGACCGAGCTGTGACATCGCCGACGTCAGCGGAGCGCGCACACCCGGCGATGCAGGCTCCGATCGGGACTGAACCTCGGCCGATTTGATCGCTTATCGGGCGAGCGCTTCTCCCTCGGAATTCTCAACAGTCGCCGGAACGCCCGTCCGCCGTCTTGACAGGTGACTGCGCTCGCACGTAGCCTCAATCTAAATCGTGTTAGGTCAAATTCTGGGATGGAAGAGCCTTGGCGAAGCGTGCGCTTCCACTCAACCGAGTCAGTCGCCGCGTCACCAGCGCGGAAGTCGCCAAGCTTGCCGGCGTCTCCCGGGCCACAGTTTCTCTCGTTCTGAACGATCGCGGCGGGGAGCTCGGCATCTCGGCCGAGACGCGGGCGCGCGTCGCCGATGCCGCCGCCCGGCTGAGCTATCAGCCGAGCCATGCCGCGCGCTCGCTGCGGCGCTGGCGCACCAATGTGATCGCGCTGCTGCTCTATACGCTGGACAGCTTCTACAACGCCGAGATCATCGGCGCCGCCCATGCCGCCGCCCTCGAGCGCGGCTATTCACTCAACATCATGTCGGCGAAGTTCGACGAGGTGCACCGGCGGGCCTATTCGCTGCTCTCGGGCGGCGTCGCCGATGGCGTCATCGTCGCGGCTCCCCCGGCGGATCTCGCCGCCGATCTGACGAAACTCGCCGAAAACGGCATGCCGATCGTGGTGATGCAGCACCACAGTCCCGACCCGGCACTCCAGTCGGTGCGCGTCGATCTGGAAATGGGCGGCTATGTCGCGACCCGGCACCTGCTCGATCTCGGCCATCGCCGCATCGCCCATATCGGCAGCGCCTCGCAGCGCCTGCTGAAGCGCCGCGAGCGCTCCGATGGCTATGCACGGGCGCTCGAGGAAGCCGGCATTGCCTCCGACCCGCTCCTCGTCGCGATGGCGGAGCCGAGCCTCGCCGGCGGATTCTCGGCGATGGAGGAGTTGCTGGCGCAGGACGAACGTCCGAGCGCCGTCTTTGTCTACAGCGACCAGATGGCGGTCGGTGCGCTGCACGCTCTCCGTAAGCATGGCGTGCGCGTGCCGGAGGACATGGCGGTCGTCGGCTTCGACGGCATCGCGCTGGGCGGCTTCGTCACGCCGGAGCTGACCACGGTCGACTATTCCCGCGCCGATATCGGCCGGCTCGCCGTCGAGGCGGTGATCAGCCGGTTGGAAGGCGAGGCCGAGCCGCCGCGCGAGCAGGTTCTGCCGGTGCGCCTGCTGGTGCGTGAATCCTGCGGCGGCGCCCGCGCCGCTGGCGACGGGGAAGGAGCCTGACCAAGCCCATCACGTTTCAACGACAAAAAAGACCCAGGGAGATCGAAACAATGGCGACCATCACCAAGCGCAGTTTCCTGAAGACCAGCCTGTACGCCGGCATCGGTGCCGGAACCGGTATGTACTTTGGTGCGGCGAGTGCCCAGAAGGCCGCCTCGCTGACCATGACCTCCTGGGGCTCGCCGGCCGAGATCGTCGCCTTCAACGCGCAGATCGAGCGATACAAGGCCCGCAACCCCAACGTCGCGATCAAGCTGGAGGCCGTTCCGAGCGGCCAGTACTACCAGCAGCTCGACACCCGTTTCGCCGGCAAGCAGGCGCCGGACGTCTTCCGCGCCCAGTATCAGCGCATCGGACGCTATGGGCAAAGCGGCGCGGCGATCGACCTGTCGCAATATCTCGACGCCGGTTTCGGCCAGGATTTCCTGCCCTCGGTCTGGCGGGCGTCGACGATCAAGGGCAAGCCGCACGCGCTCCCGCATCACACCGATACCTTCGCGCTGTTCTACAACGCCGAGATCTTCGAGACATGCGGCATCGAGGCGCCCAAGAGCCTCGACAAGAGCTGGACCTGGCAGGAGTTCATCAGCGCCGCGAAGCTGGCCAAGGAGAAGGCCGGGCTGAACTACGCCTTCGCGATGAACTGGCAGAACTCGAACGCCTATCGCTGGCTGATGTATCTCTACCAGCATGGCGGCCAGCTGCTCGACAACGAGCTCAAGGGGCCGCAGATCAACACGAAGGAGGCCGCGGAGACCGTCGCCTGGACCCAGAGCTGGTTCAAGGATGCGCTCGTCCCGCCCAACACCTCGCTCAAGAGCTCCGAGCCGGTGCAGAACCTGTTCGCCACCGGCAAGATCGCCATGCTGCTGCACGGCGACTGGCAGATCCCCTTCATCCAGGAGCAGGCCAAGTTCAAATGGGGCGTCACCTATCTGCCGCGCGACGTGGCGATGGCGGCCGATCTCGGTGGCAATGCCCTGGCGGTCTCGCGTGACAGCAAGAACCCGGACGTCGCGGCCGATTTCGTCAAGTTCATGGTCGCGGAGGAGGCGATGCGCGAGTTCGTCACCAAGGCGCAGTTCCTGCCGGTGCGCAAATCGCTGAAGGACAAGGGCCTCGTCTATGACATCCGCAACGAGGAGATGAAGGTCTTCCTCGAGCAGTCGACGACCGTGCCGGAGCATCTCGTCAGCACCATCGTCCTGCCGACCTGGGACCGCTTCAACGCCAAGCTGGCCGATGAGCTCGAGCTCGCCTTCACCTCCGGCCAGTCGCCGGCCGCAACCGTCACCAACATCGAAAAGCACGTGCGTTCCACGCTGCTGGTCTGATGGCGGCGGTGATGGCCATCGCGGAAAACCTGAGGGGGCCGGCTGTTGGCCGGCCTTCGGCGGCCGATGCGCGGCGCTACTGGCTGCAGGCCAGGCGCAACCAGCTGACGCCTTATCTGTTCATCGCTCCGAACATGGCGCTGTTCTCGGTCTTCGTCTTCTTCCCGCTGCTCTATGCGTTCTACATCAGCCTGCGGGAATGGAGCCTGATCGATACGCCGCGCTATATCGGGCTGGAGAACTATGCTCGCCTCGCGAGTGACGGGCTGTTCTGGCAGTCGCTGAGCAACACGGCGGTCTATTCGATCGCCACCGTCCCGATGAGCCTCGCCATCGGCCTGGTGTTGGCGCTCGCCCTCAACCGTGACCTGCTCGGCCGCACCCTGCTGCGCAGCGTCTTCTTCCTGCCCGTGGTGATCTCCAACGTGGCGACAGCGGTGATCGCGGCCTGGCTCTTCAACGACAATTACGGCGTCATCAACACGCTACTGCAACAGGTCGGGATCGGGCCGGTCGCCTGGCTGTCCTCGCCGCGTTGGGCGCTGTTCTCCCTGATCGTCACCTCGCTCTGGGTCCGGGTCGGCTTCTGCATGGTGGTCTATCTCGCCGCGCTCCAGTCGATCTCGCCGACCTATTACGATGCCGCGCAGATGGACGGCGCCAGCCGCTGGCAGCAGTTCCGCTTCGTCACCTGGCCGCTGCTGCGGCCGGCCACCTTCCTCCTCTTGATCCTCGGCGTGATCCACTCCTTCCAGGTCTTCGACCTGATCTACGTCATGACCGGCGGCGGCCCCGGCTTCTCGACGACGATGATCGTCCAGTACATCTACCAGGCCGCCTTCGTCGGTTCGGAGATGGGCTATGCCAGCGCCATGGGCATGGTCCTGTTCGTGATGATCCTGATCTTCACCCTGCTGCAATGGCGGGTGAACCGCCGGGTCGAGGACGTGGCATGAGGGCTCCGTCATGATCGCGGGAACGAGCCGCAGCGCCCTGAGCGGGCGCCTCGAAACCACGGGCATCTGGCTGCTCCTCGTGGCGGGCGCCGGGATCATGTTCTTTCCGGTCTACTGGATGTTCGCGACCGCGGTTCGGCCGAAGGACGAGGTCTTCAGCGGCGCCGCCGGCCTGATCCCGTCGAGCTTCGTCTGGCAGAACTTCACTGACGCGATCGGGCGCGTGCCGTTCCTGAGCTGGACGGCGAACTCGCTGATCATCACCCTGTTCGCGGTGGTGATCACCGTGACGATCAACCTGCTCTGCGGCTATGCCTTCGCCAAATTCCGCTTCGCCGGCCGCGACATCCTCTTCCTCGCCGTGCTGTCGGCGCTGATGATCCCGTTCCAGGTCATCATCGTGCCGCTCTTCCTGGTGGTCTCCGAGCTCGGCCTGCTCAGCGACTATTGGGGCGTCATCCTGCCGCGCGCGGCCGAGGCCTTCGGCATCTTCATGGTGCGCCAGTTCATGGTCTCGATCCCAGACGAACTGCTCGAGGCGGCCCGTATCGACGGCGCCAGCGAGCTCAAGATCTTCTTCAAGATCGTCGTGCCGCTCTCAAAGCCGATCATTGCCGTCCTAGTGATCTTCACCTTCATGTGGCGCTGGAACGATTTTGCCTTGCCGCTGATCGTGATGATGAAGCACGAAATGTACACCGTGCAGCTCGGCCTCAACCTGCTGCGCGGCCAGTTCAACACCGAATGGTCGATGATCATGGCGATCGCGCTGCTCTCGCTGGTGCCGATGCTGATCATCTTCACCTTTTTCCAGCGCTATTTCGTCCAGGGCATCTCCGGCTCCGGCCTCAAGTAACCGCTCGCGCAAGAGCGCGGGCCGATCCGTTTCGACGTTTCGAGAGGAAAAATACCGTGGTCAAGATCGCCATGATGGGCGCCGGCAGCGCCGTCTTCGTCAAGAACCTGCTGACCGACATCCTGAACTTCACCGAGCTCGGGCGCGTCGTGATCTCGCTGCACGACATCGATCCCGAGCGGCTGGAGACCGGCGGCATGATGGCGCGCTGGACGGCCAAGCAGTTCGGCGCCGATGCGGTCATCGAGGAACATCTCGATCGCCGCCGCGCACTTGAGGGCTGCGACTTCGTCATCAACATGGTCCAGATCGGCATGCACGAGGCGACGCTGCTCGACTTCGACATACCCCGGAAATACGGGCTGAAGCAGACGATCGCCGACACGGTCGGCATCGGCGGCATCTTCCGCGGCCTGCGCACCATCCCCTTCATGCTCGACCTCGTCGCCGACATGCGCGAGCTCTGCCCCGACGCGGTGCTGCTGAACTACACCAACCCGATGAGCATCCTGACCTGGGCGGTCTACAAGGCCTTTCCCGAGCAGCGCGTCGTCGGCCTTTGCCACAACGTCCAGCACACGGCGCGCGATCTTGCGAGCTATCTCGGCGTCGAGCAGTCGCGGCTGAGCTATGACTGCGCCGGCATCAACCACATGACCTGGTTCCTCAAGCTCCAGATCGACGGCAAGGACGCCTATCCGGCGCTGCGCCGGGCGATGGCCGATCCGGAGGTCTATGCCAGGGACAAAGTCCGCTTCGAGCTGATGCGCACGCTCGGCTGGTTCGTCAGCGAATCCAGCGAGCACAACGCCGAATACACCCCATATTTCCTGCGCCGCGACGACCAGATCGCGCAATACGACGTGCCGGTCGACGAATATGTCCGGCGCAGCATCCGCAATCTCGGCCGCTACACCGAGACGCGCCGCAAGCTTCTCGCCGGCGAGGACTTCCCGCTGGAGCGCAGCGACGAATACGGTTCCCTGATCATCCGCGCCATGGTGACCGGCGAGCCGACCGTGATCTACGGCAATGTCGAGAACACCAGGCTGATCGACAACCTGCCCGAGGGCTGCTGCGTCGAGGTGCCGGTCATCGTCGACCGCAATGGCCTGCGCCCTTGCCATGCCGGCACGCTGCCGCCGGAGCTGGCGGCGCATTGCGCGCCGCACGTCTTCGTCCAGGACCTGACGGTGCGCGCTGCGCTCGACGGTGACCGCGAGCGCGTCCACCGCGCTGCTGCGCTCGACCGTCATGCCGCGAGCGTGTTGTCGCTGCAGGAGACAAGGCGCATGGTCGATGAGCTCATCGCCGCCCATGGCGACGCCCTGCCGAAATGGAAGGACGCGGCCTGAGCGTCCCAGCCTGCGTTCTTGGAGGGCCTCGAGCCGATGCCGCCGATCCGTCTCGCCATCGTCGGCCTGGGCAAGATTGCTCGCGACCAGCATGTCCCGGCCATCGCTGCGACAGCCGGCATCGAGCTTGTGGCGGTCGCCAGCCGCAATGCCAGCCTCGACGGCATCGCCCATTACGCGACGCTGGAGGAGTTGCTGGCGCGAGGGCCGGAGATCGACGCCGTCGCTCTGTGCACGCCACCGCAGCCGCGCCGGCATCAGGCGATGGCGGCGCTCGCCGCCGGCAAGCATGTGCTCCTGGAGAAGCCGCCCGGCGCGACCGTGAGCGAGATAGCGCCGCTCCTGGCTAGCGCCCGCGAGACGGGGCGCACGCTCTTCGCCACCTGGCATTCGCGTTTTGCCCCGGCGGTTGCGCCGGCCCGCGCGTTCCTGGCGCGGCATCGGCCTTTGTCCGTCGCTGTGACCTGGAAGGAGGACGTGCGCATCTGGCATCCCGGGCAGGACTGGATCTTCGAACCGGGCGGGCTCGGCGTCTTCGACCCCGGCATCAACGCGCTCTCCATCCTGACCGCGATCCTGCCCGAGCCGATCTTCGTGACCGGAGCGGAGCTCGCCTTTCCGGCGAACAGGCAGGCGCCGATCGCTGCCGAGCTCACGCTTGCCGGCATGTCCGGCCTGCCGATCCACGCTGCTTTCGACTTCCGTCAGACCGGTCAGCAAAGCTGGTCGATCCAGATCGAGACCGAGGCCGGCACGTTGCAACTGGATTCCGGCGGGACGCGGCTCAGCCATGGCGGCCGAGTCCTCGTCGACGAGCCGGAGCGGGAGTATCCCGAAATCTACCGGCGCTTCGTCGAGCTGGCCGGCGAGCGCCGCAGCGAGGTCGATCTCGCGCCGCTCGCCCTTGTCGCCGACGCCTTCCTGCTCGGTCGCCGTCGCATCGTCGAGCCGTTCGAGCACTGAGCCAAGCTTGATCAAGCCCTTGGGGACTGCTCTGCACGATGGGCGCCGTCGTGCTTCCGCAAACGTCTGCTTTCGGGCAATGATCAAGCGTCGGCACCGGCGCATCGCGCGAGCGACGCGTACGCCGGCGACCAACTGCTGGGCGGTCTGCCGCACAAACGATCTTGCGCGGCAGGAGCAATCTGGACCGTTACTCCCAGCTCAGCGCGCCGCCGTTCTGGTACTCGATGACGCGGGTCTCGAAGAAGTTCTTCTCCTTCTTCAGGTCCATCGCCTCGGACATCCAGGGGAACGGGTTCTCGGTCTCTGCAAAGACGGGAGCAAGGCCAAGCTGACCGCAGCGGCGGTTGGCGATGAAGTGCATGTATTGCTCGCACAGCGCCGCATTCAGCCCGAGGAAGCCCCTCGGCATCGTGTCGCGGCCATAGGCGGCTTCGAGCTCGGCCGCATCGCGGATCATGCCGCGCACCTCGTCGTGGAAGGCTTTGGTCCAGAGATGCGGGTTCTCGATCTTGATCTGGTTGATGACGTCGATGCCGAAGTTCAGGTGGATGCTCTCGTCGCGCAGGATGTACTGGTACTGCTCGGCGATGCCGACCATCTTGTTGCGTCGGCCGAGCGAGAGAATCTGCGCGAAGCCGGTGTAGAACCACATGCCCTCGAAGATCGCATAGAAGGTGATCAGATCGCGCAGCAGGGCCTGGTCGTTCTCGGGCGTCCCGGTCCGGAACTCCGGATTCTCGATGCTCTGCGTGTGCTTCAGCGCCCAGGCCGCCTTGTCGGTGATCGAGGGCACCTCGCGGTACATGTTGAACAGCTCGCCCTCGTCGAGGCCGAGGCTCTCGACGATGTACTGGAAGGTGTGGGTGTGGATCGCCTCCTCGAAGGCCTGGCGGAGCAGGTATTGCCGGCATTCCGGGTTGGTGAGGTGGCGGTAGATCGCCAGCACGATGTTGTTGGCGACGAGCGATTCCGAAGCAGCGAAGAAGCCGAGATTGCGCTTGAGCATGCGCCGCTCGTCCTCGGTCAAACCGTCCTTCGACTTCCACAGCGCGATGTCGGCCTGCATCGAGACCTCGGTCGGCATCCAGTGATTGTTGCAGCCGGAGAGGTACTTCTCCCAGGCCCATTTGTATTTGAGCGGCAGGAGCTGGTTCACGTCGGCGCGGGCATTGATCATACGCTTATCGTCGACGCTGACGCGCCCGCCATTGCGGTCGATCTCGCCGAGGCCGGTAGCGTCCGCAGCGGGTGTGGTGTTGGTGAGGATGGTGGGATTCGCCGGGTTCGCCGGCTTGGTATCGGACCAGTCGAGCATGGGGTGTTCCGTTCGATAGAATGAGGCAGATCAGCCCTCCCCGTCATGCTCGCCCTTGTGGCGAGCATCCACGTCTTGAACATCGCACGCTGTCAGCGAAGCGAAGACGTGGATGGTCGGGACAAGCCCGACCATGACGGTCAAAGGCGCCGGGGAAGAGGTGGACTACTGACACGCCTCGCAGGTCGGATCGTCGATCGAGCAGGCATTCGGGACGGCCATGCCGTTCTCAAGAGGGATATCGACGATGATCGGCGCAGCCGCCTTCGCGGCGACCGGCGCGGTAGCGGAGACCGCATTGAGCTTGCCGTCCGTGCCCTTCAGCGTCGACTTCTCGACATGGGTCGCCGACAGCGCGCGCAGATAGTAGGTCGTCTTCAGCCCGAGCCGCCAGGCCAGCCGATAGGCCTCGTCGAGCTTCCGGCCGGAGGGCTGGGCCATATAGAGATTGAGCGACTGGCCCTGATCGATCCACTTCTGCCGGCGCGCGGCGGCGCGGATCAGCCACTCGGTCGGAATCTCGAATGAGGTGGCGTAGAGCGCCTTGAGATCATCGGGCACGCGGTCGATCTGACTGACCTTGCCATCGTAGTACTTCAGGTCCGAGACCATGACCTCGTCCCAGAGACCGCGCGCCTTCAGGTCGTGGACCAGCCCGGCATTCATCACGGTGAAGTCGCCCGACATGTTCGCCTTGACGTAGAGCTGGCTATAGGACGGTTCGATCGACTGCGAAACGCCGACGATGTTGGAGATCGTCGCGGTCGGCGCGATCGCCATGCAGTTCGAGTTGCGCATGCCGGTGGTCTTCACCCGCTGACGCAGGCTCTCCCAATCCAGCGTCGCTGAGCGGTCGAGCTCGACATCCCCGTCACGCGCTTCCGAGAGGATGTCGAGCGAGTCGATCGGCAGGATGCCCTTCGACCAGAGCGAGCCCTCGAAGCTCGGATAGCGGCCGCGCTCGGCGGCAAGATCGACCGAGGCCGAGATCGCATGGAAGCTGATTGCCTCCATCGAGCTGTCGGCGAAGGCGATGGCCTCCTCCGATGCCGTCGGCAGGCGTAAGCTCTGCAGCGCGTCCTGGAAGCCCATGATGCCGAGACCGACCGGGCGATGGCGCAGGTTCGAACGGCGCGCTTCGGGGATGGTGTAGAAATTGATGTCGACGACATTGTCGAGCATCCGCATCGCGGTCGTCACGGTCCGCTGGAGCCGCGCCTGATCAAGTCCCAGCGCCGAAACGTGCGCAGCGAGGTTCACGGAACCCAGATTGCAGACCGCGACCTCGTCGGCCGAGGTGTTGAGTGTGATCTCGGTGCAGAGGTTGGAGGAATGCACCACGCCGGCATGCTGCTGCGGCGAGCGCAGATTGCAGGCGTCCTTGAAGGTGATCCAGGGGTGGCCGGTCTCGAACAGCATGGTCAGCATGCGCCGCCAGAGATCGAGCGCCTTGATCCGCTTGAAGACCTTGATCTGGCCGCGAGCCGCCTTCGCCTCATAGCCCTCATAGGCGTCCTTGAACGGCTTGCCGTAGAGGTCGTGCAGGTCGGGCACCTCGTCAGGTGAGAACAGGGTCCAGTCACCGCCGGCCTCGACGCGTTGCATGAACAGGTCGGGAATCCAGTTCGCCGTGTTCATGTCATGGGTGCGGCGACGATCGTCGCCGGTGTTCTTTCGGAGGTCGAGAAACTCCTCGATGTCGACATGCCAGGTCTCGAGATAGGCGCAGACCGCACCCTTGCGCTTGCCGCCCTGGTTGACCGCAATCGCGGTGTCGTTCGCGACCTTCAGGAACGGCACGACGCCCTGGCTCTCGCCATTGGTGCCCTTGATATGGGCGCCGAGACCGCGCACCGGCGTCCAGTCATTGCCGAGACCACCGGAATATTTGGCGAGCAGCGCGTTGTCCTTCACCGCCTTGAAGATGCCGTCGAGATCGTCGGCGACCGTGGTCAGGAAGCAGGAGGAGAGCTGCGGCCGCAGCGTGCCCGAATTGAACAGGGTCGGCGTCGAGGCCATGAAGTCGAAGGACGACAACAGGTCGTAGAACTCGATCGCCCTGCCCTCACGGTCGATCTCGCGGATGGCGAGGCCCATGGCGACGCGCATGAAGAAGGCCTGCGGCAGCTCGAAGCGGTTGCCGCGGACATGCAGGAAATAGCGGTCGTAGAGCGTCTGGAAGCCGAGATAGTCGAACTGCAGGTCGCGCTCCGGCTTCAGCGCCGCGGCGATGCGGGCGATGTCGAAGCGGCCGAGCTCGGGGTCGATCAGTTCGTTCTCGATGCCCACCTTCAGATAGGCCTCGAAATACTCGCCATAACGGCCGGCCATCTCGGCTTGCGTCGCCTGTTCGGCTTGGCCGTAGGCGAAGCTCAGCGCCTCACGCCGGAGCTTGTCGAGCAAGAGGCGGGCCGAAACTTTCGAATAGTTAGGCTCGCTCTCGATCAGCGTGCGGGCGGCGAGGATCGGCGCCAGCGCCAATTCGTCGAGCGAGATACCGTCATAGAGGTTGCGGCGCGCCTCGGTGAGGACCGGCTCGGGAGAAACGCCGTCGAGATCGACGCAGGCCTCGCGTACGACCTTGTCGAGGCGGGCAGCATCGAGCGGAACGAAGGTCCCGTCGGCGAGCTTCATCTGCAGGGAGGGAGCCGCGGCAACTGCAGGCTTTGCTTCGGCCTGCGCCTTCGCCCGCTCCTGCGCCCGCTCGGCGCGATAGAGCACATAAGCGCGGGCGACCTTGTGGTGCTCGCCCCGCATCAGCGCCAGCTCGACCTGGTCCTGCACGTCTTCGATATGGAATGTGCGGCCAGAGGCGGCCCGGCGCGTCAGCCCGGCAACGACCTGCTCGGTCAGCTCGGCGACGACATCGTGGATTCGGCGCGAGGCGGCAGCGCTCGAACCCTCTACCGCGAGGAAGGCCTTGGTGAGGGCCACCGCGATCTTCGCCGGATCGAATGGCGTCACCGCGCCATTGCGGCGAATGATCTGATAGCCGGGCTCGTTCGCGACCGATTTTTGCGGCGCAGCGGTAACCGGCAAGGCGGCCGTTGGCCGTTCCGCTTCGAGAGACAGAGACATCGGCATCAACCCCAAGATGTTGAGGGCAAAGGCCGAGCGGTTGCGTCGAGAAGGCGCGCGGCAACCCAAGGCCGCGACCTGCCAAGCGCACCACCGGGACACCCCGCCCGAGGACGTAAACTAGGGTCGCGGCAGGTCTCCTGGCTCACGGGTCACCGCTCGCGTCCGTCTTCCCAAAGCCCGAAGGCCTCAGTGACTCGAATGGACGCGAACTCACCGCTGACAGTTGCGGGGGCAGCGCCGGTCTCTCACCGGCTTCCCTCTTAGCTCTCGATCTTGCGATTCGAGAGACCATCGACCACCAGATTTAGTGCTATGAGCACATGCGCTGTCAACTGGTCGTGCGCGCGGGTTTCCTCGACCGCATGTGGAAAGCGAGGACATCTCGGCCTCAGCGTTCGAGAAAGGTATGAACATGGAGACATAAAGATGTCTTTATATTTATTATTGACGACTGGCGATTGGCGCGCCATGATCAAGCGTCGAGGTTCTCCGGCACGGCTTGCCGCATCGGAGCTAAGAGGGAAGCCGGTGTGATGCCGGCGCTGCCCCCGCAACTGTCAGCGGCGAGCTTGCTGCCCCCCGATGTCACTGAGGCTCTCCAGCCTTGGGAAGACGGGCACAAGCGACGACCCGTGAGCCAGGAGACCTGCCCCGACACCATGAACGTCCTCGGGCGGGGTGTCCCGGTGGTGCGCTTGGCGGCTCCGCCCGGACTTGCGTTCGGCCGGTCTTCGTCCCGCGTCCGCTTTGGCCTTTGCCCCCAACTTGTTGGGGTTAAGCCTATGTCTCAATCAGTACATGTCGCCACTCTCGGCACACCGCGCATCGGTCCGCGCCGCGAGCTCAAGACCGCGCTCGAAAGCTTCTGGGCCGGAAAGTCAGACGAGCAGTCTCTGCTTGAAACCGCGGCCGGCCTGCGCGCCGCCAACTGGGCACGCCAGAAGGCGCAAGGGATCACGGTGATCCCGTCGAACGACTTCTCCTTCTACGATCAGGTGCTCGACACCAGCGTCATGGTCGGGGCGATCCCGGCGATCTACGGCTGGAAGGGCGGCCCGGTGCCGCTCGGCATCTATTTCGCCATGGCCCGCAGCTCGCAGGGCGATGTCGAGGCGCACACCTCCTGTGGCCACGCTCATCACGACCACGACCATCATCACGGCGTCCCGGCGCAGGAGATGACCAAGTGGTTCGACACCAACTATCACTACATGGTGCCAGAGTTCGCAGCCGGACAGCGCTTCGAGCTCGCCTCGCTGAAGCCGGTCGAGGAATATCGCGAAGCCAAGGCGCTCGGCTATGAGACCCGCCCGGTGCTGCTCGGCCCAGTCACCTTCCTGAAGCTCGGCAAGGCCAAGGATCCGGCCTTTAATCCGCTCTCGCTGCTTGGCGAATTGCTGCCGGTCTATATCGACGCGCTGCGCCGGCTCTCGGCCAACGGCGCCGAATGGGTGCAGATCGACGAGCCCTGCCTCGTTCTGGATCTCGACGAGCCGGCCCGCGAGGCGCTGCGCCGGACCTATGCGACGATCGCGCACGCCCTGCCGCAGCTGAAGATCATGCTGGCGACCTATTTCGGCGCGCTCGGCGACAATCTCGACACTGCGGTGGCCCTACCGGTCGCCGGCCTGCATCTCGACCTCGTCCGTGTGCCCGAGCAGCTCGACGCGGTCCTTGCCAAGGCGCCGCGCGGCCTGGTGCTCTCGCTCGGCGTGGTCGACGGCCGCAATATCTGGAAGGCCGATCTCGAGAAGGTTCTCGCGAAGATCGAGCCGGTGATCGCCAGGCGCGGCACCGATCATGTTCAGGTCGCGCCGTCCTGCTCGCTGCTGCACAGCCCGATCGACCTGGAGCTCGAGACCAATCTCAATTCCGAGGTAAAGGGCTGGCTCGCTTTCTCCGTCCAGAAGATGGGCGAGCTCTCGACGCTCGGTCGCGCGCTCGGTGGCGAGCGCGACAGCGTCCAGGAAGCCTTGGCCGCCTCGGCCGCGGCAGCTGCCGCACGCAAAGCCTCGCCGAAGGTCAACCACAAGGCGGTCGCCGAGCGGATGGCCGCGGTCACCGAGGCCTTCGGGCGCCGCGAGAGCGAATTCGCCAAACGCGCGAAGCTGCAGCGCACGCGCTTCAACCTGCCAGCGTTCCCGACCACGACGATCGGCTCCTTCCCGCAGACGCCGGAGGTCCGCAAGGCCCGGGCCGCCCATGACAAGGGTCAGCTCGGCCACGCCGAATACGAGCAGTTCCTGCGCGAGGAGACCGCGCGCACGGTGCGTTGGCAGGAGGAGATCGGCCTCGACGTGCTCGTCCATGGCGAGTTCGAGCGCAACGACATGGTGCAGTATTTCGGCGAGCAGCTCGCCGGCTTTGCCTTCACGCGCCATGGCTGGGTGCAGAGCTACGGCTCGCGCTGCGTGCGTCCCCCGATCCTCTACGGCGACGTCTCGCGGCCGAAGCCGATGACGGTCGAGTGGTGGCGCTATGCCCAGTCGCTGACCAGCAAGCCGATGAAGGCGATGCTGACCGGGCCGGTCACCATCCTGAACTGGTCCTTCGTCCGCGATGACCTGCCCCGCAGCGAGGCCTCCAAGCAGATCGCGCTGGCGATCCGCGACGAGGTCCTGGATCTGGAAGAGGCCGGTGCGGCGATGATCCAGATCGACGAGGCGGCTCTACGCGAGGGCCTGCCGTTGCGTCGTGGTGACTGGAAGCACTATCTCGACTGGGCGGTGGAGAGTTTCCGCATCTGCGCCTCCGGCGTCGCCGACGAGACGCAGGTTCACACCCATATGTGCTATTCGGAGTTCAACCAGATCATCGACGCGATCGCGGCGATGGACGCCGACGTCATCTCGATCGAGACCTCGCGCTCGAAGATGGAGCTGCTCGACGCCTTCGTCGGTTACAAGTACCCGAACGAGATCGGTCCGGGCGTCTACGATATCCACTCGCCGCGCGTGCCGGATGTCGCCGAGATGAGCGAGCTCCTGAGGCTCGCGCGCCAACGGCTGAAAGACGATCAGCTCTGGATCAACCCCGACTGCGGCCTGAAGACCCGGAAATGGGATGAGGTCCGCCCGGCACTCGTCAACATGGTGCAGGCCGCGCGGGAAATCCGGCGGGCTAAACCTTAACGACACGCGCTACGGATACATTCTAAGTCGCCGGAAAAGTGCCAAGCACAGGGCGTTGACACGGTTCAGCGAGGTCTGCTTTCGGGCAGACCTCCAATGTCCGCTTCTGGCGCATTTCACCAAACCGAGCGATGGGTGCTTGGGGGCCTTGTCGGCCAGCCGATCGAGGTCATCTCACGTCGAGATGAAATGCGTGAGTTTGACGTTGAGATAATCGAGGATCGCCTGCCGGCCGCCTTCGCGTCCCATGCCGGAATGATTGATGCCGCCGAACGGCGCCTCGGCATGGGCGATCATGAAGGTGTTGACCCCGACCATGCCGGCGCTGAGACCGGCGCTGAGCGCCTCGGCATAACGCTGGCTGGACGTGAAGCCGTAGGCGGCGAGCCCATAAGGGGTCGAGTTCGCCCGTTCGAGCGCATCGTCGAAATCGCGGAAGGTGGCGATCGGCGCCAACGGGCCGAAAGGCTCGTCGCGCATGATGCGGGCGTCGTCGGGCACATCGGCGAAAACCGTCGGCTCGAAATAGAAGCCCTTGTTGCGGCTGGCGGGCCGTCGCCCGCCGGTAAGGCGGCGTGCGCCCGAGGCCGCGGTATCGGCCGAGAGTGTCTCGATCCGGTCGCGCTGGCTGGCGAGCGTCAGCGGGCCCATCGACGTCGCCCGGTCCTGGCTATCGCCGAGCACAAGCGCCTCGGCGGCCTTGACCATGCCATTGGCGAAGCGCTCGGCCAGGCTCTCATGCACATAGAAGCGGTTGGGCGCGATGCAGACCTGGCCGGCATTGCGGAACTTGAACTGCGCACACAGCGCCGCCGCATTGTCGACGTCGGCGTCCTCGCAGATCACGACGGGCGCGTGGCCGCCGAGCTCCATCGAGCAGCGCTTGACGGTCTTGGCCGCCTCGGCGAGCAGCATCTGGCCGACGCGCGTCGAACCGGTAAGCGAGATCTTGCGCACCTCTTCGGCCGCCATCAGGGCGGGCGTGATCGTCTCGGCCGGGCCGAAGAGCATCTGGACGGTGCCCGCCGGTGCGCCGCCGGCGGCGCAGGCCTCCGCGATCAGCGTCGAGGTCAGCGGCGTCTGCTCCGACGGGCGGCAGATGATCGGGCAGCCGGCGGCCAGCGCCGGTGCGATCTTGCGCGCCAGCAGGTTGATCGGAAAATTCCAGGCGGTGAAGGCAGCAACGATGCCGACAGGCTCGAGCGCCGTGGCGAGGCGCCCGCCCTGGCGCGAGGGGATCGTCTCGCCGAAGAGGCGTTCGGCTTCGCCGGCGAACCAGTCGAACTGCTCGATCGCAATCAAGACCTCGCCTTCGGACTGGGCGATCGGCCGGCCGATCTCATGCGACAGCGCGCTCGCCAGTGCGCTCTTGCGCGCCTCCATCGCCCGGGCAATGCCGCGCAGCACCTTGGCCCGCTCCCAGCCATGCACCTTCGACCAGGTCCTGAGCGCGGCGCGTGCATGATGCAGGGCCTCCTCGACCTCGGCCGCACCGGCGCGAGGCGCCGTCCAGAGCTGCTCCTCCGTGCAGGGGTTGAGAACGGAAAGCGGCGGCAGCCCGGTGGCCGTCCGGAACTCGCCGCCGATGAGGAGCTTGGGCTCAAGGTTGGACATCGGTATCTCCAGCACGGTCACAGGATGTCCGGCTCGCCAACGGGCGCTCCGAACGAGGTCTCGAGGAAATCGAAGTCGCAGCCCTCATGGGCCTGGCCGATATGGCGCGAGAACATCCAGCCATAGCCGCGCTCGAAGCGTCGTTCTGGGCGCGTCAGTGTGGCGCGCCGACCCTCCAGCTCGGCCGCGTCGACACAGAGATGGATGCTACGGGCTGCGACATCGACGCGGATGCGATCGCCGCTGCGGACAAGGGCGAGCGGCCCGCCAATATGGGCCTCCGGCGCGACATGCAGGATGCAGGCGCCGTAGCTGGTGCCGGACATCCGCGCATCGGAGACCCGCAGCATGTCGCGCACGCCCTGCTTCAGGAGCTTTTTCGGGATCGGCAGCATGCCCCATTCCGGCATGCCGGGGCCGCCCTGCGGGCCGGCGCCGCGCATCACCAGGATCGTGTCGGCGGTGACAGCCAGATCGGGATCGTCGATCTCAGCCTTCATCTGCGCGTAGCTGTCGAAGACCAGGGCCGGGCCGGTATGGTCGAGCAGATGCGGCTCCGCCGCCGACGGCTTCATCACGCAGCCCAGCGGCGCGATGTTGCCGTAGAGCACCGCCAGCGCCGGTTCCGTCGAGACCGGCCTGTCGAGGGGGCGTATGACATCCTCGTTCCAGATCGGCGCGCCTTCGATCGCAGCACCGAGCGTGCGGCCCTCGATCGTCAGCGCATCGAGAGACAAATGCTGCGTCAACCGGCTCATCAGCCCGGGTAGGCCGCCCGCATAGTAGAAATCCTCCATCAGATAGCGTTCGCCGGAGGGGCGGATGTTCGCCAGCACCGGCACGCGGCGGCTCGCCGCCTCGAAATCGCTGAGGCCGATATCCAGGCCGGCGCGACGCGCCATCGCGATGACATGGATGATCGCGTTGGTCGAACACCCCATCGCCATGGCGACCGCGATGGCGTTCTCGAACGAGGCGCGCGACAGCACCGCCGAAGGTCGCAGATCCTCGCCGACCATCGCGACGATGCGCCGGCCGGTCTCGGTTGCCATGCGGATATGGCCGGAATCGGCGGCGGGGATCGAGGAGGCGCCCGACAGCGTCAGCCCCATCGCCTCGGCGATCGCCGTCATCGTGCTGGCCGTGCCCATCGTCATGCAGTGACCGTAGGAACGGGCTATGCCGGCCTCGACCACCTGCCATTCCTGTGCGTCGATCTTGCCGGCGCGGCGGTCGTCCCAATACTTCCAGGCGTCCGAGCCGGAGCCAAGCACCTCGCCGCGCAGATTGCCGCGTAGCATCGGCCCCGCCGGCAGGAAGATCGCCGGGAGGTCAGCGCTGATCGCACCGAGGATCAGGCCGGGCGTGGTCTTGTCGCAGCCGCCCATCAGCACAGCGCCGTCGACCGGGTGCGAGCGCAGCAGCTCTTCGGTCTCCATCGCCAAGAAGTTGCGATAGAGCATCGTCGTCGGCTTGACGAAGTTCTCCGAAAGCGAGATCGCCGGGAGCTCCAGCGGAAAGCCGCCAGCCTGCAGCACGCCCCGCTTCACGTCCTCGACGCGTTGGCGGAAATGGGCGTGGCAGGGATTGATATCCGACCAGGTGTTGACGATCGCGATGACCGGGCGGCCGTTCCAGTCATCGACGCCATAGCCCATCTGCATCAGGCGCGAGCGATGGCCGAAGCCGCGAAGATCGTCGGTGTCGAACCAGCGGGCGCTGCGGAGCGGCTTGTCCGTCATTGGCTCGCCGTCACGCCGCCGTCGATATAGACGACCTGGCCCGTCATGTAGCTGCCGGCCGGCGCGGCGAAGGTGATGACCTGGCCGACGACCTCGACAGGATCGCCGATCCGGCCGAGCGGGTTGCGGTCGAGGATGAAGTCGCGGAAGCCCTCGCGCTCGAGATGAGGGCGGATCCGCTCGGACTGGATGAAGGTCGGCGCGACGCCGTTGACGGTGATGTTGTGTTCGGCAAGTTCCATCGCATGCTGCTTGACCAGCATGACGAGGCCGCCCTTGGTGGCGCAGTAGGCCGAATAGCCGCGATTGCGCAGCGCCAGTTGCGAACGCACCGAGAGCAGGTGGATCTGACGGCCGCCGGCTCCTTGCGCGATCTGGTGGCGTGCCACGGCCTGGCCCAGGAACATCGCCGATTTCAGGTTGATCTCGTAGATGCTGTCGAAAGTCTCCTCGTCGACATCCATCAGCCTTTGCTCGCGCTGGATGCCGACGCAGTTGACGAGCACGTCGATGCCGCCCATCGCCTCGGCGGCACGGTCGGTCGCCGAGGCGATCGCGGCCGGATAGCGCGCGTCCAGTTCGAAGCCATGGGCTTCGACGCCCAGCCCGCGCAGCCTGTTCGCCAGCGCTTGCGCCTTAGCCTCACTGGGGCCCGCGATGGCGACATGGGCGCCGTGCCGCGTCATCGCCAGGGCGATCGCCTCCCCGAGCGCGCCATAGCCGCCGGGCAGGAAAACGCGCAGCCCCTGGATATTGAAAAGCCGGTCGATCGCGTCGAGGTCGATCTGCGGTGTCAGATGCCCTTCGGAGCGGTTCATGCTGCGGGCTCCAGAGCGGCGGCGCGGTCCGTCAGCAGAGTGCCCAGATAGGCGCGGGCCGGCCCGTGGGCGAGCAGGCCGGCATAGTCCGGCAAGGGCGTGACGACTCCCTTGTTGACGAAGATGAAGCGCTCGCAGATCTCCTCGAGGATCTCGAGGTGGAAGCGCTCATTGGGGTGGACGCAGAGGAAGACCAGCCGGCCCTCGGCGCGCAGCCGCCGGAAGAAATCCAGCATGAAGCCGATATAGCCGTCCTGCGTGTTGAACTGCGGCTCGTCGAAGAGATGGACGAGCGGGTATTCGCTGCCGGCGCGTTCCATCAGCGCATTGGGACGCAGCGAGCGGAAATGCCTGACCTGGTAGGACTGGTGGTAGTGGATGGCGAGGCGGTCGCGCTCGTCGGTGCGAACGCGATGGATGTCGCGGCCGCAGACCTCGACCTTGCCTGATGTCGGGCTGTTCGAGCCGGTGATCAGCTCGAACAGCGTCGTCTTGCCCGAGCCGTTGGGGCCCATCATGCCGACGATCGCGGGCTCCTCGATGCGAAAATCCGCGTCGAGCCGAAAGGTCGGCGTCCGGTCGAACCGGCCGCGCGTGTAGATCTTTGAGAGTTTGCTGACGTCAAGCATGGCGCTCATGTCACATTCCGATCAGGCGCTGGCGCCGGGAGCTGTCGTCGAGCAGGGCGCGGGCCGGTCCCTCATGGACGATCCGGCCACGGTCCATGACATAGGCGCGGTCCGAGACCTCGAGCGCGGCGAGTGCGTTCTGCTCGACGATCAGCACGGAGATGCCTTCAGCCTTGAGGCGCCGCACCGTCGCCAGCACGTCCTGGACGATCTTGGGCGCGAGCCCCTGGCTCGGCTCGTCGAGCAGGACGAGGCCGGGCGAACCGAGCAGCGCCCGCGAGATCGCGACCATCTGCATCTCGCCGCCGGAGAGGTTCTCGCATTCGCGCGGCATCAGATGCTCAAGGGCCGAGAAGATCGAGACCATCTCGCTGACCTGCCAGGACCGGAACCGGGTCTTGCGCATGCCGAGCTGCAGGTTGCGCGCGACGGTCAGTGTCGGGAAGACGCGGCGGTCGTCCGGCACCCAGCCGATGCCCATGGCCGAGATGCGATGGGTCGGGTGGCGGGTGATGTCCTGCCCGTCGAACTGGATCCTGCCGCGACGCGGCGGCGTCAAACCCAGGATGGAGCGGATGGTGGTGGTCTTGCCGGCGCCGTTGGCGCCAAGCAGCGAGACCACCTCGGCCTCGCCGACCCGCAGCGAGGCGCCGAACAGGGCCTGCGTCTCGCCATAGAAGGTTTCGATGTCGCGGACCTCAAGCATGGGTCGCCTCCGCCAATGTCGAGCGCCGCACCCATTTGTTGTCGCTGAGCTGCGCCGGCGTCCCTTCCGCGATGACCTGACCCCAGTGGATCACCGAGATCCTGTCGGCGAGCTCGAACAGGAAGCGCATGTCGTGCTCGATCATCACGATCGTGTAGCGCTCGCGCAGCCGCTTCACGAGCAAAGCGAGACGGCGCGTCGCCTCGGCGCCAAGGCCCGAGGTCGGCTCGTCCAGGAAGAGGATGCGGGGCTCGGCCGCCAGCGCGACAGCGATCTCCAGCGCACGGCGGTCGCCATAGCTGAGCGCGGCCGCAGCGTCCCAGGCGCGTGCCGCAAGGCCGACCTGATCGAGCACGGCCAGCGCCTGGTCGATCAGGGCACTGTCCGAAAACACCGCCGACATCGCGCGGAGCCGGCGCTCGCGAAAGGCTGGCAGCGCCAGCATGACATTCTCGATGACGACCGTGTCATCGAACAGGTTCATCAGCTGGAAGGAGCGCGATACGCCCATCCTGGCGATGCGTTGCGGCGGCAGGCCCGAGATGCGCTGGCCATCAAACACCACCTCGCCACGATCGGGCCGATGCTGGCCGGTGAGGACATGGAAGCAGGTCGACTTGCCGGCGCCGTTCGGCCCCATGATGCCGCTGACCTCGCCTTCCTCGAAGGCAAGCGAGATATCTTCCAGCACGACGCGCGCGCCGAAGCGCTTGTGGATGTTGCGGGCTTCGAAGAGCGCCATCACGCAGTCTCCGTCGCAGGTGCAGGGGCTGCAGTCGGCTTGAGGGCGGGCCTGCGCCACGACAGGCTGTACAGCATGCCCGCCAACCCCTCGGGCCGCAGTATCACCATCGCCATGAAGATCAGGCCGTACCAGAGCAGCCAGGTCTCGGTCAGGCCGCCAAGGACGTCGCGGGCGACAAAGTAGAAGACCACGCCCAGCACCGGCCCCCAGAAGCTGACGAGGCCGCCGCCGACGAGGACCATCATTACGATGAGCCCGGATTGGTGCAGGCTCATCACATCGGGATAGGCGCTCTGCTGGGCCATTGAGAGCAGGCTCCCGGCGAGCCCGGCGAGCATCGCCGACAGCGTGAAGACGGCCCATTTGAAACGCCAGACGTCGTAGCCGACGAAGCGGGCGCGGATCTCGTTCTGGCGGATCGCCTGCAGCACCCGGCCGAAGGGCGAGTTCGTCAGCCGCCAGCACAACACCACCACGATCATCAGCAGCGCTGCGGCGAAGTAGAACAGCGCGCGGTTGTCGGTCAGGGCGACTTGCCAGGGCCCGAGCGTCAGCGGCGGGCGTGGGATGCCGAGCAGGCCGTCCTCGCCGCCGGTAACGCGGTGGAGCTTCATGGCGAGGAACCAGAAGATCTGGCCGAAGCCGATCGTCAGCAGCGCATAATAGATGCCGCGGCGATGGGAGAGGAACGCCCCGACAAGGGCGCCGGCGATCCCGGCAGCAAGCACCGCAGCCAGGAGCCCGCCCCACAGGCTGACCGCGACATGGTGCTGGAACAGCCCGAAGGCATAGGCGCCGATGCCGAGATAGGCGCCGTGGCCGAAGGAATGCAGGCCGGTATAGCCGAACAGCAGGTTGAACCCGAGCGCGAAGCCAATCCAGATCGCGATCTCGATGCCCAGATATTGGTAGAGCCCGACGGCAGGCAGCAGATCCGGCGCAGCCAGCAGCAGCAGGGCGAGCGCGATCATCGGCGGCGTGATCCAGGCCGATGGGCGCGCGGGGATGTCCGAGAGCGAGATCATGGCGTCAATTTTCCAGGGCACTCTTGCGGCCGAGCAGGCCGCGGCTGCGGAAGCCGAGGATCGCGATCAGAAGCAGGTACATCGACATCGTCGACCAGGCGGCCGCATAGGCACCGGTGATTCCGATGGCGAGACCGACGAGCAGGGCCGCGATGACGGCGCCCCAGAAGCTGCCGACGCCGCCGATGACGATGATGAGGAAGGCCGGGATCACGATATCGACGCCGACATGCGGGCGAAGGCCCCAGATCGGCACCATCACTACGCCGGCGAGGCCTGCCAATGCCGCGCCGAAGCCGAAGACGACGAGCCTGAGCCTGGCGAGATCGTAGCCGAGGGCCCGGACCATCTCGCTGTCATGCGCGCCCGCCTTGATCACGGCGCCGGCCGAAGTGCGCTCGAGGAAGAGCCAGACAGCGATGATCGCGGCGATGCTGAAGCCAGCGGCGAAGAAGCGGTAGGTCGAGAAGATCATACCGTTCAGCAGAAAGGCGCCGTTGATCGCCTGCGGCAGCGCCAGGTTCTGCTCGCCCGTGCCCCAGACGAGCCGTATCAGCTCCTCGATGACGAGAGCGGCACCGAAGGTCAACAAGAGGCCATAGAGCGGCGGCTTGCCATAGGTCGGGCGCAGGCAGAGCTCGAGCAGCATGCCGGCAAGCCCAGCGAGCGCCGGCCCGATCGCCAGCGCCAGCACATAGCGCAGGCCAAGCGGCAGGCTCAGCCACCAGGAGCCGAAGGGCGTTCCGGCAAACCAGCTGCCGGCGATCACCGTCAGCGCGAAATAGGCGCCGATCGCAAACAGCGAGCCGTGGGCGAGATTGATCACCTCCATCACGCCCACGATCAGCGTGAAGCCGAGGGCGATCAGGGCGAAGAGCAGGCCCAGCGTCAGTCCATTGATGATATGAGGCAGAAGGTCGATCATGCGCGGTCCGTCCGGATTCAGCGGTGCCATCATCCGCAGCCGCCAGGTGACGGCCGCGGACGACAGGACGGATCAGGCGTCGAAAGTCGGCGTCTGTTCGTAAGTCTCCAGCTTGCAGAGCTTGGCGGAATCCGTGTCGCGGACATCCTCCGCCTTGGCCTGGCTCAGGACCTCGAAGATGTCGTCCTTCTCCTTCGGCGCCTTGTTGGCAGTGGCGAGATAGATCGTCTGCTGCACCTGATGCGTCTGGGCGTCGATCGTCGCATCGAAATGCTGCATGCGGTCCCTGGCCGAAATCCTGTGGCCTTCGAGCGCCTTGATCACGGCGATGTTGTTGGTCGTGCCGGCGCGCTCGATGGCGCCGAGCAGCTCCCGGATCGCCATGTAGCCATTGTAGAAGACGTTGCCGGGCGAGCGCATGGCGGTCTCGGGATACATCGCCTGGTAGCGCTTGACGAAGTCAGCGACGCCCGGAAGGTCGAGGCGGTAATACCAGGTCGTGCCGAACACGCCGAACAGGGTCTCGATTGGCAGGCCGTAGACGTCGTCCCAGTCCTGCTGGCTGTTGATCCAGGCCGGCTTGTCGCCCATCTTGAGCTGGGCGACCTGCTGGCGCATCGCCTTCTGGTCGTCGCCTCCGATCGCCGCCGAGACGACGCCGGGCTTGCGCTGCTGCACCTTGAGCAGAGCCGAGGTGAAGTCGCGGGTCCCTTGCGGGATCATCACCTCCTCCATGACCTTGCCGCCATATTCCTTCAGCAGGGCTTTGGTTGCCGCGGCGGTATCGTGGCCCCAGACATAGTCGTTGGTCAGGAGCATCCAGTCCGGCCCGAAGCGCTCGATCGCGCTCTTGACCGCGGCCTTGGCGAAATTGGTGCCGTTGCCGTCGAACACGAACTTGACGCGGTGGCAGTTCTGGCCGGCCTCGGTCGGCGAGGACGAGTTCGTGTTGATGTAGATCACGCCGTATTTCTGGGCGACCTGGCTGATCGCGTTGGCGACGCCGGAATGGACCGCGCCGACGAGGAAGCCGCATTGCTCGCGGCTGATCATCCGCTCCGCCACGCGACTGCCAGTGGCAGCCGTCGTCTCGGTGTCGATATGGACGAACTCGACCTTGCGGCCCAGCACGCCGCCGCGCTCATTGGCTTCGGCGATCGCCATCATCATGCCGCGCCTGTCGCTGGCGCCCGAGTTCGCATACATGCCGCTGGCATCGGCGGTGATGCCGATCCGGAGCGGCTTGGCCGTGCCCTGCGCCCAGACGCGATTGTGCTGCCACGGGCCGGCAAACAGCGAGACCGCGGAAGCTGCGCCGGCCGCACCCAGCAGCTCACGCCGTGAAATCTTGATCTTCGACATGATGTCCTCCCCGAAACGGACGGGCTTGTGCCCGCCTCTTGTCTGATCGAAGCCAGAACTAATTTTCAAAGAGCATGAATATTTTTTCTCTTATGTCAACTGGCGCTGTAAAATTGGCGCTTTATGTCGCCGTCCGAGTGCGCTAGAAGAAATAATGAACGAAAATTCATTCAATAATCAGATGCCCGCGACCTCTCAGGGAGAGGCCACGCAGGAGACGTTCGAGGCGTTGCGCCAGCGTCTGCGCAATCGCTTCGATCAACTCAGTCCGCACCTGCAACGCATCGCTCGGTCGGCGCTCGAAAAGCCCAATGATTTTGCCTTGAACACCGTGGTCGTCATCGCCGGCGAACTCGAGGTCCAGCCATCGACGCTGATCCGTTTCGCCAAGGAATTCGGTTATCGCGGCTTCTCCGAGATGCAGCGGGTCTTCCGGCTGCGTCTGATCGAGGGCGCCCCCCGCGCACGCGAAGAGGTTTTCGCTCGGCAGACTTCCCCGCAGGAGGCGCGGGATTTCGGCGGCCTGCTGAACGGCTGCGTCGATGCGCTGATCGCCTCGCTGGAGGGCCTGCGGCGGACCGTTTCGCCAGAGTCGCTGGAGAAGGCGACGGCGATGCTACGCGAGGCAGAGCACGTCTACATTGCCGGCCTGCGGCGGTCGCGACCGATCGCGACCTATCTGGCTTACGGACTGACACGCTGCGAACGCCAGTGCAGCCTGCTCGACTTCGGCAGCGGCATGGCTGCCGAACAGATCGCGACCATGCGCTCCAGCGACCTCCTGGTCGCGATCGCATTCACGCCCTACACGCAGTCCGTCGTCGATATCACGCTCGACACCCATCTCAGCGGCAAGCGCATCCTGGTCCTGACCGACGTGCCCGAGAGCCCGCTGGCGCGCCACGCGGACCTGGCTTTCCTCGTCGACAATTCGACCACGAGCCAGTTCAGGCCGATTTCGGGAGCGATCGCACTGGTTCAGACCTTGATTACCGGCCTTGGAACGGGATGACGCAACACTCCTTCGACGCAGGCGGAAGCAAAGCGCATCATTCTGCTGACGACCCGCGTCAATTCCGGTCTTGATGTGATCGCGCGGCTTAGGCCGCCTTCGGGTGCAACACACGTCGCCAGAACTGGCCTATGCTGCCGGGTGACATGCGTTGCGGTCTGCCGCGCGACGTGCGTTCGAGGTTCGACTCTGGCTGTTCTGACCTCGACTAGCGGCAACCAATTCCGACATTCACTTCACTCCGCATAGCGGAGGAGTAGATCTGCGCCCGAACCGGAACTTGCGAAGGTGCCCGAGCGCGGATCCTGAGCAAAGTGATCTCCCGGCAGCACCCAGCTCAATCCGTGCCATCGCTCCGGCACGCTCGCTGCTCGTCGAAACGCTTTTCTTCAACGGGCAGGCATGGCTTTCCGATTCCCGAGAGAACCTTCAGGGCCATCGTTCGCGAGCAGGTGACAAAACGCATGCCGCGACTGAGCGGAGGAGTGCGGCCGTGCACGGGCCGCCGGATAGTCGGTCCCGATGTAGATCACCGATCCCCACCGCCGTGACTTGACCGCGATGCCAAGCTGGTCTTATGTCTCAAGAAATAGATACCAGTATATGAAATAAATTTCAAGCTGGTCACGACGACGCCGGAGATCGGTCCGGTGTCGAGCCCTGGAGGGGAAACATGCGCATCAAGGAACTGGCTCGTAATCTGACGTTGACGGTCGCTGCGGGCCTCGGCCTGTCGCTCGCTCTGGGACATGGCGCGGCGGCGCAGACCCCGGCGCAGTTTCGCTGCAAGGAAGGCGAAACCTACTACATGAACGTGATGGTCTCGGGCGTGGAATACTGGTTCCCTGTCTACGAGATGTTCAAGCAGGCGGCGCAGTCACTCGGCTGCAAGACCGCCTATACCGGCACGCCGGAATACGATGTCACCAAGCAGATCGCGAGCTTCGACCAGATCCTGGCGAAGAAGCCGGCCGGCATCCTGGTCCACCCGATGAATTCGGACCCGTTCATCGAGCCGATCAACCGCGCGACCGCATCCGGCGTGCCGGTCGTGACCTTCGCGGCGGACTCGCCGAATAGCAAGCGCGTCTCCTACGTCACTTCGGACAATGACCGCGAGGGCGCCTATGCCGCCGACGTGATCGCCAAGGCGATGGGCGGCAAGGGCGAGTACGGCATTCTCGAGAATCCCGGCCAGGACAATCACGACCGGCGCGTCGCCGCCTTCGTCAAGCGGATGGGCGAGAAGCACCCGGGAATCAAGCTGGTCGCGCGCGCGCCATCCAACCAGGATCCGACCAAGGCCTATAACGCCGCGCTGAGCATGGCCCAGGCCAATCCCAATCTCGGCGCGCTGTTCATGCCGGAAGCCAATTCCGCCCTCGGTGCGGCACAGGCGGCGCAGGAGCTCGGCGGCAAGATCAAGGTCATGAACGCCGACGTGAACGGTAAGATCCTCGACATGATCAAGAGCGGCCAGGTCTTCGGCGCGATCAACCCGAACCAAGGCATGCAGGGCTATATGGGCTTCATGCTGCTGTTCATGGCGGCCCATCCCGAGCTGATCGACCCGATGAACGACTACAAGCGCTCGGGCTTCAACCCGATGGGCGTGCCCGTCGTCGACAACGGCTTTGCCGTGGTCACCAAGGACAATGCCGACGACTTCTACTGGGACGCCTATCTGAAGCGTCGTGGCACCAAGGGCATCAAGGAATAAGCTCGCCCTCTCCCGGCGGAGCGCCGCTACGTTCCGCCGATCTCTTCTCTTGCGACAGGCCCTGCCATGCAGCCCCTCGCCCTCGAAGTCCGCAACGTCAGCAAGAGCTTCGGCCCGGTGCGTGCGCTCGACGGCGTCAGCTTCAACCTGCGCAAGGGCGAAGTGCACGCGCTGATGGGCGAGAACGGTGCCGGCAAATCGACGCTGATGAACATCATCGACGGCATCCTCAGGCCCGATGGCGGCGAGATCCTGGTCGACGGCCGGCCCGTCGAGATCGCCTCGCCGCAGAAGGCGCATGAACTCGGCATCGGGCTGGTGCATCAGGAGATCGCGCTCTGCCCGGACATCTCCGTCGCCGAGAACATCTCGATGGCGGCGACCAATAGCCGGCGCGCCTGGCTGATGGATTATCGCGAACTACGCGATCGTGCCGGTCAGATCCTAGTCTCGCTCGCCGAGATCGACCCGCAGGCGCTGGTCGGGGACTTGTCGATCTCCGAGCAGCAGATCGTCGAGATCGCAAAGGCGCTGGCGCTCGACTGCTCGATCCTGATCCTGGACGAGCCGACCGCGGCGTTGACCGAGCGCGAGGCCGGCAAGCTCTTCGGGATCATCGCCGGGCTCAAGGCGCGCGGCATCAGCATCATCTATATCAGCCACCGCATGGCCGAGGTCTTCGCGCATTGCGACCGGATCAGCGTGCTGCGTGACGGGCGCTATATCTGCACGGAAGAGGTCGCGGCGACGACGCAGGAGGAGATCGTCCGGCGCATGGTCGGCCGCCACCTCGGCAACATCTATCCGGCAAAGAACCCCAGCAGCGCCACGGCGCCCATACTGATGTCGGCCAGCAACCTCAGCGACGGTGATCGCGTTCGCGATGTCTCCTTCGAGCTGCGCCGCGGCGAGGTCCTCGGCATTGCCGGGCTGATCGGCGCCGGCCGCACAGAGATCGCGCTCGGCATCTGCGGCCTCGACCGCCTCAAAGCGGGCAAGGTCGTGTTCGAGGGGCAGGATGTGACCCCGCGCGACTATGCGCAGAGCATCAGTAACGGCATCGTCTACCTCTCAGAGACCGCAAGGGCGCCGGCGTCTTCGTCGATCTGCCGATCGCGATGAACGTCTCGGCACTGGACATCGATCGCGTCGCGACCGCCGGTTTCGTCAGCCGAGCGAAGGAGCGGGCACAGGCGAAGAGCCTTGCCGACCAGCTGCGCCTGAAGCGCGGCTCGCTCGACGACGCCGCCTCGACCTTGTCGGGCGGCAACCAGCAGAAAGTCGCGCTCGCCAAGCTGCTCTCGGTCTGTCCGAAGGCGATCATCCTGGACGAGCCGACGCGAGGCGTCGACATCGGCGCCAAGGCCGAGATCCACCGCATCCTGCGCGAGCTCGCAACTGGTGGCACCGGCATCGTCGCGATCTCGTCGGAGCTGCCGGAGCTGATCGGCCTGTGCGACCGCGTGCTCGTCGTGCACGAGGGCCGCATCGCAGGCGAGGTCTCCGGTGACGATCTCAATGAGGAAACGATCATGCGGCTCGCCTCCGGGCTTGCGATCGAAGGGCAGGAAGCGAGATGAGCGTGGCCAGCGGATTGAACGAAGAGCTGCGCCCAGCCGCGGCGCAGGAGGCGGCCAGCGGCGGCTGGCGCAACCTCGCCAGCATGCGCGAATTCGGCCTGGTGCTGATCATCCTGGCGCTCTGCGTCGTGATGAGTTTCGCCTCGCCCTATTTCCTGAGCTGGGGCAATTTCCGGGCGATGCTGATGTCCTTCTCGATCGAGGGCATCGTCGTGGTCGGCATGACGGTCCTGCTGATCGTCGGGGCGATCGACCTTTCGGTCGGCTCGGTCGTCTGTTTCGCCATGGTGGTGGCCGGCACGGCCTTTCTCGCCGGCATCGATCCCTGGACGGCGAGCCTCGCCGGCATCGCAGCCAGCGCTCTGGTCGGTATCGCGATGGCGTCCTTCGTCACGCTGATCGGACTGCACTCGTTCATCGTTTCGCTCGCCTTCATGGTGATCGTCCGCGGTCTGTGCCTCGCCATCACCGACGGCAGGCCCCTGTCGCTGTTCTCCCTGCCGGCGAGCTTCAAGTTCATCGGTCAGGGCACCGTGCCGCTCGACCTGCGCTTCCTCGGCTTCGCCCAGGTCTACGACGTACCGGTCGTGATCCTGATCTTCCTCGCCGTGGTCGTCGTTTTCGACCTCTTGCTGCGCAAGGCGACCGTGTTCAGGAAGGTGTTCTACACCGGCAGCAACGAGAAGGCGGCGCAGTATTCCGGCATCCGCACCAACCGGGTGAAGTTCTTCTGCATCGTGCTGTGCTCGGGCCTCTCCGGCGTCGCCGGTGTGCTCTACATGGCCCGCTTCGGCGCGGCGCCGCCGACTTTCGGCGTCGGCATGGAACTCAACATCATCGCCGCGGCGGTGATCGGCGGCGCCAGCCTCAAGGGCGGCTCCGGCACCATCCTGGGCGCGATCCTCGGCATCGCCCTGCTCTCGGTGGTTTCGAGTTCGCTGACCCTGCTCGACGTCCCCCCGGTCTGGCAGGACGTGATCCGCGGCGTGATCCTGCTCGCCGCCGTCACGATCGACCACCTCCTGCACACCCGCAAACGCGCCCGCGGCGCGGCGCGTACCGGCTGAGCGGCTTCGTCATGGCCTCCCATTCCAACGACGATTTCGAGCGGCTGCGGAAGATCCACCGCGTGCTGGTGATGCATTACGTCGAGGGCCTGAGCCAGGCCGAGATCGCCAAGCGCACCGGCCTCTCGCATCCGACGGTCAACCGGCTGGTCAAGGAAGGCCACGAGCGCGGCTATGTGCAGATTTCCGTGCGCTCGCCCCTGCAATCGCTGTTCGCGCTCGAAGGGGAGCTTGCGGCAGCCGGCGCGCTGAAGGAGGCGATCGTCACGCCGACGGTCTCGGACCAGGAGGAGGTCAACCTGACCACGGTGGGCCGGGCCGCGGCCGAACACCTGCTCTCGAATCTTCGGGATGGCGACACGATCTGCGTCTCCGGCGGGCGCGGCGTCGACGCAATGATCCAGGCGCTGGCGCCAGGCCGGGCCTATGACGTCACCGTCGTGCCGGCAACCGGCGGCATCCAGGGCGAATACTTCACTGATGTGAACCATCTGGCAGCCCAGCTCGCCCACAAGCTCCAGGGCAAGGCCTTTCAGATTCATGCGCCCGTCTTCGCCGCCTCGCGCGACGAGCGCGACGTGCTGCTCTCGCTGCAGTCGGTGCGCGAGGTGTTGGCCCGGGCGCGCGACGCCGCGATCGCGGTGACCGGCATCGGCTCGGTGCTGGCCGACCGCTCGACCTATCTCAGCCTGCGCGCGTCCGGTCCCGGCACCGAGAGCGAACTGGCGCGGCTCGATGCGGCCGGTGAGCTCGTCGCGCATCTGCTCGATCGCCGCGGCCGGCTCTGCGACTACGAGCTCAACGAGCGCGTGATCGGCCTGACGCTCGACGAGCTCAAGGCGATTCCGCTGGCGATCGGCGTCTGCGCCGGCGCTCGCAAGGCCGCGCCTGCCGCCAGCGTCCTGCGCGGCGGCTTCCTCGACGTGCTGGCGACCGACGAGGCCACCGGCAACGCCATCATCGATGTCCTGAAGGATGATACCCATGGCAACTGACCAGCAACTGCGCCCGATGGGCAAGAGCGCGGTGAGCGCGAGCGCCGTCGGCCTTGGCACCTGGGCGATGGGCGGCTGGATGTGGGGCGGCACCGACGAGGCCAAGGCGGTCGAGGCGATCCGCGCCTCGCTCAATGCCGGCGTCAGCCTGATCGACACCGCTCCCGCCTATGGCCTCGGCAAATCCGAGGAGATCGTCGGCGAGGCGATCGCCGGCCGCCGCTCCGAAGTGGTGCTGGCGACGAAATGCGGCCTCGTCTGGCATACCGACAAGGGCAACCACTTCTTCGACGAGCACGGGCAGCGCGTCCATCGCCATCTCGGGCGCGACTCGATCCTGTACGAGGTCGAGCAGAGCCTGCGCCGGCTGCGCACCGACTATATCGACCTCTACATCACCCATTGGCAGGACCCGACGACGCCGGTCGCCGAGACCATGGCCACGCTGCTGGAGCTGAAGCAGCAGGGCACGATCCGGGCGATCGGGGTGAGCAATGTCAGCCCTGACGAATTGAAGGCCTATCTCGCCGTGGGGCCGGTCGACGCCATCCAGGAGCGCTACAACATGCTCGATCGCGCAATCGAGACGACGCTGCTGCCGATCTGCCGGACGCATGATGTCGCGACGCTGAGCTACTCCTCGCTGGCGCTCGGCCTGCTCTCCGGCAAGATCGGGCCGGACCGGGTCTTCGCCGGCGACGATCTGCGCAAGGACGATCCGCGTTTTTCACCCGAAAGCCTGAAGCGCATCGCCGCCTTCCTCGCCGAGATCGCCCCGATCGCCGCGGCCCATGCTGCAACTTCCGCCCAGCTCGTGATCGCCTGGACCATCGCCCAGCCCGGCATCACCTATGCGCTCTGCGGCGCCCGCGACCGGACACAGGCCGTCGAGAATGCCGGCGCCGGCAGGGTTGCATTATCGGCCGCGGAGCTGCGGCGCATCGACGAAGCGATCGCGCGTCACCTGCCCAAGGCAGCCTGAGAAGCATCCAGAGATCGTCATGGCTCAGGATCGTGCAGAGCGGATCGGCGCCTTGCGTCGCAAGGGGCGTACCCAGGTGCTCGTCGTCGGCGGCGGCATCAATGGCATCAGCACCTTCCGCGAGCTCGCGCTCAACGGCGTCGACGTCGTGCTGGTCGAGCGCGGCGACTTCATGAGCGGGGCGAGCTCCGCCCCCTCGCGCATGATCCATGGCGGCCTGCGCTATATGGAGAACGGCGAGTTCGCACTGGTCAGGGAATCGCTGCGCGAGCGCAACCTGCTGCTGGCCAACGCGCCGCATCTCGTCAGCCCGCTGCCGACGCTGATCCCGGTGGTCGACCGCTTCTCCGGCGTGGTCGGCGCCGTCCGCCGCTTCCTCGGCGGGGCAGAGACGGCCGGCGCCCGCGGCGCCCTGATCATCAAGCTCGGGCTTTCGCTTTACGATCTCTATGCCGGGCGTGACAGCGGCGTGCCCCGTCACAGTTTCTTCGGCAGCCGCGAGACGCGGCGCCGCTGGCCGGCGCTACGCTCCGACATCGTCGGCAGCGCGCTCTATTACGATGCGAGGATCAGCCACCCCGAGCGGCTCGGCATCGAGCTCATCCTCGACAGCGAGCAGGCCGCGCCCAAGGCGCTGGCGCTCAACCATCTCGGCCTCGTCGGGCTGGAGCCGGGTGGCGCCGTGCTCGAAGACAGCCTGACGGGTGAGCGCTTCACGCTCGACGCCGAGATCATCGTCAACGCGACCGGAGCCTGGATCGACCTGACCAATCAGGGGATCGCCGAGCGCGCGCCCCGCCTGATCGGCGGCACCAAGGGCTCGCATCTCGTCATCGCCAATCGCCGGCTCTTTGATGCCATCGGCGAGACCATGATCTATTTCGCCAACCGCGAGGGCCGGGTCTGCATCCTGTTCCGCCATCTCGGCCAGGTACTGGCGGGCTCGACCGACATCAGCGTCGAGACGCCCGACGGAATCCGCTGCGAGCCGGACGAAGCCGCCTATATCCTGGCCTCGATCGCCGAGGTCTTTCCGTACATCCCGATCGCGCCGGACGAGCTGATCTATAGCTTCTCCGGCGTGCGGCCGCTGCCGCGAAGCGATCACAGCCTCAATGCCAGCATCTCGCGCGACCATAGCTGCGAATGGCTCGATCCGGGTGCCGACGCGGCCCGGCCGGTGCTCAATCTGGTTGGCGGCAAGTGGACGACCTTCCGCGCCTTCGGCGCCGCTGCCGCCGATATGATCCTGGCGAAGCTCGGCCTCCCGCGCCGAGTGGCGACCGAACACAACGCCATCGGTGGCGGTCGCGACTATCCGGCGGTCGAGCGGCGGCAGGCCTGGATCGACCAGATCGCTAGACTGGCCGGATTGAGGCGAGAGGCGGTCGAACGCTTGCTGATGCGCTATGGCACCCGCGTCGACGAACTCGCCGGCGCGCTGGCCGGACGCGGCGATCAGGCCTTAAGTGCGCTGCCGACCTATGGCCATCGCGAGATCGCCTGGATCGTCGGCCGGGAGCGCCCGGAGACGCTGGCCGACCTCGTCTTGCGCCGCCTGACCATCGCCTTCACCGGCGAGCTCTCACATGCCGCCGTGATCGAGCTCTCGAAGCTCATGACCGCTGCCCGCGATTGGGACGAGCACCGGCGGCTGGCCGAGTGCGCCGCCCTCTTCGTCGAACTCAACACCAACCACGGCGTCAGCGAAGCGATGCTTCGCCGGCGCGATGCCGATCAAGGGAACAGCGATGTACGATTCGAAGAAAGTCCGCATGAACCGGCTGTTCCACAACGGCAGGTGTCTTGACGTCGCGATCGACCACGGCGTCTGCAACGAGCCTTCCTTCCTCGACGGGCTGGAGGATATGGGCCGGATCGTCGACGTGCTGGCCGAGGCAGGTCCGGACGCGATCCAGATGAACTACGGCCAGGCCGATCTGCTGCAGGGGCGGCCCGGTAAGGCCAAGCCGGCTCTGGTCATGCGCATCGACATGGGCAATCCCTACAATGCGTTGCGCCATCGCGAGATGTGGGCGGTGCTGCAGAACGCGCATGATCCGGTCGTGCCGGCGCTGAAGCTCGATGCGGCCTGCGTCGTGGTCAACCTGTTCATGCTGCCGGACGAGCCGGCGCTGTTCCGGCAATGCGTCGAGAACATCGCCCGCGTCCGGCAGGATTGCGAGCGCTACGGCATGCCGCTGATGATCGAGCCCTTGGTGATGCAGCCGAACAGCGCCCGCGGCGGCTATCTCGTCGACGGCGACGCCCAGAAGATCGTCACGCTGGTGCGGCTCGCCCGCGAGATGGGCGCCGACATCATCAAGGCCGATCCAACCACGGACCCGGCCGAGTTCGGCCGCGTCGTCGAGGCGGCGCGCTGCCCGGTGCTGGTGCGCGGCGGCGGCAAGGCCGATCTGCGCCAAGTCTTCGCCAATTCCTACGCACTGATGCAGCAGGGCGCGCATGGCATGGTCTACGGCCGCAACATCTATCAGCATGCCGCGCCGAGCCGGGTGGTCAGGGCGCTGATGGCGATGATCCATGACGGTGCCGACGACGAGGCAGCCTGGCGGATCTATGAGGAGCGCGGATGAGCAGGCTGCTTCTCGGCCTCGACGCCGGCAACACCGTCGTCAAGGCGGTGCTGTTCGATCGCAGCGGCAAGGTGGTCGGCAAAGCGGCGCAGGGCGGCCATTCGAGCAAGCCGGAGCCGGGCCATGTCGAGCGTGACATCGGCGAGCTCTGGGACCATGCCGGCGAGGTGATCTCCGCCTGCCTGCGCGATGCGGGTGCCGAAGGCCGCGACATCGCTGCCGTCGGCACGGCCGGTCATGGCAACGGCCTTTATCTGCTCGACAGGCAGGGCAGCCCCCTCCTCGGCATCCAGTCGCTCGACACGCGCGCCGCCGGGCTAGCGGAGGAATGGCGTGCCGATTGCACAGCCGCAACGCTCTATCCGCTCTGCCTGCAGAAGCCTTGGCCGTCACAGACCGCGACGCTGCTCGCCTGGATCAAGCGCAACCGGCCGGAGATCTATGCGCGGGCCGGCACCGCCTTCCTGTGCAAGGACGCGCTGACCTTCATGCTCACCGGCCGCCGGGTGAGCGATTATTCCGACATGAGCGGCTGCGGCCTGATGCGTCTGCCCGAGCGCGATTACGACGCCGAGCTGCTCGCGGCCTATGATCTTGCCGATGCCCGGGCGCTGTTGCCGCCGCTGGTGCAATCCGATGCTGTCGCCGGGACGGTGACGGAGGAAGCTGCCCGGCGTACCGGACTTGCCGTCGGCACGCCGGTCGCCGCCGGCTTCTTCGACATCATCGCCAGTTCAGTCGGCGCCGGCGCAGCTCGGCCGGGGCAGGCCGCAATCGTGGTCGGGACCTGGGGCATCAACCAGATCATTCTCGACCGGCCGGTGGTCGATGAGCGCATCTTCCATGCCTGCACCTGGCGGCCGGACCGCTATGTCGCAGTCGAGTCCAGCGCGACCTCGGCGGTCAATCTCGAATGGTTCGTGCACGAGATCCTCGGCGACCATGGCCCCGATGCTTTCGCGCGCTGCAACGAGCTCGTCGCTTCGGTGACGCCGAGCGCCGACAGCCCGCTGTTCCATCCCTTCCTTTATGGTTCGAGCGCTGAGCCCCAGGCGCGGGCCGCCTTCCTTGGCCTCGCCGGCTGGCATGACCGGGCGCAGATGCTGCACGCGCTCTATGAGGGTGTCGTCTTCGAGCACCGCCGCCATATCGACCGTCTGCGCGCTGCGGGAGTGAGCTTCGACCGGGCGATCCTCTCTGGCGGTGGTTCGCGCAGCGCGGCCTGGTGCCAGATGTTCGCCGACGGCCTCGGCGTGCCGGTCACGGTTGCCGAATGCGAGGAGACCGGCGCCCTCGGTGCCGCCATCGCCGCCGGCGTGGCCGCCGGATTGTTCGGGGATATCGAGGTCGGCGTCGCTGAGATGGTCAGGCCCAGGCGCAGCTTCGTGCCAAAGCGCGCAGACGGGGCGTTGGGGGATGCGCGCTACCGGCTCTACGCCGAGCTTGCTACGACATTGGCAGCACAGTGGCAGCGTTATCGATCGGAGGTCGCGTGAGCGTCCGTCGCCATCTTGGCTCCTGGGATTATGTCATCGTCGGCGCCGGCTCGGCGGGCTGCGTGCTCGCCAACCGCCTCAGCGCCGACCCTAGCAAGCGCGTGCTGCTGCTCGAGGCCGGTGGATCCGACAATTACCACTGGATCCATATTCCGGTCGGCTATCTCTATTGCATGGGCAATCCCCGGACCGACTGGGGCTACAGCACGGCGCAGGAGAAGGGCCTCAACGGCCGCTCACTCGCCTATCCGCGCGGCAAGGTGCTCGGCGGCTGCTCCTCGATCAACGGCATGATCTACATGCGCGGCCAGGCGGCCGACTATGATGGCTGGCGCCAGCTCGGCAATCCCGGGTGGGGCTGGGACGAGGTGCTGCCGCTGTTCCGCAAATCCGAACGGCATCACAGCCTCAGCGAGCCGCTCCATGGCCGGGATGGCGAATTGCATGTCGAACGCCAGCGCCTGTCCTGGCCGATCCTCGACGCGGTGCGCGAGGCCGCCGAGGAGATCGGCGTGCCGAAGATCGACGACTTCAATGCCGGCGACAATTTCGGCTCGGCCTATTTCGAGGTCAACCAGAAGGCCGGCTTTCGCTTCAACGCGGTGCGCGCCTTCCTGAGCCCGGTGCGCAAGCGCAGCAATCTGACCGTGCTGACCAAGGCGCAGGCCGAGCGCATCGTCTTCTCCGGCAGGCGCGCCAGCGGGCTCGAACTGCGCCTCAAGGGCGAACCCGTCCAGATCGACGCCGCCGGGGAGCTGATCCTGTCGGCCGGCGCGATCGGCACGCCGCAATTGCTGCAGCTCTCCGGCGTTGGGCCGGGCGCGCTCCTGTCGCAGCACGGCATCCCCGTGCGGCACGAGTTGCCGGGCGTCGGCGAGAACCTGCAGGACCACCTCCAGATCCGTACCGTCTTCAGGATCACCGGCGCGAAGACGCTGAACGAGCGTCAGGCGAGCCTGCTCGGCAAGGCGGGTATCGCGCTCGAATATGCGCTGCGCCGCTCCGGACCGATGGCGATGGCGCCGAGCCAGCTCGGCATCTTCATGCGCTCGGATGAGCGCTTCGCTACGCCGAACATCGAATTCCATGTCCAGCCGCTCTCGCTGGAGCGCTTCGGCCAGCCGCTCGACAGCTTTCCGGCGATCACTGTCTCGGTCTGCAATCTCAGGCCGGATTCCCGCGGCCATGTCCGGATCGCCTCGGCCGATCCGTTCGCGCATCCCACGATCGCGCCGAACTACCTCTCGGCCGAGAGCGATCGCGAGGTCGCGGCCGCTTCGATCACCGCGGCGCGTCGGCTGATGGCGACGCGGCGGCTACAGCCCTTCCGACCGGAGGAGCTCAAGCCCGGCATCGCGATCCAAGAGCCGGCGGAGCTGGCGCGGGCAGCGGGCGATATCGCCACGACGATCTTCCATCCGGTCGGCACCGCCAAGATGGGCACCGACGCGATGGCGGTGGTCGATCCGCAATTACGCGTGCACGGTCTCGAAGGCTTGCGCATCGTCGATGCCTCGATCATGCCGACGATCGTCTCGGGCAACACCCACGCCCCGGCTGTCATGATCGCCGAGAAGGCGGCACAGCTCATCGCTTAGCCCGGAAGGCCTCTCCATTCCTGGCTTGCCGCACTCAAAACCGCCCCGGACTAGGCCTCGTCGGCGTCCGGGCGGCGATCTGAAAGCTATTCAAGCTCCCGGAAACGAATGAAGCGGGTCCGCGTTGTCCGCGAACCCGCTTCCGAAAGCGACAGCTCAGGATAGGGCTGTCAGCGCGTCGTCCAGGCGCCATTCTTGACCGTGCGCAGCTCGAGTTCGACCGGCAGCTTGGTCTGGCCGTTCTCGTCGAAGCTGGTGTGGCCCATCGCGCCGTCGTACTGCGTCTCGCGGATCGCCTTGGCGAGCGCAGCCTTGTCCTTCGTACCGGCCTTCTTGATCGCCTCGACGAGGATGTTGGCGGAGTCGAAGGCATTCTTGGTGTAGGTCGTCGCCGGCTCGGCGAAATTCGCAGCCTGATAATCCTTGGTCAGCTTCTCCAGCTGCGGATTGCCCTTCTCCTTGACGATGCCGGAGACGGTGCCTTCGGCAGCCGCGCCGGCGATCTTGATGAACTCCGCGTCATGGAAGCCGTCGACGCCGATCATCGGTATGGCCATACCGAGCTCGACCATCTGCTGGCGCACCAGCCCCGCTTCAGTGACGACACCGCCGAAATAGATCGCGTCGGGGGCGCTGCCTTTGACCTTGGTCAGGAGAGCGCGGAAGTCGGTCGTGCCGACCGGCACGGCCTCGGCGGCCACGATGGCGCCGCCCGCAGCCTTGTAGAACCTTGAGAAGTTCTGGGAGTTGGCGAAGCCGTAGTCGCTCGTATCGGACACGATCGCGATCTTCTTTCCGACCGTCTCGGCCGCCCATTTGGCCAGGGGCTCGTTGGTGTTGACCAGCGTCGTCACGACCCGCGAGATCATCGGGTTGTTCCGCTCGGTGATCTTGGGCGAGATCGCGCCCCAGACGATGAAGGGCACACCGGCGCGCTGGAAGACCTGAATGGTCGCCAGAGCGACGCCGCTGTTCCAGTGGCCGGTCGCGGCCGCCACCTGCGGATCGTTGGTGAGCTTCAGCGCCGCGGCAACGCCGGTCTGCGGGTTGGCGGCGTCATCGAGGATGACGGCCTCCAGCTTGAACGGCAGGCCTGCTTTGTTCGCCTGATCGATGGCGAGCTGAAAGCCGTTGCGGGCCGAAAGGCCCTGCTGGGCGTTGCCGCCGCTCAGCGGCCCGATGAAGCCGATCTTGACGGTTTCCTGAGCGTAGGCCGTCGCACCGCCCCAAGCCACCGCCGCGGCGATCGTCGAGGCGCGCAGCAATGCCGAAATTGAGCCGGTGCCGGCGCCGAACGTGAAAGTCATGACCCCCTCCAGGATGTATGTCGAGCGCCAACGGTCGGCCATGCCGATCCCGAGGATGCTTCGGCGGGACAATCCGCCGTTCCGGAAACGCGAAGCAAATCGGATATTTCGAACCCCGGGCCTCGGTTTGCCTAAGCAGCTGGCCGGGAGCGAAACGAACCCGGCCGGCGGGCTGCCTCAAGACAATCAAAGCAGAGATTCCGAAATTACGACTCCTGTCCGCATCCGGGCTGGTGCACAGCCGGGCAAGCGGCCACAAGGCGGCTGCCAAAACAAGCTGCCAAGACAAAGAGGGGAACGGAATGGCCGAGCAGCTCCTGCAACAGATCCTGAACTGGATCACGCTCGGCTCGATCTATGCCCTGATCGCGGTCGGCTTCAGCCTGCTCTTCGGCGTGCTGAACATCATCCATTTCTCCCATGGCGACGTGGCGCTGATGGCACCGTTCCTGGCGCTCGCGCTGATCCAGACCTTCGGGGCCGCGCTCGGGGCCGCGGCGACGCCGGGCGCCATGCTGCTCTCCGTTGCGCTCGCCATCGCGCTGACGGGGCTGCTCGGCATCCTGCTCGACTTCCTGGTCATCCAGCGCTTCCGCAACGCGCCCGCCATGATGGCCCTGGTCGCCACCGTCGCGCTCGGCATCGTGCTGCGCGAGCTGATCCGCCACCTCTTCCCCAACGGCTCGAACCCGCATGCGGTGCCGCGTCTCGTCCAGGGCAGCTTCAATGTGCTCGGCGTGACGGTGCCGGCCTTCAACCTCGTCGCGATCGCGGTCTCGGTGCTGTGCGTGGCCGGGCTGTTCTTCCTGCTCGGCAACACCCGCCTCGGCCTTCACATCAAGGCCGTCTCGCAGGACCGTGACGCCGCGCGCCTGCTCTCGATCGCGCCGGGAAAGATCTTCCGGATCACCTTCTTCATCGCCTCGGCGGTCGGTGCCGTCGGCGGCCTGTTCTTCGCGGGCTATGCCGGCATCGTGCGCTTCGACTTCAGCATCGATGTCGGGCTGATCGGCTTTTCCGCGGCGGTGGTCGGCGGGCTGGGCTCGATGCCCGGCGCGATCATCGGCAGCCTGGTGATCGCCGGCCTCGACACGCTGGTGCAGGCGGTGGTGCCGAATGGCGCGGCCTATCGCCTGGTCTTCGTCTTCCTGCTGGTGATCGGCGTGCTGGTGTTCCGGCCGGCAGGCCTCTTCGGCCGCACCGTCGTCGAAAAGGTCTGAACCGATGACGGATGTGACAATCCCCGCCCGCGCCACGCTCGGCACCGCCAGCGGCCTCGCGCTCGTCGCGCTGACAGAGATCGCTGGCGCCGCCTTCCTGCGCCAGTTCCTGCTGGTCGACGACTGGCGCGCAGTGGTCGGCCTGCTCGCTTTGTTCGGCGGCGTGCTCGTCGCGATGCAACGCCTGCCGGCGATCGAGGCCGGCATCGAGCAGGCCTTCGGTGCCAACCGGCGCTTTGCCGTGCTGCTCGGCATGGCGATCGTGCTCGCCTTTCCTTTCGTGCTGCAGGGCAGCTCCTATGCGCTACATCTGCTGATCATCGCGCAGCTCTATGCCGTGCTGGCGCTGGCGCTGAACTTCCAGCTCGGCAGCGCCAACATCCCGAACTTCGCCACCGGCGCCTCATACGGCATCGGCGCCTATGCCTCGGCCCTGCTCGCTTTGCACTGGGACGTCAGCTTCTGGCTGGCGCTGCCGGCCTCCGCGGTGGTCGCGACCATCTTCGGCTTCCTGCTCGGCATCCCCTCGATGCGCACGCGGGACAGCTATCTGGCGCTGGTGACGATCGCCTTCGGTGTCGTCGTGCACCAGCTCCTCAACAATCTGGAATTCACCGGCGGCCCCAACGGCCTGGTCGGCATCCCGGCACCGGAGCTGTTCGGCCACTCCTTCGCCTCGCCCCTCGTGATCTTCGGGCATTCGCTGCCGTCCCAGGCGAATTTCTACTATCTCTCGGCGCTGCTCGTCGGCGTCGCGATCCTGTTCGCCGGACGGCTGCACCATTCGCGGATCGGCCTGGCCTGGAACGCGCTGCGGGCGGACGAGCTCGCGGCCCGTTGCCAGGGCATCAACACGACCTGGTACAAGGTGCTCGCCTTCGCGGTCGATGCGTTCCTGGCGGGCTTCGCCGGCACGATCTACGCCTTCTATGTCGGCTTCATCTCGCCCGACAACTTCACCTTCCTGGTCTCGGTGACGATCATGACCATGGTCATCGCCGGCGGCATGGACAACACGCTCGGCGTGATCGTCGGCGCCTTCCTGCTGACGCTGCTGCCGGAGAAGCTGCGCGCCTTCTCCGACTACCGCATCCTGTTCTTCGGCATCACCGTGATCGCCTTCCTGATGATCCGCCCGCAGGGAATCTTCCCGCAGCGGCTGCGCCGCTACGGAGGCTGACCATGGATCCCGCGATCATCCTGCAAGGCCAGGGCCTGACCATGCGCTTCGGCGGCCTGGTCGCCATGGCCGAGGTCGACTTCTCGCTGCGCAAGGGCGAGGTGCTCGGCATCATCGGACCGAACGGGGCCGGCAAGTCGACCCTGCTCAACATCATCACCGGGCTGTACGTTCCGTCTTCGGGTGAGGTCAGGCTTTCCGGCGAGCTGCTCAACGGCCAGCCGGCGCACCGCATCGTCGCCAAGGGGATCGCGCGCACCTTCCAGTCGAGCCGGCTCTTCGCCGACCTCTCGGTGCTCGACAACGTCATCATCGGCCGCCACACCCATATGAAGACCGGGGTGTTCGACGCGATCTTCAATCGCCGCAAGGCCGATGCCGAGCTCGACGCTGCGGCCGAGATCGCCGAGCGCCTGCTGAAGGCGGTCTCGCGCGAGCTCCACGCCCAGCGCCATCGGCCGGCGGCCGAGCTGCCGCAGGCCGACCGCCGGCGCCTCGAGATCGCCCGCGCGCTGGCGAGCGAGCCCAAGGTGCTGCTGCTCGACGAGCCATCCTCCGGCATGGACGATGCCGACACCGACGCGCTGATGGACGATATCCGCTCGGTCTGCGCCGAGCGGCCGGACCTCGCCTTGATGATCATCGAGCACGACATGCGGCTGATCGCGTCGCTGCCGCAGCGGGTGCTGGTCCTCGACTACGGCCAGAAGCTCGCCGAGGGCACCTTCGAGGAGGTCCGCCTGATCCCGCGTGTGCAGGAAGCCTATCTCGGCCGCAAGGGAGCCCAGCATGCTCAGGCTTGAGAACGTCGACACCAATTACGGCGTGGTGGCGATGTTGCGCGACGTCTCGCTCAGCGTCGAGCCAGGCGAGCTGGTCTGCATCCTCGGGCCCAACGGCGCCGGTAAGACCACGATCTTCCGGGCGATCTCGGCGCTGCTGCCGCTGGCGCGCGGCCGCATCGCGATCATGGGGCAGGACCTCAAGGGCTCGCGCACAGAGGCCTTGAGCGCGCTCGGCGTCGGCTTCGTGCCGGAGGGCCGGCGGCTCTTCGGCGACATCTCGGTGCGCGACAACATCCGCTTGGGCTACGAGGCGCAGGGGCACCAGGCCGGCTTCGAGGAGCGGCTGGAGGAGATGCTGGAGCTGTTTCCGCGCGTTCGCGAACGCATCCGCCAGCGCGCCGGCACGCTGTCGGGCGGCGAGCAGGCGATGGTGGCGCTGGCGCGTGCGCTCGTCGGCAAGCCGAAATTCGTGATCATGGACGAGCCCTCGCTCGGGCTCTCGCCCAAGCTGATCGACGAGTATTTCGACACGGTCGCGGCGGTGAATCGCAACGGCACGACCGTGCTGCTGATCGAGCAGAACGCCGAAATGGCGCTTTCCATCGCCCATCGCGGCATCCTGCTCACCAAAGGGCGGGTCGTGGCGGCGGGCAACGCCGCCGAGCTGCTCGGCAGCGACGCGGTGCGGCATCTGTATCTCTGATCTCAGGTAGACGAAGGCGGCGCGGCGATGGACACGCTGACGATCCTGGACAGGCTGGTGGGTTTCGCCACGGTCAGCCGCGATCCGAACCGGCCGCTGATCGACTTCATGCGCGAATTCCTTGCCGGGCACGGCATCGAGAGCGAGATCATCGAGGCCGAGGATGGGCGCAAGGCCAATCTGTTCGCCACCATCGGCCCCAGGGACCGGCCGGGCATCATGCTCTCCGGCCATACCGACGTCGTGCCCGTCGATGGCCAGGACTGGAGCCATGACCCGTTCCGGCTGAGGGTCGCGGACGGGCGCGCCTATGGACGCGGCACGGCCGACATGAAGGGCTTCGTCGCCTCGGCGCTCGCGCTCGCCGCGCACGCCTCGACGCGCGAACTGGAAACGCCGATCCATCTCGCCTTCAGCCATGACGAGGAGATCGGCTGCGTCGGCGTGCGCTCGCTGATCGACCGGCTGGCGGACCGGCCGCTGCGGCCGAAGCTCGCCATCATCGGCGAACCCACCGCGATGGCGATCGCGACCGGGCACAAGGGCAAGCTCGCGGCACGGGCGACCTGCTGCGGCGTCACCGGGCATTCCGCCCTGGCGCCGAACGCGCTGAACGCCATCCATCTCGCCTGCGATTTCGTCGGCGCGCTGCGCGGGCTGCAGGGCGAGATCGAGCGGGGCGGCCCGAGCGACGCCGATTACGACATCCCCTACACCACGCTGCATGCCGGGCGCATCGCGGGCGGAACCGCGCTCAACATCGTGCCGGAGCGCTGCACGATCGATTTCGAGATCCGCAACGTCGCCGAGGACGACCCCGAGGCGATCCTGGCCCGATTGATGGACGAGGCGGCAGCCCTCGTCGCGGCGCGGCGCGAGCACTTCCCCGAGGCCGGGATCGGCTTCGAGCGCCTCAACGACTATCCGGGGCTGGCGACACCAGTGGCCTCCGAGGCCGTCGCGTTCCTGCGCGGGATCCTCAACGACAGCGCCCTGTGCAAGGTGGCCTTCGGCACCGAGGGCGGGCTGTTCTCCCAGCGGCTGGGGATCCCGGTGCTGGTCTGCGGGCCGGGCTCGATGGAGCAGGGACACAAGGCAGACGAGTTCATCGCGCTCGACCAGCTCGCGGCGTGCGACAGAATGATGGACCGGCTGCTCGACAGGATCGCGGCCTGAGCCTCCGCTTTGCTGGCCTGCGGCTATCGTGCTTTATGCTGGCTAGATGCGGTTCTCCTTGCGCCAACTCGAATATTTCATCGCGGCCGGCGAGACGGGCAGCATCACCCTCGCTTCCGAGATGATCCATATCTCGCAGCCTTCGATCTCGACCGCGATCTCGCATCTGGAGCGGGAGCTGAACGTGCAGCTCTTCATCCGCCATCACGCCCAGGGCCTGTCGCTGACGCCGGTCGGCCGGGCGCTGCTGAGCGAGGCGAAGCGGGTCGTGGGCCAGGCCGAAAGCCTCTACACCGTCGCCGCGGACACGATCGGCACCGTGCGCGGCACGCTCTCGCTCGGTTGCATGGTGACGCTGGCGCCGATGCTGGTGCCGGAGCTCAGCAACGGCTTCGTCACGGCCTTCCCCGAGACCACGATCCGCCATGTCGAGGGCAATCAGGAGGATCTTCTGAGGGGGCTACGCCGTTCCGAGGTCGATGTGGCGCTGACCTATGACCTGCAAGTGCCCGACGACATCGCGTTCGTGCCGCTGGTCAGCCTGCCACCTCACATTGTCGTGGCGGAAACGCACCCTCTGGCGCAGCAGAGCGCCGTCACGCTGGAGGAGCTCGCGGAGCAGCCGCTCGTGCTGCTCGATCTCCCGCTGAGCCGCGAATATTTCCTGGCCTTGTTCATGGCCGCCGGCATCGTGCCGACGATCGCGGCGCGCTCGGCCTATCCGGACCTGGTACGGGCGATGGTCGCCAATGGCGCGGGCTATGCGCTGTTCAACGTGCGGCCGCGCTCCGATCACTCGCTCGACGGGCGAAAATTGGTCTCGATCCGGCTCGCCGGCGAGCACCGCCCGATGACGATCGGCGTCGCGACGCTGGCGTCGCTCGCCAAGTCGAAGCTGATTGAGGCCTTCCAGGCGCATTGCGAAGCACGCATCTCGCGTGCCTACATCCCCGGCATGATCGCGCCGGTCATGACGGACCGGACGCGCGTCGAGGCTTGACTAGGCCGCGGCCTGCGAGCGGCGGCGTGGCTCACTCGTCTCCGGGAACGCCGTAGGACGGCGCCTGCCGCGGATCGAGCGCGCGCTGGATGTAGGCGTCGAGCTGGGGCTTGTAGACTTCCCAGGCCGTCGCCACCGCCTCGATCGGGCAGGCTTCCGTCCAGTCGCAGCGCAGATCGGCGACCGGCCAGCTGACCTTGTCGACGATCTTGAGCCCCGCCGAACGCACTGGCCCGGCTTCGCCGCCGGCGGCGAGGCCGGCGCGCATCGCCGCGATCAGCCGGTCGCCGAGATGGCCGGAAGAGGAGAGGAAACCGTCGACGATCGCCTGCGGTACGCCGTCATTCGCCAGGAGGTTGCCGCCGGAGGCGACGTCGCGCGCCTGCGCCTGCGTCCAGATCCCCAGCGAGTTCGGGCCGGAATGGATCGCCGTCTCGCCGTCGCGGTCGACCGCCAGGACCTGACGGTATTCGATGAACTTGCCGCGCCGGCGGACCTCGGCGATCGCCTCGGCCGCGCTCATGCCGCCTTCCATGAGATCGAGCGCCAGCGGGCCGAGCGTCGGGTCGGTGACGTTCTGCGAGGCGACGGCTCCGACGCCGGCGCGCGCATAGGAGCAGCGCGCCGCAACGGCCGGCGAGGACGAAGAGATCGCGACCCCGAACATGCCGGTCCGGGCGCAGCGGGCGACCAGCGAGAAGGTCATGCGGTCACTCCGGGATCACGGCGGTGCCGTCGATCTCGACCAGCCATTCCGGCCGGGCGAGCGCCTGCACCACGAGGCCGGTCGAGACCGGATGCACGCCCTTGAGGTATTCGCCCATGGTGCGATAGACCGCCTCGCGATGGCGGACGTCGGTGATGTAGACGACGACCTTGACCAGATGCTCCATCGAGCCGCCGGCCTCCTCGATCAGCTGCTTGATGTTCTGCATGACCTTGTGCGTCTGCACGGCCGGGTCGTGGCTGTCGATGTTCTTGGCATCGTCGAGATTCTGCGGGCACTGGCCGCGCAGCCAGACGATCTTGCCGCCTTTAGTCACCACCGCCTGGGCGAGGTCGTTGTCGAGCTTCTGCTCGGGATAGGTGTCCTTGGTGTTGAACTTGCGGATGCGGGTATGCGCCATCTCGGCCTCCGTCGGATCTGTTGAAGTGTGTCGCGTCGCTGCGCGTCAGGCCGGTTCGAGCTCGCCCCGGGCGGCGGCGTCATAGGCCATGTACTGGCGCTGGATCACGATCTGGTCGGCGACGTATTTCGCATCGTGCCAGACGCCCCAGATGAAACTGGAGCCGCGCCGCGACTGCCAGGGCAGGCCGAGGAAATAGATGCCGGGCTCCGAGGAGACGCCGCGCTGATGCCGCGGCTTCCCGCTCTCGTCGAAGGCGTCGACCTGCATCCAGCTGTAGTCGGCGACGAAACCCGTCGCCCAGATGATCGTGCCGATGCCGGCTTGCGCAAGATCGAGTGACAGGATCGGCCGGGCGATGCAGTCGGCATCCGGGACGCGATCGCGGGCGTGAGGTTCCTCTGGCAGATCGAGGCCGTTGCGGGCGACATAGGCATCGGCCTCGTCGAGCAGGGCGTCATGGTTCTCGTCACCGGCCCGCAGGTTCTCGACGAGATCGGACGCGAAGCGGACGACGCCGTGCGTAGAGGATTCCGTACGCCCGACCAGGATCATGCCCTGGGCGGCGAGACGGCGGAAATCGATGGTGTGGCCGCCATGCGCGCCGCTGACGGCGATGGTGACATGCTCCTTGCCCGCTTCGCGGGTTGCAGCGTCCCATTTGCCGAGCACGCCCAGCCACCAGCAGAAGTCGCGGCCGCGATAGCCCCGCGGCGGCCGGTCATGCGGGCCGACCGAGAGATAGACGCGCCGCCCCGCCTGCATCAACTCTTCGGCGATCTGGGTGCCGGACGAACCGGAGCCGACGACCAGCACCGCACCATCAGGCAATTGCGCGGGATTGCGGTAGCCGGTGGAGTGCATCTGTAGCAGGCCGGCCCGCTCGGGAACCACGGGGGGGATGATGGGCGTCTGGAAGGGGCCGGTCGCGGCGACGATGCGCTCGGCCTCGATCACCCCCTCAGAGGTCTCGACCCGGAAGCCCGGGCGGCCCGCATTGCGCTCGACCTTCAGCACCTCGACGCCGCAGCGGATGGGAGCCGAGATCTTCCTGGCAAAGGCGACGAAATAGTCGGCGACGGTTTCCTTGCCCGGAAAATCGTCCGGCCCGACACTGCTTTCGACATCGCCGAAGGTCATGCCGGGAAAGCGGTCATGCCAGGCCGGGCCGTTGGCGACGAGCGAGTCCCAGCGTTCCGAGCGCCAACGCTCGGCGATGCGATGCCGCTCCAGCACGAGATGCGGCACGCCGCTGCGGCCAAGATGCTCGCTCATCGCAAGCCCCGCCTGGCCGGCACCGATGACGAGCGTGTCTATCTTCTCAACTGACATTGTCCGCCCTTGCCGATTTTCTCGCGCTCCCCCAGAGGGCGCGTCATGGCACTGGTCTAATGGGCGGCTCGATCCCGGAAAAATATGAAATCTTGCGGCAGTGCTTAGGAAGCCCCGAAACGGTCCGACAGGGCCAATAGCCGCCTCTAAGAGGTCGCTTGGCGATCGCTCTCATCGGGGCAACCAAGTCCATGTGATTTACGCCCAGCGCACTGGCGAGCTCGTACAGTGTAATGACGGTGGGGTTCCGTCGCCCATTAATTTACTACCGACTAAAGCCCGACCGCTTCTCGACTTGCCCATGCACGAGCCTCTTCTCACGACGGAGCCGCGCAAAGGTCCTGCCGATTGCCGTGCCGTATCAGAACTTGACGGCGAGCCTGGCATTGAAGGTGTGATCGCTGGCGCGCTGTGCGAGCTGGCCGTCATAGCCGAGTGCAAGCTCGGCGTCCGGCGCAACCGTCAGCGCAAGGCCAGCGCCGACGACCAGCGCATCGCGCGCGATCGGAACGCCGGCGATTGAGAAGGACGATCCGCCGGCGAAGCTCTGCAGCGACCGCGGCGCGATGTCGCCGGCAGCGCGTCGCCAGGCGAGCGTGGTGTCGAGCCGCAACGGCATGCTGCCGAGATCGAAGCGCATCTGCGCGCGCAGGCCCAGTGTCGCGAAAGCGACCGCGGTTGTCTGGCCTCTCGCCGAGAGCGCGGCGACGCCGCCGGTCTCGGTGAAAGCGCCGCTGCGCAGATTGATGTAGGCGAGATTGGCAAAGGGCTCGAACGCCGCCGGCCCGAGATCGAACCGATAGGCGATCTCGCCGAAAGCCTGCAGGCTGCGCGCCTCGTATTTGGACGAGAGCTGCTCGCCGAAGTCGGGGAAGGAGACGCTGCGCCGCGTCGAGAGCTCGTGCCACGCATAGCTCATGGCGGCGGTCAGGCGGAAACGGTCGAAGCGGGCCCCGCCATAGAGGCCCACATGGTAATTGTCGGCCTCGCCGCGCGACAGCCGCCGCGCCACTTCGAATTTCGAGCGCGAATAGCCGGCCGTGATGCCGAGGCGCGCTTCCTGCGCTGTGGCGATATCGAAACCGGCAACAAGGCCGTTGCTCGACCGGGTCAGCGAAGCTGCGTTGCCGTCGCCGCGCGTCTGCCCCCAGGAGCCGAAGCCCCGGGCCCAGAGCGCGAAGCTCTCCGCCGGAGCTGTCGCGACGGCTCCCTTGCCCGATGCATAGGCCAGCGTCGCAATACGCGGCGCGCCGATCCCGTCAAAGGCAGCACGGATCCGGTCGGATATAGCGCCGCGCACCGTCTGGCTGCCCTCGATCAAGGCTGTCTTCGTCGAAGCATGGATCTCGCCGGACAGGCTGTCATAGGCTCGCCGAGCCTCGCCTTCATCGCGCAGCTGCGTGAAGCTCAGCCAGAGCGGGTTGGCTTCCCCGAGGCTTTCGAGGCCGAGCGCCGTCTGTGCCTGATTGCGGGTCTGCGCGATCGCGGCGAAGGGCAAGTCATTGCGCAGCAGGGTCAAGGCGACGCTGTCGGCGCCGTATTCCAGCGATGGATCGAGGAAGAGATAGCGCGAGCTGACCTGATCGAAGCGACCTTCGACCCCCTGGCTCGCCGTCAGGATGGTGTAGCGCTGGTTGGCCCAATAGGTGCCATCCTCGCCGATATGGACCACCGAGCCGCCGGAGAGACGCGCCTTGCCGCTGGCGCGGATAAGGTCGCTCGAGGCTCCGTCCGGGCTGACCTCGACTTCATAGGTCGCGCCGCGCTCGAATGTGATGTCACCTGAGACCGTCAGGGTACCGATCGAATTACCGGGCGCAATCGTCGCGCCGAAGCGGATCATGGTCGAGCCGACAGTGCCGCTGCCCTGCAGCCGAGCGCCCGACTGGACATCGAGCCCGCCGCCGAGCGCACCATTGACCACGAGCATGCCGGCGGAGACCGTGGTCTCGCCGGAGAAGCCGGAGCTGTCGCCGGTGAGTTCGAGCGCTCCACCGCCGGCCTTGGTGAACATGCCAGTTCCGGAGAACACGCTCGCCAGGCTGGCATCGTTGCGCTGGTCGAAGACGACCGCGCCATTGTTGGCAATGTTGCCGGAGATCGAGGCAGCGTCGCCGACGAGCGTGCCGGCCTCGACGATGGTGCTGCGGTAATAGTTCGTGCCGGTCAGCCTCAGCGAGCCGGTACCGGTCTTGATCAGGTCGCCATAACCATAGACGCCCCCCGTAAGTGTCGCGTCGTGGCCATTGGTGTCGACGGTGCCGGTACCGATCAGCAGCACAGTCCGGTCCGTGCTGAACGAGGCTCCGAAGCGCAGCGCACCACCGAGAAAGGTGATCGCGCCTCCGCTGGCGCCGAGATTGCCGTCATTGGAGACTTGCAGGGCGCCGGCCCTGATCAGCGTACCGCCGGAATAGGAGTTGTTGCCGGTCAGGATCGTCGTGCCGGTGCCGGACTGCACGACGACGCCGCCGCCGGAGATGGCGCCGGAGAAGGTGTAGTCGTTCGAGCGATCAAAGCTCAGGATCGCGTCGTTGACGACATTGCCGGCGAGTTCGCCGGTCGTGCCGCCATTACCGATTTGCAGCATTCCCGCGTTGACCGTCGTGCCGCCGCCATGGCTGGCGCTGCCGGTCAGCGTCAACGTGCCCCAGCCCTCCTTCACAAGGCTGCCGGCGCCGCTGACCGATCCGCCGAGGATGAAGGTGGTGCCGGCATAGGTCTCGATCGTACCGGTGCCGGAAAGCGCGACCGAGCGCCCGCTGGTGATGTCGGCATAGGTCGCCAATCTGCCGCCGCCGTCGAAGGCAATCGCCGAGCCGGCATCTCCGAGATTGGCGTCGGCGATGATCGCCAGCGTTCCGTCGCGGATCACCGTGCCGCCGGAATAACTGCTGGCGCCGGTGAGCAGCAATGTCCCGGCCCCGTCCTTCAGCAGGCGGCCGGCGCCGGTGACGGTTCCCGCATAGACGCTGTCGTCGGCCTGGTCGACGGTCAGGTCGGCACCGCCGAGCGCGATCTCGCCGCCGCTGCCGGCAAGGAGCCTCATCGACAGATCGTGGCCGCTCAGATCCAGCCTGCCTCCGGTCAGGACCCAGTCTGTCATGGTCGGCAGGGCTCCTGCACTGCCGGCCCGGAGCGTGCCGGCCGTGATCAGGGTTCCGCCCGACCAGCTGTTGGCGCCGGTCAGCAGGAGTGTGCCGTCGCCCCATTTGATCAGCCCGCCAGCGCCGCCGACCGTGCTGCTCAGGGTCAGCGTCGTGCCGGCGTCGGTTTCGATCGCGCCCGTATCACGCAAGAGGACGGTGCGGTTGGAAGTAATGTGCGCGGTCGTGCGCAACGCACCGTTGTCGAGGGTCAGCCCACCACTCGCAGCGCCGAGATTGGCGTCGGCCGAAATCTGCAGCGTGCCGCCCGAGATGGTGGTGCCACCGCGATAGCTGTTCGCGCCACCGAGGATCAGCGTGCCGTCGCCGGTCTTCTCGAGCCCGTCCGTACCGGTGATCGTCGCGTTGATGCGGGCCGTCTCGCCGTCGAGCACGCGGATTTCCGGCGTGGTGATGACGATGCCGCCATTGTTATAACCGTGCAGATTGAGGCTGCCGCCGGCGCCGCCGACCAACGTGTAGCTGCCGCCGGCAAATTGCAGCCCGACGACGTTCTGTGCGCCGTCGATCGTGACCGTTCCGCCGGGGCCGCGAAACACGCCGTAGGCGCCGCCCCATTGCGTCGCCGTGGAACCGCCGAGATCGAACCAGTTCGCGTTGCCAGCGTTCCAGACACCGCTTCCGCCACCGGCCGGCGTCGTACCCCAGAGCTGCAGGATGGTGAGACCATTGGGCGTGATGACGACGTCGACCTTGCCGGCTTGCGACACGTCGACGGCATAGTTGTAGGCGAATGGCCCGGTCGACGGCATGCCGCCGATGACGAGCCCGCTTCCCGTCAGGCCACCGGTATAGGTGATGACGCGATGATAGCCGATCGCAGGCTGCGAACTGCTGCTGAGGTTCAGTGTCCCGCCATTGAGGACGAGATTGCCGTTGACACGTGTCGTCGCCGAGCCCGGCAATGAGGCTCCATAGCCGTGCAGCCGGTAGTCGTAATTGCTGCCGGGATTGAGCGTCAGCGTGCCGTTGACGATGAGAGCGGCGGCATCCGACGGCTTGATCGTGCCGCCGCTATTGGCGGTCAGGTTGCCATTGACGGTCAGCGAGGTCTTGCCCGAGGGCGCGAGCGTACCGCCGCTGTTGATCGTGGCCGCGCCGATGCTGCCTTCACCCTCGACCTGGCCGGCGCTGCTGATAGCCAGCGATCCGCCAACCTTCGCACTGCTCAGCACCAGCGTGCTGTTGGCTACCGTCATGTCGCCGGTGAAACCGGAAGCGTCGAGATAGCGGTCGAAGATCGTCGTCCCGCTCAGGAGCTGGACATGGCCAGAGCCCTCGAAGTTCGAGCTGAAGGTGTAGTCGGTTTCGGTATGATTGAAGACCAGCGTGCCGTTCGAGGTGAGGTTGATCCTGTAGCCGCCCACGATCTGTCCGGCCGCCGTGGCCGCAGCCCCGGCTGCCGCGCCGATGTTCAATGTCCCGGACGATCCGCCGCTGCCGATATAGAGTATCCGGCCGCCAAATTTCAGAGCGCCGCCGGCGGACAGCGTCAACACGCCGCTGCCGCCCGAGCCGATTGCGAGGTCACCGGCGTAGAGCATCGATCCCGCGCCGCTGACGATGACCGAGCCCGTCGCACCGGCGAGCGTGCCGATGAGCATGCTGCCGCCATTGACGTAGCCGCCGTTCGAGATCGTCAGGCCGCCATTGCCGATCCGGAGGGGGCTGTAGCCGCCGCCGCGATTGCTGGCGTCCCAGGACGAGCCATTCCCCGTGACCGTCACCGATCCGCTCGAGCCGGCCTTGGCTCCGATCTCGGCACGATTGCTCGACAGCTTGGCGCCGCCGGAGACCGTGACCTGCCCCTGCCCGCCCTCGCCGACCACCAGCGAGAAATTATCCCAGCTCGTGCCCGCCCCGGTCAGCGTGACCGTGCCGCTCGCGCCCGCCTGGGCGCCGATCACGGTGCTGCCACCTTTCATCTGGCCGCCGCCCGCGATGGCGAGCATGCCATTGCCCCGGTCGCCGATCACGAACGCATTGGCGTTGGCCCATGTCACGCCCGATCCGGAGATCGTCACGGCGGCGCTGCTTCCCGCCTCCGCGTCGATGCTCGCGCTGGCGCTGGTCAGCCGGGCCGTCCCCGACAACGCGAGCTCGCCGCTCCTGACGCGCACATTGCCGAATGCTGCCGTGCCCGTGACGGTCCAGGTGCTCGCGCCGTCCTTCTCGAACGTGCCGAAGGCCTGGGTCGCGCCGCCCAGCGTGGCGAAATCGAAGCTGGCGTCCTGCCAGCCGCCGAGCACGAGCGCGTTCGGATTGCCGGCGTCGCGGGTGAGGACGACATTGCCGAGAAAGTGGTAGCCAGCCCGCAGCTCCAGTGTGTTGCCGCCACCCGTGAGGTTGATGGCGTCCGCATGCGAGCCGTCGGCGTTGAGGCCGCCCTCGATCCGGCCGGCGCTGACAACCCTGACACCACCGCCACCCGAGACGCCTCGCCCGCCGCGTCCACCATGTCCCATGGCTCCGTCGGAGCCGGGATTGAACCCGTACACGTTGTAGCCCGACGCGCCACCGGTGCCGCCGGCCCCACCCTTGCCGCCGCCAACGAAGCCGCCTGCCTGAACCTCGAGGCTGCTGCCGGTCGTCAGGACGACACCGTCGCCGCCATTGCCGCCATTGCCGCCAGCGCCACCGGTGCCGCTGCTCTTGCCGCCACCACCTCTGCCGCCAGCGCCGCCGGCGCCAGCGTCGCCGCCGCGAATGACACCCTCGTTCTGGACGATGATCGGGCTTGCCCCGTATGCGTAGAACCCGGCGCCGCCATCGCCGCCGGTCCCGCCGCTGCCGCCGTAATAGCCGTCCCCGCCATCCATGCCCCAGACGAAGCAAGGCAGGCCTGGCTGGCAATTCTGGCCAATCACGCCGCCGGCGCCATCACCGCCAGCCCCTCCGGCGCCGCCGACGCCGCCACCGCCACCCGCGATGCTCGATCTCACGAGTATTTCGCCGGCCTGCAGCTGGACCAACCCGACCCCGCCACCGCCGCCACCACCGCCACCACCGCCCGCGCCGCCATAGCCAGATCCGGGTATCAGCCCGACCATGCCGACCACACCGGCGCCGGCCCTGCCAGCTGCTCCCCCGTCGCCGCCTTTGCCGCCAGTGATCGGCGCCGTGAGAAAAGTGGCCTCCTTGTCGTTGATCATCGCGCCTGAGGCGCCCCCGCCGCCTCCGCCGCCGCTGCCGCTGTCATGCCCCCAGATGCCGCCGAAGGGCTGGCCGTCATCACCGTTTCCGCCGGGCTGCCCCGCTCCCCCGGAACCGCCGGTGAAGGCTTGCCCAGCCGGCAGCGGCCAGCCGTCCGGAACGCCGGTCCAGCCGTTGAAGCCGGGGGTGCCCTGCGCACCGCCATCGCCCCCGCCCTTGCCGTGCTTACCGCTGCCGCCAGCCCCGCCATGCCCTGTGCTGGCATTGCCGGAGCGCTTGTCGTGATGTGCGCCCCCGCCCCCGCCGCCGCCGCCGCCCGCGCCGATATCGACATGGTGGGTGCCCGAACGGGCGCCAGCCCCGCCGCCAACCGGCTTGCTGGCGCCATGCCGCCCTCCCGTACCGCCGCCCCCCAGGGATTGCGCATCGGTTGGCGACGCTCCGGCCAGCAGTGCAACGAGCACGACACTGCTTGCCAACGCCGTGGACGAGCGTAAGGCGGCCCTGATGGGAGATGAAAACGCGCCGCGACGCCCGGGATCAAAGGGCGTTCTCGATGCCATCGCTGTTATCAGCCGGCCGGCCGCATCGTTCAACCGCCACCCGCGGCTGGCGCGAGCTCGGCCGCAAGCTCGCGGACGGCGGTCCGCAGCCCTTCGAACATGCCGAAGTCGACCTTGCTCGCGACGACGAAGATGCCGAGCCTGCGATTGGGCGAGAGTACGACATAGCTCATGAAGCCGCCGATGCCACCGCTCTTGCCGATGAGGAGCGGCACACGGTCCTTCGACCGGCTGACCACCCAGCCAAGCCCCATCCCCTCCGAATCCGTGGCCTCGACGCCGACCAGGCGCGAGAGGCCGTCATGCGGTCGCCAGAGCGCATGCGCGAGCGCGCGCGCCGGCCGGCCCGCCGCGTCGTCGGCGAGGTGCCAGCGCATCCATTTCACCATGTCATCGGCCGTGGTGTAGATGCCGGCGCTCGCCTGCATCACCTCGGTGGCGTCCCAGTTCGGATCGGGCTTGCCGAAGGGATCAAGCCCCGTCATCAGCCGAGACTTCTGGGCCTCCGACAGGCGCAAGGTCGTGTCCGCCATGCCGAGCGGAACCGCGATCTTCTCGCGCACGAGTTCGGCAAAGGGCCTGCCGCCGGCCCGGCCAAGCGCTTCGCCGAGCAGGCCGAAGCCGAAATTCGAGTAGATCGCCGTCGTGCCCGGGCGATAGGCTGGCCGATGGCGCGAGATCCAATCCCAGTAATAGGAGGCCTTGTAGGCCGCGAATGGATTCTTCTCGTCCGGCGGGGTCGCCGGATCAGGCATTTCGCGCGGCAGCCCGGCCGCATGGGTTGCGAGATCGAGCAGGGTGACCGGCCTGTCTTCGAAGGCCTGCGGCGCCTTGCCAGGCGGTGCATAGCGAGCGAGCGGCGCATCGAGCGAGAGCTGGCCGTTGGCAGCCATGGCGGCGAGCACGTCGGTCGCGAACACTTTCGAGACCGAACCGACACGCACGATCGAGCGGCCATCCGGTTCCTTGCCGTTGCCCGGAGCGGTCTCGCCATAGCCGGCGATGAAGCTGTCCTCGCCACGGACGACCGCGAGGATCAGACCGGGCGCGCGGGCATTCAGGAACATCGCGACGCCGGACATCGACGCGGCCTCGCGCAGAGCCAGATCCTCGGCAGCGGCCTGACGTTGCGAGCATAAGGTAGCGAGCAGGAAAGCAATGGCAGGCCATACGGCCTTGCGCGCCCGGATACGAGCGGGTTTCGAGACGATGAGGGCACGCAGGCAAGGAGGCAGCATAGGCAAAGCGGGTTTGTCGATCGGTCTGCGTATTGATTTCGTGCGCCAGCCAGACGGCAAGCGGAATTCGACCAACAGACATGCCGGTTCGACGAGCGGTGCCCAAGGTCGGATTCATCGTGAGAAATCAGTTAAATGGCGACAGAGTGCAGCGCGCCGAACGACGGCCGGCAATCAAACGCCGAGGCGTTGCCGCAGCTCCTGCCGATAGGGTCGCGACACCGGCCAGGTCTCGGCGAGGTTACCGAGGCCTATCGTCCAGCTGTCTCCGGCACGCCGGTCGAGGCCACTGACATGCTGCAGGTTGACGATCGCCGTGCGGTGGATGCGCTGGAAAGACGCGGCCGGCAGCAATCCGGTCCAGAGTGCGAGCGGGCGCAGATCGAGCACCACCGAGCCGTCCTGTAGCCACACCTTCGCATAGTCGCGCGCCGACCGGACGCCAAGGATGGCTTGCGGCTCGACGCCGACGACCTGTCCCTGTCGGCGCAGATAGATCAACGGCGCGAACCGCCTCGAGGAGTCCGCCAGCGCCTGCCCGCTGCGGTAGTGTCCATAGCGCGCCAGCGCGATCAGCTCGGCGCATCGGAACAGCGCCCCGACATCGGCCGGCGACCAGCTCTTGACCGCAACTGTTGCATCAAAACCGATACAGGCGCGCAGGCGGCCCGCGTGAAAGACTGGCACGCTGAGCACGCTCTTGTCGCTCTGACGCAGCATCTCGACCTGCAGCGTACGGGCCGGACGCGGCAGCTCGGCGACCCGGTTGATCATCACCGCCTTGCCCATCACCAGGAACTGCTGGAGCCAGGCGATCATGGTCACGGGCGCGTCCTGCAGATCCTCGACGAAGGACCGGACACCATGCCGGCTCCATTCGTGCGTGTTTCGGAAGCGCAGCAGCTCGCTATCGTATTCGAACATCCAGGCGCGGTCAGCACCGGCAAGCTCGCCGATCTCTGCAAGCGCCAATGTGATTGCCATATCGGCCGGCGCTTGAAGCAGCTGCCTGGCCATATGGTAGGGCCAGTCCGGCCCTATGGCTTCGCCACAGTCGACGAGCGAATAAACCTCGTGGACGGTGTCCGGTTCATGGCCGGCGGGGATGCCGATCTGCTCGACAACCTTCTGCTGCCAATTACCCATACGAAGCGCGGCGGTTCGTTTCCAATCGGGACAGCGTAGTTGGGAAGCCCGCAGCGCGCCACCCATAGCCCTGCAGGATTTCCAGTCAGACCGCCTGGAGCCGGATCCGCCAGACACCGCGCTGTCTTCGACAGCTATTCCGCTGACGTCCGAGGCCCCGGCGACGCCTCACTGGCAATTATGTGGTCCGCAAGATGGATCGCCTGTTTCGCCCCGCGTTCGAGCCGTCGCATGATGCCGCTCAGTGCCTCGAAATCGGCCCGGTCGAGCGAGGCGAACAGCGCATCGTTCACCGGCCGCTGCAGCGCAGCCAGCCGTTCCAGCATCTGCACGCCGAGCGGCGTCACCGAGAGATTGACTCGGCGCTTGTCGCTGGCATGCGGCTGCTTGGCGACGAGCCCACTCTTCACCAGCTTGTTGACCTCGATGGTGACGAAGGCGCCGCTGAGGTGGAGCCGCTCGGCGACCTGCGCCACGCCGACCTCGCCGACAGCCGCAGCGCGGTTGATCGCGATCATGATCAGATATTGCGGCGGTGTGAGCCCGATATACGCGGCGAAGCGCGCCCTCGCCTCCTCCAGTCGACCACCGAAGGCGAAGAAATCATAGAGCAGGTCGCGGAAGCGCGTATCGCTGCCGCCCTCCAGCAAATCCGGCTTGGCCACGGTCATGCGCCGGTTCTCGCTCGACATGGTCTGGTCGTCCTCAAGGGCCGTTGACTCACTCTAATAGCTTTGTTACAAAGCTATCTTAACAAGTATACATCGCAAAAGCAACCGGAGAGGAGGGGACGATGGACGCCAAGGCCTTCAGGCAATCCCTGGGCGAGTTCGCCACCGGCGTCGCGGTGATCACTGCGCAGGGCAGCGGCGAGGAGCTCATCGGCATGACCATGAGTTCGTTCAACTCCGTTTCGATCGATCCGCCGCTCGTCCTGTTCAGCGTCGACAGGCGGGCGAACAGCCTGCCGGCTATGCTTGAGGCCAAGGGCTTCGCGGTCAATGTGCTGGCGCGCGAGCAGGAGCACATATCCAACCGTTTCGCCCGGGCGCTCGGCGACAAATGGTCCGAGACCAAGCGCAGCGTCGGTCACGCCCAGGCACCGCTGATCACCGGGTCGCTCGCCCATTTCGAATGCGAGCCCTACGCCAATCACGACGGCGGCGACCACGTCATCTTCCTGGTCCGGGTGCTGCGCCACACCGTGCGCGCCGGCAATCCGGCGCCCCTGATCTTCTTTCGCGGCCGCTATCGCGACCTCGTCGACGAGACCCAGCGCGAGCCGTCCTGGCCGCTGCCCATCCATTACTGACAGCCAAAAACAACGAGGAGAGCCCCATGACCAAGACCGGACAGCAGCATCTGGCCAGCATCCGCGACGACCGCTCAATCTATATCGACGGCGCCCGTGTCGAGGACGTCACCAGCCATCGCGCCTTCCGCAATGTCGCGCAGTCGGTCGCTGGCCTGTTCGACTTCGCCGGCGATGCCTCGCGGCGCGATCTCATGACCTTCGAGACCGAGTCCGGCGGCCGCGCCAACCGGATCTGGCAGTTGCCGACCTCCTATGCCGACCTGGTCGAGCGGCGCCGGGCGCTCGAGGCCTGGACCGCGATCCATGGCGGCTTCCTCGGCCGCGCCCCCGACCATGTCGCCTCCTGCATCTCCGGCATGCGCATGGGCCTGCCGGTGTTCGAGGGCTACGATCCGGCCCGCGCCGCAGCGCTCGAGGCCTATTACCGCTACGCCCGCGACAACGACCTCTACCTCACCTATGTCATCATCAACCCGCAGGCCGACCGCTCCAAGAACGCGGCCGAGCAGGCCGACCCGTTCCTGACCGCCGGCGTGGTCGACCGTGACGCTGAAGGCATCACCATCCGCGGCGCCAAGATGCTGGCGACCGGCGGCGTCGTCGCCAACGAGGTCTTCGTCACCACGATCCAGCCGATGCAGCCGGGCGAGGAGCGCTATGCCGTCTCCTTTGCCATCCCGATGAACACCAAGGGCCTGAAGATGCTCTCGCGCAAATCCTACGAGGCGCAGGCAGGCTCGATCTTCGATAATCCGCTGGCCAGCCGCTACGACGAGAACGACGCGGTGCTGTTCTTCGACGACGTCAAGGTTCCGTGGGACCGCGTCTTCATCGATGGCAGCGTCGAGATGTGCCAGAAGCAGTTCCACGCGACCCCGGCGCATGTCTACCAGAACTACCAGGCGATGATCCGCCTCAAGGTGAAGCTGCAGTTCCTGATGGGCATCGCCCATCGCACCACCCAGACCAACGGCATCACCCAGTTCCCGCAGGTGCGCGAGACCCTCGGCCAGCTCGCCGCCGAGGCGGCGATGGTCGACGCCTTCGTCAACGCCATGGAGGCCAAGGGCACGCAGGCCGGCCCCTACTTCGTGCCCGACCGGCACATGCTCTATTCGGCGCAGGTGCTGACCCAGCAGATGTATCCGAAGATCCTGAACTCGCTGCGCGAGCTCGCCGGCGGCGGCATGATCATGCTGCCCTCCTCGATCGCCGACTTCGCCAATCCCGAGATCGCGGCGATGATCGAGAAGACCCAGCAGTCGCCGGCGGCGAATTCGCACGACCGGGTCAAGTTCTACAAGCTCGCCTGGGATGCGGTCGGCTCCGAGTTCGGCTCGCGCCACCACCAGTACGAGATGTTCTATGCCGGCGCGACCTTCGTGACGAAGGGGCACTCCTTCCGCACCTATGACTGGGGCAAGGCCGGCGGCATCGTCCAGTCGATGCTCGACTCCTACGACCTCGACACCAAATCGGCCGCCTGAGCCGGCGAAAGGATACCCGTCATGCCAGTCAACAAGAGCCACGACGAATTCTACACCCTCGATATGTCCAAGGGCTGGGAGGTGCCGGCCGGCTACCCCACCGGCATCCAGCAGAAGATCCTGTCTGGCGCCCTCGACGAGGTGAACAATCGCGGCACGCGCACCCGCCTGCTGCGCTTCCAGCCCGGCGTCTACACCACCGCGCCGTTCTCCCATGACTATTGGGAGGAGGTTTATCTGATGGAGGGCGACCTCACCGTCGGCAACGACGCCAATGGCGAGGGCGGCGAGAGCTTCCCGCCGCACACCTATGCGGTACGCCCGCCGCATGCTCCGCACGGGCCGTTCAAGTCCGAGAAGGGCTGCATCCTGCTCGAAATCCACTATTTCGACCCGGTCTGAACCAGCCATGATGCCGACCCTCGCCAATCTCGCCGACGATCTCGCTTCGGGGCGGACACGCTCGCTCACGCTCGTCAGCGAAGCGCTTGAGCGGATCGAAGCGCCGGATGGCGAGGGCCGGCTCGCCTTCATCAAGGTCCATCGCGAGGCTGCGCTCGCCGCCGCCGAGGCGATGGACAGGTTGCGGGCCGCAGGGCTCGCGCCCTCGACCTTCGCCGGCATCCCGATCTCGGTGAAGGACCTGTTCGACCTTTCCGGCGAGCCGACGCCGGCAGGCTCCACCGTGCTCGCCGATGCCGCGTCGGCTGAGCGCGACGCGCCAGCGATCGCGCGCCTGCGCCGCGCCGGGCTCGTCGTGATGGGCCGCACCAATATGAGCGAGTTCGCCTTTTCCGGACTCGGCCTCAACCCGCATCACGGCACGCCGGCCTCGCCTTACGACCGCGCGAACCGCCGCATTCCGGGCGGCTCCTCCTCGGGCGCCGCCGTCTCGGTGGCCGACGGCATGGCGGCAGCCGGCATCGGCTCAGACACCGGCGGCTCCTGCCGCATCCCCGCCGCGCTCTGTGGCATCACCGGCTACAAGCCGACAGCATCAAGCGTGCCGCTCGACGGCGCCTTCCCGCTCTCGCAGCGCCTCGACTCGATCGGCCCGCTCGCCAGGAGCGTCGCCTGCTGCCGCGCTCTGCACGAAATCATGAGCGGAGCAGAGCTGCCGAAGGTCGTGGCCAGTCTGTCAGGCCTGCGCATCGCCGTGCCGCAGACGGTTGCGCTCGACGGGCTCGACGCGACTGTCGCGGCTCACTTCGCGCGGGCGCTGACCACCTTGTCCAAAGCCGGTGCGCAGATCATCGAGCAGCCTTTCGCGCGCTTCGCCGAGGTCGCCCGGATCAACGCCAAGGGCGGTTTCGCTGCGGCCGAATCCTATGCGCATCACCGCGCACTGATCGCGGCGAGGGGCGAGGGTTACGATCCGCGCGTGCGCCTGCGCATCCTGCGCGGCGCCAACCAGGACTGCGCCGACTATATCGAGCTGCTGCGCGCCCGCGCCGCCTTCGTCGCCGCGCTGCGCGAGGAGGTCTCCACCTTCGACGTGCTGGCGCTGCCGACCGTGCCGACGGTCGCGCCGACCATTGCCGAATGCGATGCCGACGACGAGGCCTTCACCCGCCTCAACCTCTTGATGCTGCGCAATCCGACCCTGATCAACATGATGGACGGCTGCGCCATCTCGCTACCGATGCAGCGCGAAGGCGAGGCGCCGACCGGGCTGATGCTGGCGCGGGCCGGCGGCGAGGATGCGGCCCTGTTCGCGATCGCGGCAGCGGCCGAGGCGGCGCTGGCGAGCTGAGTCGGCGAAAGCTCAGCCCTGCCGGGTGATGTTGGCGCGGAAGGATTCGATATGCGCCCGCATCACCCGCTCGGCCTCGTCCGGGTCCTGCCGGGCAATGCCGTCGACGATGGCGGAATGCTCGTCGCAGATGCGCGAATGTTGCTCATTGGTGCTGAGCGAGATGAACCACATCCGTGCCGAGCGTTCGTGCAGGTTCCGCAGCAGGTCGCTCATCACCGGATTGCGGGCCGAGCTGGCGATGATCGCGTGGAACTCCTGGTCGAGATCGGCGATCGTCTCGATGTCGCGCGCCTGCGCCGCCTGCCGCATCGCCTCGAGATTGCGCCTGAGCTGGACCGGCACCTCGGGGCTTGCCCGCTCGGCGGCGACGCGCACGCAGTAGGTCTCGTTGACGATGCGCGCATCGATGATGTTGAGGATCTCGTCCAGGCTGACCGGCTTCACGATCGTGCCCTTGCGCGGCATCACCTCGACCAGCCCGTCATTGAGCAGGCGGTCGATCGCCTGGCGGATCGGCGTGCGGCCGATGTCGAGCTGCGTGCTCAATGCCGGCTCGCTCAGGATCTCGCCCGGACGCAGCCCGGTGGTGATGATCAGGCGCTTGATCGCATGATAGGCTTGGTCGCGCAGCGAGACATGCCGCTGCGCGTCCTTGGGCGTTTCCAGAAGCGTCACGTTACGTCGCACCGCGCGGTTTGAGGTTGCCGCCATCGTCCTTCCGGGGGCCGCGACGTCAACCCCGGATCGGTAGAATCTTCAGGTCGTAGCCGAAACGGATGCTGCGGCGCAGGACCGGATCCTCCAGCTCGCCTTCGAAGCGATCAGCCATCTGGATGCCGCCAATCGCCGGCATGGTGCCGCCGAAGATCGCCGTGCCCTCGGGCAGCGTGGCCTTGCCGTTGAAGCCGCGGATCAGGTCCTCCGGCGCGAGCAGGCCCGAGATCGGCCCCTCCTGATAGAGCCGGCGCTCGCCGTCGATCACCGCGAAACTGCGCAGGATCAGCTCGTCCCAATGGCCGGCGACCTCCTCATAGGGCCAGACGGTCGCGGCGACCGGCTTGTCGCAGACCTGCTTGGAGACGCTGATGCCATAGGTCTCGACCTGGCGGTCGGTATGGTCGGAGCCGACGCCGACATAGGTCTTGCCGCCGCAGGCGAGCAGCACGGCCTCGACCTCGCCGCTGCTGTTGGCGCCGACATCCTCGATGACCGGGTCGGTGGTCAGCCGGGCGACGGCGACGCGGTAGTAGACCGGCGTCGAGGCCGGCCGCTTCACGCCAAGCGCCTCCAGCTCGACCATGTGGTGCTCCATCGCCGCCTTGTCGCGCCCGGCCCAGCCGCCGATCACCAGCTCGTCGATCGCCGCGGTCAGCGGACTGGAGCCGGTCCGGCTCTCCACCGTCAGTGCCAGGGTCTTCATCGCCTCTCGCCTTCCCGAAATCGCGCTGCCCGTTCATCGAGCAACCTGCCCAAAAAAACTTCGCGGCCTCTCTATAAAAATCCTTGTGAAATTTCACAAGGATTTTTATAGAGGATTTCAAGCGCCGCAGTTGCGCAGGGACGGCGACAGCGCCCGGACAGGGCGCAGATCGGAAACGGAGAGGAAAAGATGATCAGATCAGCTTGGATGGCCGCCCTGGCGGTCTCGTTCGGTGCGCTAGCGGGTTCGGCCCTCGCGCAGGAGAAGCCAGCTTCGCTCGGCCTCGGCGTCATGACCTTCACCTCGGGCCCGGCCGCCGCCTATGGCATGCCCGGCAAGAACGCCGCCGAGCTGATGATCGACATGCTGAATGCCAGGGGCGGCATCGGCGGCGTACCGCTGAAGGCGACCTATGTCGACGAGGCGCAGGGCACGCAGGGCGTCATCGCCGAATATCGCCGCCTCGCCGAGGACAAGGGTAACCAGGTGATGATCGCGGCGCTGTCGAGCGCCAACTGCCTGGCGCTGGCCCCGCTCGCCGAGCAGATGCAGGCCCCGACGATCGGCTGGAACTGCGACACGCACCAGCTCCTGCTCGACGGCAAGAGCAAGTATTATTTCCGCCCGAACGGCAGCACGATCCCGGAATTCGTCGCCTATGCGCTCTATCTCCTGCAGCGCAAGCCGGACGTGAAGCGGATCGCCATCGTCAATCCCGACTACGCCTTCGGCCATGACGCGGCGCTGATCTTCAAGACCGCGATGAAGGCGCTGAAGCCGGATGTCGAGGTCGTGGCGGAGCTGTTCCCCAAGCTCGGCTCGGCCAATTTCCAGACCGAGATCTCGAAGCTCTCAGCCTCGCGGCCGGACGTCGTCTTCTCCAATCTCTGGGGCGCCGATCTCGAGAACTTCGTGCGCCAGGCCCAGCCGCGCGGGCTGTTCACCTCGAGCCAGGTCGTGCTGGCGCTGGGCGAGACCGTGCTGCAGCGCGCCAACCTGCCTGATGGTGTGATCGTCGGCGTGCTCGGCGACGGCTGGTGGATGTCGCCCGACGCCAAGGCCAATGGCGTCACCAAGGCCTTCGTCGAGGCCTATGAGAAGCGCTATGGCGAATACCCGGTCTTTCCCGCGATCAAGATGGCGAACGCGATCATCTACATGAAGGCCGCCTATGAGACCGCGCTGAAGAAGAGCGACGGCAAATGGCCGAGCCGCGACGAGATCGCCGATGCCATGCGCGGCAGCACGGTCAAGACGCTGACCGGCACCACCGTGACCCGCAAGGACAATGACGGCCTCGTCGACCAGGTCGTCGGCGTCACCACGAAGTCGCCCGACTACAAGTTCCCCGTGATCGGCGGCATGGTCCGCTACAAGGGCGACACGCTGATGCCGCCCCAGGGCGAAGACGCGATCAAATGGGTGGGCACGCTGAGCCCGGCCTTCCTCGCCGCCCAGCCCAAGCCCGGCAGCTACCAGTAAGCGCATCAGCGGGAGGAGCCGTTTCGGCCCTCCCGCCCCTTTTTCCCCCAATCATCAATCCCAGGTGCCGTCATGCTCGACACCCTGATTCCGCTCGCCGTCGACGGCCTCGCCAGCGCGGCGCTGATCTTCTTCGTCGCCGTCGGGCTGACGCTCGTCTTCAGCGTTTTGCGCGTGCTCAACGTCGCGCATGGCAGCTTCTATGCGATCGGCGCCTATGTCGCCGCCTCGATCGGCCTGTGGATCGCCAGCGCGAGCTTGAACCCCTGGCTCTCCTTCCCGGCCCTCGTCTTCAGCGCCGCGATCGTCGCAGGCTTGTTCGGCCCGCTGGTCGAGCGCTGCCTGATGCGCTGGACCTATGGCAAGTCGGAAGCGATCCAGATCCTCGTCACCTTCGGCCTGTTCCTGATCCTGGAGGACCTGCAGCGCATCGTCTTCGGCGTGCGCTCGCTCGCCGAGGACACGCCGATGCAATTGCTCGGCTCAACCGAGATCGGCGGCGTCGTCTACCTCAACTACCAGCTCCTGCTGATCGCGCTGGCCGTGATCGTGGTCGTCGGTCTGCGCATCCTGCTGACCAAGACCCGGATCGGTCGGCTCGTCACCGCCGTCGTCGCCGATCGCGAGATGGCGCAGAGCATCGGCATCAACACCAACCGCGTCTTCATCCTCTCCTTCACGCTCGGCGTCTTCCTGGCGGCGCTGGGCGGGGCGCTGGCGACGCCGACCGCGGGCGCCGCGCCCGGGCTCGGGGCCGAGACCATGGTGCTCGCCTTCGCCGTCGCCGCCATCGGCGGGCTCGGCCAGATCGAGGGTGCGGCGCTGGCGGCGATCATCGTCGGCCTCGCCCGCGTGCTCGCCATCTATTTCGCACCGTCGCTCGATGCGGTCGCCCCCTACATCGTCATGCTCGTCGTGCTGCTGGTCCGCCCCTACGGGCTGTTCGGCCAGGCGGCGACCCGCAGGATCTGACCGCCATGCGCGCCGCCTTCTTCCTCATCGCGCTGGCCGCACTGGCGCTCGCACCGATCGCCGCGCCCTGGCTGCAATTCGTTCTGACGCTCGCCGTCGCCAAGGGCTTTGCCGCGCTCGGCGTCGCCGTGCTGCTGCGCGGCGGGCTGATCTCGATCGGCCATGCCATGTTCTACGCCGTCAGCGCCTATGCCATTGCCTTCCTGGCGCGGGCCGGCCTCAACGAGTTCGTCGTGCTGCTCCTGCTCGGCACGCTCGCTTCGGCGCTCGCCGGCCTGCTCGTCGGCGCCTTCCTGGTGCGCTACCGGGCGATCTTCTTCGCCATGCTCAACCTCGCCATGTCGATGGTGCTCTACGCGCTGCTCTCCAAACTCTACGGCATCACCGGCGGCACGGACGGCCTGCGCCTGGCGGTGCCGCGCTTCTTCGGCCTCGCGCTCGACAAGGCGAGCTTCGACACCGCGCTCTATTACGCCGGCCTCGTGCTGATGCTGGGCGTCGGCTACGGCGTGCAGCGCTACCTCAAGAGTCCGCTCGGCCATGCGCTCGCCGCCGTGCATACCAACGAGCTCAGGCTCGAATATCTCGGCGTTCCCGTCCGCGTCGTCCTGCTGATCGCCTACACGATCTCGGCCGCGCTCGCCGGCATCGGCGGGGCGATCGCGGCGATGGCAATCGGCCATATCCTGCCCGAATTCGCCTTCTGGACGGCGTCCGGCCATCTCGTGCTGGTCGCGGTGCTCGGCGGCATCGGCGGCGTCGCCGGTCCCCTCATCGGCTCGCTCTTCCTCGAAGTGCTGCACACGCTCGCGGTCGGCGTCACCGATGCCTGGAACCTGATCATCGGCGTCGCGCTGATCGGCGTCATCTTCTTCCTGCCGAGCGGGCTCTACGGCCTGATCCGGCGCCGCAGCGGAAAACCGGCATGACCGCGCCCCTCCTCCAGGCCAAGGACCTGCGCATCTCCTTCTACGGCGTGCAGGCCGCCGACGGCGTCAATCTCGAAATCTGCGAGGGCGAGTTCCTCGCCATCATCGGCCCGAACGGCTCCGGCAAGACGACCTTCCTCAACCTCTGCACCGGCTATCTCCGGCCGAGCTCGGGCGAGGTCTATCTCGACGGCAAGCCGATCACCGCCATGGCGCCGCGCACGATCGCAAGGCGCGGCATCGCCCGCGCCTTCCAGATCCCGCAGCTCTTCCTCGACCAGACGGTTCTCGACAACCTGATGATCGCGGTCGCGGCCAAACGCGGCATCTGGGTGCCATTCAAGGCGCTCGGCGCCGATGGCCGCCGCCGCGAGGCGGAGGAACTGCTGGTCCTCGTCGGGCTTGACGGCGAGGCCGGGCAGCTCGCCGGCGCGCTGCCGGAGGGGCGGCGCAAGCTCCTCGACATCGTCATCGCGCTGGCACTGAAGCCGCGCCTCGTCCTGCTCGACGAACCGACCAGCGGCGTCAGCACGATCGAGCGCTTCACCTTGATGGAGACGCTGATGGCCGCGCTGCGCCGCGCCAAGGTCACGGCGCTGTTCGTCGAGCACGACATGGACGTGGTGCAGCGCTACGCCGACCGCGTCGTCGTCTGGGATTCCGGCTCGGTGATGGCGGAAGGGCCACCCTCCGAGGTGTTCAAGGATGAGCGCGTGCTGCGCAATGTCGTGGGGGTGGCGTGATGCTGCGCATGGAAGGCGTGACCGTCGCGATCGCTGGCGTGCAGGTGCTGCGATCGGTGTCGCTGGGGCTGACCTCCGGCAAGACCACGATCCTGATCGGCCGCAACGGCGCCGGCAAGACGACAACGCTGCGGGCGATCATGGGGCTCCTGCCGGTCGAGGCCGGCGCGGTCCATCTCGACGGCCAGGAGATCGGCACGACGCCGGCCTATCAGCGCGCCGCGCAAGGCATCGGCTATGCACCGGAGGACCGCCGGCTGGTGCCGGAGTTCACCGTCGAGGACAACATCCTCCTGCCGGCGCTGGCGCTCTCTTTGCCGGCGGCCGAGCGCGCAAGGCGGCTCGACGAGGTCTATAAGCTGCTGCCGCAGCTCCACACCATGCGCAAGCGCCCGGGCGGCGGCGTCTCCGGCGGCCAGGGCAAGATGGTGGCGCTCGGCCGGGCGCTGATGGTCGCGCGCACGGCGCTACTGCTGGACGAGCCCTTCCAGGGCCTCGCCCCGGCGCTGGCGCTCGACTATGCGCGCACGCTCGGCGAGCTCAGGCGCGGCCGGCCGGACCTTGCCATCCTCATCACGGAATCGACCCCGGCCCTGCTCGACGCGATCGCCGACGACACGCTGCAGATCGAACGCGGCGCGATCGGCTGAGCAACCCGGCATCCGCGTTTCCCGGGCGGCGGCACCTCGCTCGCCTCGTTCTCCGCCTACTCGCTGGAGAAGAAGATCGCGGCGACGCCCGAGCGCTTCGGCAAGGGTGCGATCGAAGGCATGGCGCCGGCTCGACAGATGCCTGGGAACGCTGCTCTCGCGATTTTGGGCCGGTCAGTTCAGCGGCAGGCTGCCGCGAAGGCGGCGGGTGTCGGACATCAACGCGGCGAGGCGGGCGTCGGCCTTCGGCGGCGCGGCGAAGGCATGAGCGATCTTCTTGGGCATGTCGAGATCGAACGGCCGGCTGGGCGGCAGTGGTGCATTGCCGACAAGGCTTGCGGCCGGATTTGCAGGCGCGGCAGCTGCCGGCGCGGGACCGTCCGCTGCGAAAGCCAGCGGTGCACCGGCGAAAGAGGTCGGCATGGCGGTGGCGGCGCTGGTAAGCGGGGCCGGCGCGGAAACCGCAGCGAGCTGGTAGCTCGGCTCTTCGATACGGCGGCGCTCGGGGCGCTCGCCCTTGACGTAGAAGGCATTGCCGCCGGCCACCGTCACATAATGCATGTTGGCATAGGAGAAGCGCAGGCCGGCCATATGGAAGTGCTTGGCCGATCCGACGGCTTCGTTGCGCTTTCCGGCGAGGATGGCTTCGGCGGCGGCCTCGGCCTTGGGCAGGTCGCGTGTGGCCATCTGGCGGGTCAGCACGCCCGGCGCGAACTGGCGCGGTGCGCCGACGACGCCGCAGATCGTCTCGGGGTAGCGCGGCGATCCGACCCGGTTCATCACCACCGTGCCGACGCCGAGCAGGCCGGTTTCGCTCGAGCGGTTCGATTCGAAATACATCGCGCGGACGAGGCATTCCTTCTCGCGCGGATCGGCCTTGGCCAGCTCGATGGCGCGCTTGCGGATCTCGTGAGTCTGCTTCGTCGTGGTCGCAGGGCCTGCGGTCGTCGTCGAAGCGGTCTGGACTGGAGCCGTGCTGCAGGCGCCCAGAACAGGCGCCGCCAGAGAGATCAGAAGCGGGATCGCGTTGCGGCCGTAGCGGCTCCTGGCACTGGAACGAACGGCATCTGCAGCGATCACGGCCCGCTTCATGCGGCAACCTCCTGATTACGGGATGGGGGCTACCTGAGGCGGCAGGCCATCGTCACCGGAAAGGAATCCCCAATCTCTTACCAGAAAGTTAATTTCGGAAGGAAGAGGCAAAGATGCACGACAACGGCGTGGCCATCAATATGGCGCGACCGCGGCATATTCCCGCCTGAAGAGGCCAATCACGTGTGTTTTCGTCCGTTTTCCCTTCACCAAAGCTATTGCGACATTATCGAAGGGAAGAATGCCGTCAGCACCGACCGCGGACATTGGCTCATTGCCAGGAGCGAGGCCTGACCTAGGGGAAGCAATACGACAACGTTTCTCCGGCTACTCCGGCGCAACTACGTCGATGCTTGCATTGCGGCCCGCTCCAGAGCGATCGCTTCACCGCCGAAGGCCCGCGTTGCCCGTGCGGCGGCCGTCAGCAATGGCTGCGTCATCTGCGCGATGAAGGCTTCGTCGATGCGCATCCGCGGTCCCGCCAGCGTGATCGCACCAACCAGCGTCGCGCTGGGGCCGAACACCGGCGCCGACAGGCCGGCCGTATCCGGTTCGCGATCGCCGAGCGAGACGTAATGGTAGTTCCGCCGGATCGCCTCGTAAGGCTCGCCCGTCTCGCCTGAAAAGGCCGCCAGGACCCGCCCGCCCGAGCCGGCGTGCAAGGGTAACACGTCGCCTTCGCGCACATGATAGCGGATCGGGTGTCTGGACTCGATGCGGTAGAGGCAGGTCCGCAGGTTTCCCGCAGGAGCGTAGAACGCCACGCTCTCGCCGCTCGCTTCGGCGAGATCGCGCATGATCGGTAAAAGGATGTCGGCCGCCGCGACCGAGCGCTGATAGATCGCTCCGAGCCTGAACGCCCCCGCTCCGATCCGGTAGTGACCATCGGGCAGGCGCTCGAGCAGATGGCCGCGGATCAGCGAGCCGGCCAGGCGCAGGATCGTACTCTTGTAGAGGCCGGTTCTGGCCGCGATCTCGGCCAGCGACAATGTCCGGTCCTGAGGCGTGAAGGCATTGAGGATCGCGATGGCGCGATCCAGCGCCGCGACCCCGTCCGACGATGCCGGCAGGGCCGCCGTGCCGTCCTGTTTCGTCTTGCCCGCCACGCCGACCATCCTCGCCATGCCGGATCGATATCGGATCGAGCCGGCTTCGTCCAGTTAGTTCTGCTAGACAGAACAATATTCTGATTGACAGAACGATCGAGCACTGGCAAAAGCGCACTCGATCAGGCCGCACGATGAGAACGAGCGATCAGCTCGCCGGTCCGATCCTGAGAGATGCCGCCAGCACGGCATCGAACCATGGAGGAAACCGATGCTGTCTCGCCGTCATGCCCTGTTGGGTTCGCTTGCTTCCGGAGCCACCGCACACATGCAATGGCCGGTCGGCGCGGCTCTCGCGCAGAGCCCCGCCCAGCTCCAGCTCTTCGTACCGGCCGCGCCCGGTGGCGGCTGGGACCAGACCGCCCGGACGATGGAGCAGGTGCTGCGGACGGAGAAGCTGATCTCCGGCGCGCAGATCAGCAATGTCGGCGGCGCTGGCGGCACGGTCGGCCTGCCGCAGTTCATCAATCAGTGGAAGGGCCGGCCCAATGCCCTGATGGTCTCCGGCATGGTCATGGTCGGCGCCATCATCGCCAACAAGGCGCCGGTGAAGCTGGCCCAGACCACGCCGATCGCAAGGCTGACCGGTGAATTCCTTGCCCTCGTCGTGCCGGCAGCCTCGCCCTTCAAGACGGCGAAGGACTTCATCGCGGCGCTCAAGGCCGACCCGGCCAAGGTCCCGGTCTGCGGCGGCTCGGCCGGCGGTTCCGACCACATCCTGCTCGGCCTGATGGCGAAGTCGGTCGGCGTTGCGCCCGCCAAGCTCGCCTATGTCCCCTATGCCGGCGGCGGCCAGGCGGTCGCATCGCTGCTCGGCAACCAAGTGGCCGCGGGCATTTCCGGCTATGGCGAGTTCTCGGAGCAGGTGAAGGCCGGCAAGTTGCGCCTCCTCGCCATCTCCGCCGACAAGCGCCAGCCCGGCATCGACGCGCCGACGCTGAAGGAGCAGGGCATTGAGGTCGAGCTCTTCAACTGGCGCGGCGTCTTCGCCCCGCCGGGTGTCAGCACCGATCAGCGAGCCGCCATGATCACGCTGATAGAAAAGATGGCCGGCAGCCCGGCCTGGCTCGACGAGGTCAGGAAGCGCGACTGGACCCCGATCCTGCTCACCGGCGACGCCTATGCCGGCTTCCTCCAGGAGGAGACGGCGCGCATCGAGACGATCCTCAGGGATCTCGGCCTGGCTGCCTGATCGCTCCCGGGGATCACTCCCCGACAATCTCACTCAAGGACATCCGTGATGACTGACGCTCATTCGCGGCAGCGCCAGCGCGCGCGCCTTGCTCCGGCAGAAGCCCTGATCGGGCTCGGGCTGCTGCTCTTTTCCGGACTCACCCTCTGGCAGACACTCTCGATCCCGGTCTCACCGATGTATGCCCAGGTCGGCCCGCGGGTCTTCCCCTACATCACCAGCGCGGGCCTTGCGGTCTTCGCCGTCCTGCTCCTGGTGCAGGCTGCCCACGGCGGCTGGCAACCGGACGATGAGAAGGAGGTCGAGCTCGACTGGAAGGCGGTCGCCTTCGTCGCTGCCGGGCTCGTCGCCAATGTCGCGCTGATCGGCCCGCTCGGCTTCTCGGCCGCATCGACGGCGATGTTCATGCTCGTCGCCCATGGCTTCGGCAGCCGGCGGCCATTGCGGGATGCGTTGATCGGGCTCGCTCTCGCGCTCGCCGCCTATTTCGGCTTCGCCAAGGCGCTCGGCGTCAACATCGGCGCCGGCCTCATCGAAAACCTGCTGGGGGGCTGAGATGGATACGTTCTCCCAGCTCGCTAACGGCTTTTCGGTCGCCTTCTCGCCGAACAACCTGCTCTGGTGCCTCGTCGGGACGACGCTCGGCACCGCCATCGGCGTACTGCCGGGCCTCGGGCCGGCGCTCACCATCGCGCTCCTGCTGCCGATCACCTTCCAGGTCGCGCCGGAAGCAGCCTTCATCCTCTTCGCCGGCATCTATTACGGCGCGATGTATGGCGGCTCGACCACCTCGATCCTGCTCAACACGCCGGGCGAAAGCGCGACGATCGTTACTGCCCTCGAGGGGAACAAGATGGCCCGCTCCGGCCGGGCCGGTGCGGCGCTCGCGACCTCCGCGATCGGCTCCTTCGTCGCCGGCACGATCGGCACGATGGGCGTCACCTTCCTGGCCCCGGTCGTCGTCAGCCTCGCGCTGCTATTCGGCCCGGCCGAATACTTCTCGCTGATGGTGCTCGCCTTCGTCACCGTCTCGGCCGTACTCGGCTCCTCCGCCGTCCGCGGCCTCGCCAGCCTGTTCCTCGGCTTCTATCTCGGCATGATCGGGATCGATCTGCAGACCGGCCAGCCGCGCTTCACCTTCGGCCTGACCGAATTGCTCGACGGCACCAATGTCATCGTGGCGGCGGTCGGCCTGTTTGCGGTCGGCGAGACGCTCTACGTCGCTGCCCGGCGCCATGCCGGCAAGGACGAGATCGTGCCCCTGCGCGGCTCGCTCTACATGACGCGCGAGGAATGGTCGCGCTCCTGGAAGCCCTGGCTGCGCGGCACGGCGATCGGCTTCCCGATCGGAGCCATGCCGGCCGGCGGGGCCGAAATCCCGACCTTCCTGTCCTATGTCCTCGAGAAGCGCCTGTCGAAGAAGCCCGAGGAGTTCGGCACGGTCGGCGCGATCGAGGGCGTCGCCGGCCCCGAAGCCGCCAACAACGCCTCCGCCGCCGGCGTGCTGGTCCCGATGCTGACGCTCGGCCTGCCGACCTCGGCGACCGCCGCGATCATGCTCTCGGCCTTCCAGAGCTACGGCATCCAGCCCGGGCCGCTGCTGCTCGACACCCAGCCGGCTTTGGTCTGGGGCCTGATCGCCAGCCTCTATGTCGCCAACGTCCTCCTCGTCGTCCTGAACCTGCCGCTGGTCGGGCTCTGGGTCCGCATCCTGAAAATCCCGGCGCCGCTCCTCTATGCCGGCATCCTCGTCTTCGCGACGGTCGGCTCCTACGGCATCTCGCAATCGCCGATCGACCTCATCCTGCTCTACGTCCTCGGCGGCGTCGGCTTCCTGATGCGCCGCTTCGACTTCCCGACCGCGCCGGTCGTGATCGGGATGATCCTCGGGCCGATGGCCGAGACCGAGTTCCGCCGGGCGATGACGATCTCAGGCGGCGACTGGACGGTGCTGTTCACCCAGCCGCTCTCCGCTGCGCTCTTGGCGCTGGCCTTCGCCGCGCTGTTCGGCCCGCGACTCTACCAGCTGATCCAGGCCTGGCGCGGGCCGCGCCCCGACCATGTCCCCGGCGATGCCTGACGAGCGAGACATAAGATGACCCAACTCCTTCAAGGCCTTCGCGTCCTCGACCTCACCAATGTGCTGGCCGGCCCCTATTGCGGCTACCAGCTCGCTTTGCTCGGGGCTGATGTCATCAAGGTCGAGGCGCCCAATGGCGGCGACCTCGCCCGACAGCTCGGCGGCGCGCCGGAACTCAACAAGGCGGCGATGGGTGCCTCCTTCCTGGCCCAGAACGCCGGCAAGCGCTCCGTCGTCGTCGACCTCAAGAGCGCAAACGGCCAGGCGCAGTTCCGCGACCTCGTCGCCACGGCGGATGCGCTCGTCGAGAATTTCCGGCCGGGTGTGATGGACCGCCTCGGGCTCGGCTATGAGAGCCTGCGCGCCATCCGCCCGGGCCTGGTCTATTGCGCGATCTCCGGTTTCGGCCAGACCGGGCCGATGCGGGACAATCCCGCCTATGACCAGATCATCCAGGGCCTCTCCGGGGTCATGAGCATCACCGGCACGCCGGAGACCGCGCCCTTGCGGGTCGGCTACCCCGTCTGCGACACGCTCGGCGGCCTGTTCGGCGCCTTCGCGGTGGTCTCCGCCCTGCTGCGCCGCGCCAGCACCGGCGAAGGCGCCTTCCTCGACGTCTCCATGCTCGAATGCACGCTCAGCGCCTTGGGCTGGCCGGTATCGAACTATCTGACGGCCGGCATCGAGCCCCGGGCGATGGGCAATGAGAACATGACGGCGGCACCTTCCGGCGCCTTCGAGACCGGCGACGGACTGCTCAACATCGCCGCCAACAAGCAGGAGCAGTTCATCGCGCTCTGCAGCGTCATCGGGCGGCTCGAGCTTGCGAGCGACCCGCGCTTCAGCGAGCGCGAGGCACGCAAGCACCATCGCGGCGAGCTCAAGAACCTGATCGAGGGGGCGCTCGCCTCAGCCCCGGCCGCGGACTGGGAGGATCGCCTCAACCAGGCCGGCGTCCCGGCCGGGCGCGTGCTGTCGATCCCGCAGGTCCTGCAGGAGAAGCAGGTGACCTCCCGCAACATGACCACCCACTTCGAGACCGGTGCTGGCGACCGTCCGCTGACGGTCATTCGCGGCGGCTTCCTCGTCGACGGCGAGGCGCCCCGGCCGACGCAGCCGCCGCCGAAGCTCGGCGAGCACAGCGAAGAGATCCTGGCGGAAGCGCGCCAACAGCGCGGCACGAGGAGGCAGGCATGAGCGAGGGCACGCGCAAGGAAGGCCGCGAGCGCGGCGAGGAGTGGTGGTCGACGCAGATCATCGAGATGCGGCCCGGCCTGATCCGGTTGCGTGGCTACCCGATCGAGGACCTGATCGGGCGGATCAGCTTCCCGGCGATGATCTGGCTGATGCTGCGCGGCGAGTTGCCGAGTGAAGCTCAGGCCGAGCTGCTCGGTGCGGCGCTGGGAGCTGCGGTCGATCACGGCCCGCAGGCGCCCTCGATCGCGATCGCCCGCATGGCCGCCACCTGCGGCGTCGGCATCAACAGCGCCATGGCCTCCGCCATCAACGTGCTCGGCGACGTTCATGGCGGCGCCGGCGAGCAGGCGCTCGGCCTTTTCGGCGAGATCGCGGCGGCGATGGATGCGGGAGAGCCAATCGGGAACGCCGTCGAGGAGCGCGTCACCCGCTTCTTCGCCGAGAGCGGCTATGTGCCGGGCCTCGGCCACCGCTTCCACCCGCTCGACCCGCGGGCGCCGCGATTGCTTGCGCTGGTGCGTGAGGCAGCCGGCCAAGGAACAGTGGCAGGACGTTTTGCCGACATCGCCGAGGCGGTCGAGGCCACTGTCGCGCGCCGCAAAGGCAAGCACATCCCACTCAACATCGATGGCGCCACCGCCGTCATCTATGGCGAGCTCGGCTTCCCGCCGCCGCTGACGCGCGGCCTCTTCGTGCTCTCGCGCTCGGTCGGCATCCTCGCCCATGCCTGGGAGCAGTCGCAGAAGCCCGAGCGCAACAAGGGCCCGCTGCCGCGCGAATGGCTCTGGGCCTACCAGGGCGTGCCCGAGCGCCGGCTGCCCGAAGCGCAGGCCGCGCAGCCATCGCCGACCGATCAATAACCAAGAGCCATCTCGGGGGAGACCATCATGACGCAGCTTTCTCGCCGCTCGTTCCTGCACGCTTCACTGGGGGTGTCCGCCGCTTCGCTCGGGCTCGGCCGGCTCTCCAGCACGGCGCTGGCACAGGCCTATCCATCGGCCAACATCCGGATGGTCGTGCCCTACGCCGCCGGCGGCACCACCGATTTCGTCGGGCGGCTCATCGCCGAGGCGATGGGCGAGCAGACCAACGGCCACCGCTTCTTCGTCGAGAACAAGACCGGCGCGGCCGGCGGCATCGGCATGAAGGACGTCGCGGCCGCCAAGCCCGACGGCTACACGGTGCTGCTCGGCGATTCCACCATGGCGGTGACGCCGACGCTGACGCCGGCGGCCGGGATCGATCCCTTGAAGATGTTCAGGCCGGTCTGCCTGATCGCGAGCTTCCCCTCGGTGCTCGTCGTGCATCCGAGCGTGCCGGCCAAAACGGTCGCCGAGCTGATCGCCTATGCCAGGCAGAACCCCGGCAAGCTGAATTTCGGCTCGGGCGGGGTCGGCACCGTTCCGCATCTCCAGGGCGAGCAGTTCCGGCTGAAAACCGGCGCGAACCTGCAGCACGTGCCCTATCGCGGCGCCGCCGCCGCCCTCCAGGACGTCGTCGCCGGGCAGATCCAGATGCTGTTCACGGCAGCGCCGACCGCACTCTCCTTCATCGAGGGCGGTCAGCTCAGGCTGATCGCGACCACCGGCGCCGAGCGGCTGCCGATCGCGGCGCAGGTGCCGACCCTCGTCGAGGCCGGCGTCAAGGACTTCGTCTCCTCGCAATGGTTCGGCCTGCTCACGCCGGCGGGGACGCCGGAGCCGATCGTCGTCCGCCTCAACGAGCTCGCTGTCCAGGCGACGCGCAATCCCGGTGTTGCCAAGCGCATCACCGAGCAGGGCGGCTTCTTGCAACCGGGCTCACCCGATGACTTCAGCAGGTTCATCGCAAGCGAGCTCAAGAGCTGGGGCGAGGTCGTCCGCGCGGCGCAGGTGCAGTAGCACCCTGAAGCCTTGCCGATTTTCAGGGAGCTGATCGATGAGCTGGTTCACGCCGCCGCAGCCGATCGAGACGGACGTCTTTACCAGCCTGCCCGAAGCGTTCCGGGATCGGCGTGCGAGCGCCTGGAGCATCGCCAACAAGGGCGGGCAGGCGATCGGCTCCTTCCTGGAAGGGCCGTGCCTTGCCCCCGATGGCACGCTCTATGTCGTCGACATCCCGTTCGGGCGGATTTTCGCGATCGACCCGGCCGGGCAGTGGCGTCTGGTCGTCGCCTATGACGGCTGGCCGAACGGGATGAAGGTCGCACCGGACGGCCGGCTGCTCGTCGCCGACTATCGCCGTGGCTTGCTCTCGATCGATCCGGGGAACGGGACGGTCGAGACCATCCTCGGCGCGGTGAACAGCGAAGGCTTCAAGGGCTTGAACGACCTCCAGCTCCTGCCCGACGGCTCGATCCTGTTCACCGACCAGGGTCAGACCGGCATGCAGGACGCCAGCGGCCGGCTCTACCGGCTCTGGCAGGATGGCCGCCTCGACCGGATCATCGCCAACGCGCCGAGCCCAAACGGCGTCGCCATATCGCGCGAGGGCACCCACGCCTTCCTGGCGCTGACCCGCGCCGCCCAAATCTGGCGCGTGCCGCTCGATCCCAACGTTCAGGCCGGCAAGACCCAGGTCTTCGCCCAGCTGCCCGGAGGCCTGTCCGGACCGGACGGGCTGGTGGTGGACGCTCATGGCCGCTTGATCGTCTGCGATCCCGGCCATGGCTGTGCCTGGGTTCTCTCGCCGCTCGGCGTGCCGCTCTATCGCGTGATCTCCTGCGCCGGCCGGACGGTGACGAATGCGGCGCTCCGGCCTGACGGCGAGACCTTGCTCCTGACCGAATCCGAGACCGGGCAGATCCTGCGAGCGCGCCTTCCAAGTGCGTGACGGTCGCAACCCAGCACCGCGACCGCCTTCCTGCTAGCGCCTGAGATCGAGCCAATAGCCGGCCCGGTGAGGGATAGGCAGAAAGCGCTCGTGCAATCGGCGCAGCGTGTCCTCAGGATCGAGATCGACGAACAGCTCCGGATGCAGCCAGCCCGCGATCCGCTGCAGCGCCACGAACTGATACGGGCTCGTATAGAACTGGTGCCAGACCGCATGAACGCGGCCGGCCCTGACCACCTTCGTCGTTCGGAAGGCCGGCCGCGCCGCCAGCGCAGCGAGCTTCTCCTGCGCCTTGCCAAGATCGGCGCCGGGGCCGAGACCGACCCAGGCGCCATTCGGCGCCAGCGCCTCCCAGTTGCCGCCAGTGACGATCACCACATCGGGATCGCGCACGATGATCGTCTCGGGATTGATTGCCCCGAACGTACCGGCGAGCAGCTCGCTGCCGAGATTGATGCCGCCTGCGGTGGCGACCATGGCGCCGAAGTTCTCGTTTCCGAAGCTCAGGCAACACTCGTCCGAATAGCCGGGAATCCGGTCGAGCATGACGAGTGGCCTAGCGAGTGGCCCGGCTGTAGCGAGCCGCTCCGTCACACGAGCAATCTCCGCAGCCCGGAAGGTGATCAGCGCCTCCGCGATCTCGCTGCGGCCGAAAAGCTGTCCGAGCAGGCGCAGCGACGGCTCGCTGTTCCGCGAGGGCGCATGCCGGAAATCGACATAGACGACCGGGATGCCTGCCGCGGCCAGCCGCTCGACCAGGCGGATTTCCCCGGCCGGGCGCTGCGTCTCGGCGCCGAGCACGACGAGATCGGGCTGCAGCGAGATCGCCTTCTCGATGTCGAAGGCGCCACTATTCGGCGAACCAAAGCGCGGCAGCACCTTGGCCTGCGGAAAGCGCGCCACATAGACCGCGTGCGTGTCGGGATCGGATTTCTCGAAGTCCTCGCCCCAGCCGACGATGCGCCCGAACGGATCATCGCGGTCCAGCGCCGCGGTGACGTGGATCTGCCGGCCTTCGCCGAGGATGACACGGCGGACGGGAACCGTGACGGAGACCTGTCGCCCGGCCACATCGGTCACCGTAACGGTCTCCGCCACCGCGCGCGCCGGCATGAGCGCGAGCCAGATCAGCGGCGCCAGCATCAGCCAGCGCAGGGCGCTTGCCCCACGGAACCGCAGCGCTCCGCTCATGCTAGAGATCCATCGACATCGACAGCCGGAAGGTGCGCGGCGCACCGACATAGAAGGTGCCGAAAGAGGCGACGCTCGACCAGTACTTGGTGTCGGCGACGTTCTGGACCGTCGCACGGAACACGGTCTTGCGCCCGGCGATCTCGGTGGCGTAGCGCGCGCCGAGATCGAACCGCGTCCAGTCCGGCAGCGACTGGGTATTGGCCGCGTCGATATACTGCTTGCCGGTGTAGACGAGCGCGCCAGTGAGCGTCAGCCCCTTGAGCCAGGGCACGTCCCATTCGGCGCCGAGATTGAGCTGCACCGGCGCGACGCCGATCGGCCGGTTGCCGAGATTGGCGGCAACCGCGGTCTTGGTCAGCTTGCCGTCGAGCAGCGAGGCGCCACCCAGCAGGCGCAGCTGCGGCGTGACCTCGCCATAGACGCTGAGCTCGAGCCCGCGCACGCGCTGCTCGCCGGTGACCGAGAACAGGCCGCCATTCAGTTCGCCGCTCGGCTTGTCGATCTGGAAGCCGGCGAGCGAGGCGCCGAAGCTGCCATATTGCAGCTTGACGCCCGCCTCGTACTGCTTGGTGCGGTAAGGCGCGAAGGTCTCGCCGGCATTGCTTGCCGTGGTCGGAGCGACGTCGCCACGGCTCAGGCCCTCCACGTAGTTCGCGTAGACCGAGAGGTAGTCCAGCGGCCGCAGCACGAGGCCCACCATCGGCGTGGTGGCGCTCTCGTCATAGGCCGAGGTCAGGATACCGGTCCCCGCCGCATAATTGTTGGTCGCGACCGACTGGCGCCGGAGACCGAGCGTCAGCATGACGCGGTCGTCGAAGGCCGACATCGTGTCGGCCAGCGCGAAGCTGGTCAGGTCGCTGTCGGAGAGGCGCGTGCGCGGGGCGCGAGTCGCAAACTGCGTGGCGCTCCAGCTCGGCGCATAGATGTTCGAGAGGACGGCCGTACCGTTCGTCAGGGCCCGTTCCAGCGTCTCGCGATAATAGGAGGCCTGCAACGTCAGCGAATGCTTGACGAAGCCGGTCTCGAAGCGGGCGCGGATGCCGGCTTCATAGCTCTGTCGGCCGATGCCGAGATCGAAATATTGCGGTGTGTGGCTGGTGTCGCCGCGAGCGTTGAGGATGGTCGGCAGGCCGAAGAAGCGCTCGACCCGGGTCTGCGAGCCGCCGGCATTGCCGAAGACGGTGATGCTGTCGGTGAGGTCGAATTCGTTCTTCCACAGCACCGAGCGATCATCGATGCGCGACCATTCCCAGGGCTGGATGACGTTCTCGCGCCCGCTCGGGGCCGAGGGAACGCGCAGGCCCCGCGTCATCAGGAACGGACGGTTGGGCGCGTCGAGTTCGTCCCGCTGCGCCAGCGCATAGAGCCAGCTGCGGAAGCGCGCGCCCTGATAATCAAGCGCCAGCGAGCCGATGCCGGTCGTCTCGGATTGCCGGTTCACGGCCGTATCGCCGCCGCGCAGCGAACCATTGACGCGCACGCCGAACTCGCGGCCCGCGCCGAAGCGGCGAGCGACGTCGAAGGTCGCGCCGCCATAGGCCCGCGACGAGAACTCGGCCCCGACGCGAGTGAGATCGCCCTCGGCCCGCTTGGGCACGACGTTGATCACGCCGCCGACGCCGCCATTGGGCGCGATACCGGTCAGCGCCGCCGCAGGCCCCTTCAGGATCTCGATACGCTCGGCATAGTCGGTGAAGACGCGATAGTTCGGCGCGACGCCAAAGACGCCGTCGAAGGCGATCTCGCCGCTATTGCCCTCGCCGATCGGGAAGCCGCGAATGTTGAAGGAATCGACGATACCGCCCGACGGATGCGAGCTGCGCACCGACGGATCGAGGATCAGCGCGTCGGCGACCGTCGAGGCCTGGAGGTTGCGGGCGAGTTCACCGGTATAGCTCGTCGTGCTGAACGGCGATTTCAGCGTCTCGGCATTGCCGAGCAAGCCGAGGCGGCTACCCTGGGCGACCTGCCCGCCGGCAAACGGAGCGGGCACGCTGGAGGCGCCGGCCGGACCTTCGACCACGATCTCGTCGAGCCGTACCTGACCGTCATTGCGTCCCTGGGCGCTCGCTGCCGAAGCGGCGAGGACGGCAAGGGCAGTGCCCGCGAGCAAGGACGGCGTGAGCCTTGCGCGCCCGGCCGCACCGCAGGGAACAGATCGAGACGGCAACATTGCAAGACGAATTTTCGACATGACGAGACCCCGGAACCGCCGCCGGAGTTGATTCCAGCTAGCGGGAACCCTGTTCGTCACGATCTAAAAAGAAAAGCACGCAGACGTTGCAATAAGAAATGGTCGCTAGATAGCATGCATACGTGCCAATTTTGCAACGAATACTTTATAATTACTTCAATCAATGCATTTTCACGGACACGCCGACAGCGCCGCACGAACACTCGCGCGACGTCATCTGATGATCGAGCGATGCGGTAGCGCGGTGCGACGCCGACCGTCGACCGCGTTTATTCGTGGGGGGCTTCTGAAAATTAGAGGCAGCCCGCCTTCAGGCTGCGTAGCGCCCGACCAGTTCGCGTGCGGCCGAGATCTCGTCGCAGATCCACTCGTCGACCAGCTTGACCTCGCGGCGCCGGCGCATGCCCGGCGGCCTGACGAGGTAATAGGAGATGCCGGTCGGCACGGCCTTGCGCAGCGGCACGATGAGCCTGCCGTCCTGGATCGCCTCATGGGCGAGGACGACGTCGGTCATGGCGACGCCGAGCCCGGCCTCGGCGGCGCTCAGCGCCATGTCGAGCGCATCGAAATCGAGCCCGTGCCGGGTCTCGATCTGCATCCCCGATTTCTCGGACCAGGTCCGCCAGTCGCGCCGGTCGGGCAGCGGGTGAAGCAGCGTCGCCTCGGGCAGGTCCTCGCCGGAAAACCGGCCACCACCATAGGAGGGCGCGCAGACCGGCAGGATCCATTCCGGATAGAGCTCGGTGACGCAGTCGAGCGGCCAGTTGCCCATGCCGTAGCGGATGCCGAGATCGGCGTCGGCATCGTTGAGCGTCATGTCGTTCAGCCGGGTCTGGACGCTGACCTTCACCAGCGGGTGCCGTTCCTGGAAAGCCTTCAGGCGCGGCAGCAGCCAGCGTAGCGCGAAGGTCGGCAGGCATTTGATCGTGACCGTCTCCTGCTCGGCGCGAAACGGCGTGATCGCCTCCGCAATGTGGTCGAACGCCTCCTTGACGCTGAGCGCGAGGCGCTGGCCGGCATCGGTAATCTCGAGCCCGTTATGGGTTCGCTGGAACAGCGGCGTGCCGAGCTGGTCCTCGAGGATCTTGACCTGCCGGCTGACGGCGCTCTCGCTGACATTGAGCGCCGCCGCGGCTTTCTTGATGCTGAGCTGCGCCGCGACGATCTCGAAGCAGCGCAGGGCATTGAGCGAGGGCAGTCGCCGGGTCATGGCTGCGGGCTCGGGCGCCGTGCTGTCGCGGCCGCCCGTCTCATCGAATGTCCATGCGCGGGTCGAGCGCATCCCTCAGCCCGTCTCCTGTGAAGTTGAAGCTCGTCACCGCCAGTGTAATGGCGATCCCGGGCAGGATCGCAAGCCATGGCGCGCTCGTCAGGTAGATCTGGGCGTTATTGAGCATGTTTCCCCAGCTCGCGGCCGGCGGCTGGATGCCGTAGCCGAGGAAGCTGACATAGGATTCGAGCAGGATGGCGCGGGCGACGTTGAGCGTCGCCGCGACGACGATCGGCGCCATGGCGTTGGGCAGGAGCTCGCGGAGCATCACCCGCAGATGCGAGGCGCCGAAAGAGCGCGCCGCCACGGCGTAGTCCTGCTCGCGCAGGGCCTTGATCTGCGCCTCGACGATGCGCGCGACGTTCATCCAGGAGGTCGCCGCGATCAGCAGGACCATCGAAGCCAGCCCCGGCTTGACCAGCGCCGCCAGCGCCAGCAGCAGGAAGATCGTCGGAAAGCACAGGATCGCATCGACGAAGCGCATCAGCAGCGAGCCAATGGCGCCGCCATGGTAGCCGGCGATCATCCCGACGCCGGTGCCGATGGCGATCGCGATCGCCATGGCGGTGAAGCCGATGCCGAGCGAGATGCGCCCACCCATCATCAGCCGAGCCAGCATGTCGCGGCCGAGTTCGTCGGTGCCGAGCAGATGCGCACTCGCCAGCGGCGGCGCGAACCGGTTCATCACGTCGATATGGGTCTCGTCGAACGGCAGAACGAACGGGCCGAGAAAGCAGGTGAACGCCAGGATGAGGATGATCGCCGTGCCCGCCATGGCGAGCCGGTGCCGCCGGAAGCGGGTCCAGGCGCTCTTCCGGGCGAGGCTTTCGGCATCGATCGACAACTGGAATATGTCTGCACTCATGGGTCAGCCTAGCCGGATGCGTGGATCGGCGACCGCGTAGAGCATGTCGGCGATCAGCGAGCCGATCAGCACCATCAGCGCCGACAGCATCAGGATGCCCATCACCACCGGATAGTCGCGATACTCGATCGAATCGAGGAAGAGCCGGCCCATGCCCGGCCAGGTGAACACCGTCTCGGTGACGAGCGCCCCGCCGAGCAAAGTCGGGAACTGCAGGCCGGCGAGCGTGATCAGCGGCAGCAGCGCGTTGCGCAAGGCATGGCGGCTGAGCACTGCCTGCTCCGGCACGCCCTTGGCACGGGCCGTGCGGATATAATCCTGGCCGATCACGTCGAGTACGGCCGAGCGCGTGAAGCGCGCCCAGACCGCAGTCTCGACCAGGGCCAGGACCATGACCGGCGCGATCATATGGTGCAGCACGTCGGGAAGCGAACCGTCGCCGATCGTCTGGCGGTTGCCGGCCGGCAGCCAGCCGAGCTCGACCGAGAAGAGATAGATCGCGATCAGGCCGAACCAGAAGGTCGGGATCGACAGGGCGATCATGGCGCCGACCGTCGCGGCCATGTCGAAGAGCGAATAGCGCCGGATCGCGCCGAGGATGCCGATGGCGCAGCCGAGCAGCATGGCGATCAGCGTCGAGGCCGCCATCAGCTCGAAGGTCGCCCGCAGATGCGAGGCGATGACGCTCCAGACCGGGGCATTGTCGCGATAGGAACGGCCCCAGTCGCCGGTCAGCATACGCCGCAGCCAGTCGAGATACTGTACCGGCAGCGGCCGATCGAGGCCGAGCTCGCGGCTGATCCGGTCGAGGTCTTCCTGCGTCATCTGGGCCGACTGGGCGAATTGCGACATCGGCCCGCCGGGCGCCAGGTGCAGGATGGCAAAGCCGATCGCCGAGACGATCGTGAGGAGGAGCAGCGACTGCCAGAGTCGCCTTGCGAGGAACGGACCCATCTCAGCCGGTCACGCCGCCCAGTACCAGCGGCGCATGTTCCAGCAGCTCGACGAGCAGTTGATGTTGGGCGCAAAGCCCTGCATGCCGTCCTTGATGCCCTCGGCCAACACGGTCTGGTAGATCGGCAGCAGGACGAGGTCGTCGCGGATGATGCGCTGGATCCGGCCGTAGATTGTCTTGCGTTCCTGCGGGTCGAACTGGCTGGCGCCCTCGGCGAGCAGCCGGTCCATCTCGGGGTTGCCGTACTGATAGGTGTTGAGCCCTGTGCCAGCCTTCGCCGGGATCGCGGTCGAGGCGAAACGCGGCGTCACATCGGGATCGTTGCCGATCATGAAGTTCGAGCCGACCATCACCGACTCGAATTTCGACTTCTGCCAGAAATCGCCCCAGATCACCGCGCCCGGCATGTTGTTGATGCGCAAGCCCGCGCCGACCGCGCGCCAGTCCTGCATCAGCAATTGCTGCGACTGCTCGCGGCCCGGATTACCGACCGTGGTCGAGTTCGAGAATTCGAGGCGCACTCCGTTCTTCTGGCGGATGCCATCGGCACCGCGCGCCCAGCCGGCCGCGTCGAGGATGGCGTTGGCCTTGGCCGGGTCGTGGCGATGCGCCGGCAGGCCATCGTCATAGGCCCAGGATTCGCGCGGCAGGAAGGACTCCGTCGGCACCGGCAGGCCGTAATAGAGCGCGTCGATGCGCGCTTGCTTGTTCATGGCGAGGTAGAGCGCCTCGCGCACCGCCTTGTCGGTGAAGGGGCCGAATTCGAGATTGAGCGCGATATGCTCGATGAACGGCGTCGGCGAGCGCGAGATGCGCCGGCCGCGCAGCCCCTGCGCCTCCTTGACGAAATGCGCCGCGATGCCGCCGATGCCGAGATAGTCGACCTGACCGGTGCGGAACTGCGTGTAGAGCACCGTCAGGTCCGGAATATACTTGAAGACAACGCGCTCCAGATAAGGGCCATCGCCATGATAGGTGCTGTTGGCTCGCAGCAGCAGATGGTCGCCAGCGGCGCGCTCGCCCCAGCGGAACGGGCCGGTGCCGACCGGCGCCCCGTTGAACGGCGCCGTATTCGGATCGGATGCCTTCTCGAGAATGTGCCTGGGGATGATGAAGGTCAGCGCCAGGATCGAAAGATAGGGCGAGTAGGCGCTCTCCATGCGCCATTGAATCTCGTCGGGCGCCACGACCTTGATGTCGCGCACGAGGCTGTGACCGACCCGGTTGCGCACCCGGAAGCCGGGCGTGTTGATCAGGTCGAGCGTGTATTTGACGTCCTCGGCGGTGAACGGCGTGCCATCATGCCATTTCGCGTCGCGCCGCAGTTTGATCTTCCAGCTCAGTCCGTCGGCCGATAGGCCGCCATTGCCGATGCTCGGCACCTCGGTCGCGAGGTCAGGCACGAGGCGGCCGTCGGGATCGACGAACCAGAGCGGGCTGAAGAGCTGCCACCAGACGCCCTGGTCGACCTCGCTGCCCGGCATCAGTGGGTTGAAGACCGTCGGCTCCTGCGACAGGCCCGCGACGACCTGGCCCTTCGGCTGTTGCGGCGGACGCGGCTGCGCCTGCGCACCTCCCGCCGCCAGCGCTGCAGCGCCGAGGCCGAGCGTCAGCATCTCGCGCCGACTCTGATATGTCCTGCGCTTGTCAGGGTCCGTCATATCGATCTCCCCTCATTGTGTCCGGGCTGTGTTCAGCCTCGGCCATGTCTTCTCGGCTGATGGTTCAGCCGGATCGTTCCAGGCTGCTTCGGGTCGGCGACAGGTCTGCGGCCGTGACACCGAGCTCGGTCATGGCGGCCGGCAACGCACGCCCGGCGAGCAAGGCGGCCGTCGCCTCGCCCATCGCCGGCGAGGTCAGGATGCCGCAGCCGCCCTGCCCGACCAGCCAGAAGAAGCCAGGCTCGCCCGGCCGCGCGCCGGCGGCCGGCTCCGCATCGGCGACGAAGCTGCGCAGGCCGGCCCATTGGCTCAGCGGGCGGCCAACGCGGAAGCTGGTATCCTGCTCGATATTGTCGATCGCCTGCGCGACATCGAGATCGTCGGCATAGGCATCGCCCGGCACGACTGGGGTCGCATCGGCGAGGCTGCCCATCAGGCAGCCGGGCTCGGGCTTCACATACCAGCGGTAGTCGACAGTGCTGACATGCGGCCAGGCGCGGGCGTCATGGTCGGGCTGGTGCGCGAAGGTGAAGGCGGTGCGGCGCTTCGGCACAATGCCGAGCGGGGCGATACCGGCGAGACGGGCGACCTCGTCGGCCCAGGCGCCGGCGGCATTGACCAGCAGCGGCGCCTGCACCTCGCCGCCGGGCCAGGCCACCGTCCAGCCGGCTGCGTCGCGGCTGATGGAGTCGACGCCTGCCTTCAGCACGATCGTCGCGCCATTCGCCCTGGCGCCGCGCAGATAGCCCTGCAGCAGCATGTCGACATCGATGTCCATGGCGTCGGGCTCGTTGACGCCGGCCTGGACCTTCTCCGGCCGGAGCGCGGGAAAGAGCGCTAGCGCCGAGGGAGCGTCCAATCGTTCAGCCCGGGCGCCGACCGAGAGGATGCGCTCCTCCAGCCGCGCCAGCCTGTCTTCCTGGCCGGCGGCGGCAACCGTCAGGCAGCCGCGCGGCGTCATGATCGGATGGGCGCAGAAGCCGGGCGGCGGTGCCTCAAGGAAGGCGCGGCTCGCCTGCGCCATGCGCCGCATCGTCGGAGCGGTGATACCGACGGTGAACTGCGCAGCCGAGCGCCCCGAGCTGTGATATCCGGCCTGCGCCTCGCGCTCGATCAGCGCGACCGAGCCGTGCCGGGACAGGAAATAGGCCGCGGAAGCTCCCGCGATCCCGCCTCCCACAACGATCACATCGACCCGCATCGTCCCCGCACCAGCTTTCCCGTCATCGGCCACCGGTAGCCACCCACCGGCAGGATCAACGACAGCACCGCGCCGCTCCGCAGTCGATTTCAATAATTGGGGGCCGACACCTCAAAAGCTGGGCCGCCGGGCAGCACGCGGACGGCCCGAATTCCCTGAGCCCCGGCCCCAATTATTGAAATCGACATCGCCGCCGCGTCCGGGCTTGCCTTGGCCCGAACAGATCAGCGGAGCAACATCCATGAGCGGGACCGGTTTGCAGGCGCCGCGCCGGCGCAACATCTCATCCGGCAGCGCTTTCGAGGCGCAGTACAGCTATAGCCGCGCCGTCGTCGTCGGCTCACACGTCATGCTGTCAGGCACGACCGGCTACGATTATGCGACGAGCACGTTGGCCGAGGGCGTAGCGGAACAGACCCGCCAGCTCTTCCGCAATGCTGCGGCCGCCTTTGCCCGGGCCGGAGTAGGGCTCACCGACGTCGTCCGCGTGCGCATGTTCATCGCCCGTGCCGCCGATTACGAGGCGGTGATGGCGGTGTTCGCGGAGGCCTTCCGGGAGGTGAAGCCAGCCTGCACCACGGTCGAGGCCGGGCTCTTCGATCCCGACATCCTGGTCGAGATGGACATGGACGCCATCGTCGATGTCGATGCTTAGCCTGCGCTCGCACGTTCCTGACGACGTCATCGCGGCTGCCGATTCCCTCCCTGGGCAGGCCGATGCCGTCGTCATCGGCGGTGGCATCATCGGTGCTGCCGCCGCTTTTCATCTCGCCGGAGCCGGGCTGAGCACGGTGCTGCTCGAGGCCGACAAGGTCTCGTCGCAGCAATCCGGCCGGAACTGGGGCTTCGTCCGGACGCAATATCGCGATCCGCTGGAGCTGCCGCTCGCCGTTGAGGCGCTCGCGTCGTGGCCGGACCTGGAGCGCGAGCTCCAAACCACCGTCGGCTGGCGTCGGACCGGCTGCATCTTCGTCGCCGCGACGCAGAAGGAAATGTCCGCCTTCGCCGGCTGGCACGAGAAAACGCGCGATACCGCTCGCGAGGCTCGCCTGCTTTCCACCAGCGAGGTCACAGCTTTGCTGCCGTCACTGCACGGCAGGACGGAAGGCGCGCTCTACACCGCAACTGACGGGCAGGCCGAGCCGGTGCTGGCGACCCTGGCCTTCGCCCGGGCTGCGGCAAGGCGCGGCGTCCGCATCGTCGAGGATTGCGGCGCGCTCACCATCGAAACCACCGGCGGGGCGATCAGCGGCGTCCAGACCGAGCACGGCCTGATCCGCAGTAGCGCTGTGGTCTGCGCTGCCGGTGCCCAGAGCCATCGGCTCCTCGCTCCGCTCGGGCTGTCACTGCCGCAGCAGAGCGTGCGCAGCACCGTCTCCCTGACTGCGCCGCTACCCCCGCTGAGCGAGGCCTGCTTCTGCGGTTTCGGCATCGGCCTGCGTCAACGAGCCGACGGCTCCTGCATCATTGCGGCCGATTCCACCTCCGATATCGACCTGTCGCTCGATTCCTTCCGGGCCGCGCGCTTCTTTCTGCCGGGGCTGCTGCGCCATGGCAGTGGCTTCTCGCTGCGACTGGGGCGTCCTTTCGTCGATGATCTGCATCAGCGCTTCTTTATACCGGGTCACGAACGTGCCGTCGCACGGCACCCCCGCATCCCTGCGAACCGCAAGCTGGCAGCGCGGACCGGCGCTGCGATCCGCAACCTGTTCGCCGGTGCCGCCGGGATCGAGATCGTCAAATCTTGGGCCGGCCGCATCGATGTCCTGCCCGACGCGCTGCCGGTGCTCGATGCACCGGCCGAGATCGGCGGGCTGGTCGTCGCAACCGGCTTCTCCGGCCATGGCTTCGGGCTCGCACCCGCGGTCGGCCGTCACATAGCCCGGCTGGCCAGAGGCGAGACCCCGGCCACGATCCTGGCGCCGCTCAGGCTGGACCGTTTCGCCCGCGGCACCTATTCGGCACCTCACGCCCCGCTCTGACGGTGACGATGGCAGCGCGCAATGGACTTCGAGAGGATCGGTCATGACGCCGACGACCGGCATGAGCGCCGCCGCACGCGAACACATCCGCCGCTACTATGACGGCACGCTGCGGCCGGACGAGATGGTCGCGGCGATGTCGCAGGAGGCCGGCTGGTTTCCGTCGCGCGTGGTGCGGCGGGGGGCTACCGTCTCGCCGCTTCCCGATGCCGGTCGCACGCTCCCGCCGCTCGAAATCCACGATCACGGCCGGACCTTCGATCTCTACGACTATCTTTCGGTGAACCGCGTCGCCGGGCTGATGGTGCTGCAGGACGGTGCCGTCATCGAGGAGAGCTATTCGCTCGGCATCGGGCCGCAGACGCAGTGGAAGTCCTGCTCGCTGGCGAAATCCGTCACCGCAACGCTCTACGGCATCGCGCTGCGCGAAGGCGCGATCGAAAACCTCGACGACCCGGTGACGCGTTACGTGCCGCTCGGCGGGCTCTATGCCGGTGTCTCGGTGCGCCAGCTCTTGCGCATGGCGACCGGGGTGCGCTGGAACGAGGATTATACCGACCCGGCCTCCGACCGGCGCCTGCTGATGGATACCCAGATGAACTGGGTGCCGGGCGGCATCGTCAAACATATGGAGAGCCTGCCCGCCGAGACGCCGCCGGGCGGTTCCTGGAAGTACAACACCGGCGATTCCTACCTCGCCGGCCTGGTACTGGAACACGCCACCAGAACCCCTCTCGCCGACTATCTCTCGGACAAGCTCTGGTCGCGGATCGGCACGGAGGCCGACGCCTCCTGGTGGTGCGAGAGCCCGAACGGCATGGGCATCGCCGGCAGCGGCCTGCATGCGACGCTCCGCGACTATGCCCGCTTCGGCCAGTTCGTCCTCGACAATGGGCGGGTCGGCTCGCAGGAGCTGCTGCCGGAAGGCTGGCGCGAGGAGGCGGGCTCGCCCTACCGGATCGGCGAGGCGCTCATCCCCTATGGCTATATGTGGTGGGTTCCCGTGCTCGATGATCCCGCGCTGAAGGGCACGTTCCAGGCCGAAGGCATCTATGGGCAGTTCATCCACATCAACCCGCGCAAACGCCTCGTTGTGGTCGTGTTGAGTGCCCGCTCGAAGCCGGGCTATCGTAGGCGCCTCGAAATCAACGACGATGCCTTCTTCGCAGCGCTGGCGGGCTGCTTCTGAGGGTATCGCCGTCTTCGTCTACCTCGTCGCCGACTACGTATCGTCCCGCTAGAGGTCGGTGCTCTGGGGCAGGATCACGAGGTCGCGGATCGTGACCGTGCGCGGCCGGGTCAGCATGAAGTGCACGGCCTCCGCCACCTCCTCGGCCTCGATCAGGCCACCGCGGGCGCGTTCCGCTTCGAGCTTTTCCGCCGGCCAGTCTGCGATCAGGGCGGTCACCACCGGGCCGGGCAGGATCGCCCCGACGCGCAGGCCATGCGGGATGACCTGCCGCCGGACCGTGTGGACGAAGGCCTGCACCGCATGCTTCGAGGCGGTGTAGACCGGCTCCCAGACGACCGCCTCGACCCCGGCGACCGAGCTGGTCACCAGGATGTCGCCAGTGCGGCGCGCGATCATGTGCGGCAGCACGGCGTGGACGCTGCGGAACACCGCGTTGACATTGAGGTTCAGCATGCGGTCCCAGGCATCGGGATCGCCCTCGCTGACCGGACCTCCGACATAGGAGCCGGCATTGGCGTGGAAGATGTCGAGCTGCCCGGCGTCTTCGAGAATCCGCGGCATCATGTTGGCGACCGATGCCGGGTCGATCAGATCGACGACCAGCGCAGACGCCTTGGATCCGAGCGCTTCGCAAGCCCGGGAGAGGGCATCACCATCACGGTCGATCAGGACGACGCGCGCGCCGGCGACGACCAGGCGCTTCGCACAGGCGAGACCGATGCCCGAGGCGGCTCCGGTGATCGCCGCGACTTTTCCGGCCAGTTCCTGCGTCACGTCGTTTGGTCCCTAGCTGTATGTTTCTCGGGGGCTTGCATGAGATCGCGCGCCGTTCGCGCGGCTCTCTGGAGATGCTCGAAGGCGGCAAAGCGCCTGTCGTGCAATTCAGCGATCGCACCGCCGACCGGCAGATAAACACTGGCCTGCGGGGCCATGCTGATCATGGCCTCGTCCAGGGACGCGAACGCACCGGCCGCCGTCGCAGCGAGCATCGCCGAGCCGAGCAGCACCGGGTCGACGCCATCGGGCACCAGCACCGCCAGTCCGGTGCAATCGGCCAGCATTTGCCGGATCAGCGGATCACGCCCGGCGCCACCGCTGAGCACGACCGCCTCGATTACGGCGCCCTTGGCGCGGCTCGCATCGACGATCTGGCGCAGGCCGTAGCCGACCCCGGTCACGCCCGCGACATAGAGCGCGACCAGATGCGCAAGGTCGCGCTCCATGCCGAGACCGACGATCAGCCCACGTGCCAGGGGATCGGCATGCGGCGAGCGATTGCCGAGGAAGTCGGGCACCACGACGAGGCCATCGGCCAGCCCTACCGTGTCCGATGTACCGCCTGCCCGCGCGACAGCTTGCTCTGCGAGCCAAGCCGGAAGTGTAAGCCCCGCTGCCGCGGCCAGCTTGCGAGTTTCTGGTGCCGCCGGGTGGAAGCCGATCAACTGCTCGATCGCGGCGCCGGCGCCCGATTGGCCACCTTCGTTCAACCAGAGGCCCGGCGCCATGGCGGAGAAATACGGTCCCCAGATACCCGGGATGAAGCGCGGTTCGCGGCTGCTCGCCATGGTGCAGGCCGACGTGCCGAAGACATAGGCCATGCGAGTCAGGGCGGTGCCATGCGGCGAGACGACCCCGACGGAGCCTACGCCTCCGGCATGGGCGTCGATCAGTCCGGCTGCAACCGCGGTACCGGGCTTCAAACCGAGATCGGCCGCAGCCTCTGCGGTCAGTCCGGCCCCCAGCGCGGTGCCAGCCGGCACGATCTCGGTGCCGATGCGGGCAAAACCGTCCTCGCTGAGGTCGCCGAGCCCGATCTGCCTGAAGTAACTCTCATCCCAGCGCCCTTCATGCGCGAGATAAGTCCATTTGCACGTCACCGTGCAGGTCGAGCGCGCAAGCGAGCCGCTGGCGCGCCAGGTCAGGAAATCGGCGAGATCGAAGAACTGCCAGGCCGCCTTGTAGGTCTGCGGCAGATGCTCTTTGAGCCAGAGCAGCTTCGGCGTCTCCATCTCGGGCGAGATCGTGCCGCCGACATAGGCGAGAACGGGATGGCGGGTCGCGTTGATGCGCTCGGCCTGCTCAATGGCGCGGTGATCCATCCAGACGATGATGTCGCGGCTGGCATCACCATGCGCGCCGACAGGTAAAGGCGCACCGCCCTCCCCGAGCACGACCAGCGAGCAGGTCGCGTCGAAGCCGATCCCGCCGATCGCCTCCGGCGCCAGCCCCGCGAGGCCCATGGCCTCGCGCACGCAGGTGCAGATGGCGCGCCAGATATCCGCGCTCGACTGTTCGGCGATATCGGGCCCGTCCTGGTAGAGCGCGATGTCATGCTTCGCCGCCGCGAGCATCTCCCCGCGCCGGGTGAAGATGCCGGCGCGGGCGCTGCCGGTGCCGACATCGATGCCGATGAAGTGCTCGCTCATGGCCTGGCAGCCCGATCGGTAGGCATCAGGCGGCGGCGCGGTTCGGCGGCCCGGCGCGCGTGCCGTCGGGATTGCGCAGATAGACGCCGTGTTCGAGTTGCTGGCGGCGCAATTCGTCGATGTCGATCTCGGCCGGCGGGCGATTGCCGCGCACCGATATCTTGGCCGCGCGGCCCGCTGCCTCGCCCATTGCCATGCAGGTCGCCATGACGCGGATCGCGCCCATCGCCTCATGCGTCGCCGAGATGCTGCGCCCGGCCACCAGCAGATTGCCGATCTTCTGCGGCACCAGCGAGCGGTAGGGAATGTCGTAGCAGTCACCGCACCAGATCAACGTGCAGCCATCATCGGCGGGCCGGTGGATGTCGATCGGGTAGCTCGCCACCGCGATCGCATCGTCGAAATGCTTGCAGGCCAGCACGTCCTCCTGCGTCATCACATACTGGCCGAGGATGCGGCGCGTCTCGCGGATGCCGAGGAAGGGCGCCGTCTTGGTGAAATAGGCGTTCTCGAAGCCGGGCACATAGCCGACGAGATAGGCGACGATGTCGTCGATCTGGGCGCGGCCCTCAATCTCGCCTTTGGTCAGGCTGCGTGCATCGGTGCCATCCGTGCCCTTGACCCGTGTCATGTTGATCCAGACCTCGCCCTTCTTCAGCCCGGTGATGATGATCGTGCGCTCGTTCGGGATCTTCAGCCCGCGCTCGGCCTTGGCCTTGGCCATCAATTCGCGCATGCCGACGACGATGAACTGGTGGTTCTGGCCGAAATACTCGGCCGGGATGAAGTCGGTGAGATAGGTCCGCGCCGCCGGCGGCGCGTTGGCGATCGAAAGCCTGAGCGCATCGGTGTCGACGCCGGCGAGGCAGAACATCAGCGTCGGCGGCTGCATGCCGCCCTCGGCATTGCCCTTCTCGGTCGGAACGCCGGCGCTATAGGCGACGTCGGCATCGCCGCTGCAGTCGATCACCACCTTGGCCAGGATCGCGCTGCGGCCGCTCTTGCTCTCGGTGATGACCCCGCGGATCGTCTCGTTCTCGACCAATGCGCCGGCAAAGAAAGTGTAGAACAGCACATCGACACCGGCCTCGGTCAGCATTTCCAGCGCGACCGTCTTCACTGCCTCGGGCTCGACCAGGGTGATGCCCATATGCAGCGGGCAGGGCCGGTGTTCGCTGGCGCCGTCGCGTTCCTTCCGCAGACGCTCAATGAACCTCTGCGGCAGCCCATCGATGATCTGGTTGCCCTTCTGGCCGAGGAAGCCGAGCACCGGCAGGCCGATCGTCATGTTGCCGCCGACGAAGCTGCGGCTCTCGATCAGCCCGACGCGCAGACCGTCCTCGGCCGCCGCCAGCGCGGCGGTGAGACCCGAAGGACCACCGCCGACGACGAGCACATCGTATTCGGCCGAGACGGGGATGGAGCGCGCCGGCTCCTCGATGAAGCGGGGCGATGCGGTCGACATGACGAAGATCCTTCAGAGTACGGTGAATTCGGTGGCGACTGCGGGGCAGCGCGCCCCGCAGCCTGGGTCCTGGAATCAGGCGGGCATCATCGGCTTGACGCGCTCGATGATGGCGGAGACCGCGTCCTTGACCGGCTTGCGGCCGAGCACGGCGAGCTGGACCTCCTCCAGGAACGTCGCCTGGGCGCGCGCGGCCTCCGGGAAGGGCGGGAAGGCGCCGCGCGCCGTCGCCAGCACCTTGGCTTCGACGGCAGCGAGCGGGTTCTTCGCCTTCAGGCCCTCATCGGCATAGGTCGAGACGCGAACCGGGCCGTTGCCGTTGATCGCCATGCCCAAGGTGACGCGCTTGCTCGACACCTCCCTGATGAAGCTCCAGGCCAGTGCCTTGTCCTTCGCGTTCTTCGGGATCGCCATCGCCCAGGCCTCGACGACCGAGGCCATCGGCACCTTGCCCTTGATCGCAGCCGAGCCGGGGAACTCGACCGCCTTGATCCTGCCGGGGAACTTGCTCTGCTCGGGATTGTTGAGCTGCGCACCGCGGGCGAAGGGCAGCACGGTGAAGGCGGCGCGGCCCTGCTGCAGCCAGGTCACCTGATCGTCATTCTTGGTGGTGGCGTAGCTGCGCGGCAGGCTGCCGGCCTCGAACATGCCACGCAGCGCCGCCAGACCCTGCTCCAGCGCCTCGCGGTTCGGCACCAGCTTGAGGTCGGGGCTGATGAAGTCGCCGCCATAGGCGCGGGCGAACATCACCGGGAAGACGGCGAGGTCGCTCGCCAGCACCAAGCCGGTGACGGGCGTGCCGGCCTTCGAGGTGAAACTCGTCTTCTTCGCCTGCTCGATCAGCTCCTCCAGCGTCGTCGGTGGGGCGGCGATGCCGGCCTCCTCCAGCAGTGCCTCATTGTAGAACAGCCCCTGCGTGGCATGGCGAACGGGAATGCCGATCAGCTTGCCGTCGACGGTCATGCCCTGGACGAGGCCGGGCGCGATATCGGCGAAATCCTCGATCGCGTCCTTGCCCTGATAGGGGCCGAGCGGCTCGAACAGCGCTGCGATCTGCGAGGTCGGCCGGTTGTCGATCAGGTAACCGACGCCGTATTCGGTCTCCTTCAGGCTAGCCTCGCGGAAGAGCCGGTCCTGCAGCGGATTGGAGTCGAAGGTCGTGAAGGCGATCTCGGCGTCGTTGGCCTTGCGCCAGCCCGCCATCAGGTCGCCATCGCCGCTGCCGAGCACCGTCTGGTGGACCTTGTGGCTGAGCACGTTCAGCGTCTTGCCGGCGGCGAGCGTTGGTCCGACCGCAAGAGTGGCCGCTACGCCCGCGGAGCCGGCGACGAAGGCGCGGCGAGTCAGCTTCGTTTCAGGCTTGTTCGACATGACTTCCTCCCTCTTTTGGTTGGCTACCCCTTCGTCGAACCGGCGGTGAGGCCGGCCACGAGATAGCGGTTCATGAAGACGACGAAGATGAGGACCGGCACGAGCTGGACCGTCGCGGCGGCGAAGAGGATCCCCCAGTCGACGCCGTCGATGGAGCCGATCATCTCGGAGATGACGAGCGGAGCGGTCTTGGCCTTGGTCGCCGTGAAGATGAAGGCGAACAGGAACTCGTTCCAGGCGAAGACGATGACGAAGACCGCGACGGCGAGGACGCCGGGCATCGCCAGTGGCGCGATCACCTTGCGCAGGATGGTCATGCGGCTCGCCCCATCCATCATCGCGGCCTCGTCGAGCTCGCGCGGGATCTGGTCGATGAAGGTGCGCATCAGCACCGTACCGAGCGAGACGAAGAAGGTGGCGTAGAGCAGGATCAGGACGAGATGCGTGTCGTTGAGGCCGAGCGCGTTGACGATCGGGAACAGCGGCAGCGTCACCACGATCGGCGGGATCAGCCTGACGACGATGAGGCCAGTGATGCTGGCATCGAGCCAGCGCCCGGAATTGCGCGAATAGACATAGCCGGCGCAGGCGCTGGCGACGATCGCGAGCACGGTCGCACCGGCAGTGATCAGCAGGCTGTTGAGTAGGCCATCGAAGAAGACGCCCCAGGAGCGCCAGAGCTCGGCATAGTGCTTCAGCGTCGGCGCGAACAGCCATCTCGGTGGCACCGCGAAGATGTCCTGCCCCGGCTTCAGCGACGAGACCGCGATGAACAGGATCGGGAACAGCGACCAGAGCAGGATCGCCGCGACGGCGAGTGCCTTGCCCGCCCCGAAGAGAAGACGCTCAGTGCGCATGGGAGAGGCCTCCCCGCCGCAGCAAGAGCACATAGCCGGCGGCAAGCAGGAGCGATACCGCCACCATGATCCAGGCCGTCGCCGCCGCCGATCCGAAGGCGTTGAAGCTGAAGGCCTCTTGATAGAGGTAGATCGCGACCACCTCGGTCGAGCGGGCGGGCCCACCCTTGGTCAAGAGCCAGGCCTCGGAGAACAGGCGGAAGGCGAAGATGTAGCGGAACAGCAGCGCGATCAGCATGGCCGGGCCGAGCAGCGGCAGGGTCACGCGCTGGAAGGCCTGCCAGCGCGTCGCACCATCGATCCGCGCCGCTTCGTAGAGTTCGCCGGGGATGGCGAGGCGCGCCGCGTAGACGATGACGAAGGTGAAGGGCAGGTGCAGCCAGATCGTCAGCAGACCGATCAGCACCATCGCGTGCGAGGGCTCGAACGACCAGTCGAGCGTCGGTAGGCTGAGCGCCTTCAACGCCAGCGTGATCGGCCCGGCATCGGGATCGAACAGGAAGCGCCACATCACCACCGCCGTGACCTCGCTGACGGCATAGGGCGCGAGCACCGCGACGAGCAGGAAGCGCCGGAACGGCAGCCCGCTGGCGAAGAGCAGCGCCATCCCCAAACCAAGCGCCAGCTCGAGGTGAACCGCGACGATCACGAGCACGACCGTGTTCATGAGCGCACCATGGAAGGCCGGGTCGGCGAGGACTCGCACATAGTTCTGCAACCCGACGAAGCTCGGCGCCTGGCCGAAGCTCGACTGGTTCAGGCTGAGCCAGACCACATAGAGCGACGGCAGCACGATCACGCTCAGGATGAGCAGGTGCACCGGCGCAAGCAGCGGCAGGATCCGTGCCGTTCGTTGAAGCTGCACTCTTTCCTCCAGGACCTTTTTCGACCCGGGCTCTGTCGGTCCGGTGTTTCAACGTCGTCTGTCAGTGGATGGCTTTTGGTGGAGAAACCGGCACCTCCGGACGCGTCTCGCGTGGGTCGTGGCTGACGTCGGAGCCAGCGGTGGGCGACAGGTCCCGGACAGAATCGCGGACCTGCAGGCTCGTCTGCAGCACGAGGCCTTGCGGCGACGCGCCGTCGCCCGCCATGCGCGCGCGCAGCCGCTGCCAGGCTGCAGCAGCGATTTCGGCGATCGGCTGCCGGATCGCGGTGAGCCCGGTCCGGCGCGCGCTCATCCAGGGATAATCATCGAAGCCGACGACCGAGACCGGCTCGGGAATGTCGATCCGCAGGCGCGCCAATGCCGAGAGCGTGCTCAGCGTGGTGACATTGGTCAGCGCGATCACCGCGCTCGGCCGCCGATGCCGCTCGAACCAATGCAGGAAGACGCCGGCGCCACGCTCGGCATTGGAGCCGAGCTCCAGCACGGTAGCCTCGCACCCGGCGCTTGCCCGGATCAGTTCACAGGCGCCGTGGACGCGCTCGCGGATCGGCGAGATGGCGAGGCTGGAGGCGGCGACGACGATGTCGCGATGGCCCTTGTCGAGCAGATGCCGGGCGGCGATCTCACCGGCCTCGCGATTGTCGATCGCGATCGTGTCGACGACGCTGCCCTCGGGCGGCACGCGGTCGGCGAAGACCATCGGCAGGCGGCCGATCTCGCGATCGAGCCCGACCGGCAGTTCGTCGGTGCAGGGCACGACGATCAGCCCGGACGGGCGCCAGGCCAGCAGCGCGCGCAGCCGTGACTTCTCCAGAGCCGCATCGTCCCGCGAGCTCGCGACGATGATGTCGTAGCCATCGGCCTCGGCCATCACCTCGAGCTGCGAGACCAGCGAGGTGAAGAAGACGTCGTCGAGATCCGGCACCAGGACGCCGACCACCTTCGCCTGCCCCGAACGCAGCCGCGAGGCAGCGCGGTCGACCTGGTAGGACAGCTCCTGCGCCGCCTTCTGGACGCGCGCCTGCAGCTCGGCATTGACCGGCTTGCTGCCGCTGAAGACGTTCGAGACGGTAGCGATCGAGACGCCGGCCCGCGCCGCTACATCCTTGATCGTGATGCGCTTTCCGCTCACATTCCGCCCTGTTAAACGTTTTACTGTAAAACGTTTAACAGGGCGGGCGCGATCTTGCAACCAGGCGCCGCACAATGCGCTCGCCCGGTAGTCAGAGGATTACAGTAGAGGACTAAGCGCCCCCTCGGCGGAGCTTCGCCGGCGCCGAAGTGCCCTCGCCTACTTCACCACGAAGCCGTGCGCGAACGGGTCGCGGTCGTCGATGAAGATGGTGTTGTAGCCGGTCATGCGGGCCCAGCCGGCGATCGAAGGGATGATCGCCGGGCGGTTCGCCACCGTCGCCGCCGCCTCGACCCGGCCCTTGAACAGCGAGCCAATGATCGACTCGTGCACGAACTCGTCGCCGACTGCGAGCTTGCCCTTGGCGGCGAGCTGAGCCATCCGCGCCGAGGTGCCGGTACCGCAGGGCGAGCGGTCGATCGCCTTCTCGCCATAGAACACTGCGTTGCGGGCATGGGCGCCGTCCTGCGTCGCCTTGCCGGTCCACTGGATGTGGCTGAGCCCCTGGATCTCCGGGTGCTCCGGATGGACGAACTCGTATTTCGCGTTCAGCGCCGCCCGCAGCTTCGGCGACCAGCCGACCAGCTCGCCGGCGGTATGGTCGGCCATATCGCGGAAGTTCTTCTGCGGCTCGACGATCGCATAGAAATTGCCGCCATAGGCGACGTCGACGACGATCTCGCCGAGCCCCTCGACTTCGGCCGTCAGCCCCTCCGCATAGAGGAAGCCCGGCACATTGGTGAGGCGGACCTCCTCGACGAAGCGGCCCTCCTGGCGATAGCTGATATCGACCTTGCCGGCTGGCGCATCGATCGAGAGCTTGCCCGGCTCGCGTGGCGTGATCAGCCCGTTCTCGATGCCCATGGTGATCGTACCGATCGTGCCGTGGCCGCACATCGGCAGGCAGCCCGAGGTCTCGATGAACAGCACGCCGACGTCGCAATCGGGCCGCGTCGGCGGGTAGAGGATCGAGCCCGACATCATGTCATGCCCGCGCGGCTCGAACATCAGCCCGGTGCGGATCCAGTCGAACTCCCGCAGGAAATGCGCCCGCTTCTCCAGCATGGTCGCGCCTTCCAGGCGCGGGCCGCCGCCCGAAACCAGCCGGACCGGATTGCCGCAGGTGTGGCCGTCGATGCAGGAGAAGGTATGGCTGGCCATCGATCGGAACCTTCCTGAGGCGTTACGCCTGCTTGAAGTCGTGTCGGCTTTTTGAATACAGCAAGTATGCAGATTTGCAACGAGCGGGAAGCGCGCCATGAGCGACATGACGATCCTCAGCATGGAGGCGCTGACGCGCCGGATCGAGGCGGTCTTCCGCAAGGGCGGATTGTCGCCGCTTCATGCCGCGGCACTGGCCCGCGTGATCGCGGCTGGCGAGCGCGACGGCTGCAAGTCGCATGGCGTCTATCGCGTCGAGGGCTGCCTCCGCACCATCAAGGCCGGCAAGGTCTCGCCCGATGCCGAACCTGTCCTGCATGACGACGGCTCGGCCGTGCTGCGCGTTGCGGCCGGCGGTGCCTTCTCCTGCGCCGGCTTCGAGCTCGGTGCGCCCGCCCTCGCCAAGCGCGCCAGGACGCTAGGCCTTGCCGCCCTGGTGATCAACGACTGCACGCATTTCTCGGCGCTGTGGCCGGAGGTGGAGGTTCTGACGGAACTGGGCGTCGCCGCGCTGGCGATGTGCCCGAGCTACGCCACTGTCGCGCCGACTGGCGGGACCACTGCGCTGCTCGGCACCAACCCGCTCGCCTTCGGCTGGCCGCGCCAGGGGGCGTATCCTTACGTCTTCGACTTCGCCACCAGCGTCGCCGCCCGTGGCGAGATCGAGCTGCATCGCCGGGCCGGCAAGCCCCTGCCCGAAGGCTGGGCGCTCGACTCGGAGGGCCAGCCGACCACCGATCCGACCGCGGCGCTCGCCGGGGCGATGCTGCCCTTCGGTGGGCACAAGGGCTCGGCGATCTCGACCATGATCGAACTGCTGGCCGGTGTGATGATCGGCGACCTGACCAGCCAGGGCGCGCTCGATTTCCTGGGAACCACCACGCTGGCGCCGCAGCATGGCGAACTGATTCTGGCCTTCTCGCCCGAGCGCTTCGCCGCCGGCCGCCCCGGCGATCCCTTCGCCCGCGCCGAGATCCTGTTCGAGGCGATCGCCGGCCAGGGCGCGCGCCTGCCCTCGCAGCGCCGCTTCAAGGCCCGCGAGGCCTCGCTGGCGGAGGGCATCGCCCTGACCGCCGCCGAGATCGAACAGCTCGGCCGGTTGGAGGCGCTGGGCCTCGACGCGGTCGCCTGACCAACAAAAAAGGGCCCTCCCGTCGCCGGGAGGGCCTGTTCCTGAGCCAATCTCAGGCAGCGTGCTTCAACGCGCTGGGCTGTTTCGCCCACTGCGCGTACCAGGCGTCGAACAGCTTGAGCTGCGCCTCGACATAGCCGCGCTGGCTCTCGCCGAGCACGTCGGTCGGGTTGAAGTGCAGCGTGTACTCGGCGTCGCCCTTCAGCACCATCATGTGCTTGAAGTAGAGGACGAGCTCCGGCCCCTCGTCGAAGGAGGAGAGCACGGCGAGCGCCGCCTCCAGCTCGAGCGCCAGCCGGCGTGCCTCGACATCGCCCTTCGCCGCCGCCTGGCTCAGGCTGACGAGGTGCAGCACCTCCCTGGGCAGCACGCAGCCGATGCCGGTGATCGCGCCGGTCGCGCCACAATTGACGAAGCCGTGGAAGACGCAGGTGTCGACGCCGATCATCAGCGAGACGTCATCGTCGCGGCTGGTGATGTTTTCCGCGGCATAGCGCATGTCGGCCGCGCCGCCGAACTCCTTGAAGCCGACCAGGTTCGGATGCTCGGCCCGCAGCGCGAAGAACAGGTCAGCGCGGGTGGCGAAACCGTAATAGGGGCTGTTGTAGATCACCGCCGGCAGATCGGGCGCTGCGGCAAGGATCGCCTTGAAATGGTGGCGCTGCGCCTCGACCACCGAGCCGCGCGATAGCACGCGCGGGATCACCATCAGCCCCTTGGCGCCGATCTTCTGGGCATGCGCGGCATGGGCGACGGCGGAAGCGGTGTTGACCGCGCCGGTGCCGACGATCACCGGCACGCCCGCCTTCACCAGGGCCTCGACGCCTTCCATGCGCTGCGCGTCGGTCAGCAGCGGCCAATCGCCCATCGAGCCGCAATAGACCGCGGCCGACATGCCGGCGGCGACCAGCTCCTTGCCCTTGCGCACCAGCGCCTCGAAATCGGGGCTGCGGTCATCCTTGCAGGGGGTCATCAGCGCCGGCATGCAGCCGGAAAAGATCTGGGCCTTCATCACGCGCTCCTCGGGCTGGCGGTTCCATGGGCGGCGTGCCTTCGCCGCGTCGATTGACAGTCATAATACTCTTTGTATTTTATTTGTCGACAACAAAATTCGACACGTGGAAAGGCCAGGCAAGCGGGCACACGCCGGCAAGCCCGAGCCTAGAGCGGCGGCTGAGTTGGCTTGAGAAAGTGCGCCCTAAAGCGCCAGCGTCTGCCGACGGTCGCGGGCGATCAATTGCTGGATCTGCTGGACGATCTGGTCGGCATGGGCCTTGGCCAGTCGGTCCGCGGCGTCGACGTCGCGGGCCGCGATCGCCGCGATCATCTCCTCATGCTCGGCGACATAGCGCTGCGGCAGGCGATCCTCGAAGGAGGAGTAATAAAGGCGCAGGATGCGCCGGCCTTCGTCGAGCAGGCGGCAGAACAGCCCGGTGTAATAGGGATTGCGCCCTGCTTCGGCGATCGCCGCATGGAAATCGCGATTGGTCGCGATCATCGCAAGCGCGTCCTGTGCCGCGACGGCTCCTGCGAAGGCGGCCTGCCGGGCGCGGATGCCGTCGAGATCAGCCGGCACATGAAACTGCGCCGCCAGCCTCGTGGTGACGCGATACATCAGCGTGATCGCATCGAAGAAGGTGTGCAGGTTGAGGAAGTCGATATTCGACACCACCGTCGAGCGGTTGGGCAGCGTCGTCACCAGCCCCTCGCTCGCCAGGCGCACCAGCGCCTCGCGGATCGGCGTGCGCGACATCGACAGCCGCTCGGCCAGCTGGATCTCGTCGATCGGGCTGCCCGGCGGCAGCACGAGGTCGATGATGTCGTCGCGCAGGATGTCGTAGACGAGCTTGACGCCCTCACCCCGCTTGCGCTCGGCCGGGGCTGCCGTGGTCCTGTCCGTCATGTCGCCATCCATTGTCGACATGACGAATACAGATTGCACTTAACTGCAGCAACAGCACCGGTGCCCTTCGTCGGCCGGTGCTGTGGAGCCGGCTCAGCCGCCGATCTGCCGGATCGCAATCGTGTTGAAGCGCGGCTTGGCTTCGCCCTGCTGCTCGATCGCGACCTCGCCATTGCGGACCTCGAAGCGGAGCAGGGTCGAACCAGCGCCACGCCAGTCGGCAGTCTCGCCATCGTCCTCGTAGAGCTCGCCGGAAGCGCCTTCGACCACGCCGCAGACCAGCACCTCGCGCTCCTGGCTGATGCCCTTGGCATCGCCAAGCGGGATCAGCGCCCCAGCCCGCACGAAGAGCGGCAAACGGCCGAGCGGCGCCGCAACCGTGACGGTGACGCCGCCGGGATAGTGCTTGCCGTCATGCCAGTCATACCAGCCGCCCTCATGCTGCGGCAGATAGGCGGCGCGCTCGCGTGCGCCCTCCTCCAGCACCGGCGCGACCAGCACATCCGGGCCGAGCATGAAGACGTCGTCGACCGAAACCGCTGCCGCATCCTGCGGGAAATCGTAGAGCAGCGGGCGCACCGCCGGGATCCCGTCGCGGCTCGCCCGCCACATCTGGGTGTAGAGATAGGGCATCAGCCGGTAGCGCAGCGAGATCGCCTCGCGCACCTGCGGCACCATCTCCGGATACATCCAGGGCAGGTTGACGACGCCGTCATCGTTCCAGGAGTTCATCACCATGCGCGGCCAGAGCGCGCAGAACTCGTTGAAGCGGACGAAGAGCTCCGGGCCCGGCGTCGGGCCGTGGAAGCCGCCGACATCATGGCCGATCGAGAACATGCCCGACAGGCTCATATTGAGCCCCTGAGTCAGGTTGTAGCGCAGCGTCTTCCAGGCGGTCTCGTTGTCGCCCGACCAGGTCTGGGCGTAGCGCGAGATGCCGGCGCAGCCACCGCGCGTGATCGAGTACTGGCGCTTGCCCGGCGTGCGCTCGGCCTGCGCCTCATAGGAGAGCTTGGTCATCAGCAGCGGCTGTGCCGGCCGCGCCAGCGCCTGGCGGAACGGGCGGCCATCGCCGTCGCAGACCGCATCCTCGTCCCAGATCTCGTATTCGTTGTTGTCGTTCCAGACCGTGGTGAAGCCATGGTCGAGCAGCGCGCTCTCGATGCCGGCCCGCCACCAGGCCCGGCCCTTCGGGTTGGTGAAGTCGATATGGAAGCCGAGCCCGTCCCAGAATTGCGCCACCGCCGGCTCGCCGGTCCTGGAATCCTTGACCAGGAAGCCCTGGTCAAGCGCTTCGTTGAGGCGCGGATGATCGTCGAGCAGGCAGGGCTTCAGATTGGCGACGGTGTGCATGCCGGCCTTGTTCAGCCGCTTCATCGTCGCCAGCGGTTCCGGGAACTTGTCGCGGTTCCAGTTGAAGGCGTAGCGGCGCTGGCCGATCTGCGTATAGCCCGAGCCGAAGTGGAAGCTGTCGCAGGGGATGGCGTGCTTGCGGCACTTGGCGATGAAGTCGCTGATGCGGGCATCGGCATCGGGCGCATCGGCGATCGCCATCGAGGTCACGCCGAAGCCGAACGACCAGCGCGGCGCGAAGGCCTGGCCGCCGGTCAGCCAGGAAAAGCGCCTGACCACATCAGGCACGGTCGGGCCGGCCATCACATAATAGTCGAGATCGCCGTCATCGCCTTTCCAGGAGCGGAACAGGCCGTGATAGTTGTCGAGCGTGCAGCCGAGATCGACGCTGCCGGTCGAGAGGTTGTCATAGAATACGCCATGGGCGCCCGCCTTCCCGTCGACGATGAAGAAGGGCAGCATCTTGTAGAGCGGGTCGGACAATTCGGCATCGAAGCCGCAGGGATCGACCGCGTCGATGGCGAAGCGCCGCCCGGTCCGGTCGAGCGGACCGGCCTTGTCGCCCAGCCCGTAGTGCCGCTCGGCATAATCGCGCGCCATAAAATGGGCGAGCGCACCGGTGCGCGGCGAGATCAGATAGGCCTGGGTGGTGCGATCCTGCAGGAAGGGCTCAGCCTCGCCCTCGCGCCGCCAGGCGATGCCGAAGGGCGAAAGCGTGACCTCGGCAGAAAGGCCGCCAGCCGACAGCGTGACCTTGCCCTCGCCTTCGCTGACACTCGCCTGTGGGCGGGTAAAGCCGGAGAGGTCATCGCGCGGGCGTCCTTCATAGGCGGGCTCGAGCCCGCCGGGCGCGATCGACCAGCCGCGGTCGAGCCGGTAGCCGCCCTGCGGCTTCAGCGTCACCCGGCCGATATCGCCTTCGAGGATGCGGACAGCGATCGTCGCGCCGAGGCCGACATCGAACAGGGCGGCTTCGCCGTCGCGGCCGAGATAGCGGCCTTGCGTCAGGGCTTTCATGGGATCTCTCTAGTCAGTCGTCAGGACCGGACGGCCCGGCCGTTCTCGTCGAACAGGTGCAGATGCTGCTGCGGGAAGGCGAGCGCGACGCTGGCGCCACGCTGGTGCTCGCTCTGGCCGTCGAGCCGGAGCGTGATCTGCGGCAGACCGGGCGAGGCGCCATAGAGATAGCTCTCGCCGCCGAGGCGCTCGACCAGCTCGATCGCGAGCGGCACGCCGCCATCCTGCGATGCGAGCGCAAGGTGCTCCGGCCGGATGCCGAGCGTGACCGAGGCTCCCGCAGCGAGGCTCCCGGTCTGGCAGGCGATCTCGTGCCCGGCCTCGCCGATCGCGACGCTACCCGGCCTGACCACCTTGCCCGGCAGCAGGTTCATGCGCGGCGAGCCGATGAAGCCGGCGACGAACAGGTTGTCCGGCCGGTTGTAGAGCTCCAGCGGCGTGCCGACCTGCTCGATCTTGCCGCCATGGAGCACGACGATGCGATGCGCCAGCGTCATCGCCTCGACCTGGTCGTGGGTGACGTAGATCATCGTGCCGCCGATCTCGGCATGCAGCGCTGCGAGTTCCTTGCGGGTCGCGACGCGGAGTTCCGCATCGAGGTTCGAGAGCGGCTCATCGAACAGGAAGATTTTTGGGTCGCGCACGATAGCGCGGCCGATGGCGACACGCTGGCGCTGGCCGCCGGAGAGCGCCTTGGGCTTGCGCTCGAGATAATCGGTCAGGCGCAGCATGCCGGCGGCGCGCTTCACCCTTTTGTCGATCTCGTCGCGCTTGAAGCCCATATTCTCCAGCGCGAAGGCCATGTTCGCGTAGACACTCATATGCGGGTAGAGCGCATAGGACTGGAACACCATGGCAAGCCCGCGCTCGGAAGCCGGCAGCCCGGTGACATCGGCGCCGTCGATCGCGATCGTGCCGCCGGTGATGCTCTCCAGCCCGGCGATCGAGCGCAGCAGGGTCGACTTCCCGCAGCCGGACGGGCCGACGAAGACCACGAACTCGCCGTCGGCGACGTCAAGGTCGATGCCATGCAGCACCGTGGTCGCGCCATAGGCCTTGCGGACGCCCGATAGGCTCAGTCCCGCCATTATTTCATTCCCGTATTGGCGATGCCGGTGGTGATGAAGCGCTGCAGGAAGACGAAGACCAGCGCGACCGGCAGCAGCGTCACCACCGTCATCGCGAGCAGATAGTGCCACTGCGTCTGCAGCTCGCCCTGGAAGGCGTTGAGGCCGATCTGCAGCGTGTAGGCCTCGGTCTTGGTCAGCACGGCGAGCGGCCAGAGGAACTCGTTCCAGCGCCACATGATCGAGAAGATCGCGAGCACGGCCAGCGCCGGCATGGCGAGCGGCATAACGATGCGCCAGTAGATCTGCCACTCCGAGGCCTTGTCCATGCGCGCCGCCTCGATCAGGTCGCGCGGCAGGGTCAGCATGTACTGGCGCAAGAGAAAGACGCCGGTCGGCGTCGCCGCTCCGGGCAGGATCACCGCCCAGAGCGAATTGACCAGGCCAAGCTCCGTGATGACGAGATAGACCGGCACGAGAATGATGGTGATCGGGATCATCAGCGTGCCGATCACCATCAGCATCACCGCCGTCTTGCCGCGGAACTCGTAGATCGAGAGCGCATAGGCCGCCATCGAGTTGATCACCAGCGTGACCAGCGTCGCCACCACGGTGACGAAGACCGAGTTCCACAGGAAGCGCGTGAAGGCGAAGCGCTCGAGCGGCTCGGTGTAGTTCTCGGTCGCGAGCTTGAACTCGCGCACGGGGGTGCGCTTGTCGATCGGCACGCGGATGCTCTGGCCGGGATTGGCCGGGTCGATCATCTGCGCCTGGATGCCGATGCGGCGGACCTGGGCCAGCACCCGCTTCGAGCCGTCCTCCATCGTCACTTCGAACAGCGGCAGCGGCTGGGCATGGCCCTCGACCCTGACCTCCTTCTGCGACATCGGCAGCAGCGAGGGCGGGAATTCGAGCAGGCCGGCCTGCGTCTTGAAAGAGGAGATTCCGAGCCAGAGCACCGGCCCGAACATCAGGACGACGCCGAGCGCGAGATAGGCGTAAGCCGCCATGTCGGTCCAGTGCCAGCGGCCGGGGCTGCGGCGGGCCACCGCCATGCGGGCGAGCCTGTTCATGCGGCCCCCTTGCGGCGGCTCGCCGCGAGCTGGGCCAGGGTCAACGCGAACAGCACGACGCCGAGCACGACGGAGGCGGCCGCCGCTAGGCCGAAATTCTGAACCTGATTGGCGAAGGCAGTCTCGTAGATGTAGTGCACCACCATCAGGGTCGCGGTGCCCGGGCCACCGCCGGTCAGGACGAAGACCTCGTCGAAGGTCTGCACACCGCGGATCAGCGCCAGCACGATCACCACGATCATGTTCGGCCAGAGCAATGGCAAAGTGATGCGCCAGAACACGCGCCAGCGCGGCGTCGCATCCATCTCAGCGGCTTCATAGAGATCGGCCGGGATCGCCTGCAGGCCAGCGAGCAGGATCAGCGTGTAGAAGCCCATATGGGCCCAGATCGAGACGAAGACGATCCAGAACATCGCCCAGCTCGGATCGACCAGGAACAGGATGCGTTCGCCGCCGAGCGAGGTGATCGCGGCATTGAGCAGGCCGTCGCGCTGCAGGATCCATTTCCAGGTCAGCGCCACCACCACCGGCGAGAGCAGGACCGGGAAGAAATAGACGGCGCGGAAGAAGCCGCGCGCCTTGATCTTCATGTTCAGCACCACCGCCGTCAGCAGCGAGAACAGCACCATCGCCGTGACCTGGAAGACGGTGAAGCGGGCGGTGTTGGACACACCGCGCCAGAAATGATCCTCGCGGCAGGAGGACGGATCGAGGAAGGAGCCGCAATCGAAGAGATAGGCGTATTGCTGCGCCCCGACATAAGGCCGCTCGGAGGGGAACAGCCCCGCCCCGCCCGTCACCGAGAAGATGAAGTTGATGATGAGCGGCAGGAAAACAAAGAGCGAGAAGAAAACCAGATTGGGCAGAAGGAAGACATAGGCCATCCGGCGCTCGCCGATCAGCCGCTGCAGAACCTGCATCGGCCAGTCGATCAGCCGCATCAGGACCGCGAGCGGCGCAGCAAAGAGGCTCGCTGCGCCGGCGCGTTCCGGCTGCGCCGCGGGGATGGGAGCGTCGGAGGCCATCCGCCTTACTTCTTGCGCTCGGCGATCTGCTGGGCGATGTCGGATTCCATCCGCTTATAGGCCTCGTCGAGGCTGCCCTCGCCGGAGATCGCCTGGCCGAGCCGGCTGATCACCGCGTTGAAGATGACGCGGTTGCTCGTATAGCCCTGCAATTGATAGGCGACCGGCGAGAGCTGCGCGACCTGGTCAGAAAAGACCTTGAGGGCGGCCTTGGCCGGCGCGCTGGCGCCCTGGTAGTCGAGGCCCTTGGCGGCGATGCCGAGATGGCCGGGCACGAACAGCGAGCGGGCGTAGAACTCGCTCAGCACAGGCTCGCTCGCCAGGTAGTCCATCACCTTGGCGACGGCTTCCGGGCTCTTGGTCGTCTTGATCGCGACGAGACCGGCCCCGCCCGGCATGCCCGAGCAATTGCCGGCGCCGCAGGGCGAGGGAACCGCGATCCAGTCGAAGGCATCGCCGACCGTCTTGTCGAACTGGGCGATCTGCCAGGAGCCCGACTGGTACATCACGACCTGGGCATTCTTGAACTCGTCATTGGCGCCGCGATAGGCCGTGCCGGAGACCGAGCCCCAGAGCTCCTTCTTCATCACGCCGGTGTTGTGCCAGTCATAGACCAGCTTGGCACCGCGCTTGAAACCGTCGTCGATGACAGCCGGCTCGCCCTTGGCGTCGAAGACCTTGGCGCCTTCCGAGACGGCGACCGAGAAGAAGCGGTGGCCGGAACGGTCCATCGCCAGCGGGAACGGCGCCTGGACCTTGGCTGCGACGTCCTTGACCGCCTTGCCCCAATCCTCCCAGGTCGCCTTCGCGCCCGGCATCGCGATGCCGGCCTGCTCGAACAGCGTCTTGTTGACGAAGGGGCCAGTGACAGTGAGCTGCGTCATGAAGCCGGTGATCGCCTTGGTGTCACCTTCGGGGCGCATCCAGGGCAGGAACGGCCCGAAATTCTTCTCCCAATAGGCGGCATCCTTGAGGTGCGGGCGCAGGTCGAGCGCGTAGCGGGCGATGCCGCCGAGGTCGACGACGCGGGCGATGTCCGGCCCCTGGCCGGAGGCGAGCTGGACGGGCAGGTTCTCGGTGATGGCCTTGTAGGGCACCTGGTCGAGCACGACCTTGATGTCCTTGTTCTGGGCTTCGAAGCGCTTGAGCAGGTCGGTGATGACCTCGCCCTCATTGCCGTCGGAATACCAGGCGATACGCACCGTGGTCTGGGCTTGCGCAATCCCGCCCATGACGAGGCCGGCCGTCAAGGCGAGTGCCGAAATCCAATGCTTGCTGTGCATGAGCGTTCCATCCCCGCTGAACCGGCGCCTCGATGAGCACCTTGACAATCATTTAGGCAAACGTTTGCCTAGCTTGTCAATCCCGAAGTGAGCCGGCATCTCTTGGAAGCTGACTCGCTGGGCGAACAGCGGGGATGGGAGCGCGATGAAGACCAGGGCCGCAAGGGCACATCACGGTTCGGTATCGCTCACCACGGTCGCGGAGGACACCGGCGTCTCGATCTCGACCGTCTCGCGCATCGTCAACGGCGAGAGCGGGCGGGCCTCGCCCGAGACGGTGGCACGTGTCGAGGAGGCGATCGCGCGGTTGGGCTATCGACCCAACCCGGTCGGCCGGGCGCTGCGCCAGCGCGCCAGCCGGGTCGTCGCGATGCTCTCGCCCAATCTCGACAACCCGGCCATGGCGGCGATCGCGGTCTCGACCGAGGCGGCGCTGCGGGCCGCCGGCTACGTCATGATCCTCTGCGACACGCATGATCGCGCCGAGCTTCAGGACGACTATCTCCAGGCGATGCGCGAGCAATTCGTAGCCGGCTATGTGATGGTCAGCGCCGTGCGCAGCCGCGGGCTGGAGGAGACGCTCCGGAGGGGCGACCCAATGGTCTTCGTCGCCCGCCACAACCCGCTCGGCGGCGGCGCCTATGTCGGCATCGACAACCGCGCCGCCGGGGCCGACGCCGCCGATTTCATGCTCGCCCGCGGGATCGAGCGCCCGGCCGTGCTGATGGCGGCGCAGAACGTGTCGAGCACGCAGGAACGCGCCTCCGGCTTCATCGACCGCCTCGTCGCACGCGGCGTCCCAGCGGATGCGATCCGCCGCGCCTGCGGTCCCGGCCTGTCGCATATCGAGATCGGCTATGCCGCCGCGCGCGCACTGGTGCAGGAAGGTGGCTGGCCTGAAGGCGCCCTCTGCGTCAGCGACCTGATCGCCTATGGCGCCTATCGGCTCGCGGTCGAAAGCGATGTGCCGATCCCGCAGCGCTGCACGCTGGTCGGCGTCGACGGCAATGCGCTCAACCACTGGATAGCGCCCTGGCTGACCTCGATCCGCATCCCCTATGAGAGCTTCGGCGGGCATGTCGTCAGGCAGCTGCAATCGCTCTGGAGCGGCGAGCCGACCGCGGAGGTCCGCGTTCCGCATGAGCCGCCGATGGTCGGGCTCGCACAGAAGGCAACGGCATGACCCTGCTCGACCACGAAGCCCAGCCGCTCGAGCAATGGCGCGAGGGCGTGATGACGCTGATGCGGGTCTCGGCGCTGGTGCGCTCGGCCCAGCTCTGCATCTTCGAGCAGTTCTGCGATCCCGGTCTCGGCGCTCCCATTCATCTCCACGCCGTCGAGGAGGTCCTGGAAGTGATGGAAGGCGAAGCCGAGGTCATCTTGCGCAGCGAAACTGTGATCCTGCGCGCCAACCAGTCGATCGTGATCCCGGCCGGCGCCCGGCACGGCTTCCGCAATATCGGCAGCGGCATCCTCAAGGTCCGCGCCACCCTCGCCTCGCCGATCTTCGAGGCGAGCTATGATGACCGCGCCGAGCAGTCGCGGCGCTGGATTCCGTGAAGCGATAAAGGAAGGCCACGATGCCGCTGACGATCGGGATGATCGCGCATGACCGCAAGAAGCCGGAACTGGCGCAATGGGCGAGCGACCATGCCGAACTGATCGCGCCGCACCGCATCGTCGCCACCGCCACCACCGGCTCGGTGCTGAAGGAATCCATGCCCGATCTGGAGATCCGTCTGGTCAAGAGCGGCCCGCTCGGCGGCGACCAGCAGATCGGCGCGATGATCGCGCAGGGCGAGCTCGACGCGCTGTTCTTCTTCCCCGATCCGCTGCAGGCCCAGCCGCACGATGTCGACGTCAAGGCGCTGCTGCGGCTGGTGCTGGTCTACGATATCCCCGCCGCCTTCAGCCCGCGCACCGCGACCGCGCTGGCGCAGTCGGGCCTGCTCAAGGGCTGAGGCAAACCCCTGGCTGCAAAGCCGTGCTACAAAAACCTCGCCCTGCCGGAACGAGGAATGGCCGATGAGCGGATCGCATCATGTCGTGGTGATCGGCGGCGGTTTCGCCGGGCTCGAGACCGTGCATCGCCTGTCCGGCGCCGACGCTCGCGTCACCATCGTCGACCGCCGCAATCATCACCTGTTCCAGCCTCTGCTCTACCAGGTGGCCACTGCCTCGCTCGCGACCTCCGAGATCGCCTGGCCGATCCGGCATCTGTTCCGGCGCCGCGGCGACGTGACGACACTGCTCGCCGAGGTCACCGGCGTCGACATCACCAAGCGCGAAGTCGCGCTCTCGACCGGCGAGACGCTGCATTACGACACGCTCGTCATCGCCACCGGCGCGACCCATGCCTATTTCGGCCATGACGACTGGGAACCTTATGCGCCGGGCCTGAAGACGCTCGAGGACGCGACCACCGTTCGCCGCCGTATCCTCATCGCCTTCGAACGGGCCGAGGCGGAAGCCGATCCCGTGCGTCGCGCTGCCCTGCTGACCTTCGTCGTCATCGGCGCCGGCCCGACCGGGGTCGAACTCGCCGGTACGATCGCCGAGCTCGCGCGCGCCACGCTCCCTCAGGATTTCCGACGAATCGACACACGCGAGACCCGCGTCGTACTGGTCGAGGCCGGACCACGCATCCTGCCCGGCTTCACCGAAGACCTCTCGCACTATGCCCATGAGGCGCTGCAGCGCATCGGCGTCGAGATCCGTACCGGCGCGCCGGTCACGGCCTGCGACGGAGCGGGCGTCTCGATCGGACCGGAGAAGCTCCCGGCCGCGACGGCGATCTGGGCGGCCGGTGTGCGCGCTTCCCCGGCCGGTGCCTGGCTCGCTGCCCCGATGGACCGCGCCGGCCGCGTCGAGGTCGCGGCCGACCTCACTGCACCCGGCCACCCGGAGATCTTCGTGATCGGCGACACGGCGAGCGTGATGGATCCGGACGGCAAGCCGGTTCCCGGCATCGCCCCTGCCGCCAAGCAGCAGGGCCGCCATGTCGCGGCGACGATCAAGCGCCGGCTCGCCGGCGACAAGGCGCCCCGCCCCTTCGCCTACAGCCATGCCGGCAGCCTCGCCACCGTCGGCAAACGCGTCGCCATCATCGATTTCGGCCGGGTGAAGCTGAAAGGTTGGCTGGCGTGGTGGCTCTGGGGCCTGGCGCACATCTATTTCCTGATCGGCGTGCGCAACCGGCTCAGCGTCGCGCTGAGCTGGCTCTGGATCCACGCCCGCGACCAGCGCAGCGCCAGACTGATCACCCAGCGCGATGTGAAGCGCGACGGCGCCTAGCGCCCGGTCAGATAGCGCGCCAGCCCCGCCGTCGAGGCATCGTGCGCCTCGGCTGGCGCCTTGCCCTCGATCACCGGCAGCAGTGCCGTCGCCAGCTCCTTGCCGAGCTCGACGCCCCATTGGTCGAAGGCGTTGATGTCGAACACCGCCGCCTCGACGAAGACGCGGTGCTCGTAGAGCGCGATCAGCCGCCCGAGCGTGAACGGGTCGAGCTTGCGATAGGCGATGGTGACGCTCGGCCGGTTGCCGGGGAAGACCTTGTGCGGGGCGAGCTGCTCGACTGCCTCGGGCGACAGGCCCTGCTTCACGAGTTGCGCCTTCGCCTCCTCGAGCGTGCGGCCCTTCATCATCGCCTCGCTCTGGGCGAGGCAATTGGCGAGGAGCAGGCGGTGCTGGTGGGCGAGCTCGGGCTCGTGCCCTTCGGCGGCGATCAGGAATTCGCAGGGGATGGTGTCGGTGCCCTGGTGCAGCAACTGGAAGAAGGCGTGCTGGCCGTTGGTGCCGGGCTCGCCCCAGACCAGTGGGCCGGTCGGCCGCGTCACCGCACCGCCTGCCTTGTGCACGCGCTTGCCGTTCGACTCCATGTCGAGCTGCTGCAGATAGGCCGGCAGGCGCGCCAGCCGTTGGTCGTAAGGCAGGACGGCGCGGGCCGGATAACCGCAGCTCTCGCGATGCCAGAGTCCGATCAGGCCGAACAGCACAGGCAGGTTCCGGGCCAGCGGCGCAGTGCGGAAATGCTCGTCCATCGCATGCGCACCGGCGAGGAAGCTTCGGAAATTTTCCGGCCCGATCGCGATCATCACCGGCAGGCCGATCGCCGACCAGACCGAGTAACGCCCGCCGACCCAGTCCCAGAAGCCGAAGATCCGGTCAGGCTGGATGCCGAAGGCGGCGACCTTGTCGAGGGCGGTCGAGACCGCGGCGAAGTGCTTGGCGACCGCATCTTCGCCGAGCGCTCCGGCGATCCAGCGCCGCGCGGTGGCGGCATTGGTCATGGTCTCGATCGTGGTGAAGGTCTTTGACGCGACGATCACCAGCGTCCGCGCCGGATCGAGCTTCGCCAGGGTATCGGCGATATGGGCGCCGTCGACATTGGAGACGTAATACAGGCGCGGCCCGTCATGATAGGGCGTCAGCGCCAGCGTCGCCATCACCGGCCCGAGATCAGAGCCGCCGATGCCGATATTGACGACATCGGTGAAGCGCTCGCCATCGGCAGCCGCGATCTTGCCGCTGCGGATGCCCTGCGCGAAAGCGGACATGCGCTCCAGGACGGCATTCACTTCTGGCATAACGTCGACGCCGTCGACCTTGACCGGCCGGCCCGACTGGTTGCGCAGCGCCGTATGCAGCACGGCGCGCCCTTCTGTGGTGTTGATCGGCTCGCCCGCGAACATCGCGTCGCGCTTGGCCTCGATATCCGCCGCCTGGGCGAGTGCCAGCAGCAGTTCCACGGTCTCAGTCGTCACCGCCGTCTTGGAATAATCGAGCAGGAGGTCGTCGAGCCGTGCCGAGAAGGTCGAGAAGCGCTTGTTGTCGGAGGCGAAGAGCTCGCGCAGATGCTGCGAGACGGTTCGGGTGCGATGCGCGGAAAGATCCGCCCAGGCCTTCTCCAGCACGATCATTCTCCGTGGCGATTGCGATCGGCCGCCACAGCGGCAAGCCGGGGTAGCATATCGGCTATGGCAAGGTCACGGCGGCAGCCGGGCAGGACAGCTATGCAGAAGGAGGAGCGTCAGCCCGAACGGGCGAGCTCCGCCTTCACCTCTACCGCTTTCGGCAGATCGGCTCCGCGCCGGCCGACCGTGATCGACGCGGCGATTGCGGCATAGTTCAGCAGGTCGTCCAATGCCGCCCGATCGAGCGTCGCGACGCCTTCGACGCTCAGCCGACCCGTCTGCGACAGCCGGGCGAGCAATGCGGCATGGAAACTGTCGCCGGCGCCGACGGTGTCACAAACAGTGACCGCTCTCGCCGGCAGTTCAATCGGGCCTGCGGCAGAAAACCCGAGCACGCCCTCCGCCCCGCGCGTGATCACCACCAGCTTCGCGCCGAGCCCGAGCCAATAGGCAGCGGCGTCCTGCAGGGACAGCTTCCCGCCCCAGGCGATACGGACATCCTCGTCGCTCGTCTTGACGATGGTCGCGGTGCGGTAGAAGCGCTCGGCCGCACGAGCCCATAGCGCCATATCCGGCACCACGCTCGGCCTCAGGTTCGGGTCGACGCTGATCACCCGCCGGCCATGCTCACGTTCGGCGAGAAGTGCGAGCGTCGAGCCAGTAGGCTCGACCGCCATGCTATAGGAGCCGAAGGTCAGCGCCCGTACTTCAGGCGGCAGCGCGGCCGGCAGATCGGTCGGCATCAGGAAGCGATCGGCCGCGCCTTCGCCATGGAAACCGTAGCTCGGCTGCCCGTCCGCTCCGGTCGCGACGGCCGAGATGGTCGAGAGCCGGCCGCTGCGGACGATGAAGCGGGGATCGACGCCTTCCTGCTTCAGTCGCTCCGCCAGCATCGCGCCGATGCCATCCAGCGAGATCGCCCCGAGGTAGCCGGCGGACACGCCGAGCCGCGCCAGGCCGATCGCGACATTGAAGGGCGAGCCGCCGGCGACGGCGCGCCCAGTCATCTGCGCGCCCTCGGGCGGATCGAGGAAGAGGTCGACCAGCGCCTCGCCGCAGACCAGGATCATGACACCGAGCTCAAGCTGCGCGAGGGATGGCGTAGTGCTGTGTCGAACGGATTGAGCATCGCGCCAAGCGCCGCGGCCTCCGTCCTGAGGATGGCGACGACGCCGGGCAGACGCTCCGGCCGCAAGCGATCCGCCAGCGTGCCGACGCTGAGGGCCGCAACGGCGCGACCCTGAGCATCGAAGACGGGCACGCCCAGGCCCGCCATGCCGGGGATCAGCCCGGTGTTGAGATTGACCCAGCCTTGCGTCCGCGCCTTTTCCAGCTCGACCCGCAGTGCCGCCTCGTCGAGGAAGCCGCGATCGAGCAGGCGCGGCACGTTGAAGCGGATCACCGCCTCGCGCTCGGCCTCGGGCAGATGGGCGAGGATGGCCAGACTCCCCTGCCCCAGGCCGAGTGGCACCTTGCCGCCGATGTCGCCGGTGAAGGAGCGGATCGGGAATGGTCCCTCGATCCGGTCGAGGCAGACCGCGTCATAGCCGTTGCGGACCAGCAGGAAGATCGTGTCGGTCAGCGTCGCCGAGAGGCGCAGCAGCACCGGCTTGGCGAGATCGCGCAGGCCATCGGCATGGCCGGCGCGCGCCGCAAGCACGAAGAAGTCGAGCGCCAGCCGGTAGCGTTTGCCGACCTGCTCGACGAAGCCTTCGGCGGCGAGGTCCTGCAGGGCACGATGCGCCGTCGGCTGGCTGCAACCAGCCTGCTCGGCGAGGTCCTTGAGGCGGATTCCACTGGCATCGGCCGCCCCGACGAAGCGCAGCAGGCCGAGCGCGCGGCGCAGACTGGACTGTGGCTCGACAGAATCGATCATCCGCTCACGCTAATCATCTCAACATGCCAACACAATAAATTTCATATAACGGAATTCTTTGTATTAAAATTCTTTTATATGGAATTCTTCGTTGACGAAGTTCCACCACTCCGGCTTCTGAAACGCACGAGGGCAAAAGACCCCGATGAGCGGGCGGGGCGAGCCAAGCGGGAGAGGTCATGGGCTTCCTGACGCTGGAAAACCTGAGCAAGATCTACGGCGATTTCGCCGCGGCGCGCGACATCGACCTCAGCGTCGCCAAAGGCGAGTTCGTCTCGCTGCTCGGCCCTTCCGGCTGCGGCAAGACCACGACGCTGCAGATGATCGCGGGCCTCGTTGAACCGACCACAGGCACGATCACGCTGGATGGTCGCGACATCACCCGCGAGACCCCAAACAAGCGCGGCCTCGGCATCGTCTTCCAGAGCTACGCGCTCTTCCCGCACATGACGGTAGCCGAGAACGTCGCCTTCGGCCTGGAGATGCGCAAGGTCGCCAAGGCGGAGCGGGAGGAGCGCGTCGCAACCATGCTCGGGCTCGTCCATCTCGGCGGCTTTTCCGAGCGCTATCCGCGGCAGCTCTCCGGCGGCCAGCGCCAGCGCGTCGCTATCGCCCGCGCCCTCGTCATCCAGCCGCCTGTGCTGCTGCTCGACGAGCCGCTCTCCAATCTCGACGCCAAACTGCGCGAGGAGATGCAGTTCGAGCTCCGCCGCATCCAGCAGCGCGTCGGCACCACCACGATCATGGTGACGCATGACCAGGCCGAGGCGCTCTCGATCAGCGACCGCGTCGTGGTGATGGAACAGGGCCGGATGACGCAGGTCGACGCGCCCTACAAGCTCTACGAGAACCCGGCGACGCCGTTCATCTCCACCTTCGTCGGCAAGATGAACCGGCTGGAAGGCGTCTGGCGCAAGAGCGCCGCGGAGGTCGCCGGTCTCGCCTTGCCGGCCGAAGCCAGCGGCCTTCGAGAAGGACAGGCGATCGCGCTCTCGATCCGGCCGGAGAAGATCGCGCTGAAGCCGGCAGGCCAGGGCCGGCTCGACGGCACCATCGCCAATCGCTTCTTCCTCGGCGGCTCCTGGCTGTTCACGGTCGAGACCGCGGCGGGCGCCATCCTGGTCTCGGCACCGAACGACGGCGAGGAGCCGGCCCGCGAGGGCGCCAAGATCGCACTTGACTGGCCCCTCACGAGCCAGCGCGTCGAGCCGCTGGCTCAGGGAGTGGCGGCATGAGCGTCGGGCGCTCCGCGGCGACACCGTTCTGGCTCGCCGGGCCGGGCGCGCTGCTCTTCCTCGGGCTGATCGTCCTGCCGCTCGTGCTGACGGTGGTCCTGTCCTTCCACGTCTATGACCACACCAGCGGCATCAAGAACGAGTTCACCCTCGCCCATTACGCGGCGGTGTTCTCGGACGACTACTATCTCGGCGTCTTCTGGCGCACGCTGCGGCTCGCGGCCCTCACCACACTGATCTGCGCCGTCATTGGCGCGCCCGAAGCCTATATCCTGTCGCGGATGCGCGATCCCTGGCGCTCGGTCTTCCTCCTGGTGATCATCGGGCCGCTGCTGGTCTCGGTCGTCGTCCGCGCCTTCGGCTGGAGCATGCTGCTGGGCTCGACCGGGCTGGTGAACCAGGCGCTTCAGATGCTGGGTTTCGACAGCGTCCGCCTGCTCTACACCGAGACCGCGATCGTCATCGCGCTCGTCCACGTCATGCTGCCCTTCATGGTGATCCCGGTCTGGACTGCGTTGCAGAAGCTCGATCCGATGGTCGAGGCCGCCGCCTGGAGCCTCGGCGCCTCGCGCTTCACCGCCTTGCGCCGGGTCGTGCTGCCGCAGGTCTCGCTCGGCATGCTGTCCGGCAGCCTGATCGTCTTCGGCCTCTCGGCCAGCGCCTTCGCCATCCCCGGCCTGCTCGGCGGGCGCCGGCTCAAGATGGCGGCGACGCTGGTCTACGACGAATACATGCACGAGCTGAACTGGCCGCTTGGCGCCACCATCGCGATCATCGTCCTCGCCGCCAATCTCGTGATCATGCTGGCCTATAACCGCGTCATCGAGACGCGAGCCCGCAAGGCCCTGGGGTGAGCGCCATGCAGAAGAACGGCCCGCTCGCGCTCCTCTTCCACACCCTTATCGTCTCCTTCGTGCTGGCGCCGCTCGTGGTGATCTGCCTCGTCGCCTTCACGCCGGAAAACACGCTCTCGATCCCGACCACCAGCTTCTCGCTGCGCTGGTTCAAGGCGATCTTCGAGCACCCAGACTTCGTCGCCTCCTTCGTCAACAGCCTCTGGCTGGCAACGCTCGCCGCGACGCTCTCGGTCGCGATCTCAGTGCCGGCAGCGCTCGCCATCGACCGCTACGATTTTCCCGGCCGCAACGCGCTGAACGCCCTTTTCCTCTCGCCATTGATCATCCCGCACCTCGTGCTTGGCGTCGCCTTCCTGCGGCTCTTCGCGCTGATCGGCGCGACCGGCAGCTTCGGCTGGCTGGTGGCGTGCCATGTCGTCGTGATCACGCCCTATGTGCTGCGCCTGGTGATGGCCGCCTTCACCGGGCTCGACCGCTCGGCCGAACAGGCGGCGATGACGCTCGGCGCCTCGCACTGGACGGTGTTCCGCCGCGTCACTGCACCAATGATCCTGCCCGGCATCACCGGCGGCTGGCTGCTCGCCTTCATCAACAGCTTCGACGAACTCACCATGTCGATCTTCGTAACCTCGCCGCAGACGGTGACCCTGCCGGTGCGGATGTACATGTACGCGACCGAATCCATCGATCCGATGATGGCCGCGGTCTCGGCGCTGATGATCGCGCTCACCGCCGCCGCCATGCTGGTGCTCGACCGCGCCTTCGGCCTCGATAAGATCCTGGTCGGGCAGAAGTGACATGCCGCTCCTGCACCGCCTCGTCCGTGCCGACCACCCGGCCATCCCCTTCACCCTCGACGGCGTCGCTTGCGAGGGTCGCGCCGGCGACACCGTGCTGACCGCGATCCTGACCCAGGCCGAGCGCCTGCGCCTTTCCGAGTTCACGGCCTCGCCGCGCGCCGGTTTCTGCCAGATGGGCGCCTGCCAGGATTGCTGGGTCGTGCTCGAAAGCGGCGAGCGCCTGCGCGCCTGCTCGACGGCGCTGACGGCCGGCATGAGCATCCTTACCCGCCGTGCGAGGACAGCGTGAGCGAGCGCCCGCAGCCGCTGATCGTCGGCGCCGGCCCGGCCGGCATCCGCGCCGCTGAGGCGCTGGTCGCGGCCGGCCTGCGCCCACTCGTGGTCGACGAGGCGCCGGCCTGCGGCGGCCAGATCTACCGCCAGCGTCTCGTCCCGGACGGGCGCGCCAGCCATGACCTTTACGGCTCGGAAGCATCCAAGGCCGAAGCGCTGCACCGCGACTTCGCCGCGCTCGACGGCAAGCTCGACTACTGGCCGCAGGCGCTGCTCTGGAACATCAGCGACGGCCGCGCCGACATCATGGTCGCCGGCACCAGCCGCCAGGTCGCGTATGACGGGCTCCTGCTCGCGACCGGTGCCACCGACCGCATCCTGCCGATCCCCGGCTGGACCCTGCCCGGCGTCTTCACCCTGGGTGGCGCCCAGATCGCGCTGAAGAGCCAGGGCTGCGCGATCGGCTCAGAGATCGTCTTCCTTGGCTCCGGGCCGCTGCTCTATCTCGTCGCCTGGCAGTACATGAAGGCCGGCGCCAGGGTCGCAGCCATTCTCGACACCGCGCCCTTCGCCGCCAAATTCAACCTGCTGCGCGGCCTGCCGCTCTTCCCGGCAATCGTGCTGCGCGGCATGCGGATGACCGCGGAACTGAAACTTGGCGGTGTCGCACTGCACTACGGCGTCGCCGATGTCCGCATTGAGGGCGCAAATAAAGTCGAGGCGATCGCCTGGCGCCAGGACGGGATGGAGCACCGGCTCGCCTGCGACGGCATCGGCTATGGCCTTGCCCTGCGCTCCGAAACCCAGCTCGCCGATCTCGCCGGCTGCCGCTTCGCCTTCAACACGCGCGACCGTGCCCTCTTGCCCGAGCGCGACACTGCCGGCCGCAGCAGTGTTCCCGGCGTCTATCTCGCCGGCGACGGCGCTGGCATCGCCGGAGCGGACGCGGCCGAGCGGGCCGGCGAGCGCGCCGCGCTCGCTCTGCTGCAGGACCGCGGCCTGCCGCATGATACCGCCCGCGCCACCACGCTGGAGGCGGAGCTCGCCCGCATCGGCCGTTTCCGCGAGGTGCTGGAAGCCGCCTTCCCCTTCCCGGCACATTGGATGCGCGACATCGCCGACAGCACCACGCTCTGCCGCTGCGAGGAGATCAGCGCCGGCGAGGTCCGTGCGGCCATCGGCCAGTTCGGCGTGCACGAATTGAACCGGCTGAAGGCGGTGAGCCGCGTCGGCATGGGCCGCTGCCAGGGCCGCATCTGCGGGGCCGCGGCAGCCGAACTGCTGACGCATGAGACGAACCGCGGCATCGAGGCCGTCGGCCGCCTGCGCAGCCAGGCTCCGGTCAAGCCGGTGCCGCTGACGCTCGCGCTCGCGGCGCAGCAGGAGGCGGCGGAATGAGCCGGCGCCTTTCCGTCGACGTCGCGGTCATCGGTGGCGGCCTCGTCGGCTCTTCGGCCGCCCTGGCGCTGCGCGGCATGGGCTTTTCCGTCGCGCTGCTCGACAAGGGCTTTTGCGGTGCGCAGGCCTCGGGCGTGAACTATGGCGGCGTGCGCCGCCAGGGCCGACCGGTCGAGCAATTGCCGCTGTCGCAGCGGGCGCATGCGATCTGGCCGCGGCTCAAGGCGCTGATCGGGATCGACGGTGAGTTCCTGCGGTCCGGCCATCTCAAGCTCGCCCGCAACGATGCCGACATGGTCTCGCTCGAAGCCTATGCGGACGCTGTCGCCGAGCAGGGCCTCGACCTCGAACTGATCGGCCATAACGGCCTGCGCGAGCGCTTCGGCTGGATCGGCGACGGCGTCGTCGGCGCCTCCTTCTGTGCTGGCGACGGCCACGCCAATCCGCGCCTGGTCTCGACCGGTTTTGCCGCCGCGGCGCGCTGGGCCGGGGTGGAGGTGCTGGAGAACACCGCCGTCGAGGGCGTCACCCGCGACGGCGAAGGCTTCGTGCTGGAAGCCGGCAATCTCACCCTGCGCGCCCGCTTCGTCGTCAACAGCGCCGGCGCCTGGGCCGGCCCCTTTGCCGAGAGTTTTGGCGAACCGGTGCCGCTCTCGCGCATCTACCCCTCCATGGTCGTCACCGAGCCGATGGAGCAGGTGATGTCGGTCAATATCGGCATGGAAGGGGGCGGCATCTATGCCCGTCAGGTCGAGCGCGGCAATGTCGTGGTCGGCGGCGAGCGCGCTCTAGCGCTGGCCGATCCCGACTTCTCGCGGCCGCGCGGCGACGGTGCCATCGCGATCATGAACAACGCCGCTGCACTGTTCCCCGGCCTGCGCCATGCCCAGGCGATCCGCTTCTGGAGCGGTACCGAAGGTGCCATGCCAGACAGGAACCCGGTGATCGGCCCGAGCGGGACGACGCCCGGCCTGATCCACGCTTTCGGCTTCACCGGCGCCGGCTTCCAGATTGCCCCGGGCGTCGGCGAGGTGCTCGCCGAGCTCGTCCGGGACGGCGAGACGCAGACCCCGATCGCGGCCTTCTCGATCGGCCGCTTCAAAGAAGATTCCGCCCGCACCGACGCTGGCTCGGGTGCGGGGCAAAACCAAGAGCCGCACAACGCAGGGGAGTTGAGACCATGACCAGCTATCGCACCATCCTGGCAGCCGGCGTTGCCGCCGTCGCGCTTTCCGCCGCCGGCAGCGCTTTCGCCCAGTCGAAGACGCTCTATGTCGGCATGAACGGCGGCAATTTCGAGAAGACCTTCACCCAGGCCGTCTTCCCGGATTTCGAGAAGGCCAACGACGTCAAGCTCGTGGTCGTGCCCGGCACCTCCTCGGACATCCTCGCCAAGGCGACCGCGGCCAAGGACAAGCCGCAGATGCATGTGATGTTCCTCGATGACGGCGTCATGGTCCGCGCCATCGGTGCCGGCCTCTGCGAGAAGCTGAAGAACGGTCCCGAAATGGCCGATCTCGCTCCCGGCACCCGCATGAAGGACGACATGGCCGTCGGCATCGATCTCGGCATGACCGGGCTCGGCTATAATAAGAAGATGTTCGACGAGAAGGGCTGGCCGGCGCCGACCTCGTGGATGGACCTCGCCGATCCCAAGTACAAGGGCAAGGTCGTGTTCCAGTCGGCCTCGGCCTCCTCCTTCGGCCTGCACGCCTTCCTGATGTTCAACCGCATCCAGGGCGGCACCGAGGCCAATGTCGAGCCGGGCTTCACCAAGTTCCGCGACACGATCGGCAAGAACGTGCTCGAATTCATCCCGAGCTCGGCCAAGATCGCCGAGATGGCGCAGACCGGCGAGGCCGCGATCTTCCCGCTGACGCCGACGGCGATCTCGACGCTGAAGGAGAAGGGCATCGGCGTCGAATACGCCCAGCCCAAGGAAGGTTCGGTCGTGCTGATGGTCGCCCAGTGCGTCATCGCCAACAATTCCGAGCCGGCGCTGGCACAAAAGCTCGCCGCCTATCTGCTCTCGCCCGAAGCCCAGTCCAAGGCGCTCGCCGCCGGCAACATCGTGCCCTCGAACACCAAGGCCAAGGCCACGACGCCCGAGGCCGAGACAAAGCTCGAGGCCTTCCACGCCAATATGAAGACGGCGGTCACCCTCGACTGGGATCAGATCAACGCCAAGCGGCCAGAATGGAACAGCCGCTGGAACAAGATGATCGAACGCTGAGCAGCGCCCAATTCAAAGCGGCCCGCCGCAAGGGAAGCCCCCCGGCGGCGGGTCTCATCACATTTGATACTTCGAAATCGCACGCATTCCTTGCATTTTAAGGTTTGCGTTCCATGATCGCAGCGATTCCGGTGCGGCCCTGCCTGCCCTGAAGCGAAGCGACATGGTGGTGGGATGACGCAGTCGGCCGCGCTGGCCTCGCCAGCCTTGGGCGAGGATGAGCAGATCGAGACCCCGGCCAGGGCCGGCCTCGAAGAGCTGACGACGCGCCTCGCCCAAGCGCGCGGAGTCGAGGAGATCCTGCGGGTCGTCCGCGGCGGTGCCCGCAGGCTCGTCGGCGCCGACGGCATCAGCTTCGTCCTGCGCGAAGACGACAAATGCTTCTATGCCGACGAGGACGCGATCGGCCCGCTCTGGAAAGGCCAGCGCTTCCCGCTCGAGCGCTGCATCTCCGGCTGGGCGATGCTGCATGGCGAAGCCGTCGTCATCGAGGACGTCTACTTGGACGATCGCATCCCGCACGCCGCCTACAGGGCGACCTTCGTGCAGAGCCTGGTCATGGTGCCGGTCCATGCCGACGATCCGGTCGCGGCGATCGGCGCCTATTGGGCGCGCCCGCACAAGCCCTCCGATGAGAGCGTCGAGATGCTCAAGCGCATCGCCAACAGCGCCGCACTGGCGATGACCAATGTCGCGCTGTTCTCATCGCTCCACGCCGCGCGCGAGGAGGCGGTGCGGGCTAAGGATGCGCTGATCCTCGCCATGGCGGCGCTCGCCGACACCCGTGACAACGAGACCGGCGACCATATCCGCCGCACCCAGCATTATGTCCGCGCTTTGGCCGAGGCGGCGCGTCGACATGGCCTCTATCAACCCGAGCTCGACGCCGAACTGATCGAGCTGCTCTACAAATCAGCGCCGCTGCACGATATCGGCAAGGTCGGCATCTCCGACGCCATCCTGCGCAAACCCGGCAAGCTCGACGCCGAGGAGTTCGCGATCATGCGCACCCACGCGAAGCTAGGGCACGATGCCATCGCCAATGCCGAACGCTATTTCGGCGGCACCACGAGCTTCCTGACGATCGCCAAAGAGATGGCCTATTCCCATCACGAGCGCTGGGACGGCAAAGGCTATCCGGAAGGCCTTGCCGGCGAGGCCATACCGCTCTGCGGGCGGATCATGGCGATCGCCGATGTCTACGATGCCCTGGTCTGGGACCGTGTCTACAAGGCCGCGATCCCGCACGCCGAGGCGGTGAAAGTGATCGAAGCCGAGCGCGGCCGCCATTTCGATCCAGTGCTGGTCGACACCTTCCTGGAGATCGCTCCGGTCTTCCTGGAGATCAACAGCCAGTTCGGCAGCCCGGCCTGAGCTCTCCGACTTCGCGGTGAACCGCTGCCTTGCTGGCCCCTGCGATCACGCATCGCGGCCGTTCGAGATTTGACAGGCGAGGCCGTCCGGCTACAGTTCTGCAATCGATTACATCGCCATTGAGGCGATCGATTGCGAGCTTCGCCAAGGGGCCGTGTTGTCGGGAGGGTCGCGATGAAGACCATGAAGGGCCCGGGGCTCTTTCTCGCCCAGTTCGTCGGCGATGCGGCGCCGTTCAACTCCCTGGATGCGATCGGCCGCTGGGCCGCCTCGCTCGGCTACAAGGGCGTGCAGATCCCGAGCTGGGACGCTCGCCTGTTCGATCTCGCCAGGGCCGCCGAATCCGACGCCTATTGCGACGAGGTCAAGGGCACGCTCGGCCAGCACGGTCTCTCGATCACCGAACTCTCAACCCATCTCCAGGGCCAGCTCGTCGCCGTCCATCCAGCCTTCGACGAGGCCTTCGACGGCTTCGCCGTCCCCGCCGTGCGTGGCAATCCGAAGGCGCGGCAGGAATGGGCGGTCGCGCAGATGAAGCTCGGCGCGAGAGCCTCGCGCCGACTCGGGCTGTCGGCCAATGTCAGCTTCACCGGCGCGCTCGCCTGGCCTTTCGTCTACCCCTGGCCGCAGCGCCCGGCCAGGCTGGTCGAGACGGCTTTCGAAGAGCTCGGCAAGCGCTGGCGCCCGATCCTCGACGCCTATGACGAGGCCGGCGTCGACCTCTGCTACGAGATCCATCCCGGCGAGGATGTCCATGACGGTGCGACCTTCGAGCGCTTCCTCGATGCGGTCGGCGGCCACCGCAGAGCCTGCATCAACTACGACCCCAGCCATTTCCTGCTGCAGCAGCTCGACTATCTCGCCTTCATCGACCTCTACCACGAGCGCATCAAGGCCTTCCATGTGAAGGACGCGGAGTTCAACCCGAACGGCCGTGTCGGCGTCTATGGCGGCTTCGAGCCCTGGATCGACCGGGCCGGTCGCTTCCGCTCGCTCGGCGACGGCCAGGTCGATTTCGGCGGCATCTTCTCCAAGCTGGCGCAATACGACTACGAGTCCTGGGCCGTGCTCGAATGGGAATGCGCCCTGAAACACCCCGAGGACGGCGCGCGCGAGGGGGCGGAGTTCATCGCCGCCCATATCATCCGCGTCACCGAGAAGGCCTTCGACGACTTCGCCGCAGGCGGCACCGACGAAGCGGCCAACCGGCGCATGCTGGGGCTTGCCCGCTGAAGGAGGCGCCGATGGCGATCGAGGGTTCGACAACGCAAAAACTCAACCGCCGCCTGCGCCTCGGCATGGTCGGCGGCGGACGTGGTGCCTTCATCGGCGCGGTACATCGCATTGCCGCAAGGCTCGACGATCGCTGGCAGCTCACCGCCGGCGCACTCTCTTCCGACCCCGAACGCGGACGGCTCTCGGGTGAGGACCTGCTGCTCGATCCCGCCCGCCTCTATGCCGACGCCGACGAGATGGCCAAGCGCGAGAAGCGCCGCAAGGACGGCATCGACGCGGTCGCGATCGTCACGCCGAACCACGGCCATGCCGCGGCAGCCAAGGCCTTCCTCAAGGCCGGCATCCATGTGATTTGCGACAAACCGCTGACCACCAACCTGCGCGAGGCCGAGGCGCTCGCCAAGCTGGCAGGGGATAGCGGCCTGATCTTCGCGGTCACCCACAACTATACCGGCTACCCGCTGGTGCGGCAGGCCCGCGCCATGGTCGCCGAGGGCGCGATTGGAAAGTTGCGCGTCGTCCAGGTCGAATACGCGCAGGACTGGCTCGCGACCAAGCTTGAGGACAGCGGCCAGAAGCAGGCGGCATGGCGCACTGATCCGGCCAAATCCGGCCCGGCCGGCGCGATCGGCGACATCGGCAGCCATGCCTTCAATCTCGCCGAGTTCATCGCCGGCGACGAGATCGAGGCGCTCTGCGCCGAGGCGCATGTCTTCGTCGAGGGCCGCCGGCTCGACGACAACGCCCATATGCTGCTGCGCTTCAAGGGCGGGGCCCGCGGCATGCTCTGGTGCAGCCAGGTCGCGGCCGGCCAGGAGAACGGCCTGCGCATTCGCCTCTATGGCGAGAAGGGCGGACTCGAATGGCAGCAGGAGAACCCGAACCTGCTGGTCCATTCGCCGCTCGGCGAGCCGCCGCGTCTGATCCGTCGCAATGGCGCCGGCGCCTATCCGGTCGCCAATGCCGCCTCGCGCGTGCCGGCCGGCCACCCAGAAGGCTATCTCGAAGGCTTCGCCCAGCTCTACGCCGATATCGCCGAGCAGATCACGGCGCGGATCGAGCGGCGCGAGCCCGCCCCCTTTTCGACGCAGGTCCCGACCGTGGCCGATGGCGTCCGCGGCGTCCGCTTCATCGAGGCCGCCATCCGCTCCTCGGCCAAGGGCGCGCGCTGGCTGGAACTCTGACGCCGGGCAAACGAAAGCGCGGCCCGAAGGCCGCGCTTTTAGGATTTCGCGTCGGTGGTGATCAGTCGATGATCTGGACGATCCTGCGCGTCTTCGGCTCGACGATCACGGTGCGGTCGTTCACCATCGTGTAGCGGTAGCCCGCCCGCGCCCCATACTCGCGCGGCACCTCGCGATAGGTGACGCCGCGCGTCGGCAAGACCGTGCCGACCTCGAGTGGTTCCTCATAGGCGTAGGACGGCACGCGATGCTCGACCACATACTGGCGGAAGCGCGGCTCGGTGTTGTCGCCGATGATCGCGCCGGCGACCGCGCCGCCGACACCACCGACCACCGCACCGGGCGGCCCGCCGACGATCGCGCCGCCGACTGCCCCGGCTGCGGCACCACCGGCCGCGCCGCCCTGGGCACCCCGGGGATTCTGCTGCGCCATGGCAGCGGTGGAGAACGCGACGATGGCCGTCGCGAGGACCAGTTTCTTCATCATCTGAATTCCTCCTTCCGATGAGAGAACCTTTCAGGGCAAACCGCTCATTTCCTGCATGGTTCCGCAGAAAATGCATGGTCATGAGGATGCCCCGACTTCGCCGGAAAACCGCCGGCGGGTTGTCTCCTTGTCGCCATGCGGCGCATAAGGGCGAGCGCTCGAACGGTTGGGAGAGATCATGGAATTCCGCCCCGATATCGGCCAGCTCTCGCCGACCGTGCGCGAGCACCTGGCCCCCGCCAATCTGCTGCGCGCCGGGATCAACCTCTCGAACTTCCTGCTGGTATCCGGCCGCACGCCCGATGGCGGACCGGCTGGCGTCTCGCCGGACATGGCCCGCGCGCTCGCCGATAATCTCGGCACCGGCCTGCGCTATGTGACCTACGAGAATCCCGGCCTGCTCGCCGATGCCGCCCCTTGCGACGAATGGGATGTCGGCCTGATCGGCGCCGAGCCGCAGCGCGCCGAGGCGATCAGCTTCACGCCGGCTTATGCCGAGATCGAAGCGACCTATCTGGTCCGCGAGGCCTCGCCGCTGCGCGAGATCGTCAACGTCGATGCTGAGGGTATCCGCATCGCCGTCAGCGGCCGCGCCGCCTATGGCCTCTGGCTCGACCGCAACATCCGCAGGGCCGAACTCGTCCGCTCCGGCACGCTCGACGACTCCGCTGCCGACTTCGTTTCAAAGGAGCTCGATGCGCTGGCGGGCCTGCGCCCGCGCCTGCTCAAGGATGTCGTGGCGATCCCCGGCACGCGCATCCTCGACGGCCACTTCATGACCGTGCAGCAGGCGATCGGCGTGCCCAAGGCCAAGGCCGAGGCGGCGGATTACCTAGCGAAGTTCGTCGCCGCGGCCAAGGAATCGGGCTTCGTCGCTGCGCTGATCGCAAGGCACGGCGTGCAGGGGCTGAGCGTCGCGCCGTAGCCTTTAGCTCGCCGTCCCATCCGTCCCGGCGCCACAGACCAGCGCGCAGACCTTGCTGCCCGGCGCCGGCACGAAGCGCTTCGCCTGCAAGGCCGCCACCGCGGCCGCGCCCGAGAGATCGGCGGCGATCCCGAATTCGAACCAAAGCGATTGCGCTGCCTGCTCCATCTCGTCGTCGCTGACCAGAACGATCTCGTCGACATTCCCTGCGACGGCCTCGTAGATCGCCTGGTCGGTACGCCGGCACGACATCGTCGCAACCCGCGTCTCCAGTCTGTCGAGCGTGACCAGCCTGCCGGCTTCGAGGCAGGCACGCAGCGTCGGCGAGCCGTGGGGCTCGATGCCGATGATGCGCGTCTGCGGCCGCAGCGCCTTCACCGCGGTGGAGAGACCGGTGATCAGGCCACCGCCACCGATCGCGACGAGGATGACGTCGACATCCGGGATCTCGTCGAGGATGTCGAGGCCGAGCGTACCCTGGCCGGCGACCACGACGGGATCGCTGAACGGATGGGCGTAGGTCGCGCCGGTCTCCTTCGCGTAGGCGAGCGCGGCGGCATTGGCATCGTCCCAGATCGCGCCGACGATCTCGACCTCGGCGCCCCATCTCTTCAGCTTGGCGACTTTATCGGCGACCACATTGGACGGCAGGAAAATCTTGGCTTTAACGCCGAGCACATGGGCCGAGCGGGCGATGGCGAGCCCGTGGTTGCCGCCCGAGGCCGTGACGACGCCGCGAGCGAGCTCTTCACCCGAGAGCGTCAGCAGCCGGTTCATCGCGCCGCGCGCCTTGAACGAGCCGGCCGCCTGCAGCAATTCGAGCTTCAGCGTGACGGTGCCGCCGAAATCCTCGCGCGAGCTGAGCTGGCCATAGGGCAGGATCGGCGTCTTGCGGATATGCGGCGCGATCCGCCAGCGCGCCGCGCGGATGTCGTCGAGGCCGATCACGACAGCACCCCACGATAGGGCGCCGCAACGATCAGGCAGCAATTGCCCGGCCGGACGCGGCCGGGCTGGCGCCTTCCATACAGGATGCCGTCGGCAGCGTAATGCAGCGTTTCGGGCGGACGCGTCGGATCCCAGGTGCAGTGGATCCTGCCCGCCGGCTGGCCGGCGCTGACCTTTTCGCCATTCGCATGGAAGGGTTCGAAGACGCCGTCCGCGGTGGCGTAGACATAGGCAGCGGTGCCCGGCAATTCGAGCACCTGCCCGTCGCCGCGGCGCGGCTCCGGCTTGTCGCGGGCGACGATGCCGAGATGGTCGAGGACATTGGCAACACCGCGCCGGCAGAGCTTCAGGGCGTCGAGCGAGACCGTGCCGGCGCCCGCCATCTCCGTCCCGACCGTCACCAGCCCTTGCCGGCAGGCGGTCGCTGTCGCGGTGCGCGGCTCGCCGAGATTGGAGATCACCACCGTCATCGGCGCATCGAAGGCCTGGACGGCCGCGACATTGCGCTTATGCAAATCGGGATCGTCGGTCGGCTCGACGATCGCGCTCGGGATGATGTCGAGCGAGGAACCGCCGGAATGGAGGTCGAGGAAGGCGTCGCCGAGCGGCAGGATATGGTCGCTGACGAAGGCGGAGATCTGCTGGGTGATGGTCCCGCGCGGATCGCCCGGGAAGGTGCGGTTGAAATTCAACCCATCGACGCTCGAGGTGCGCTGGCCGGCGATGACAGCATGGACATTGTTGGCCGGCATCAGGATGAGCCGGCCCTGCACCCGGCCGGGGTCGAGATCGCGGATCAGGTCGCAGATCGTGATCGGCCCCTCGTATTCGTCGCCATGATTGCCGCCTTCGAGGATGGCGGTCGGCCCCGAGCCGTTCTTGATGATCGCGATCGGAATCCGCGTCGCGCCCCAGGCATCATCATGCGGGGAGTGCGGGATCATCAGGAAGCCGACCTGCTTGCCGTCCTTCTCCGGATCGACGGTCAGGAAGGCGCTGGACGGGCGTGGCGTCGGCTTCTGGCGGGAGCTGGTCATGGCGGGGGCTCTGAGGATTGCTCGACGTTTTAGGGACGGCCGCGAGGAACCCCTCTCCTGGAAAGAGAGGGGCAGGGGTGAGGTGTTCGGACTGAAAACGTTGGCCTGAACCTAACCGCGCGGTGAGCGCTCGCGGCACTGGCCCAGCGGCCTACACCTCACCCTGCCCTCTCCTTCCAGGAGAGGGTTCCCCGCGCCTGCTTCGGTTGGCGATCGCCTGTTACAGCGTCGGCAGCGGATCCATCGGCATGTCCAGATACTTCTTGTGCAGCCGGTCGAGCTCGCCGTTCATCGAGTTGAAGAAGATGAAGCCGTCGAGCCAGCGCACCAGGTTATGCTGGTCCATCTGCACGCCCATATGCGCCGGGCTGCGGCGGATGACGAATTTGCGCTCGAACTCCTTGCTCGGGTTCTGCTTGGCGAGCGCCTGGGCGACGATCGAGTTGGTCGCGAGCAGATCGGCCTGGCCGGTGATGTAGGCAGCTGCAGCTGTCGCGTCGTCCTCGGTGCGCATGATGCTGGCCTTCGGCGCCGTCGCGGTGATCGCCAGCTCCTGCGTCGTGCCCTTGGCGGCGGCGACGCGGTTCGAGCCGATCGTCTCCGGGCTGGTCACATTGGCCGATTTCGCGCCGTAGACCGCAAGGAAGGTGTTGGCATAGGGCGCGGTGAACTGGATCTGCCGGGCGCGCTCCGGGGTCAGCCCCATCACCGAGATGACGATGTCGACCTTGTCGGTGAGCAGGAACGGGATGCGGTTGGCGCCGGTGATCTGCTGCATCTCCAGCTTCACGCCGAGCCCCTTGGCGACCATCTCGGCGAACTCGATGTCGAATCCGACCGGGTTGCGATTGGCATCCTGCGAGCCGAAGGGCGGGGCATCGAGCGGCACGCCGATGCGCACCACGCCCTTGGACAGAATGTCCTGGAGCTTGTCGGCCCTGGCCTCGACCGCTCCGAACGCGGCGATCGCCATCGCCGCCAAACCTGCGAACAGTTTACGCATCTTTCTCTCCCCTCGTTGACCGCTACTGGAACCGATCGTCTCTACCTCAGTGCAGCACCGCGCTGAGGAAGGTCATGAGCTCGGGCGTTTTCGGCTCGGCGAGCACCGCCGCGGCCTGGCCTTCTTCGTGGATGCGGCCCTCGTGCATGAAGACGACACGGGAGCCGAACCTGCGGGCAAAGCCCATTTCGTGGGTGACGAGCATCATGGTCATGCCCTGCTGCGCCACGGATTCGAGCACTTTCAGCACCTCGCCGGTGAGCTCCGGATCGAGCGCCGAGGTGACCTCGTCGAACAGCATCAGCTTCGGCCGCATCGCGAGCGAGCGCGCGATTGCGACGCGCTGCTGCTGGCCGCCGGAGAGCTGCGAGGGATAGGCGTCGAGCTTGTCCTCCAGCCCGACGCGAGCCAGCACCTCGCGAGCGACCTCGCGCGCCTCTTCCGGCCGCTGCTTCTTCACGACGCGCGGGGCGAGCGTGATGTTGTCGCTGACCGAGAGATGCGGGAACAGGTTGAACTGCTGGAAGACGATGCCGACCTCCTGCCTGAGCTTGCGCAGATCGGTGGCGGGATCGTTCACCTGGACGCCGTCGATGCGAATCGTGCCGGCCTGCACCGGCTCCAGCCCGTTGACGCAGCGCAGCAGTGTGCTCTTGCCGGAGCCCGAGCGGCCGATCACGGCGACGACCTCGCCCTTCTCGATGTCGAGCGACACGCCCTTCAGCACCTGGTTGGCGCCATAGCTCTTGCTGACGTCATGGATTTCAACGAGCGACATCGAGCTTCCGCTCGAGTGAGCGGCTCCATTGCGTGAGAGGGAAGCACATCGCGAAATAGATGCAGGCGACGGTGATGTAGACGGCGAAGGGCTTGTAGGTGCCAGCCGCAGTGAGCTGGCCCTCACGGGTGAGCTCGACGAAGCCGATCACCGCCGCGAGTGAAGTGTTCTTGATCAACTGCACCAGGAAACCGACCGTCGGCGGGATCGCGATCCGGATCGATTGCGGGATGATCACATAGCGGAGCTGCTCGGCCAGCGAGAGTCCGAGCGAGGCCCCCGCCTCCCATTGCGTTTTCGCGATCGAGACCAGCGCGCCCCGCCAGATCTCGCCGAGGAAGGCCGAGCCGTAGACCGAGAAGGCGACGGCCGCCGCGATCCAGGGGTTGACCGAGATGCCGGCGAGCGGCAGGCCGAAGAAGATCAGGAACAGCCAGACCAGCAACGGCGTGCCCTGGACGAGCTGGATATAGGTCGCCGAGAACCAGCGCAGTGGCGCGACCGGCAGGATGCGCAGGATTGCAAGCGCAAGCCCGAGCACCGCCGAGCCGGCGAAGGCAACCGCGGTCAGCGCGATCGTCCAGCGCGCCGCCGCGATCAGGTACATCACATCGATGAGGCCGAATTCCCGGATCATCGCACGAACACCACACGGTAGATCAGGGCGAAGAGGCCGCGGAAGCCGATGGCGAGCGCGAGATAGAGCACCCCGATCACGGTGTAGACCTCGAAATCGCGGAAGGTACGCGACTGCACGATCGAGGCGGCGTGGAACAGGTCCTGCACCGAAATCTGTGAGGCGACGCTGGTCGCCAGCATCAGCAGCACGAACTGGCTGGCGAGTGCCGGGAACATCGCCTTCAGCGCCGGGAAGACGACGATGTAGCGGAAGACCTGCAGGCCGGAGAGCCCGAGCGAATGGCCGGCCTCGACCTGCGCCTTCGGCACCGCCTCCAGGCCCGCACGGACGATCTCGGTGGTGTAGGCGCCGAGATTGATGACCAGCGCGATCATCGCGGCGGTGAGCCCATCGAGCCTGACGCCGAAGCTCGGCAGGCCGAAAAAGATCAGGAAGAGCTGCACCAGCAGCGGCGTGTTGCGGATGATCTCGACATAGGCGCCGATGATGCGGCGCAGCCAGGCCGGGCCATAGGTCCGCCCGGCCGCGCAGATCACGCCGATCAGGAGGCCGCCAACCATCGCCACGCCTGAGAGCAGCAGCGTGATCCAGACGCCGTCGAGAATGGACTCCCAGGCCGCAAAGACGTCGCGAAACTGGAGCCCGTACTTCATCGCCGTCAGCCCTGCTGGGCCTGCGGGCCGTCGGCCCGTCGTCCGGATACGCTGGACGGATCTCGCGGCGATGCGCTCATGTCTCTCCCTCTTTACCCGGAGGCTAGTTTGGCTTCTTATTTGATGTCAAGCTTCATATATGAAACAGGCGCGACATGAGCGTTCTCCCAGAAGCCGATACCGACGAGAAGGCGGCCTATGCCGCCCCGGCCCTGGAAAAGGGCCTCGACATCCTCGAACTGCTCGCGGAAACCGGCGAGCCGCTCTCGACCCGCGTCATTGCCGAGCGGCTGCAGCGCTCGAAGAGCGAGATCTTCCGCATGGTCTTCGTGCTGCAGCAGCGCGGCTATCTCGAGCGCGAGCCGGGAACCGACCGGCTCGGCCTGTCGCGCCGCCTGTTCGACCTCGGCATCAGGACGCCGGGCGGCAAGCAGCTCACCTCGGTCGTCCTGCCCTTGATGGAGCGTTTCAGCGAGGAGAGCGGCCAGGCCGCCCATCTCGTCGTGCTCAGCCGGGCGCAGACCGTGGTGCTCGCGACCACCGCCGGCCATCTCGACGCCAGCGTCATCGTCCGCCCCGGCTATGGCCGCCCGGCGCTCGACGCCAACTCCGGCCTGCTGATCCTCGCCTTCCAGTCGGAGGCGCGCCGGCGCGGGCTGATGCGCGAGGCCCCGCCCGAGGTCCGGCAACGCCTCGATGAGCCGGCAACGCATGCGTCGCTCAGCGAGATCCGGGCGCTGGGCCATCGTATCGCGCCGAGCCGCGACATCCTCGCCGTCACCGACATCGCCTGCCCTGTGATCGGCCCGGCTGGCCATGCCGAGGCGGCGATCCTGGTGCCCTGTCTGCAGCGCCACGGCGTCGAGACCGACGAGAACGCGATCCTGCTCGCGCTCAAGGCCTGCGCCGCCGAGGCAGGGCTACGCCTGCCTTACGGCTAGGACTCATCCGGAAAAACCGCCGTCTAACCCGGAAAACCCGCGCAATTGCCGCAGCGCCACCCAAGACCGGCCATATACTCTCCCAAATTGCTGGCGATTTTGCCTCTGACCGACGCAACCGCCACGGAGGAGGACGATATGGCCGAGACCGCGACGAACCCTGAGAGCATCGTGATGACCGATCCGGAGTGGATCGCGCTCGAGAGCATCAGCGAAGAGACACGCCGCTTCATCTTCGGCGAGGCGATGCTGCGCCTGCTTCAGGGCCGCGGCCTGGCCGAGCCCGGCGACGAGGTCTGGAAGGTCACGCCGGAAGGCCAGCAGGCGCTCGAAGCCCGCAGCCACTAACCCTCAAACCCAGTTTCACGTCACATGCGTCGTCCCGGGTGTCCCTACCCGGGACGTTCTCGTTCAAGGTCGAGTCCTTGGGCGGTTGCAAGCACCCGCCGCGCAGCCCATCTCAGCGTCACGCCAGTTCGTTCACGCTTCCGGGACCTGACGCATGAAACGCCCCGTCACCATCACCATCTCGCATTCGCTCGGCCGCGAAACGGCCCGCCAGCGGCTGCAGGGCGGCGTCGGCAAGGTCCGCGACAAGCTCGGCGGCTTCGGCATGCAGCTCGTCGAGGAGAGCTGGCAGGGCGACACGCTGCAGTTCGGCGTCGCTGCCCTCGGCCAGACCGTCAGCGGCAGGATCGAGGTCGAGGATGCGCTGGTACGCGTCGAGGTGATGCTGCCCCTGATGCTCGCGATCTTCGCCGAGAAGCTGAAACTCGGCGTCGAGAAGCAGGGCCAGATCCTGCTCGAGCACAAGCCGACCAAGGCCTGACTGCAAAGCATTTTCAAGCGAAATGGACCCCGGCTCGCGAGAAGAAAACGCGATAGGGAAAGTTGCCGAGCAGTTCGCGATTCGGAGAAACGCGGAAATGTTCAGCACCCTGCACACCGTGTCGCAGGCTTCTTGAGACTTTTGTCTGCCATCGAAGGTTGAATTCTCCCGCCGCGATCCGCAAGATCGCAAGCGCTCCCCTTTCCCGCCTGCCCACCGGAGACCCATGCATCACGGCCCATTGATCGCCATCATCGTCATGGGCCTCGGCCTCGCCTTCGTATTCGGGGCGCTGGCACAGAAGTTCAGGGTTTCCCCGCTCGTCGGCTATCTCCTCGCCGGCGTCGCGGTTGGCCCGTTCACCCCCGGCTTCGTCGCCGACCAGAACCTCGCCAACGACCTCGCCGAAATCGGCGTCATCCTGCTGATGTTCGGCGTCGGCCTGCATTTCTCGTTGAAGGACCTGCTCTCGGTCAAAGCCATTGCCGTGCCGGGTGCGCTGGTGCAGATCGCGGCGGCGACCTTGCTTGGCCTCGGCCTCGCTTTGCTGCTCGGCTGGACCGTGATCGCCGGCCTCGTCTTCGGCCTGGCGCTCTCGGTCGCCAGTACCGTCGTACTGCTGCGCGCCCTGCAGGAGCGCCGCATCGTTCAGACCGAAAAGGGCAAGATCGCCGTCGGCTGGCTGATCGTCGAAGACCTTGCCATGGTCCTGGCGCTGGTGATGATCCCGGCTGTCGCCGATGTACTGAACGGCGGCTCCGGCGCCGCTTCCGGCGGCGGCCCGCTGGCGACGCGCTTCGATCTAGGCCTCTGGGGCGTGCTCGGCCTGACCCTCGCCAAGGTTGCCGCCTTCGTCGCCTTCATGCTGATCGTCGGCCGCCGGCTGATCCCCTGGATCCTGCACTGGGTCGCCCATACCGGCTCGCGCGAGCTCTTCCGCCTCGCCGTGCTCGCGATCGCGCTCGGTGTCGCCTATCTCGCCGCCAGCCTGTTCGGCGTCTCCTTCGCGCTCGGCGCCTTCTTCGCCGGCATGATCCTCAGCGAATCGCCGCTCAGCCACCGCGCCGCCGAGGAATCGCTGCCGCTGCGCGACGCATTCGCCGTGCTGTTCTTCGTCTCCGTGGGCATGCTGTTCGACCCCGGCATCGTCTTGCGGGCGCCGCTGCCGCTGATCGCGACCATCGCCATCATCCTGTTCGGCAAGTCGCTGGCGGCCTGGCTGATCGTGCGCGCCTTCGGCAAGCCCGATCAGGTCGCGCTGACGATCTCGGCCAGCCTGGCGCAGATCGGCGAGTTCTCGTTCATCCTCGCCGGGCTCGGCGTCTCCCTGAAGCTGCTGCCGGAGCAGGGCCGCGACCTCATCCTCGCCGGCGCGATCTTCTCGATCGTGCTCAACCCGGTGCTGTTCAAGCTGGTCGATCGGTTTGCGCCGCCTGACCCGGCACCGGCCAAGCCGAAACCGGCCGAAGCCGCACCTGCTCCTCAACCGGAAGCGCCCGCTGCCACGCCGGAGCCAGAGCCAGCCCCTGCTCCCGAGCGCGACATCGCCCCGACCGCGCTCTCCGACCATATCGTCGTCGTCGGCTATGGCCGCGTCGGCTCGCTGCTCGGCGCGGGGCTCGCGGCGATGGGCGAGAAGCTGCTGGTGATCGAGGATCAGGATGACGGCGTCATCGCCGCTCGCCGCGACGGCGCCGAAGTGCTGGTCGGCAATGCCGCCGATCCGGAAGTGCTCGCCGCCGCCAGGCTGCCGCGCGCAAAGCGCCTCTTCGTCGCCATCCCCGGCAGCTTCGAAGCCGGCCAGGTCTGCGAGCAGGCACGAAAAGCGAATCCGGGCCTGCCGATCATCGCCCGCGCCCATTCCCTCGCCGAGGTCGAGCATCTCAGGGAGTGCGGCGCCAGCCGCACCATCATGGGCGAGGCCGAGATCGCCCGCGCCATGCTGGCTCTCTGCGGCAGGAAGGGCGAGGAGCCGGCGCCGAGCACGCCGAGCGCCGCGTGAGTTAGCTCTCGCCGTCCATCAGCGGGTGCAGGTCGCGGACCATGCTCTTCAGCCGCTCGTCGAGGACATGGGTGTAGATCTGCGTCGTCGCGATGTCGGCATGACCCAGCAACTCCTGCACGACGCGTAAGTCCGCGCCGTTCTGCAGGAGATGGCTGGCAAAGGCATGGCGCAGGACGTGCGGCGAGACCTTGGCCGGCGACAGGCCGGCGGCTGCCGCCAGCGATTTGAGGTCGCGCCCGAAGGCCTGGCGGGTCAGATGCCCGCTCTCACCGTCGGACGGAAAGAGCCAGCGTCCCTCGGCCGCGCCCTGTTCGCGCAACAGGGCGAGATGCGCCGAGGCGGCCACGCGTGCCGCCTCGTTCAGCGGCACCAGCCGGTCCTTATCGCCCTTGCCGCGCACCACGAGGAAGCGCTCGCGCGTCGTCGCGGCCGAGAGCGGCAGCGCGATCAACTCGGAAACGCGCAGGCCGGTGGCGTAGAGCATCTCGATCAGGCAGCGCATCCTGACATTGCGCGCCCGCGCCGCTGGCGACAGTCCCTCCTGCTCAGCCATCTGCTGGGCCGTGCGGATCAACCCGTCGACCTCTGCGACGCTGAGCACCTTCGGCAATGGCCGGCCAAGCCGTGGCCCCTCGATCGCAGCGGTTGGATCGGTACCCGCGAGGCCTTCGGTGTAGAGAAAGCGATGAAACTGCCTGACGGCTGAGAGACGCCGCGCCGCCGAGGAGGCCTTCAGCCCGCGCTCCGACAACTCGACCAGATAAGCGCGGATGTCATCCGCCGTGGCCGCCGCCGGGCCACCCTGGCTCGCGGCGAAGCCGAGATAATCTTCGAGGTCGCGCTCATAGGCCTCGAGCGTATTCTTGGCTGCGCCGCGCTCGGCCGCCAGCATGTCGAGGAAGCCGTTCAGCCAGGAGCGCGCCTGCTTGCTCATTTCTGCAGCTTCGAGGGCGGCACGATCTCGACCATCTCGCGCGGCTCCGGCTTCACGAAGGTGACCAGCGCGATCATGCCGCCATAGACCAGCCCGGCGATCACGGCCAGAAACGTCAGGAACTTGAACAGCGTCGGCACGGCCGGCGATTCCCCATACACCCCAACCCGTTATTTCTGATCGAGCGGGCCGGATGCAAGCACTGAACCTGCGAGCTGCGCGATCTGGAGGCCGCGCAAGCTGTTGCCGACGAACCAGCGCTCGGCCTGGCGGACATCCTCAAGTCGCAAAGGCACCTCCCGGGCGGCGCCGGTTTCGATCAGTTCGCGGCGCAGCACACCGGGCAGCAGCCCATGCTCCAGCGGCGGCGTCTGCAGCACGCCATCGCGCTCGACGAAGATGTTGCTGCGACTGGTCTCGGTGACGAAGCCCTGCCGATTCAGCAACAGAGCATCGTCGCAGCCTTGCAACGCGGCCTCGGCGAAAGCCCGTTCATACACCGCCCGCCGCGTCGTCTTGTGGCGCAGGAAGGGATCGCCGGCATCGACCGGCTGCCTCGAAACGGCGATCTGAATCAAGCCGTTCGGCGCAGGCGGCATCGACGCCGCGGTGACCTGAAGCGTGCCGTCGCGGCGCAGCTCGCAGCGCACGCGACGCTCGCCCCCAGCGGGAAATGGCGCTTCAGCCTCGGCGAGCTGCCCGAGCGCCTGCTCTCGATCGAAGCTGAAACCCAGCGCCGCCGCCGACGCGGCGAGGCGCTCGAGATGCAGAGCCAGCCGGACATAGCCGCCCGACCAGCGCAAGGTCTCGATCAGCCCATAATCCTCGGCCAGATCGGTCAGCACCCGCGCCTTCAGCCGGCACTCGGCATATTCCTCTGCTGGCCTGGAATCGACGACGATGCCGCCGCCGACGCCGTAGACGCCCTCGCCATCCGGCAGCAGCGTCGCGGTCCGGATCGCGACGTTGAAGCTGAGGTCGCCATTGGGCGCGATCATCCCGAGTGAGCCGGTGTAGACCCCGCGCGGCGCGCTTTCGAGCTCGCGGATGATCTCTATCGCCCGCAGCTTCGGCGCGCCGGTGACCGAGCCGCAGGGGAACAGCGCCTGCATCTGCTCGAGCAGCGACAGGCCCGGCCGCAATTGGCCCCTCACGGTCGAGGTCAGCGTGTGGAAGCTCGGATAGGTCTCGACGCTGAAGAGCGCGGGTACCTCGACCGAACCTTGCTCGCTGATCCGACTGAGATCATTGCGCAGGAGATCGACGATCATCAGGTTCTCGGCCCGCTGCTTCGGATCGGCCCGCAAGGCCGCCTTCGCCGCCTCGTCGGCCTGCGCATCGACGGCGCGTGCCGATGTCCCCTTCATCGGCCGGGTGATGGCGCGCCCGCCAGCGGCCTCAATGAACAGCTCCGGCGAGACCGAGAGAATGTTCGCCTCGCCCGTCGCGACCATGCCGCCATGGGCGACCGGCTGGCTCGCCCTGAGGGCGCCGTAGAGTGCGAGCGGATCGCCGCGATAACGGAAGCGGATTGGGAAAGTCAGGTTGACCTGATAGGCGTCGCCGGCGTGGAGATAGTCGAGCACGCGCTGCACCGCCACCGCGTGTCCGGCCTCGTCCAACCCGAACGCCAGATCTTCGAGCGGCGGTGGGCACAGTGCCGCGAAGCGCTGGTCGAGCTCTGCCGAGGCAACCCTGCGCGGTGGCTCGAATAGGCCGAGCCAGAGCAGCGGCAGGGCTCGCTCGCTCGGCAAAAGCCCGGCGAGTCGTGGCTCGAAGGCATAGCCGAGCTCATAGGAGAGGAAGCCCGCGGCGTGCAGCCCGCGCAACAAGCCAGCCTCGATGGCGGCGAAAGCGCGGGCGATCTCGGAGGGCTCGCTGGCTGCTACGATCTCGACCGGCTCGGCAAAGAGCAGCGCCGTCCCCGCTCCGCTGCGATCCTCCAGCAGCACGAAGGGCGGCCGCAGCGCAGCGATCCCGCAATCCTCTCCGGCCACCGGCACCATGCGCCCCCACCATCCTCGTCGCGGCGCTACGAGCCCGACTCGAAAGGCTCGGTCAAGCCGCAGCGCATCGCACATGGCGGTACCGCGATCCTCATGCTAGAGCGGGCTCAAGGAATTCATTCGATGACGATGGCGGACACGATCGAACAGGTGGACCGCATCGCCTTGCGCGCCGCACTCGGCGCACGGGCGGTGGTGCTGGTGGGCATGATGGGCTCAGGCAAGAGCTCGGTCGGCAAGCGCCTCGGCGCCCGTCTCGGCCTGCCCTTCGTCGATGCCGATACCGAGATCGAAACCGCCGCCGGCATGACGATCCCGGAGATATTCGCCCAGCGTGGCGAGAGCGAGTTCCGCGACGGTGAGCGCCGCGTCATCGCCCGCATCCTGACCACCCGCGCGCCCCTCGTGCTGGCGACCGGCGGCGGCGCCTTCATGAACGCCGATACCCGCGCCCGCATCGCCGAGCTCGGTGTCTCGATCTGGCTGAAGGCCGAGTTCGACGTGCTGATGCGCCGCGTCCGCAAGCGCAGCAACCGCCCTTTGCTCCAGACAATCGACCCGGAAGCGACCATGCGCCGGATGCTGGCCGAGCGCGAGCCGGTCTATGCGCTGGCCGACATCACGCTGCTCTCGCGCGACGATCCGCATGAGGTCGTGGTCGAGGACGCCATGGCGGCGCTGGATCAGCGGCTGCGTCGGGAGAATACATGATGAACGCCGCGGTCCCCGCTGCCGCCGCAGCAGAGCGCATCGTCGTGCCGGTCGCATTGGCCGAGCGTTCCTATGACATCCTGATCGGCCGCCACCAGCTCTGCGAAGCAGCCGAGGTGATCGCGCGCCGCTTTCCCGGCGCCCGCGCCGCCATCGTCACCGACGAGAACCTCGCCACGTTGCACGCACCGGCGCTCGAATCCTGCCTGCACCGGGCCGGCGTCACAGCGACGCGCCTGACCGTGCCGCCGGGCGAGGCGTCCAAATCCTATGCCCGCTTCATCGAGCTCTGCGACGGGCTGCTCGCCGCCAAGATCGAGCGCAACGACCTCGTCATCGCGCTCGGTGGCGGCGTCGTCGGCGATCTCTCGGGCTTTGCCGCCTCGGTGCTGCGCCGCGGCGTGCGGCTGGTGCAGATCCCGACCAGCCTGCTCGCCCAGGTCGATTCCTCCGTCGGCGGCAAGACCGGCATCAATTCCAGCCACGGCAAGAACCTGATCGGCGCCTTCCACCAGCCGGCGCTGGTGGTCTGCGACACCGCGCTGCTCGATACGCTCAGCGAGCGCGAGTTCAAGGCCGGCTATGCCGAGGTGGTGAAATACGGGCTGATCGACGATGCCGCCTTCTTCGACTGGTGCGAGGTCAACTGGCGCCGCGTCATGGAGGGCGGGCCCGAACGTGACCATGCCGTCGCGACCGCCTGCCGGGCCAAGGCCGCAGTCGTGGCACGGGACGAGCGCGAGGACGGCGACCGGGCCCTGCTCAATCTCGGCCATACCTTCGCCCACGCGCTGGAGCGGCTGACCCGTTACGACTCCGCCCGCCTCGTCCATGGTGAAGCCGTCGCGATCGGGCTTAGTCTCGCCTTCCGCTTCTCGCAGCGGCTCGGCCTCTGCTCCGGGCAGGACGCCGGCCGTGTCGCCGCCCATCTTGCCGCCGTCGGCCTGCCGACCCGGCTGCAGGACGTGCCCGGCGGCACTGGAACGGCCGCCGAGATCGTCGAGGCGATGACCCAGGACAAGAAGGTCAAGCGCGGCGCGCTGACCTTCATCCTGGCGCATGGCATCGGCAGGAGCTTCATCGCGCCCGGCGTCGCTACCGAGGCGGCGCACGACTTCATCGAAAGTGAACTCGCAGGGGCCTGACCGCTTCCTCCATGGTAGCCATTCCCCATCTCGATCCCTGGCTCGCTATCGCCGTCGTCGCGCTCGGCGTGCTGCTGACCGGCTTCCTTGCCGCCGCCGATGCGGCGCTTCATGCGATCTCGCGCGCCAGGCTCGTCCAGCAGGAGAAGGCCGGCAGCCGCCGTGCCGCGATCGTCCTGCGCGTGCTCGGTGACCGCGAGCGCCTGAGCGGCGTCTTCCTGCTGGCGCGAACGCTGGTGAAGACCGCGACGGCGAGCTTCGCCGCCTATGCAGCGCTCGCCTCCTTCGGCGTCAGCGGCGCGGCCGGCCTTGCGATTGCGGTCGCACTGATCGTCGTCGTGCTCGGCGAACTCGCCCCGCGCATGGCGGCCGTCGCCGAGCCCGAGCGGATGGCGCTCAAGCTGGTACGGCCCGTGGCGCACCTGCTTGCCGTATTCGGTCCGCCAGTCCGGCTGATGCAATGGTTCGCGCGCCGCTCGCTCGGCCTGTTCGGCCTGCGGATCGATTCGCAGCGCCCGGTGCTGGCGATCGACGAGATCTTGCGCGACCAGGTCGAACTGATGCGCCAGGAGGGCACGGTCGAAAAGGCCGATGGCGACATGGTCAGCGGCCTGCTCGACCTGAAGCAGCTCGAAGTCGCCGACGTGATGATCCACCGCACCAAGATGCGCACGATCAATCTCGATCTCGGGCCTGAGGCGATCGTGCGCGAGGTGCTGGCCTCGCCCTATACCCGCATGCCGCTCTGGCGCGACAAGCCGGAGAACATCGTCGGCATCCTGCACGCCAAGGACCTGCTGCGCGCGCTCGACGCCGCCGGCGGCGATGCCTGCAAGCTCGATGTCGCCGCGATCGCGCTGGAGCCCTGGTTCGTGCCGGTGAACACGCCGTTGCCCGAGCAGCTCAAGGGCTTCCTCGCCCGCAAGACGCATTTTGCCCTCGCCGTCGACGAATATGGCGAGGTGATGGGGCTGGTGACGCTCGAGGACATCCTCGAGGAGATCGTCGGCGACATCCGCGACGAGCACGACATCGCCGTGCCCGGCTTGCGCCAGCAGCCGGACGGCGCGGTGATCGTCGATGGCGGCGTGCCGATCCGCGACCTCAACCGGGCGATGGACTGGCAATTGCCAGATGCGGAGGCCACGACCATCGCCGGCCTCGTCATCCACGAGGCCCGCGCCATCCCCGATGCCGGACAGGCCTTCACCTTCCACGGCTTCCGCTTCGAGGTGATGCGCAAGAGCCGCAACCGGCTGACCGCGCTCCGGGTGGCGCCCGCCGGCAACGGCACGCATGAGCAGGAGCCCGCGACCGCCGCCTGATTGCAGCGGGATCGCTCAGCCTGCAGGCTGCAGCTTGAGGCGCAGCCTTGCGAGCAGCCTTGTGAAAACGCCGGCCTCGTCGCGAGCCCGCGCCAGGACGAGGCCTCCCTGGATCAGGGCCAGGATTTCTTCCGCGAGGCCGTCCGGATCGGCATGGCCACTGCGGGCGAGCGCTCCGGCGAGCGCATCTTGCCAGGCCGTGAAATAGCCGGCGATCTGCGCGGCGAAGCGCTCGCGGGAATCGGCCAGGGCCAGCGCCCCGACCAGGCAGATGCGGCGGCCCGAACGGAAATAGCCGTCGACCGCGACGAGCATCGCCTCGATCGCCGCGGCATCGCCGCCCTCCCGGAGAGGCTGGAACACCTCGTTCTCGAACCAGCTATCGATCTCGTCGAGCACGGCTTTGGCCATCTCCTCCTTCCCGCCGGGGAAGAAGTGATAGAGGCTGCCCTTGCCGAGCCCCGTGCGCGCGCCGATTACCGACAGGCTCGCCGCCTCGAAGCCGTGGTCGCGAAAGATCTCGCCGAGCACCGGCAGCAGGTCGGCCCGCTCGCTGATTCGTCTTGCCATCAGCCCTTATAGGCCGAGATCGCTCAAGCCGGGATGATCGGCCGGCCGCGGACCGGAGGCATCCCAATGGAACTTCCGCGCCGCTTCCGCGATCGGCAGGTCGTTAATGCTGGCATGGCGGCGGGCCATCAGGCCGTTCTGCGCGAACTCCCAGTTCTCGTTGCCATAGGAACGATACCACTGCCCGGAATCGTCGCGCCATTCATAGGCGAAGCGCACGGCGATGCGGTTGCCGGTGAAGGCCCAGAGTTCCTTGATCAGCCGATAGTCGAGCTCGCGCTGCCATTTACGGGTGAGGAACGCTTCGATCATAGCCCGACCCTGGAAGATCTCGGCCCGATTCCGCCAGCGCGAATCCTCGGTATAGGCCAGCGCGACCCGCGCCGGATTGCGCCCGTTCCAGCCGTCCTCGGCGGCTCTGACCTTGAGGATCGCGGTCTCCTCGCTGAAGGGCGGAAAAGGCGGCCTTGCTTCGCTCACGGCAAATCTCCTGTACCAATCGGTAAAGACTGAACCGATTGGTACAGAATAGATCCTGCCGCGTCAACGCCGACTGCCGAGCCTCCTGCTCAGGGGCTGAACACCAGCACCAGGAAGACGAAGAACACCGAGAGATGCACGGCGCCTTCAAGCATGGTGGTGCGAGTGCCGGTGAAGGTCAGGGTGCTCAAGAGCAGCGTCATCGACAGGATCACCATGTTGGTGCCGGAGAGGCCGAGCACGACCTCCTGTCCGGTGATGAGCCCGATGACCAGTACCGCCGGCACCGTCAGCCCGAGCGTCGAGGCTGCAGCGCCCAGGCAGAGATTGATCGCCCGCTGCAACTGGTTGGTGGTGATCGCGCGTAGCGCCGCGATGCATTCGGGCGTGAACACCACCATCGCGATCAGGATACCGCCGAGCGCGACCGGCGCGCCAAGGCGCGCGATGCCGAAATCAAGCACGACGGCAAGGCTTTTCGCCAGGATCACGATCGGCAGGATGTTGGCGAGCAGCAGGATAACATGGGACCGCGTCGAGCCTTCCGAGGGCGGATGCGGCGGCTCCTCGGCCAGCTCCGCATCGGGCTCCGGCGCTGGCGCCAGATCGGGACCGGGCTGCACCCTGGCCCGGGCATAGGCCGCGCCATAGGGCATGTTCGATTCGCCGGCGGGTTCCTTGAAGAAGACGCTGTGCCTGCCGGTCTGCAGGACCAGGAAGGCGCCGTAGAGCAGCAAAGTGAAGAGCGAGAACGCGATCGACTGGAAGGTGGTCAGCGTACCGTCCGAGGTCGAGGTGGTGAAATTCGGCAGGACAAGCGGGATCAGCGTCAGCGGAATGATCACCGCGAGATAGGCCGAGGCGCCCTTGAGATTGTAGCTCTGCGAGAAGTGCCGGAGGCCACCGATGAAGAGGCCGATGCCGACGACACCGTTGAGCACGATCATCAGCACTGCGAACATGGTGTCGCGCCCGAGCGTCGGCGCGCCCTTGGCGCCCAGCATCACTGCCGAGATCAGCGCCACCTCGATGATGACGATCGAAAGCGTCAGGATCAGCGTGCCATAGGGCTCACCGAGCCGATGCGCGATCTCCTCGGCCTCGTGCACCACGCCGAAGGCCGACCAGACGATGACACCGAGCAGCCAGGCAAAGATCAGCAATGACGGCAAGGGCGCACCAAGCTGTGCGAGCAGCGTGCCGCCAAAGATCTGGAAGGCTGCGACCGAGGCCCAGGCGCAAGCGAGGCGGGCGATCATCATGTCAGGCAATAGGTCCGTCGTTGGGAAAAGGAGAGAGGCGAGCACGTGCCAAAAATGATCTCACAACGGCAAGCCCGTGACACGCGATTGTTGCCTCGCACGCGTCTCCCATTCGCAAAGGCGCCACAAAGGCGGTCGAGACCAGCGCAATGAGCGCGCTCGATCTTCGCCTTGCCCATCTCGCCCTCTTCACCGGGGCTGCCTTGCTCGCAAGCACGCTGGTTACGCGCGCCCAACCGGAGCCGACCTTTCGTACGAGCTGCAGCGAATTGCGCACCGCACTGAAGTCACTGGCCGGCAAGGAAGGCGAGCTCATCACGATCCAGGTCGAGGGGCCTCTGACCATGGTCAAGACGGGCGCCGGCCTGACCTATCTCGGCCTGTGCCAGGCGCCCGACCCGCAAGTGCTCTGCATCACCTATGACAGCAATGGTCGGAAAGCCGGCGAGCCCATCGTGGTCAGCGGCAGCTGGGAGCAGGTTGGACCGGATCATGTCAAGCTCGACCCATGCCTGCATTTCCTGCCGGGCGAGCCGGAGCCCTGACGGTCAGCCCAGCTTCGCCAGGAAATCGGTCGCCCGGTAACCATCCGGGACGCCGTCGAGGATGAGCGCTGCGCTGCGCGAACTGCGCGTCCTGAGCGGCAGGATCGCCTGATAGCCCGGCGAAGCGTACCAGGCATGGGCGGCGTCGCGATCCGGAAAGGCGATGACGACGAGGTCGCCCTCCCAAGGACCTTCCATGACCTGCGGCGTCACGCCATGGATCAGGAAGCGGCCGCCGAAGGGTACGAGGGTCTCGTCGATCAGCTTGATGTAGTCGACGATCTCGGCGTTCAGGTCGACGTCGCGCAGATGGGCGATGGCGTAGGCGGTCATGGTGCGGTTCCCCTTGCAAGCGGGCCTGAACCCGCGATGGCCGGGACCATGCGTCGAGGATGGCAGCCAGTCGATTACCTGAGAGGTAGCGATGACGCAGCGATCAGCCGTCGACGATGCCTTTGCTCGCCAGCGAGGAAGGCTCGGTCGCGGCCGGCTTGTCGGTCACCAGATACTGTGCCCGTGCCAGCGCCGCGAAGCGCCCGCCCTTGGCGACGAGCTCCTCGAAGGAGCCCATCTCGATCACCTTGCCCTGCTCGAACACCAGGATGCGGTCGGCATTGCGGATGGTGGCGAGGCGGTGGGCGATGACGAAGGTTGTGCGGCCCTTCATCACCTCGTCGAGCGCCTTCTGCAGCTTGACCTCGGTCGCCGCGTCGAGCGCCGAAGTCGCCTCGTCGAGGATCAGGATCGGCGGATTCTTGAGCAGTGCGCGGGCGATCGACAGGCGCTGGCGCTCGCCGCCGGAGAGGGTACGGCCGCGCTCGCCGACAATGGTGTCGAGCCCGTCGGTCTGGCGCGCCATGACTTCGGTCGCCTGGGCCCGGTCGAGCGCTTCCAGCATCTCGGCATCGGTCGCGTCCGGCTTGCCCACAGTCAGGTTCTCGCGGATCGAGCGGGCAAACAGCATCGGCTCCTGGAAGACGACACCGATATTGCGCCGGAGCGAGAGCAGCGAGATCTCGCGGATATCGCGTCCATCCGCCAGAATGCGGCCCGATTGCGGATCGAAGGCGCGATGCAGCAGGCCGAGCGTGGTCGACTTGCCCGAGCCGGTCGAACCGACGATAGCGATGGTCTCGCCGGGCTTCACCGCGAAGGAGACGTCGGCAACCGCGGCGCGCTTGCCGTCATAGGAGAACGAGACGTCGTCGAAGGTGATGGCGCCTGCGAGCCGCCCGGCATCGGGCGAACCGGGCTGGTCGCGCACTGCCGGCAACGTATCGATCACCTCGAAGAACTCGCGCATCTTCGGCGCCTGCATGAAAATGAAGTTCACGAAGGCGACGATCTGCTCGAGCCGGCCGACCAGCATGGTGGCGAAGCCCATGAAGGTGACGATTTCGCCGACCGTCGTCTGCCCCTGCATCAAGAGCCAGGTGCCGACGACGAAGATCGAGAGCACGGTCAGCGTCGCCGAGGCGCGGGTTGCGACGGTTGCGACCGCCCACCAGGTCAGCACCGGGATCTGCGCTTCGAGCAGGCTGGTGATGGTGTTGCGCAGGCCGCGCACCTCGGCCTCGATCCGGGTGAAGCTCTGGATCACCGGCACATTGCCGAGCGCGTCCGAGGCCCGTTCGGCCAGGCTCGAATGATAGGCCTCGACATTGCTCTGCAATTTGTCGGTCTTGCGCAGCACGAAGGCGGTCAGCGTGCCGAACAGCACGACGAGGAAGATCAGCAGCAGGCCGAGCTGCCAGTTCTTCCACAGCGTGAAGGGCAGCAGGATGAAGAGCGCGACGAAGCTGGCGCAATGCTCGCGGAAGAACGAGAGCCACAGCGCCCACATGCCGCTGGTGCCTTCCAGCATCACCTTCAGCACGCGCCCGGAATGGGTCTGCGTGTGGTAGGCGAGCGGCAGTGTCAGCGCATGCTCGAAATAATTGGCCATCACTGCCAGCCGGCGGCGATGCGCCAGCCGGTCGGCGAAGAGCGCGACGAAGACGCCGGCGCCGATATTGAACAGGCCGAAGCCGACCCAGGCGGCGAGCAATACGCTGATATCGCTCCAGGCCGGCCGGGTGCCGGCAGTCTGCAGGCTGGTCAGTTTGTCGATCAGCGCGCCGAACAGCATCGGCTCGGCGAAGGCGGCGGCCGCCAGCGCGATATTGGCGAGCGCGAGAATGAGCCCGAGGCGCCGTTCCGGGCCGAGCTCGCCGAGGACGCGGGCATAGATCGCAAGCAAAGACATTGCCGAAAAGCTTTAGCCGAGGCTGCGGCGCGAGCAAGCCCTGAACCTTAACGCTTCCTTCAATTGCCGCTCCTTATGGTTTCCGCGACAGCGAAAGCTGGGGTCCGGCCGAATGCCGGGGCTGGCCGGCTTGGGATGGCATCCATGGATATCGCGACCGGCGTCGGCATTCTTGGCGGCATCGCCACCATCTGCGCGATCATCATCATCGACGGAGGCAATTTCGCCGCCTTCTACGACAAGCACGCCGTCATCATCATCTTCGGCGGCGCCGCGGCCGCGACGATGATCCGCTTCCCCTTCTCGGTGATCGCCCACGGCCTGCCGATGGGGCTGCGCTTCGCTTTCACCATGCGCTCGATCCATCCGCGCGAGCTGATCGACGAGATCACCCGCGTCGCCGAGATCAACCGCAAGAGCGGCCCGGTCGCGCTCGAGAATGTCGAGGTTTCCGACACCTTCCTGGCCCAGGGCCTGCGCTACATCGCCGATGGCTACGACAAGGACTTCATCCGCGACACGATGGAGCGCGATCGCGACAACTTCCTGCAGCGGCTCGATGAAGGCTCGAAGGTCTACCGCGCCATCGGCGACTGCGCCCCGGCCTGGGGCATGATCGGCACGATTCTCGGCATGGTGACGATGTTCGCCAACATGTCCGACCCCTCCAAGCTCGGCCCGGCCATGGCGACAGCGCTGCTGGCGACGCTCTACGGCGCCGTGATCGCCAACATGATCACGCTGCCGATCGCCGACAAGCTGCACATCAAGCTGGAGGAAGAGGAGATCTCGCGCACGCTGATCATCGACGGCGTGCTGCAGATGCGCGACGCCAAGAGCCCGACTTTGGTGCGTGAAATGCTCCTCGCCTATCTGCCCGATCATCACAGGGCCGAGATGGCCGAAGCGACCTGAGCGGACCTTAGCCTATGGCCAAGAAGAAACGAGGCGGGCATGGCGGTCATGGCTGGTTCGTGACCTTCGCCGACCTCATGGCTCTGCTCATGGCCTTCTTCGTCATGGTCGCCGCCTATTCCAGCCAGGACAAGCAGAAGCTCCAGATCGTCGCCGGCTCGATGCGCGAGGCCTTCGGCACGCAGCGCGACTTCAAGCTTGCCGGCATCGTCGAGGTCGACGGCATCCCGACCAAGACACATATCAAGAATGCCTATGTCCGCCCGATCGAGGACGCCTCCGACAACACCGCGCCGAACCACAACCAGCAGAAGGAAGACGGGCTGGTCGCGGCCACCCATGACCGGGGCTTTGCGCTCGCGGCCGCCTCGCTGCGCCAGGCGCTGCGCGAGATGCCGGAGATCAGCGAAATCTCGCGCAACATCCTGGTCGAGGTTTCCGAGCAGGGCATCGACATCCAGCTAGTCGACCAGGACGGCCGCGCCATGTTCGACGAAGGCTCGGTCCAGCCGAACGAGCGCATGCGCAGGCTGCTTGCCGCGATCGCGCCGACGCTGCGGCGCCTGCCCAACAAGATCGCGATTACCGGCCACACGGCTTCGCAGCGGCCCGGCGCGATCGCGCCCGGCAACCCCTGGGCGCTCTCGGTCGGCCGCGCCGCGGCGGTGCGCGAGCTCCTCGGCAATGCCGGCGTGCCCGATGAGCGCTTCAGCTCGGTCACCGGCAAGGCCGACACCGAGCCCCTGGTCAAGGACAACCCCTATCTCGCCTTCAACCGCCGCGTCGGCATCGTGCTCAAGGCAGATGCGCCGCCGCTGCCGGTCGGCGCCAAGCCCTGAGCCGCGGCATGCTGCACCGGACGGCCGGCAGCCTCGCTCTGGCCACCAACCTGCTCATATCCGGCGTGAACCCAGCCAAGACCGAGCCGCTGCCGTCCGGTTTCGTGCGGCTGCGCGAGCTTGCACCGGCAATCGCGCAGGACATCCGCTATGCGACGCCATTCAACTTCACCGGCGTGGCCGTTTCCGGCTACGGCCGGGCTGAATGCGTCCTGACGCGTGCGGCTGCCGACGCCTTGATCCGCGCCGAAAAGCGGCTCGCACGACAAGGCTACGGGCTGAAGCTGTTCGACTGCTATCGCCCGGCGCGCGCGGTCGCTGCCTTCAACGACTGGGTGAAGCGGCCCGGCGCGCCCGAACTCGGCCGCATCTTCCATCCCGGCATCGGCCGCGGTGAACTCGTCGCCAGAGGCTACATCGCCAGCAATTCAAGCCATTCGCGCGGCTCCACCGTCGATGTCGGCCTGATCCGCACCGGCGAGGCCGCCTTGCCGACGCCCACCGATGCCGGCTCGTGCGACGGCCCACTCGCCACCCGCCCGCGCGAGTCCGGACTCGATCTCGGCACGAGCTTCGACTGCTTCGCGGAGCAGAGCGCTCTCGGCCATCCCGGGATCACGGCCGAGGCTCGCCGAAACCGCGAAACCCTCGCCGCAGCGATGGCGGCCGAAGGCTTCCGCGGCTACGGCAAGGAATGGTGGCACTTCACGCTAGCGAAGGAGCCTCTTCCGAAGACGTCCTTCGACTTCGCGATCGAGTAACAGCGCTGGCAACGCCTGCTCAGGGCGCGACCACCAGCGCCCAGTAGACCTGATATTTCGAGCCGGCCGCATAGGCGGAGGCGATGCCCATGCGCGTCGCATTCGGCGCCTTCATCACCCGATCATGCTGCGGCGAGTCGCGCCAGCCGGAGAAGGCTTCGGCGAGGCGCCGGTAGCCGGCCGAGAGATTGGCTTCAGCGCCGGCCTGCCCCGCTCGTGCGAGCTTCGCCTTCACCGCCTCGGCCTGGGCCGGCTTGTCGGCGGCAGCCATTGCAGCGGCCTCCTGCTCGGCCGCCTGCATCAGCTCCGGATCGAGCTTCAGAGCGCCGAGGCCGGCATTCAGCCGATAGGCCGAGATGGTCGCGCGTGCCGCCTCGGCATCGACCCTGGCCGAGGGCGAGCCGAGATCGCGATAGAAGGCCGGTTGTGTCCGCACTGGCTCGGTGCAGCCGGCGAGGTTCAGCAGCGACAAAGCTGCCGCAAGTGCGGCGGGGCAGCTCATCGACCGCAGCCGCTGGCGCGCGGTGGAAGCGAAGGGAAGGCGCATCGCATCAGTCCTTGGTCTCGTCCTTGCCGCCGCTCGCGGCCGGTTCCGGTTTGGCGGGCGGCGGAGCCTGCGTTTCCTCAGATTCTGCCTCGGCCTCTGGCTCCGGGCCCGAGCGCTTGATGGTGACGCGCCCGCTCGCCGGCTTGGCGCGGCGGCCGATCTCCTTCGACACCGCCGCCGCGATCTCGCCGAGCGAATGCTCGACGCCCTCCAGCCCCTTGACCGTGAGCTCGGTCGGGACTGGCGTCTCCATCTCGGTCAGGCGCCTGTGGATGACGTAGTTGAGGTCGCTGGTGACCCGCCCGACGATATCGACCTCGCCGACGACGCAGATCAGATCGAAATCCATCGTCGTCGTGCCGAGCTTCTTGAACAGCACGTTCGGCGGCGGCTTCTTCAGCACGTCGCCATGCGCTTCGGCCCCGTCGAGCAGCATGGCGCGGACCTCGGTCGGGTTGAGCCGGCGCGGCACGCTGATCGAAATCAGCACCCGGCCCGTACGATCGGAGCGGACGCGATTGCGCACCACGCCAGAGACGAGGTTCGAGTTCGGCACGATCACCGAGGAGCGGTCGAAGGTCTCGATCTCGGTCGAGCGGACATTGATGCGCTTGACGATGCCTTCGGCGTCGCCGACCAGCACCTGGTCACCGACCCGGATCGGCCGTTCCCACAGCAGGATCAGGCCGGAGACGAAGTTCGACACCACCGACTGCAGGCCGAAACCGATACCGACCGAGAGCGCCGAGGCGACGAGGGTGAGCCGTTCGAGACTCAGGCCCAGCGACGAGAACGCGACCGCAGCTGCCACGGCGTAGCCGACATAGCCGGCGGCCGTGGTGATCGAGTTGCGCAGGCCGGTGTCGAGCGCCGTCGTCGGCAGGAACTTGCCGTCGAGCCAGCGTTGCAGCGAGCGCGTCGCAGCGAGACCCAGCGCGAACAGCAGGATCGCCACGACGATCGAGGACAGCGAGACCGTGACCCCGCCGACCTGGAAACCGAAGAAGGCGGCGCGCAGCGAAGTCAGGAAATCCGTCGATTCCAATCCCCAGGGCGCCAATGCCAGCATGACCGTGACGACGATCAGCACGATCTTGAGCGCACCGGAGAGCACGACCGCGATCTTCTGCAGCGTCGCTGCGCGCAGGCCGATGCCGGCCCGCAGCGTCAACGCGAAACGGCCCTCGCCGGTGAGCTGGCTGGCGATGCCGAGCTCGATCAGCTGCATCAGCAGCACGAAGACGGCGGCGAGGATGCCGAGCCAGATCACCTGCTCGGTCAGGAAGGTTGCCAGCACGACATAGCCGAGCAGCAGCGCCAGGATGACGGCGACGCCGACGATCCAGCCGAGGATGCGCACCGGACCGAGGCTGGCGCCATCGACCGGCACATAGGGGCCCAGGCATGCCTCCTGCTCGATCTCCTGGTTGTCGCGCAGGCGGTAGAGCCCGGCGATCAGGATGATCGCGAAGATGGTGGCGAAGGCACCACGCACGATGATCGACAAAGTGAGGCCGGCGGCGATTGCCTGCAGCCAGGCCTCGAACACCTTGCCGATCGCCATCACGATGACCAGCGAGCTGGCCATCCAGATCACGGTGCGCGCCGTCGATTCCATCACGCTGGCGAGGCGCCGCTGTGGCTCTCCCGGCGCGAACAGCGCATCGGCCAGCGCCTGGACGAAGGCGATCAGGGCCAATCCGAAGACGATGGCGAGGATGACGGGCTGGATCCGTGGCGGCAGCAGGCCGGCTGTGTTCAACCCGGCATAGATCAGCCAGCTCGCCAGGGCCGGCGGCGCTGTCCGCGCGACGATACGGATGAGTGCCGCATAGAGGATATGGCGATCGCTCGAGTCGACGCTCGCCGCCAATCGCGCCGTCAGCCGCGGCATATAGCGGGCGCGGGCCGCATAAAGCGCGATCGCACCGAGGAAGGCCAGCGCCACCAGTGTGCCGCGCGGACTGAACAGGGCCGAGGTGAAGACAGAGAGCCAGTCGCCGAAGATGAACTGCGAGGCGCGCAGATCGGACGGGAAGGCCGTCAGCGTCGTCGACCAGACCTCGGGGTTGAGAACCGACGGCCCGGCTGCGAACAGCGCCTTGGCGAAGCGGTCGCGCCTGAGATCGCTGATCGAGCCCTGCAACTGCTCGGCCTGCAGCAGCGTCGCACGACCAATCTTCAGGGTCTCATCCGCTTCTGCGAAGGTCTTGGTCCGGGTCTCGCGCTCGCGCGCCACGTCCGGCGTCTCGGGCGGCGCGTTCGCATCCGGCTTCGCGCCGAGCTGATCGAGCCTCAGCTTGGCCTGCTCGGTGCGTGGTCCCTGCTCATCGGTGAGGATGCGCAGCTGGTCGAGCAGAGGCTGCAGGCGCAGTCGCTGACGCTGCAGCTCGGCGTCCGAGACATTCGGGTTGGCGAGCGAAGCTTCGATCTGCGTGAGCTCGCCGCGAACGGAATCGAGGCGGGCCCGGGCGCTGGCCGGATCGGCGACCGGCTGCGCCAGCGCCGCCAGCGGCAGGAGCAGCAGCGCCAGGGCGAGTAGCACGGCGCTGCCGGACTGGCGGAAGGCTCGCCGCAAGCGGGAGGTCATCGGCATCGTTGCCCTGCCATGCTGATTCGCATCGTCGCGCAGCCTCGCCATTGCCGCGCGCCGAAAGCAAGCATGTCGAAATCGACGTCGGCATTGCCGGATTCGCGGCTGCGCCGCACCGGAGGATGAGACTCGAGCAAAGGCATCACATTCCTGTGAGAGCGCACCGACACCGGTGCAACTGACACCCCTGTCTTCGGCAGAAATCCGGACAGCATCATGGCGACGCCGGCAAAAGCCGTCCGGATCAAAGAGCCTATGCCGAGAAACAGCCCAACGGGACCGTGATCGCCGGTGAGCGTACAACCTCTGGCGGTAATCGCGCTTCTGGGTTTGAATTCCTCCAAAGAACACATCCGGCGCTGACGGCCGGCTCGGGTAAACGGCGAGGCGCGCTGGCTCTCTCGTCGATCTTGGAATCGAAACCGGGAGGTTTGCGGTGGCTAAGCTCAGTATCAATGGCAAGACGATTGACGTTGCGGTCGAAGACGACACGCCCCTGCTCTGGGTCATCCGCGAGCAGATCGGCCTGACCGGGACGAAATATGGCTGCGGCGTCGCCCAATGCGGTGCCTGCACGGTTCACATTGACGGCGTCGCCACCCGCTCCTGCACCATGCCGGTGAGCGCCCTCACCGCCGAACAGAAGATCGTCACCATCGAAGGCCTCTCGCCGGACGGCAATCACCCGATCCAGAAGGCCTGGATCGAGCACGACGTGCCGCAATGCGGCTTTTGCCAGAGCGGCATGATCATGGCCGCGGCGGCTCTGCTGCAATCCAATCCCAAGCCGAGCGATGCCGACATCGCCTCCGAGATCACCAATATCTGCCGTTGCGGCACCTATAACCGCGTCAAGGCCGCCATCAAGGACGTCGCCGCCGGCGGCCAGATGAACCGCGGCTGATCTCATATCACCCATTCCCTGCGCACGGCTCGAGCGCCACAGCCTCGCCGCAGCGCCATCCGCAATCAGGAGGACGCCATGAGTCTAGCCTCTGTGACCGACACCAAGCTCTCCCGCCGCAGCATCCTGAAAGGCTCTGCCGCAGCTGCCGGCGCTTTCAGCTTCGGCTTTGCCATCCCCGTCTCCAGTGAGGCACAAGCGCAAGGCGCTGTGCCGGAGATCAACGCCTGGGTCGTGATCCATCCCGACGACAAGGTGGTGATCCGCATCGCCCGCTCGGAGATGGGCCAGGGCACGCTGACCGGCCTCGCCCAGCTCGTCGCCGAGGAACTCGACTGCGACTGGACCAAGGTCACGACCGAATATCCGACACCAGGCCAGAACCTCGCCCGCAACCGCGTCTGGGGCAATTTCTCGACCGGTGGCAGCCGCGGCATCCGCGAATCCCATGAATATGTCCGCAAGGGCGGAGCGGCCGCCCGAATGATGCTGGTCCAGGCCGCCGCCGATGGCTGGAAAGTACCGGTGGGTGAATGCAGCGTCGTCAAGGGCGTGATCACCCATAAGGGCTCAGGCCGCTCGAGCCGCTATGGCGAGGTCGCCGCGGCTGCCACCAAGCTCCAGCCCCCGGCTCCGGCCAACGTCCCGCTCAAGGACCCGAAGGACTGGACCATCGCTGGCAAGCCGTTGAAGCGGCTCGACACTGCCGACAAGACCACCGGCAAGAAGATCTACGGCATGGACTTCAAGCTGCCGGGGATGCTCAACGCCGCGATCAAGGACTGTCCGGTCTTCGGCGGCAAGGTGAAGAGCTTCGACGCTGCCAAGATCAAGGACATGCCGGGCGTCAAGCACGTCCTGCCGGTCGGCGACAGCGCCGTCGCCGTGGTCGCCGACAGCTGGTGGCGCGCCAAGACCGCGCTCGACGCGCTGCCGATCACCTGGGACGAAGGCGAGCACGCCAAGGTCTCCAGCGAGAGCATCGCCGCTTGGCTGAAGGAAGGGCTCGACGCACCGCAGGCCGCCGTCGGCAACCAGAATGGCGACGTCAAGGGCGCCATCGCCAATGCCGCCCGCGTCATCGAGCAGGTCTATTCCTATCCATTCCAGAACCATGCCTGCATGGAGGTGATGAACGCGACGGCGCTCTACACTTCCGAGCGCTGCGAGGTCTGGACTCCCACACAGAACGGCGAGGCGGCGCTGGCCGCGACCGCAGAGGCCTCCGGCCTGCCGCTGGCCAAATGCGAGGCCTACAAGATCGACCTCGGCGGCGGCTTCGGCCGGCGCGGCGCGGTGCACGATTGGGTGCGCCAGGTCGTGACCATCGCCAAGCAGATCCCCGGCACGCCGGTGAAGCTGATCTGGTCGCGCGAAGAGGACATGCTGCACGGCCGCTTCCACCCGGTGACGCAGTGCAAGCTCACCGGCGCGCTCGACAAGGACGGCAACCTGACCGGCCTGCACCTGCGCATCTCCGGCCAGTCGATCGTCGCCGGCATCTTCCCGCAGAACATCCAGAACGGCCGCGACCCCGCCGTCTTCCAGGGCCTCAACCCACCGGGGCCGGAGGCCTCGATCGGCTACACCGTGCCGAACCTCCTGATCGATCACGCGATGCGCAACCCGCATGTGCCACCGGGCTTCTGGCGCGGGGTCAATCTCAACCAGAACACGATCTATCTCGAATGCTTCATCGACGAGCTCGCCCATGCCGCCGGCAAGGACCCGCTCGAATTCCGCCGGGCGCTGATGAAGAACCATCCCAAGCATCTCGCCGTGCTGAACGCCGTGGCCGAGAAGGCCGGCTGGGGGACCAAGCCGCCTGAAGGGATCCATCGCGGCATCTGCCAGACCATGGGCTTCGGCTCCTATGTCGCGGCCGTCGCCGAGGTCTCGGTCGATGCGCAGGGCAAGCTCAAGATCCACAAGATCACCGCCGCGACCGACCCCGGCCATGCCGTCAACCCGGCCCAGATCGAGCGCCAGGTCGAGGGTTCCTTCGTCTACGGGCTTTCCGCCGCGCTCTTCGGCGAATGCACGGTCAAGGATGGGCGTATGGTCGAGGAGAATTTCGACACCTATCCGGTGGTGCGCATGGAGGACATGCCGGCGGTCGAGACGGTGATCGTACCCTCCGGCGGCTTCTGGGGCGGCGTCGGCGAACCGACCATCGCGGTCGCGGCACCGGCGGTGCTGAACGCGATCTTCGCCGCCACCGGCAAGCGCGTGCGCAACCTGCCGCTGAAGAACACGGATCTGCGCAAGGCGTGAGGCTTGCCGCGATCCGGATTGCGCTGATCGTGCTGGCACTCGCGAGCGCGCCGGTCGGCGCACTCGAAACCTACACCGTCGTCGGCGACGCGATTCCGGCGCCGCTCGGCGGCAAGATCGGCGATCTCAAGCGCGGACGGGAACTCGTGCTCGACCGCACGCAGGGCAACTGCCTGATCTGCCATCAGGTACCGGAGCCGAACGAGCCCTTCCAGGGCACGATCGGCCCCGATCTCGCCGGCGTCGCCACTCGGCTCGATGCGGGCCAGCTGCGCCTGCGGCTCGTCGATGCCAGCCTGCTCAACCCGCAGACGGTGATGCCGCCCTATTTTCGCACCGAAGGATTGCGAGACGTTGCCCCGGCCTTTCGCGATCGGCCGGCGCTGACCGCCCAGGAGATCGAGGATGTCGTCACCTATCTCGCCAGCCTGCGCACGCCCTGAACCGGCGCTCTCGCGCCGCGAGGTCATGGCGGCCGGCGCTGCCGGCTTCGCGCTTGCCGCCTTGCCCGCCTCCGCTCGAGCGGCCACGCCGCCGGCACTCGCCGAGCTGATCGCGCGCGTGACCGAAGGCGCGGTGCCGGAGCGCGCCAGAATCACCTTCGACATCCCGCAGCTGGTCGAAAACGGCAATTCGGTCGATGTCGCAATCCAGGTCGAGTCTCCCATGACCGAGGCCGACCATGTCCGCTGGATCCATGTCATCGCCGAGAAGAACCCATTTCCCGACGTCGCCCGCTTCCACCTCACCCCGCGCAGCGGCCGGGCCGATATCCGCGCCACCTTGCGCCTCGCCACCTCGCAGAAGGTCGCTGTCATCGCCTCGTTGAGCGGCGGCGGCTACGTCATGGCCGATGCCGACATCGTCGTGACGCTGAGCGCCTGCATCGACGGAGGCTGACCCGATGGCATCGTTCAACGCCCGCATCACCATGCCGGCCGAGGCCAAGGCCGGCGAGATCGTGGAGATCCGCGTCCTCGTCCGCCACCCGATGGATCGCGGCGGCCAGGTCGATTCCGAGGGCCGGGTCGTGCCGCGCAAGATCCTGAACCGGCTGACGGTGACCTATGCCGGCGAGCCGGTGTTCCGATACGACATGCATACCGGCGTCTCCGCCAACCCCTTCGTCAGCTTCACCACCCGCGCCCTCGAGACCGGCGACCTCACCTTCGAATGGCGCGAGGATGGCGGAGCGACCTTCACCCGCACCGCCCGTCTCGTCGTGACATGAGCGCCAACAGCCGCGTCCTTGCGATAGCGCTGCTTGCGCTGGCCGGCACAGCATTGGCCCAGGAGATCAGGCCGGGCAGCGCCTTCCTATCACCGCAGATGCAGCGCCAGCAGGAGGACGAGGCCCGCAACCCCGGCTGGCTCTGGGTCGAGCAGGGCGAGGAACTGTTCAGCCGCCGTGACGGCGCAGCGCCGAACTGCCTCTCCTGCCATGCCAACCCCAAGCAGAGCCTGCGCGGGGCCGCCGCCCGCTACCCGCAGGTCGACGCCACCAGCGGCAAGCTGATCAATCTGGAGGGCCGCATCGAGCAGTGCCGGGTCGATCGGCAGAAGCAGCCCGCCTTCGGCTATGAGAGCCAGGAACTGCTCGGTCTTACCGCCTATGTCGCCTCGCTCTCGAAGGGCGTGCCGCTGTCGGTCTCGGCCGAGGGCGCGGCCAAGCCCTTCTACGAAGCCGGCAAGGCCTTCTATGAGCGCCGGCAGGGCCAGCTCAATCTCGCCTGCACGCAATGCCATGACGGCCTCGTCGGCCAGAAGCTGCGCGGCGACACGATCAGCTACGGCATCGGAACCGGCTATCCGGCCTACCGGCTTGAATGGAACGGGCTCGGTTCGCTGCACCGGAGGCTGCGCGCCTGCTCGCTCGGCGTCAGGGCGACGCAGTTCGACTACGGCTCCGACGAATACCTCTCCCTTGAGCTCTATCTCGCGGTGCGGGCCAAGGGGCTCGCGCTGGAGGCACCTGGTCTGAGGCGATAGGCCTTGTTGGCGGCCGTGCGAGCCGTCACGATCCCGGCACAGTCCTGTCGGAGACGTCATGGATGCTTCGCCTGCCTGCCCTCCTCGCCTTCATACTGATTGCCACCGCCGCCATCGCCGAGCCCGATGCCGAGCCGCCGGCCTCGGCAGCCGGCGTGACCGCCCCGCCGCCGCCGTTCGTGCTCAAGGGCACCGAGGTCAGGACGATCCGCGCCAAGGCGCTGCAGCGCGACTATGAGATCTTCGTCAGCCTGCCGGAGTCCTATCAGAGCCAGCCGCGGCGGCGCTTCCCGGTGCTGTTCGTCACCGACGCCGACTACGCCTTCCCGCTGGTGCGCTCCATCGCGCGCCGGGTCGGCAACCGGGCCAAGGGTCTGGAGGAGTTCATCCTGGTCGGCCTGTCCTATTCGGTCGGCGACACCCCCGAATACAGCCGCCGGCGCGACTACACGCCGACGCCGAACGGCGAGAAGACGCGAGACCCATCCGGCAAACCGCCGGTCTTCGGCGAGGCGGAGGGCTATCGCCGCTTCCTCTCCGAGGAGCTGATGCCTTTCGTCGCCGCGACCTATCGCACCGACACCACCCGCAGCATCTATGCCGGCCACTCCTATGGCGGGCTGTTCGGCCTCCATGTCCTGCTGACCGAACCCAAGCTGTTCCAGCACTACATCATCGGCAGCCCCTCGCTCTGGTTCGACCAGAAGGTGCTGTTCCAGCGCGAGCGGGCCTATGCTGAGGCCAACAAGGAGCTGAAGGCGAACGTGCTGATGGCGATTGCCTCCTACGAGACGATCGACAAAGCCTCGGGCGATCCGCGCTACAACGGCAAGACCGACATGATCGCTGATCTCAGGGAGTTCGAGCAGGCGCTGCGCTCGCGCAACTATCCTGGTCTGAAGCTTTCGAGCGAGGTCATTCCCGGCGAGGACCACCTCACCGTCTTCCCGGCGATCGTTACGCGCGGGCTGCTCTGGGCTCTGCCTGCGAAGCGGGACTAGAGCCTTCAGTCCTTCTTGTCCTTGCCGTTCTTCGGCTTGTCCTTGTCCCGGCCCTTCGGCTTCACCCGGTTCTGGAAGCTGGCATTGCCGAGGCCAGTCCCGATCGTCAGCACCGCCCAGTGCTCGACATCCTGCATGAACGGCAGTTCGCTCAACCCCTGGACGACGGCGTCATTGTGCATGGTGACGACGGTGTCGTGCTCGCCGATCTCCGGCGCCATCTCGCGGATGCTATCGACCAGGTTGAAGCGGCTGCTCGACCAGTTGCCCGGCAGGTTCTGGGCACCACGGTCGATCGCACCATCCGGCTCGATCAGGCCGGGGCAGCCGACGCCGATGAAGGGTGCGACCCGCAGGCCTTCCTTGCCGGCGTGCCCGATCTGCTCGCGCAGCATCTTGCCGAGCCGCTTCACCGCCTCTTCGCGGCTCGTCTCCTCGTCGGCATGGCGCCAGAGCTCGGTTTCCCAGACGCGGGCCTTGCTCAGGTCCGCCGCCTTGTCCTGGCGCAGTTCGACGATGCCGGCGCGGATATTGGAGCCGCCGATATCGACCGCGACCAGGCTGTCATAGGCTTCGAAGATCCATTTCGGCGCAAGATGGGCGCTGCCGACCAGCCCGGCCTCGTCCGAGTGATGGCGCACCGGCACCAGCTCGATCTTATAGCCTTCGGTCTGCAGGATGATCCCGGCCCGCGCGATTGCGAGTTCGCCGATGCGGCTCTGGCGAAAGCCGCCGCCGACGACGATGCGCTGGACCGGGCTCCAGGCCTTCTGCCGCAGGAAGCGGCGGATAACGAAGGCGAGCGACTGCGCGAAGCGCTCGACCGCCGAGAGCACCAGCGCCGCCTCGCGCGCCTCACCTTCCGTGATCAGCTTGTCGAGCTCCGACTTGCTGACGGTCTTGCCGGCCTCCGCCAGCGGATCCTCGCCGGCCTCGGCCAGGTGCCGGCGCAGTTCGGCGAGATGGTCCATGAAGGCGCCTCGGCTCGCCTTGTCACCGAGGAAGCCGTCGCCGTCGCGGATCTCGAGATTGTAGCTGGTGACGAAGACCGAGGGCAGCTCCTGCGCCCCATGCGGCCCGTTCGCGCTCGCCTTGCTCGCCGTCGCCACTGCCATTGTTCACCCCCGCCTTGAAAGCACGCTGGGAGAACGAGCGACGCCCCCCGGCGGTTCCTGCGCCGCGCCGCCGCATGGCCCATCTGCGTGGCAGGCAGGGACATTCAACCCGTTGGCGATTGACCGCACCGCGCCACTTCGCCTCCATAGCCGGCGGTCGGTTCGCGGCCGGGGGAAACACATGCTCGAACTGATCGGCCGCTCGCTCGCGATCGGCATCGTCGCAACCGCGCTCCTCGACCTCTGGGCGCTGTTCCTCAACCGCGCCTTCGGCATACCGCTCGCGAACTGGGCGGCTGTCGGGCGTTGGTTCGCCTATCTGCCGCGCGGCCGCTTCACGCACGACACCATCGCCGACACGCCGCCGGTCTCGAACGAACTCGCGATCGGCTGGATCATGCACTATCTGATCGGCGCCCTCTTCGCCGCGATCGTGCCGCTGTTCTGGGGGCTGGACTGGGCCCGCAATCCGACATTGCTGCCGGCCCTGATCGTCGGCGTCGTCACCGTCGGCTGCGGCTGGTTCATCCTGCAGCCGGGCATGGGCTTCGGCCTCGCCGCCAGCAAGCGGCCCAATGCCAACCAGATCCGACTGATCGGCCTGATCAACCACGTCGTCTTCGGCCTGGGCCTCTGGCTCGCCGCGCTGCTGATGCGCTGAGCCGCACCAATCAAGATTTCGAACATAAGGACTGAGCACATGGCCGCGACCCTGTTCCAGAACGCCCGCATCGTCGACGGCACCGCACCCGAGCGCGTAGCGCCGGTCTCCGTCCTGGTCGAGGGTGGGCTGATCCGTGAGGTCGACAAGACCATCCGCTCCGACAAGGCGAAGGTGATCGATCTCAAGGGCCGCACACTGATGCCGGGCCTGATCGACGCCCATGTCCACGTCATCGCCGGCCTCGCCGATCTCGGCCGCAACGCCGCCTTGCCGGATTCGCTCGTCACCGTGCGCTCGCTCGTGATCATGCGCGAGATGCTCCTGCGCGGCTTCACCACGGTGCGCGATGTCGGTGGCGCCGATTTCGGCCTGAAACAGGCAACCGAGGAGCACGACTTCCCGACGCCGCGCCTTGTCATCTCCGGCAAGGCGCTGAGCCAGACCGGCGGCCATGCCGATTTCCGCGGCCGCTATGACGACCGGCTCGCGCCGACGACGCGCCATCGCCTCGGCGCGCTCGGCCGCATCTGTGACGGCGAGGCGGAAGTTCGTCGCGCCGCCCGCGAGGAGCTCAAGGGCGGCGCCGACTTCATCAAGATCATGGCCAATGGCGGCTGCGCCTCGCCGACCGACCCGATCCATTTCCTCGGCTTCTCCGTCGGCGAGCTCGAAGCGGTGGTCGAGGAGGCCCGCATGGCCGGCACCTATGTCTCCGCCCATGTCTATACCGACGAAGCGATCCGCCGCTGCGTCGAGGCCGGCGTCCATTCACTGGAGCATTGCAATCTGATCAAGGCCGAGACCGCCAAGCTCGCGGCCAAGAACGGCGCCGTCGCCGTGCCGACGCTCGTGACCTATGACAAGCTCGCCAGCGAGGGCGGCAAGCTCGGCTTCCCGCCCGATTCCGTCGCCAAGGTCGAATATGTCCGCGCCGCCGGCATGGAGTCGCTCGCGATCATGAAGAAGGCCGGGCTCGCCATGGCCTATGGCAGCGACCTGCTCGGCGAGATGCACCGGCACCAGTCGGAGGAGTTCGTCATCCGCGGCCGGGCCCTGCCGGCGCATGAGGTGATCGGCGCCGCCACCCATGTCGCGGCCAAGCTCTTGAAGCTCGAGGGCAAGATCGGCACGGTCGCGCCCGGCGCCTATGCTGACCTGATCGTCGTCGACGGCGACCCGCTGCAGGACCTCTCGCTGCTGACCCGCCAGGGCCGGCATATGCCTGTCATCATGAAGGCCGGCGCCTTCGTCAAGCGCGCCCGGCTGGACTGACCCGGCGCGAGAACGACCTAATCTCGCTCCGCTGCCATGGTGTTCCTACGGCAACAGAACATTAAAAAACTGTAATGCTCATTAAAGCAGCTCGAAAGACCAGATCGTCAAGGTTATGACGGTGTCTGTCCTTTGGACGAACAGTTTGTCACGTGTCTGATCGGAGACGGCTGGCGATGAAACTGGGAGCATTCCTCGGACGGATGCGCCGCACCGAAACCTCGGGCGGCGCACAATCCGCAGCCCGAGGTTCGATCCAGTCCCGGCACGCCGTGATCGGCCTGGTCTGCTGGACGCTCCTGATCGTTGCCGGCGGTGCGGTCGTCCTTGAGCGCTACTGGATCCATCCGCTTCGCGCTCAGCTGAAAGGCATCCAGATCGCCGCCTATGGCAACGCCCAGCGCATCAATGGGCTGGAGAATGTGCAGGCCACCTCCCCGCTGCTGTTCCGGAGCGGACGCGACGCAATCGCACTCACCCAGATCGAGCAATGCGTCGCCAAGCAGGTCGCGGGGGTGAAGGTACGCTACGACTCGATTCACGATGCCTATTTGGCCTGCTCAGCGCCATTGGCCTCGTTCTTCGACCGCTATCGCCTGTCGTTCTCCGAGGCCGAGAGGTTCGCAGTCTTTGTGACCTTGCTGAGCTCGCGGCTCGGCAGCTACGGCCCGAGTTTTTCCAGCGACCCCGAACAGATCGCCAAGGACGACGTGCTCAACTGCACACAGACGATGATCTTCGTCGCGCGCACCATCAAGCGCTTCTATCCGGGAGCGGCCGTGCGTGAGATCGGCATCAGCAATCAGGCCATGGGCGAACATGGCTTCGTCGAGATGTCTAGCGGTGGTCGCGCCATGCTGCTTGACGGTCTGGTCGGGCTCGTCGCCGATATCTCCCTGGACGAGGCAACCGCCGGCAAGCGTCCACGACCGTTCCTGATGCTCGAGTTCTTCCCGGAGACCAACGCCAATCTGCGCGCGCTCTCGGAGAACTTCATGCGAACCTTGCGCCTGGGCGGGTTGAGCCGGGCCGACATCAACTACGATCAACAGGTCGTTGAAGCGTCCCTGCGCGGTTGAAGCTCGGTCGACGGCGGCGACGCCACCGGATAGACCCATATCAAGGTCTCTCCTTCCCCTGGCGATACGCACCCTGAACAACGAGCGATGAAGCCCTGGACGCAATTGGACGCCGCGCCGATCCCCGGCGGCGGCACGCTCAAACTCATGCGCCGCGGCGAAGACGAGTTCTCGATCACGCTCGGCCACAACGAGTTGATGAACTCGCGCCTCAAGGGATCGGAAGAGGCGCTGGCGAACCTGGCCATCGAGCGGATCGGGCAGCGCCCGAAACCACGCCTCCTGATCGGCGGGCTCGGCATGGGCTTCACGCTCCGGGCCGCGCTCGCTGCTCTTCCGGCCGAAGCCGAGATCGTCGTCGCCGAATTGATCCCGGCGGTGATCGCCTGGGCGCATGGGCCGCTCGCTCCGATCTTCGCCGGCTGTCTCGACGATCCCCGTGTCACCGTGCGGAAGGCCGACGTCGCCACAGCCATTCGGGAGGGACGAGGCCACTACGACGCCATCCTGCTCGACGTCGACAACGGGCCGGATGGGCTGATGGTCGAGGCCAATGACCGGCTCTATGACCACGCCGGCCTGTCCTATGCGAAAGCATCTTTGCGCCTGGGCGGCGTACTCGCCGTCTGGTCGGCAGGGCCGGACCGCAGCTTCACCCAGCGCCTGCGCCAGGCCGGATTTACCGTCGAGGAGAAGATGGTCCGCGCTCGTGCCGGAAGCGGCGGTGCGAAGCACATGATCTGGCTGGCCGACACGGCAGGGTCTGCTTCAGCCACGCGGCCCGCGCAGCAACCGTCGAAGCGGCGGCACTAGCGCTCGCCCAATAGTCGCGCCAAACCGGCCGAGAGCCCAACATTGGGCACGGCCGCCGGCAAAGCGAGATCGCCTTGGCCCGGCTTGGGAGGCGGATTGCACGCCGCGTCGAGCACGGCAGCGAAACCAGCCTGCGTGGAGCAGATCACCGGTACCCTGACATGGGGCTCGACCCGCGCCGCGAGGCCGGCGAGCCCAGCGCCACCGAGGATCACCGCTTGCGCCCCGTCGCGCGCGACCGTCCGTCGGCAGGCCTCAACCAGCAGCGCGATCGAACCGTCTGGGTCGGCTGCGATATCGCCTCCGGTCGGTGCCACCGTCTCCACGGCAGCCAGCCTGCCATCCAGCCCGAGCGCAGCAGTGAATTCGGTGAGGATCGGCCCCCAGCGCTCGCCCCCGGTCACGATCGAGAAGCACCCACCCTGCGCAGCCGCCTGTCGGCAGGCGGCTTCGGCCATGCCGACCACCGGCACGCCAGCGATTTCTTTCAGCGCCATCAGCCCGGGATCGCCGAAGCAGGCGAGATAGACCGCAGCGCAATCGGCGCCGTGCTCGGCAAAGGCGTCCAGCGCCGCATGGCCGGCAATCGCGCCGGCGCTGCGGCTCGAAATGTAGCGCGCCCCGAACCGGCCTGTGGCCGGCACGAGCTCGACATCGGCCGGCGTCAGCGGCGCCAGCACGCGCAGGACCAGCGCGGTCATCTCGGGACTGGTGTTCGGATTGAGGACGAGAATGCGCAAGATGATTCCGACAGGCGAGGATTGGCCAGCCCCGGCGGCCTTCGCCCCAAGGCCGCACTCACTGAGCTTTGCCGCGCCGGCCCTTCTGCGGCAAGGGTTTGCGACCCGCATTCCCCGCATGATCGCCTCGCGAGGGGAGCGGCCTTGCAAGCCATCGTGATGATCGTCCGGAACCAGCACGCGCCGCTTGTGTTGCAGGTACGAACGTCTCTCGGATTGGAGGATGGACGATGCCAGCCAAATCGAAAGCGCAGCAGAAGGCCGCCGGAGCCGCACTCGCCGCCAAGCGTGGCGATATCCCCAAGAGCGAGCTCAAGGGAGCCTCGAAATCGATGGCCAAGTCGATGACCGAGAAAGAGCTCGACGAATTGGCCTCGACCAAGCGCAAGGGCAAGCCGGAGCATGTGACGAAGCACTGATCCGGAGCGCCGGCCTACCTCGCCGGCCGCTCGTGCCGGTAGACCAGATCTGCGGGGTCCGCCCGTACGGCGATGGCGTCCACCGATGCCCCGAGCCGCTCGGCCACCGCGATCGAGCGCCGGTTGCGCGGATCGACATAGCTGACCAGTGTCTCGAGGCCGGGCTGACCGAAGGCCCAGTCGCGCAGGGCGGCAGCGGCTTCGCTCGCATAGCCCTGCCCTTCATGCCCGGCATAGATAAGCCAGCCGAGTTCCTTCTCGGGAAAGAGCGGGCCGTGGTTGATGCCGACCTGCCCAATGCAGCCCCCGCCCGGCAGGTCGATCATCAGCGCGCCGTGACCGAACAATGCCCACTGCGCGACATCATGGCAGAACAGGCCCCAGGCGCCGCGCCGGTCATAGGGGCCGCCCATATGCTGTGCCCGTTCCGAGGCCAGGAAACCGGCATAATCAGGGAAGTCGCCTGCAACCGGCGCCCGCAGGATCAGGCGTTCGGTCCGAATTGTCGGCGGCACGGTGGAAAGCAAGCTCGACCTCGACAGCACTGGAAGCGGCCCTGCTGATCGATCGGCGGCCGGCCTTTGCAGCGAAAAAGGAAACTGGCGTCCCGGAAGGGATTCGAACCCCTGACCTACGGTTTAGGAAACCGTTGCTCTATCCTGCTGAGCTACCGGGACGCACGTCTCTGCGTTTAGCATAAAGCCGATGCGGGTGAAGCCTTCCTTTGCAGCGATTGTACCGCTCATCCTGGGCATGGCGGCCTCGGCCACCGTCGCGCGTGCGGCGGATGACGCTTGCGCGACAGCCGAAGGGGTCGAGCTGGTTCGCCTCGCCGGCCTCGACCGGCACGGTGACCTGCAGCTCGCCGACGGCCGGACCATCCGGCTCGCCGGGTTGGCGCCGCGGCAGAACGACGCCGAGCGCGAGCGCTTCGCCACGCAATTGGTGCGCTGGCAAGGTCACGAGTTCCGCCTGGCGCCGCTTGGAGCTACTGATCGCTGGGGGCGCCTCCCGGCCCGCCTGCTCGCCACCGATGACGCCACCGCCCTCGCCGGCCAGCCCGATTTGAGCGCAGCTCTCCTTGCCGAGGGCGCTGCACTGCGTCTGCCCGAGCCAGGTCTTGCCGCCTGCAACGAAATCTGGCGCAGGGCCGAGCCTTGGCAGGCGATGGCCGGCAAGGCCACTGGCCCCGCGCCGGCCGCAGCCCAGCGGAGTTTTGCCGCAGTGGCGCCCCCGGTCATCGACGGTCATGATGCTGCCGCGATGAGAGCGCAGGCGGGCCGGATCGTCGTGGTCGAGGGGCGTATCGCTGCCGTCGGAGAGCGGGCGCAGCGAACCTATCTCAATTTCGAACGGCGGCGCGGCGCCGGCGGCAGCATCGTTCTGTCGCGCGCGTTGTGGCGTGACTTGCAGCGTGCCGGCTGGACCGCATCGGCGCTGACGGGTAAACGCGTGCGCGTAAGCGGTGTGGTCGAGGGGCGCGACGGCCTCCTGATCGAGGCGCAGACGCGTAGTGCACTGGAACTGATCGACTAGGGGCCGATGCGGAGAGTTCAGCGACATCGTCAGTCGGTCCGGGGGCGCCTCGCCGCCGCGGTGCTGCCGGCCCTGTTGCTGGCGGCCTGCTTCGGCGACCAGAACTCGGTCCTCGCGCCGCTCAATCAGCCCGGCGGCGAGCCGGCGCCACGCGTCGCCAGCCTGCAGCGCAACGCCGATCGCGAGCACCAGCGCCTGCTCTCGGCCTTCGGCGGCGAATACCGCGCTCCGCAGATCAAGGCCGAACTGGAAGCGATCATCGCGCGCCTCGCCAAGGCCGGCGAAGGCCAGATCGGCGCCTATGAGGTGACGATCCTCAATTCGCCGATCGTCAACGCCTTCGCCTTGCCGACCGGGCGGCTCTACGTCACCCGCGGCCTGCTTGCCCTCGCGAACGACTCCTCCGAGATCGCTTCGGTGATGGCGCACGAGATCGCCCATGTCACCGCGCGCCACGCCGTCGAGCGCGCCGAAATGGAGGCGGAATCGGCGCTGGTCAGCCAGGTCGTGGCGCAGGTGCTGAACGACCCGACGACGGGTGCAGCGGTGCAGCAGAGCTCGAAGCTCTCGCTCGCCCGCTTCTCGCGCCAGCAGGAACTGACCGCCGACCAGATCAGCGTGCGCAACATCGCCCGCGCCGGCTACGACCCCTATGGCGCCGGCCGCTTTCTGGTCTCGCTCGGCCGCAACACCAGCTTCCGTGCCGGCCGGCAGAGCAGTGGTGACAAGAAGCTCGACATTCTCTCGAGCCATCCCTCGACGCCGGAGCGCGTCGCCGCCGTCACCAACGGCGCCCGCCAGATCGGCGCGCCCGGCCTCGGTGAGCGCGACGCCTCGCGCTGGCTCGCCGCCATCGACGGCATCGCCTTCGGCGACGATCCCGCCGACGGTGTCGTCCGCGGCCGCCGCTATCTCAACAGCGCGCTGCGCATTGCCTTCACCGCGCCCGATGGTTTCGAGCTCGAGGCTGCGCGCGAGATGGTGGTCGGCGTCAGCAATGACGGCTCGCAGGCGCTGCGTTTCGATTCGGTTGCGCTGAAGGCCGGACAGACGCTCGAATCCTATGTCGCCTCGGGCTGGATCGACGGCGTCGCCACCGCAGAGGTGCAATCGCTGACCGTTGGCGGCCTGCCAGCGGCAGTGACTTCGGGCAAGGGCGCCGACTGGACTTTCCGCCTCGCCGCGGTTCAGGCCGGACCGCGCGTCTACCGCTTCATCCTCGCAGCCAAGGGGCAGAACGACCCCGAACGCGCCATGCGCGCCTTGCTCGACAGCTTCCGCAATCTCAGCGCCAACGACGCGCAATCGGTCAATCCGCTGCGGATCCGGCTCGTCGCCGCCGGCGCCAGCGACACTCCCGCCAGCCTTGCCGAGCGCATGGCTTCGGTCGACCGGTCGATGGAACAGTTCCTGATCCTGAACGGGCTTGAACGCAGCACGAAGCTGACGCCCGGCCAGCGTTACAAGATCGTGAGCGAGTAGGCGCCGCTCGCCTGCCGCTTTCCTCTCGCTCTGTGCTAGTTTCCTTGCCTCGTCAGGACAGGGAGGCAGCCATGGCGCTCGATCGCCGCATCGTCGAACTCTACGACGAATACACCCACAAGCCGCTCGACCGGCGCAGTTTCATGAACCGGCTGATCACAATCGCCGGCTCGGCCGCGGCCGCCGAAGCGGCGCTCGCTTTGCTGGAGCCGAACTATGCGCAGGCCCAGCAGGTCCCGACCGACGATGCGCGCATCGAGAGCAGGCGCATCGACGAGACGATCGGCGGCGTGAAGCTCAGGGGCTATCTCGTCACGCCGAAGACGCAGGCCAGGCGCGGCGGCGTCGTCGTCATCCACGAAAACCGCGGCCTCAACCCGCATATCGAGGACGTCACCCGCCGTGCCGCTCTGGCCGGCTTCAGCGCACTCGGGGTCGATTTCCTGACCCCGCTCGGCGGCACCCCGGCCGATGCCGACGCCGCCCGCGCCTTGTTTCCGCAACTCAAGCCCGAGGATGTCGTCGCGCAAGGGCGCGCCGCCCTCGCCTTCCTGAAGGCGCGGCCGGACACGACCGGCAAGGTCGGCGCGGTCGGCTTCTGCTGGGGCGGCGGCGCGGTCAACGATCTCGCCGTCAGCGCACCGGAGCTCAATGCCGGCGTCGTCTTCTACGGCCGCTCGCCCGATCTTTCCAAGGTGCCGCAGATCAAGGCCCGGCTGCTGATCCAGCAGGCGGCCCGCGATACCCGCCTGGTCGAGGGCCTGCCGGCCTATGAGGCGGCGCTGAAGGCAGCCGGCGTCAATTACCAGGCGATCGTCTACCCGGACGTCGATCACGCTTTCCACAACGACACCAGCGCCGAGCGCTACAACGCCGCCGCGGCCAAGCTCGCCTGGGAGCGGACGGTCGCCTTCCTCGCGGCGGAGACCGGCGCCGCCTGACACGAAAAAGCCCGGCGGAGCGATCCGCCGGGCTTTTTCTATCCAATAATGGAAGCTGCCTCAGGCAGCTTCCTCCTGCAGGTCGTCGTCGCCATCCTCGGCCTCGGCCGCCTCGGCGGCATCCGCCTTGCCGGCGCGGCGCGGCGACTTGGCGAGCTGGCCCTCGATCTTCTTCAGCGCCTCGGTCTCGGTGATCTCCTCGACCGCCGAAATCTCGCGGGTCATCCGGTCGATCGCCGCTTCATAGAGCTGGCGCTCGGAATAGGACTGCTCGGGCTGCGCCTCGGAACGATAGAGATCGCGCACCACCTCGGCGATGGCGACGAGATCGCCCGAATTGATCTTGGCTTCGTATTCCTGGGCGCGGCGCGACCACATGGTGCGCTTGACGCGGGCGCGGCCGGTCAGGGTCGAGAGCGCCTTACCGACGATCTCGGCATCGGCGAGCTTGCGCAGACCGACGCTCGCCGCCTTGGCGGTGGGCACGCGCAGCGTCATCTTGTCCTTGGCGAAGCTGACGACGAAGAGTTCGAGCTTGAAGCCCGCGACTTCCTGCTCCTCGATCGCCGTGATCTGACCGACGCCATGGGACGGGTAGACGACGAACTCGCCCGTCTTGAAGCCCTGGCGCACAACAGTCTTCTTCGCAGTGGACATGCCGTTTCGACTCCTGATCTCTCCGCTGGGGGCGAAGATGCGACTTTCAGCCGCTGACCAGGATGGCCGGCGGCGCTCTGCCTGACACGACGGGAACGACCTTCTGGTCTTCTTTCCCCGGCGCAACACGCTCCCTCAGTCGATTGTTTCTTGCGACCCGCCAGACACGAAGATAACGACACGCCGGACATTCTGGCCGGTGGTGCATTGCTGTCGTCTCAGGGGGTGCCCCGTTTGTGTGACCTCGCAGGGGCAGGCGGAACGAACTCGACTGTGGCTTGTGGATACCACAAAAATCGCGCCGAATCAAAGGTAAACGGAATGCAAACGGCGCCGGGCCGCGTTGCGGCCGGCCATGGTTAACTGCAATGGCTTCCTGACGAAGGGTAAGCTTCAGTCACCTTCGCCGGGGTTCGGCGACAGGAGCTCGAGCTTGTTCGGCACGCCGTCGAACTCCTTGGCGTCGGCCGGCGAGTCCTTCTTCTGCGTGATGTTCGGCCAGCTCGCGGCGAACTTCGCATTGAGCTGCAGCCAGCTGTCGAGACCGGGCTCGGTGTCGGGCTTGATCGCCTCGGCCGGGCATTCCGGCTCGCAGACGCCGCAGTCGATGCACTCGTCGGGATGAATGACGAGAAAGTTCTCGCCTTCATAGAAACAGTCGACCGGACAGACTTCGACGCAGTCCATGTACTTGCACTTGATGCAGTTCTCGGTGACCACATAGGTCATGGCGCTGTCCTTCCAATCGGCCGGCGCTTCTTTAGAGCCGGTCGAGAGAATGTTTCAAGGCCCTGTCACGACCGGAAACGAGATCAAACTTCCATCGAAACAAGTGTTTCGAGAAGATTTTTCGCAGACACGCTGACGCGTCCCTCGCAGCTTCCGCGTTATCCCTTCGGCCCCTCCGGCGCAAGCGACTGATCGCCGCGTTCGCCGCCGTTCAGGACCTCATACAGCGTCTGCGCCTGCTCATAGGAGCCTCGGCGCTCGGCGAAGGCGGTGACGCGCACGACCAGCGTCGCGTGCGGCAGAGCCAGCGTCAGCACATCGCCCGACTTCACCCCGAGCGCCGGATTCTCGACGCGCTTGCTTGCAACACGGACATGCCCCTCCTCCACCAATCGCACAGCGGCGGGGCGGGTCCGCGCGAAGCGTGCGAACCAGAGCCATTTGTCGAGGCGTTGCCGGTCGTCCCGCAAGCGATACCCCGGAGTGCTAGGACCTAGCTCTTGCGCCCGTCATTGCCCTCGAGCTGGGCCTTCAGGGCGAGCAGCTTGGCGAAGGGCGAATCCGGATCGGGCTGACGCTCGGCCGGACGCGGCCGCGCCGGCTGCTGGAAACGCTGCTCCTTGCCGCCGCGTTCGTCGCGACGCGGACCGCCGGGACGGCCGCCATCGCGCTTGAACTCGGGCCGCGGGCCGCGCTCGGGACGTCCGTCGCGCCCTTGCGCATTGCGACCAGCCCCTTCCTGCGCCGCAGGCCTGCCGGCCTCGCCACCGGCCGGGCGCGGGCCGTTCCAGCCACCCTCGCGCCAGCGATTGCGGTTCGGCGGGCGCTGCCCGCCCGGCTTGCCCTCGCCGCCTTCCGCAGGAGCGGCAGCCTCAGCGCCACCACGCCGGTCGGGCCGCCGGCCGCGCTGTCCCTGCTCGGGACGCCGGCCGCCCTGATGGCGATGCGGCCGCCAGATCTCGATCAGCTCCGGCTCGGCTGCCGGCGCCGCCTCGACGGCGACAGCAGGCTCGGTCGTCTCGGTTTCGGCCTGAGGCGCCACATCCGCCGCCGGCTCGTCGCTTGGCAGCGCCAGGGTCGACATCGCATCCGCCGGCACGGGCTCAGCCGCGCTGGCGACGTCCTCCTCGGCCGGAGCGGCAGCGATCTCCGCATCGGTCAGGATCGGAGCATCCGGGGTTTCGCCCGTCGGGGCGGCGCTGTCCGCGCCGTCAGCGGCAGCCTCAACCTCGGCGGGCGGCGCTTCATTGAGCGCATCAGCCGCTTCGGCGACGGCTTCCGCCGGAACCGCCGGCGTGGTCGCGGCAGGCTCGGGCGCAGCGGCAAGCGCCACGGTGATCGCCGGGCCCGGCCGCTTCTGCGAGACATAGCCGAGCGAGCGCAGGATCGAGGCGAAGTCCTCGCCGGCGCAGCCGACGAGGGAGGTCATCGCCCCGGTGGCGACGAAGCCGTCCTGATCGGCAGTACCCACCGGCGGCTGGCCGAGCGTGACACCCGGGCGATAGGCGATCGCCGGCCGGATCAGGTCGGCAAGGCGTTCCAGGATGTCCACGCGCACCGCCCGCTCGCCGCAGACGCGATAGCCGGCGGCGCGATAGAGCCCCTTCGGGATCTCCTTATTGGCCGGGAACGAGGTCCGGCCAGAGGAGGCGAGATGCGAGATGTCGTCGAGCCCGGCCGCTTCCGGATTGCCGTGCTTCAGCGCCCAGAGCTGGGCGGCGAGCGCGCGCGGCGCCGGCTTCAGCAGCGCAGGCACATAGAGATGGAAGGCGCCGAAGCGGATGCCGAGCTGGCGCAGGCCCGCCCGTCCCTCCTGGTCGAGCGTCTTCATCTCCTCGGCAACCTTGCTGCGCTCGAGCACGCCGAGCGCCTCGGCCGCCTGGTAGGCGATGCCGCGGGCGATGCCAGTGACGCTCTCGGCATTCTCCAGGATCTGGAGCGGGCCGAGCAGTTTGGTGACGTGATGTTTCAGCCAAGCGGCAAGCCTCGTCTCGATCTGCTCGCGGGCCGGAGCCGGCAGATGATCGTCGACCATCAGGCGCAGGCGCGGCTCCAGCACCTTCTCGCCGGCGGTCAGGCGCGCGACGGGCTCGCCGATCCAGCGGACCAGCCCGTCATGCGACAGCACGAAGGCCTCGTCGCCTGCCAGCACGACGCGCGAGGCGCGCGCCTCCAGCTCGCCGGCCAGCGCTTTCAGCGCCGCCGCGTTCAGTGCCTTCGCTTCCGGACCACCCGCCTTCGGGTCAGCCGTGAAACGGAAGCCTTGCAGCAATCCGACATGCTGACCCTCGACCAGGACATCGCCGGTCGCGGTGACTTCGGCCTCCAACATCGCATTCTCCCGCAGGCGACGCATCAACACGCTCGTGCGCCGATCGACAAAACGGCTGGCGAGCCGTTCGTGCAAAGCGTCCGACAGCCTGTCCTCTACAAGACGAGCCACCCCCTGCCAATGCTCAGGATCAGGCAGCCAGTCCGGACGGTTCGCGACATAGGTCCAGGTCCGGACCTGGGCAATGCGCGCCGAGAGGGTATCGATCTCGCCGTCGACCCGGTCAAGCGCAGCGAGTTGGGCGGCATACCAGTCCGGATCGAGCCGGCCATGGCGCATCAATCGAAGATAGAGCATCGTTGCCAATTCGGCATGCTGCATCGGCGCGATCTTGCGGTAGTCCGGCAGGCCGCAGACCTCCCAGAGCCGCGACACCGCCGGCTTGCCCTGCGCCAGCCGCACCACATCCTGATCGCGGGCCAGGATCTCCAGCGTCGTCATGTCCTCGGCGATCAGGGCGCGGGTCAGCCCCTGTTCCTGCGGCTGGACGTTGAGGCTGTCGAGCAGGCCGGGGATCGAGCGCAGGTCGAGATCGGAGTTGCGCCACTGCACCTGCCTGACCGATTCGAAGCGATGATCCTCGATCGCCTCGACCAGCTCCTGCTCGAAGGGCGGGGCGCGGCCGGTCGTGCCGAAGGTGCCGTCGCGCAGATGCCGCCCAGCCCGGCCGGCGATCTGGCCGAATTCGGCCGGGTTGAGCTTGCGATAATGATGACCGTCGAACTTGCTGTCGCCGGCGAAGGCGATGTGGTCGACATCGAGATTGAGCCCCATGCCGATCGCGTCGGTGGCGACGAGATAATCGACATCGCCCGACTGGTAGATCTCGACCTGGGAATTGCGCGTGCGTGGCGACAGCGCACCGAGCACCACCGCCGCTCCGCCCTTTTGCCGCCGAATCAGCTCAGCAATGGCGTAGACCTCCTCGGCCGAGAAGGCGACGATCGCCGAGCGTCGCGGCAGGCGGGTGATCTTGCGGTCACCGGCGAAGGAGAGGTTCGACAGGCGCGGCCGCGAGACGACGTTGACGCCGGGGATGAGCTGCTCGACCAGCGGCTTCATCGTGCCGGCGCCGATCAGCATCGTCTCCTCACGGCCGCGATGATTGAGCAAACGGTCGGCGAAGACATGGCCGCGATCGAGATCGGCGGCGAGCTGGATCTCGTCGATCGCGACGAAATCGACCGCAAGGTCGCGCGGCATCGCCTCGACAGTGCAGACCCAGAAGCTAGGCCGCTCCGGCTTGATCTTCTCCTCGCCGGTGATGAGCGCGACCGCCTGCGGCCCGACCTTGTCGACGACGCGCTGATAAACCTCTCGCGCCAGCAGGCGCAGCGGCAGGCCGATCATACCCGTGGGATGCGCGACCATCCGCTCGATGGCGAGATGGGTCTTGCCGGTATTGGTCGGTCCGAGCACCGCCGTGACGCCGCGGGCGCGGAGCGAAGGCGGAAGGGAGCGGGGTTGGATCAAGACGCTGGAGCTTTCCTGCAGCCTGCGCGGCGAAACGCCGGGCCAGCCCTACCGGGATGAGCCGCCCGAAGGCAACCCGATCCGTGAACAGAACGAGTCCGGAACGAAGCGAGGCCGAATCGCTGACTCCCGCAGAATCAGGTTTCGTTCACGGCGAGATATTGCGGCAAGCGATTCAAAAACCACAAGATTTTGAATCGCCTTCATTGTCCATCCTTCGCCGACTTGCGCGCGCGAGGGCCGCTTTCGCTCATGTAGGTCGTCATGGCGACAGAACGAGGGGCGACGCACGGAAAGAGACTCGACGGCGCCGCTCTCCGGTCACTTGACAATAATACGTACGTACGTATTGATATCGCCATGAGCAAGCCATCCCTTCGCCCCAACCTGATCACCGCCGGCCATGACCTGTTCTGGCAGAACGGCTACGCCGCCACCGGCGTCCGCGAGATCGTCGCCGCCGCCGGCGCCAGTCCCGGCTCCTTCACCAACCACTTCGCCTCGAAGGAGGACTTCGCCGGCGAGGTGCTGGAGCGCTATTTCGCCTATGTCTGCGGTCTGGTCGACGAGGCACTCGCCGATGACGGCCTGCCATCCACCGCCCGCCTACGGGGCTATCTCGACCTGATCACCGGCAAGCTCGAGGAGGCCGATTGGGCCCGCGGCTGCATGGTCGGCAATTTCAGCCTTGAGACCGCACCGACCAGCGAGCCGCTGCGTGAAAAACTCGCCGACATCTTCGCGCGCTGGCGTCAACCCTTCGCCGCCTGCATCGCGCAGGGGCAAGCGAGCGGCGAGATCTCAAGCGCCTTCAGTGCCGACGACCTCGCCGATGTCCTGCTCGCCTCCTGGCAGGGCGCAATGCTGCGCATGAAGGTCGAGCGCGATCCCGCCCCGCTCGACCGCTTCAAGACCATCATCTTCCCCCTCCTGTTCGGAAAAGCCTCGTGATGACCAACGATACTCAAGCGCCGATCATCGCGACCCGCCGCAAGATCCCGGTCCTCGACTCGACCATGTCCTATGTCGAGGCGGGCACGCAGGGGCCGACCGTGCTGCTGCTGCACGGCAACCCGACCTCGTCCCATATCTGGCGCGACATCATCCCGCGGATCGCGCCGGTCGCGCGCTGCATCGCGCCCGACCTGATCGGCTACGGCCAGTCCGGCAAGCCCGAGATCGCCTATCGCTTCGCCGACCAGGTCCGCTATCTCGACGCCTTCCTCGCGGCGCTCGGGCTCGATCGCCTCGTCATCCTCGCGCAGGACTGGGGCACGGCGCTTGCCTTCCACCATGCTTCCCGCCGGCCGCAAAGCATGCTCGGCCTCGCCTTCATGGAATTCATCCGGCCCTTCGCCGACTGGGACAGCTTCCACCAACGCCCGCAGGCGCGCGAGCTGTTCAAGGCCTTCCGCACGCCCGGTCAGGGCGAAAAGCTGATCCTCGACGACAACATTTTCATCGAGCGCATCCTGCCGGGCTCTGTGCTGCGCCAGATGACGCCGGAGGAGATGGAGGCCTATCGCCGGCCCTTCCCGACGCCGGCCTCGCGCCGGCCGATCCTGAGCCTGCCGCGCGAATTGCCGATCGCCGGCGAGCCGGCCGATGTCCATGCCATCAGCACCGCCGACCACGCTGCCTTGCGTGCCTCGACCTATCCGAAGCTGCTGTTCTCAGGCGATCCCGGCGCGCTGATTTCGCCGCAGCAGGCGCGGGATTTCGCCGCCGGACTGTCGAACTGCCGCGTCGCCGAGCTCGGCGGAGGCGCGCATTACCTGCAGGAGGACCATCCGATCGCGATCGGCGATGCGGTCCGCAACTGGCTCATCGAGATCGGTCTCGCATCGTCGCCGAATGCGCGAGTCCAGCCGGCCGCCGCCTTCTGATCAATCCGCGAAGACGTCGGCGAGAACCTGCGCCGCCTCGTCGGGCGCCTCGACATGGACGAAGTGGCCGGCGTCCTCGCAGAAGGTCACTTCGACGTCGTCGAAATAATGCGACAGGAAGGTCGACCATTCCGATTTCAGGATCGGGTCGTGTCGGCCCCAATGCACCCGCGTGCGCTGATGGATCGGCACGGAGGGCGACGGGTGCCCATCGATGGCGGCAAGCCGCGCCGCGTTCTGGCTGCGATACCAGTCGAAGCCGCCGCGCAGATTGCCCGGCTTCATGAAATTCTCGACGAAACTGTCGAAGACCGGCGCGAAGGCATCCTTGCGGTGACACCAATGCGTCAGGAAATGCCCGAGATAGAGCGCGCAGGCCTCGCGGCTCGACCCGATCAACTGCTCGGCCAGCGGCAATTGCTGGAAAGACTGGTACCAGATCTCGTTGACATGGCCGTCGCGGACCCAGGCCGAGCCGACGCTCGGAGTCGGGCAGTTGAAGAACAGCAGCTTCTCGACGCGCTGCGGATGGCGCCGCGCCAGCCCCTGCGCGACATAGGCGCCGACATCATGGCCGACGACGCCGACCCGGCCGAGGCCGAGCGCCTCCAGCAGCGCCGCGATGTCGTCGGCATGGGCGTTGGCGCCGACATCGCTGCGTGGCGCCGATGATTTCCCGCTATCGCCGAAGCCGCGCAGATCGGGCGCGATCAATCGGAACTCGCCGTGCAGCCGGTTCATCACCGGCAGCCAGCTCATCCAGAATTCCGGCCAGCCATGCAGCAGCAGGACCGCCGGCCCGTCGCCGACCTCGGCGACATGAAGCATGGTGTCGCGTACGACGACCTGGCGATGCCTGAGGCCGGGCGGCAAGGCGAAATCGCTGGACATGACAGCTCCGAAAGCGAATCGCCGGTGAGGCTAACGCCTCGCACCAGAGTCCGGCAATTCGTCAAATGGCAAAGCCTTCATGCGTTGCGGGGTGAGGGGAGAATCGGACGCCGGCGGGGATAGATAGCGATCTTATCCCCGGCGCTTCCGGCGGCCTCAGAATGGCGCGCTCCACAGCAAGGAGCACCCCATGCCGGACCTGCCGCAGCATTCAGCCCATGCCAGCGCGCGCTGGCGCGAGATCATCCTTCTGCGCCGCCGGCTCGTCTCGCTGAAGGCGCAGACACGCCTGCTCCGGCATGAGCTCGCCCACAAATACAATCCCGACCAGCCGCGCGTGCCAGCCGGCAATGCCGATGGCGGGCAATGGACCAGCGGCGGAGGCGGCGGCGGGCCGGCGCTGACCGGAACCGACTGGATCGGCGATCTCGGTAGCGCCTTCTCAGCTGCCCTGACCTTCGGCGATGTCGTCCCGGATACAAGCGGCGAGGAGAGCTGGGCCTTCTATCAGGAGGCGACGCGCCCAGACGGCTCGCTGGCCGAGCGCGCCGTCGTTAACCGCGACGGCTCGACGATCCATTCCGAGTTCGCCGAGCCCGACCGCAGAAGCGACTGGGACGAGCGCCACACCGTCACCGCGCCCGAGGGCCACAAGACCACCTTCGAGACCGCCGACCGCACCCAGACGATCCGCGACGGCGGCCCGGACGGCGAAGTCGTCTCGCGCTCGACCTGGACCGAACGCGGGCCGGAGCGTGACGCAACGGTGCAGCAGGCGTTTGCTCAGGAAGGAGTTCGCAGAGCCGTCAGCGCTGCGGGCACTATCCTGTTCGGCTGGCTATCGCCCAGCGACGACACCGACGGTCAGCGAACCGTCATGGGCTTCGTGCCGCGCGACTATCAGCCCGGCAAGCCTGGGCAGATGGATCTGGCGTTCGTTGGGAACCTGACAGCAGAGGAAGCAAAGAATGCTTGCGGCATGCTCGGCACGGTTCAGAAATTGACGAACGAAGCTGCAGAAGCAGCAGGGGATTCGCGGCAGTTTTCATCCATGGCGACCTATGGCACCGACGTGCATGTCCGCTTCAAGAATTTCGTCAATGACCTTCACAACGAGAATTTCCGGGCTGAACGATCGTTCTTGAAAGAAGCTGCCGAGCCAACAAGCAAAGACGAAACTGCAGCAGGTTACTCGCGCTCTGTGCGCGTTGATGCCTATGAATACAAGCCAGAGGACAGAACGCTCTGCGTCTACGATCTCAAGACCGGCCGACGCGGGCTTTCGGTTCGCCGCTCCGATATCCTTGCGACTGCAGCCTATCTCGGTATGAGCAAGGTTGATCGCGTCATCATGATTGAAATCAGGCCTCGAAAATGACGACGAAAAAGCAGATCAATCGACTCTTAAGCGAGTTGGTGCATCGCAATCCTAATCTTGCTCAATCCGAACGCTTCGTCATCATCAAGCCGCTCCGCCATGTGATGCGGTCAATCTCGATCGACCGCGGCATCGAAGCCGACAGCCCGCAGTTCCTGTGTTCCATAGGTCATTTCTTCAGTCCTACGGCGCATCGTCAGGGTATCACTCTCGATCGCATCTTCTTGCCGCACGGCGCGCCGCATCGCTGGTCGGAGCCCGGCATGCCGGCTGTCTTTTTCGAGGCCTGCGAGACGCAAATCCTGCCGAAGCTGCGCAGTATCAACACGATCGAGGAAATGCTTCGCTTCAGTCAAGGTTCGACCGAGTTCAATGCGGCCATGGAATGGGTCATCAACAGAATCCACTTCGCCGCGGCCTACGGCCGCTTCGACCGTGCGCTGCGCCGTTTCGAGCGCATCAAACACTGGGATCGGTCCCGCATGTCCTGGCGGCGGCCCGAATTCGAGCATGTTGCCGACGAGCTCGTGCCGTTGATGCGGGCGGATGACCGCGAGGGTGTCATCCATCTTCTTCATCGCTGGGAAGAGGATCGCGTCCACCGCTTCGGCCTGGAAGCGATCTACGAACCCACGCCCTTCCCGCTCGAACTCGTGGCCAGCGCCTGAGCTCAGTTCCGCGTCGCGGTCGCCGTCACGCCGGGATCGACCTTGAAGCTCGAGGCCTCGATCACTGCGGTGCCGATCATCGTCTTCACCGAGATGCGCACCGGCAGCATCATGTTGGTGCCGGCGACGGGGGCGAGCCAGGTCGAGATTTCCTTGTTCTCGGCCATGAACTTGGTCGATGGCCGCAAGCTCCGGTGGCCGGCGATCGGCACATAGCGCGCCTGGCAAACCGAGACCGGGCCGCTATAGCCGTCGATCTTGATCTCGCGCGTGCCGGAATAGCTCAGCTTGATGTCGTAGCGCGCCGCACCGTCGAAGATCGCCAGCGTGCGGTTGCAGGCAGCCGCGCCCGCATTGCGGCCGGAGGCCTCGACCGGCATCAGGAAAGCGCTGAGCGGGTCCATGATGTTGCGCTGGTGCTCGTCCTTGAGCGGCACGCGATCGGGCTTGGGGTCGATCGGCGGCTCGATCGCCAGCGCCTGCACGGCATTGCCGCCGAGCGCCATGCGCACCGTGCGGCTTTCGCTGGAATTGGCCGAGGACACAGCGAAGGTCGCCGGCGAAAGCCTCGCGCCGTTGAGGTTGCCGGTGGCGGTGCCCGAACCGCGCCCACCGGTGAAGCTGCCGACGAGCCCGGTCAGCTTGGCGTTGGCGTCGAGCTTGTAGCTGCCGCCGTCGATGCCGCCGGCGAGATTGGCCTTGCCGAGCGAGAGGCCGAGCAGCGAGACGTCATAGGTCGCGTCGAGCGAGGCCGCCTGCGCGCCCGGCGCCGACAAAGCGAGCATCAGCGCTGCGAGGCAGGCGCTGCTGGCAGACGACAAAGCGAGCTTCATTGCGGAAGGCTCCGGGGCGCGACCTCACATCGTCGCATGCACTGAGATTCGGTCCGAATCGTGACTGGTTATCCTCAGCTTGGCGGGATAATGGTTACCGAGATGTTTCCGGGCTGTTTGCGCGGGACCTGCCTTGACGGGCTGTCACCGGACCGTTATAGACCGCCCACTTCAATTTGACTTCCGGTGCTCGCCTGCCGGCACGTCGCGTGTCGGCATTTTGCGTTGAGTACTCGGAGATTTTGGGAACACGATCATGGCCCGCCGTTGCGAACTGACCGGGAAAGCCACCCAGACCGGCCACCTCGTCAGCCACTCGAACCGCAAGACCAAGACGGTCTTCCGGCCGAACCTCGTCAACGTCACGCTTCAGTCGGATGCGCTCGGCCGTTCGGTCCGCCTGCGCGTCTCGGCGAATGCGCTGCGCACCGTCGACCACCGCGGCGGCCTTGACGCCTTCCTGATCAAGGCTCCGGCGGGCGACCTGTCGACCGGCGCGCTGACGCTGAAGCGCGACATCGAGAAGAAGCTCGCCGCCAACTGAGCGCGGGTTGTTCTCGGGACTGAATGAAGCGGCCGCAAGGCCGCTTTTTTCGTTTGTGCATCCGCCATGGTCGGGCTCGTCCCGACCATCCATGCCTTTCCGTCACTGATCGCATGCGGTGTTCAAGACGTGGATGCTCGCCACAAGGGCGAGCATGACGAGCCTACTGCGCCAGCTCGAACTCCAGCAGCACCGTGCGCTGCAGGAAGGTCGAGAAATTATCGTCCGAGATCAGGGAGATGATGGTTCGCCCGCCTTCCAGGTGGACCGCCATCCCCTCCATGTTATCGATCTCCTGGCCGAGATCAGCTTCGATCTGGATCGGCCCGTCCAGCTTCGCCCCGGGACGAATCGTGCCCCCAGCGATGCGACGGATACGCATACCGACACCGCGCAGCGGCTTGTACCAGCGCTCCAGCAGCAGCATGTCGCCGCCCGGCAGGAAGGCGAGGTCGGTGATGTCGTAGCCGTCGCGGCGGACCACCTGCAGCGTGCCCGGCTGGCGCCCGCCGACGATGAAGCCGGTTGTCGGCTCTTCCTCGCGGCCGGAGCGCTCTGAAATCGCGATCAGCGCCCCGGCGAGTGCATGGCCGGCCGGCAGCACGCCAAGCGCCTCGAAGCCGCGATTGCTCGGCAGGCGCTTGGCGGCCGGGGGCACCGGCACGAGCTGCGCCCGTGCCTCGACGCCATGGCGCGCCCAGTCGAAGCGCAGGATGTCATGGGTGCGCTCGACGCCGATGAAGGCGGTGCCGCCCTGCATGGCGAGCGATTCGGTGTCGTAGTAACGCGAGCGGTGCAGCGGCTTGCCGGAGGCCCCGAGGATCGGCGCAAGCTCGGCCTCCTCCAGCCCGGCGAGCTTGCCCTGATTGCTGCGCGTGAGCTTGCCTGTCAGCCAGAAGCCGTTGTCGGTGATCGCCACGATCCGCGCGCGGTCGGGCGAGCGCCACAGCCCCGAAAAACCGCCGAAGCGGGGGTGGCTACCGGTGAGCTGCAGCCCGCCGCGGAAGATCAATTGGCCGAAGCGGGTCTTCGTCGGATTGCCGGGCTCGAAGCTCGCGATCGGCCGGGCCGAGATACTGACGGGAATTCGGCCGGGCTCGAGGCTCTGCGCGCGGGCAGGCAGGCTGAGAGCCGCCGCGCCGAGGCCGGCGAGGACGCTGCGGCGGCTTGGGCTCATTGCAGGCGGCGCGAGCCCCGAGAGCTTGTCCCGCCGGCGTCCTCCTCGAACAGCTCCGCCAGCTTCTCGGTCATCACGCCACCGAGCTCCTCGGCGTCGACGATGGTGACGGCCCTGCGGTAATAACGGGTGACGTCGTGGCCGATGCCGATCGCGATCAGCTCGACCGGCGAGCGCGTCTCGATCTCGGCGATGACGTGGCGCAGATGCCGTTCGAGATAGCTACCGGCATTGACCGAGAGCGTGGAGTCGTCGACCGGCGCGCCGTCCGAGATCACCATCAGGATCTTGCGCTGCTCCGGCCGGCCGAGCAGGCGCTTATGGGCCCAGTCGAGCGCCTCGCCGTCGATGTTCTCCTTGAGCAGGCCCTCGCGCATCATCAGCCCGAGATTCTTACGCGCCCGCCGCCAGGGTGCGTCGGCGGACTTGTAAATGATATGGCGCAGGTCGTTGAGGCGGCCGGGATTGGCCGGCTTGCCCGATTGTAGCCAGGCCTCGCGCGACAGCCCGCCCTTCCAGGCCCGGGTGGTGAAGCCGAGCAATTCGACCTTGACGCCGCAGCGCTCCAGCGTGCGCGCCAGAATGTCGGCACAGGTCGCCGCGACCGTGATCGGCCGGCCGCGCATCGAGCCGGAATTGTCGATCAGCAGCGTCACCACCGTGTCGCGGAAATTCGTGTCCGATTCCTGCCGGAAGGAGAGCGGCTGGAACGGGTCGATGATGATGCGCGGCAGGCGCGAGGGGTCGAGCGCGCCCTCCTCCAGGTCGAACTGCCAGGAGCGGTTCTGCTGCGCCATCAGGCGCCGCTGCAGGCGGTTCGCCAGACGCGCGACGACGCCCTGCAGATGCGCCAATTGCTTGTCGAGATAGGCGCGCAGGCGGGTCAGCTCCTCGGCGTCGCAAAGTTCCTCGGCGGTGACGATCTCGTCGAACTTCTGGGTATAGGCCTTGTAGTCGGTCTGCGGCCGATCATTGGCGCGGCTGTCGCGCGGACGCGGCGCCTCGCCCGCCTCCTCGGCTTCGGAGTTCTCGTCCTCCTCGTCCCAGTCGCCGGCCGGCGCGTCGGCTGCCTCGGAGGCGCCCTCCTGCAATTCCTCGGCGGCGTCCTCGCTGGTCTCGGTCTCCGAGCGCTCGCCCTGGCTCTGCTGCTCGGCCTCGCCCTCTTCCTGCTGCTGCTCGTCGGAGGACTGGTCCTGATCGTCCTCGTCCTCCTCGGCATCGTCGCCCTGGCTCGACTGCTCGGCCATGTCGAGCGAGACGAGGAGATCGCGCACGGTGCGGGCGAAGGCACGCTGATCCTCGATCGACTTCGCCAGCCGGTCGAGATCGTCGCCGGCCTTGGCCTCGATCTGTTCGCGCCAGAGATCGACCAGCTTCTCGGCCGCCTTGGGCGGCTTCAGGCCGGTCAGGCGCTCGCGCACCATCAGAGCGAGCGCATCCTCCAGCGGCGCATCGGCCCGGTCGGTGATCTCCTCATAGCGACCGCCGCGATGATAGCGGTCCTCCAGCATCGCCGAGATATTGCCGGAAACGCCGCTCATCCGGCGCGATCCGACGCATTCGACCCGCGACTGCTCGACAGCGTCGAAGACCGCTCGCGCCGCATCGCCCTCGGGCGCGGCGCGGCGATGGACCGCGGCATCGTGGCAGGCGAGGCGCAGCGCCATCGAATCGGCATGGCCGCGCAGGATTGCGACATCGTTGGCGGTGAGCTTGCGCGGCGGCTCCGGCAGGCGGGCACGCTCGCCGACCAGCGAAGGTTTGTCGGCGGCGAAGACGATCTCCATCTCCGGCTTGCGCGCGATCGCCTTCATCGCGCCCGAGACCGCCCGCTTCAGCGGCTCGGCCGGCGCTTCCTTCGGGGTTCCGGGCTTGCGGTTGGAGATGCTCATAGCGCCTTCATGAAGTGGTGGAAGGTCTGCCCGGCGACCGGATAGTCCTCCATACGGCCGCATTCGCGATAGCCCATGCGCGGATAGAAGCCTGGCGCCTGGATGCTCATCGTGCCGAGATAGACGCCGCGTGCGCCATAATCGCGCGCCGCCTGCTCGGCCATCGCCAGCAGCGCCTCGCCATGGCCGGCACCGCGATGGGCCTCGTCGATCCAGAACAGGTCGACATAGAGCCATTCCCATTTCAGCTCGCCGACGAGGCCGCCGACCATGGCGCCGCTCTCGTCGCGCAAGCTGAGCGCCAGCGGCTCGGCATTGCGCGGCCCGACCCTGGCCTCGTTATGCGCGGCGAGCCCGCGCAGCACGGCCTCGCGCGTCGCGGAGAAATCCGCCTCGCGCTGGATCGTGGCCTGCTTGCTGTCGGCGGCGCTCACGGCGTGCTCCTCAGCGCGCCCGCCCGTCATACATCGTCGGGCTCAGCTCGGTCGGCTCGACGCCAGCGAGACAGCGGACGTTGATCGCGACGGTCGGCGTGCCGTCCGGGGCATTGGCGCGGGCGAAGGATTCCATGCCGCAGGTCTCGCAGAAGAGATGCTGGATCTTCTGTGAATTGAAGCGGTACTCGGTCAGCGCGTCCTCGCCCCTGGTCAGGGTGAAGCTGGTCGCCGGGCTGAAGGCCAGCACCGAGCCGCGGCGCTGGCAGTAGGAGCAGTTGCAGGTGATCGTCCGCGAGAGGTCGGCCTCGACCTCGTAGGCGACCCGCCCGCAGTGACAGGAACCTTCGTACCGGGCCATGGCCGGCCTCCTGCTAGTTGAGCACGCTCCGATCGCAAAAGCGGGGCCCGCCTCTGCGGACCATGCTTCAGCTCAGAACGACGTTGACCGCGCTCTCCGGCAACTCCTTGCCGAAGGAGCGCTGGAAGAACTCCGCCACCAGCGTACGCTCCATCTCGTCGCACTTGTTGAGGAAGGTGACGCGGAAGGCGAAGCCGATATCGCCGCCGAAGATCGCGGCATTCTCGGCCCAGGTGATGACGGTACGCGGGCTCATCACGGTCGAGAGATCGCCGTTCATGAAGGCGTTGCGGGTGAGATCGGCGACGCGGACCATCTTGTTGACGATGTCCTTGCCCTCGGCCGAGGCCTGATAGTGCTTCGACTTGGCGAGCACGATCGCGACCTCGTTGTCATGCGGCAGGTAGTTCAGCGTGGTGACGATCGACCAGCGGTCCATCTGGCCCTGGTTGATCTGCTGCGTGCCGTGATAGAGGCCCGAGGTGTCGCCGAGGCCGACCGTGTTGGCGGTCGCGAACAGCCGGAACGCACCGTGCGGGCGGATAACGCGCTTCTGGTCGAGCAGCGTCAGCTTGCCCGACTGCTCGAGAATGCGCTGGATCACGAACATCACGTCCGGGCGGCCGGCATCGTACTCGTCGAAGACCAGCGCGATGTTGTTCTGCAGCGCCCAGGGCAGGATGCCGTCCTGGAACTCGGTGATCTGCTTGCCTTCCTTCAGCACGATCGCGTCCTTGCCGACGAGGTCGAGGCGCGAGACGTGGCTGTCGAGGTTGACGCGGACGCAGGGCCAGTTCAGCCGGGCTGCGACCTGCTCGATATGGGTCGACTTGCCGGTGCCGTGATAGCCCGAGATCATCACGCGGCGGTTATGGGCAAAGCCGGCGAGGATCGCGATCGTGGTGTCGCGGTCGAAACGGTAGTCGGCGTCGAAGTCGGGAACATGCGCCTCGGGCTTGGAATAGGCCGGCACCTCCATGTCGGACTCGATGCCGAAGACCTGACGCACGGACAACTTCATGTCCGGCATTCCGGGGGCGGAGGCAGTCGTCGTTGTCATCGTTCTTCTCCGGGCGCAGGACAGGGGCCGGCAGAAGATCCGGTGTCCTGGAGCCGACCGAAAGGGAGGCGTGTGGAACTTCCTTAGATCGAAAGCGGCGGAGCGGCAATTCGCAAGAGGCATGCCGACCCTTCGCCGGCATGCATTCGCGCACGGCTTAGGCGCGGTTCGCGAGCAGCCTTGCAACCGCTGCAGCAGCTCCGGCCGCACCGCCGAGGTCGACCTTTGCAGCCGGCGGAGCGCCTTGCATCAACGCCGCTTCGATCGCAGCCGCCAGAGCCTGCGGCCCTACGGAAAGTTGGACAACGCGCGCCAGCCCGGCCCGTTCCAGCGCCGCGGCGCGCAAGGCCTGCTCGGTCTCGTTGCCGGCGTCGAAGGGAGCAAGCAGCGTCGGCCGCCCGGCCTGCAACAGGTCGAGCACGGTGTTGTAGCCGGCCTGGCTGATCGACAGCGCGCAGCCGGCGAGCAGTGCCGGAAAATCCGGCCGCGCCCGCTCCACCCTGGCATTGGTCGGAGCCGATTGTCGCAGCCTGTCGAAATCGGCCTCGGCCACCCCACGGCCGATCAGGAGATGAAAGGACCGCCGGGGTAGCAGCTGTGCCGCGGCGAGCGCGGTCTCGAACAGCGGCAATGCTGCAGCCGAGCCGCCACCAGAGACGAGGATCATGTCCTGCAAGCCTGCCGGGGACCCCGGCAAAGCGGGCGGCTCCGCCAGATAGCCCGTATAGATCAGCTTCCGCGCGATCTGCGCCGTCACTGGCCAGGAGGCTGCGAGCGGCAGGACGCCGGGGTCGCCATGCACCAGTACTGCATCGAACAGCGTCATGACCCGCTCGGCAGTCTCGGCGAGCCGCTCCGGCCGCTGCGGCGCGACCAGTACGTCGCGGATCGAGGCGAGTACGAGTGCGTCAGGCTTGGCCGCTTTCGCAGCTGCGATCAGCGCCAGGAACTCCCCAGCGAGCTGGCGCCGGCCGAACGGGAAATGCTCGGTGATGACGATATCGGGCGAAAGCTCGCATGCGAGCGCCACCAGTTGCTCGCGGCGCGCGGCCAGTCGCTCCGGCGTCGCGGCCTTTCCGTGTTCGTCGAGCAGATTGCGGAAATCGGTTCCTTCGGTGCGCACCGGCGGCAACTGCACGAAGCGATAATCCGCCGCCTTGCCGTCCGGCATGCCACCGCTGGCGAGCGTGACCTGGTGCCCCGCTGCGGCCAGCGCCCGCGCCAGTTGCCGCGCCCGCACCAGATGGCCAATCCCCAGCAGATGCGTGACCGCGATCAGGATGCGCGCACTCATGGCGCGCCGCTATCCTCGCCGGCGACCGCCGCCAGCAGCGCCCGGTGAACCCGCTCCAGCCCGGCCTGCGCCGAGAATTCGGTCCTCAACCTGTCAAAGGCGGCTGCGCCCAGCTTTGCGCGCAACTGTGGATCGCGAGTGAGCCCATCCAGCGCCTTGGCCAGCGCCGTGACGTCCCCCGGCCGCAGCAACAGCCCCTCTTGACCGTGCTGCACGAATTCCGGGATGCCGGCAAAATCGGTCGCGACGATCGGCAGGGCCTGGCTCGCCGCCTCCATCACCACGTTGGGCAGGCCGTCGCGATCGCCATTCTCGGCCTGCTTTGAGGGCAGGACGAAGAGATCGGCCTCGCGCAGCGCCGCGATCACCATGTCCTGCGCCTGCGCGCCGCGCCAGTCGATCCGGGCTGCGAGCCCGAGCTTTTCAGCCTGCACCTTCAATATGGGGAGCAGCTCGCCACCGCCGATATGGATGAGCCGCCAGTTCAGCTCCGCCGGCAGGATCGCCAGTGCGGCGAGCAGATCGTCGAAACCCTTCTTCGCCACCGCCCGTCCGATGGTGATGAAGCACACCGGCTCGGCCGGATCGGAGCCGTCGCGCGGCATGCGTGCCTCGGGCGGTGCCGGAAAGCGCGCCAGATCGAGCCCGTGATAGAGCAGCGCAACCTTGTCCGGCCGGTCGGCGAGACGCATAAGCTCGGCATGGCCGTCGCGGGTACAGGTCACGCCCCAGCGCGCCTCGGCTATCTTCTCGCGCTTCTCCCAGTCCGGCGTCGTCCAGATGTCCTTGGCATGGGCCGAGAACGACCAGGAGAGGCCCCTGCTTAGCGCCGCATAGCGGATCACCGAGGCCGGCGTGTGCAGGTAGTGGACATGAAGATGGCGGGTCCCGGCCGGCAGTTCACGCGCCATCACGCAGGCCTGGCCGAAGCGGCGCAGGCGGTTGCGCGTGCGGTCGCGGGAAAGATCGCGCAGGAAGAGGGCGAGCAGACGCAGGATGCTCAGCCGCGCCAAGGCCAGGGCAATGCCGCGCAGCACACGCGGCCAGTCATCGTGCAGATATTCCGGCAGATAGTGCAGCGGCGCCGTGATCTCGCGATGCATCAGATGCCGCGCGCCGTCGGTCGGATGGCGCAGCGACCAGATCGCGAAGGACAGGCCGAGTTTCTGCAGGCCGAGCAGTTCCTGGGCGATGAAGGTCTCCGACAGGCGCGGATAGCCCTTCATCGCGATCGCGACCGCCGGCCTGGCGGGCTCACCCGTGCTCATCTGCGGCCGATCAGCATGAAGCGGGTGTAATTCCTGGTCGGCAGCGCGCCGGCAAACCACAATTCCGACAGCCCGACCTGGGCCTTGAAGGCGTCGAGCGAAGGCACGCAGCTGCGATGATCCGGCTCGCGGAAATAGTCGTTCGACTGCAGCAGCAGCGGCAGCCCTGCAGGCAGCCCAGCGATCCAGCCCGGCACGTCGTCGAGATGCTCGCAGCTGGTGTTGATCACCAGCCCCGGCCGCCCGCCTTCGGTCCGCTCGAAATCGAGCCCCATCATGTCGGCCGTCACCGCCCGGAAGCGCCCGGACGCGACATGGCGGTGATTGAGGATCTCGGCGACGGGCGCGCAGTCCGGATCGATGTCGAGGCTCACCACGCCCGGGATCGTGAGACGCTCGTCAGCGAGCAGCATCGCACCGAGCACGCCGTGCCAGGCGCCGAGCACCCAGACCGGTCCGTCCGGCTTCGGCAATACCTCGGCGAGAGTCTCGACCAGCCAGCGCTTGGAGGCGATCTGCTTGGGATTGAAGGAAATCGACAGATCGGCCGGCGCACCCTTGCCGACGAGCCGGGCGAGATCGGTGACGATCGCGTTCCCGGTCAGGGCTGCGACCCCGCGCAGGATATCGTAGAGAGCGTCGGCGGGCAGCGCGCTGGACATGCGGACGAAGGCTGAAAGATGAAAACCCAGGATCAGGCGGAACGCGGCGGACCATATGCACTGTCATCGGCAAAGGCCAGTGCAGCCGAACCCAACGTTCCGCTGCCGCATCTGGCCTCCCCGGCTGCGGCGCTGCGCCAGGTCTTGGCCGCTCATCTCCTGCTGCGCTGCAATCACATCATCGAGATCGGCGGTGCCGGGCTACCGATCACCGGTTACATCACGCATCGGCCTGTCTCCGTCACCGTCGTGGATCCAAAGATTGCCCCCTTCGTCGGCGAGAGCTTGAACGGCGCGCCATGCCAGGTGCGCCATCTCCAGGCCAAGCTGCAACAGCTCAACCTCGAAGCACCGCAATCGCCGTTCGGCCTGGTGCTGCTCGGCCTGTCACTCAAGCCGTTCGGCAATGACGAGGCGATCGACGCAAGGCTGCTGGCGCTCGTGCAGGCCGCAGACGTCCTGATCCTGGAACATGCCCACAGCCTCGAGCGGGTGCGCGGCCAGGTGCCGGCACTGCTTGCGGCGCGCCGGGATAAGCCGGCGATCGACCTTGACCTGACCATCAACGATGCTGCGCTGGTGCAGGCTGGCTATGAGCGCCGGCGCTTCCTCGCCTTCGGTGCGTTCTGACGCTCAGACCGGTTTTTCATCGACTGCGACCGTCGGCGCACCGCGACTATCGTCACGCAACTCGTCAGCCCGCGGATCGCCGGCCGGCGTGCTGCCGAAGCCGTAGACCTGCATCGGCTTGTCGCGGCCCTTGACCGCAATCTTGTGCGGGACCGTGTCGCGATAGCTTCGGCCCGTCGCGCTCACCGTCTCGGCGGAGACGACGATGTCGGACAAAAGGCGCCGCGTCGCCGCTTCGAGCTGGCTCGCGATCATCACCGTCTCGCCGACGGTGATCTCGCGCCGCCCCATGCTCTCGTTCTCCACCGCGCCGACGATCGCCTGGCCGCCATGGATGCCGATGCCGATGCGCAGCGGCAGTGGCAATGAATTCGAGTACTCCCGGTTGAGGGCTTCGACCGCCCGCACCATGTCGCCAGCCGCCGCGATCGCCGCCACGCCTGCCCGTGCCGGCGTCGTCTCCAGCCCGAACACCGCCATCAGCCCATCGCCATAGATTGCCTCGATCCGCCCGCCATGCGCCGCGATCGCCTGGGACATCTCGTCGTAGAAGCGGTTGAGCAGGTTCATCAGCTCGTGCGGCAATTGCCGCTCGGAAAGCGCGGTGAAGGCTCTGAGGTCAGCGACCATCACCGTCAGCCCCTTCTTGCCGATCCGGTCATCGGGATCGAGGGCCCCGCTCGGACCAGCTCCCCGCTGCTTGGCGGCGAGCAGGATCTGGACCTGGAGGTCGCGCTTCGGCCGGATCTGGCAAGCCAGCCGGACATGGTCGCCAGCCGAGATCCGGCGCAGCAGCCGCGCCTCGTTCGGGCCGGGCGGCGGCAGGTCGTCGGCACCGTCGAGGACCAGCACCCGGCAGGTGGCACAGCGCGCCCGTCCGCCGCAGAGCGCGGCATGGGGGATGCCGAAGCGGCGGAAGATCTCGAGCAGGGTCGGACCGGGGATGACGCGACGCACGCCGTGGCCGACGAAGCGCACGGCGATCGCGCCGAGCGCCCGCGCCCTGAGCTCGCGCAGAACCACGAAGCCGGCGAAGCCGCCGATCAGGCCGAAAAAGGCGCGCTTGGCCCAGGTCACGTAGTGATTGAAGGTGTCGATCTGCAGCGCCGTATAGAGCTCGGGCGGCAGCGCCATCATCTGCGCCTCGCGCCCCGCCACCGAGAAGCCGATCAGCGCGAGCAGCGGGATCAGGATCGCGGCCAGCAGGAACGGGTCGCGCCAGCGCGCATAGGCATCGCGCGCCCGGAAGGTGAAATGCAGGCCGATCACGCCATGCGTCCAGACCAGCAGCAGCAGCAGGCTCTGCGACAGGGCAAGATTGGGCCAGAGCCGGCGCAGTACGGCGTGATAGCTCTCGTCCTGGCCGAACAGCACGCCCTGCACCCGGGTGCTGACGATATGGTCGATCAGCAGGAGCGGAATCGCGACCCCGAGGATGATCTGGATCACCTCACGGCCGGGCATGCGGAAGGTGCGCCGCTGCGCCACGCGCAGCAAGGCAAAGACAGGGTGCACGATCAACGACCCGTAGAGCGCGACCGTGCCGATCCAGCTGTGCCAGAACCAGTAGCGCCAGTCTTGCACCGCCTCCATCGCCGCCACGCCGAAAATGCCGAGCGCATGATTGAGGAAATGCGTGGTCGCGAAGATCATCAGGATGCAGCCGGACGCGAAACGGACATCGCGGCTCCAGGACGACATCTGGTCGAAGCCGGAAGCGACGGGTCTGCCCCCGGCTGGCGTGCTCGGAACTGCTGTCATCGGCGCATCCGGCGCTTCAATGTGTCTTCTCGCCATGCAGGACGGAGTCGGCCAGCCGGTAAAGCCGCCCGGCCAGATCCCGCGACAGCGCGACGGAGAATTCCGGGATATTGTCGAGCAGCTCGAAGAACAGCGCCCGCGGCAATCTGAGCGCCACGACATCGGTCTTGGCACTGGAGCGGGCAGCATAGGTCTGGTTGCAGAGCAGTGGCACGTCGCCGATCAGGCTGCCGGTCGCGAGCCGGAAGGTTTTCTGCCTGCCGTCGGAGAACTCATGCGAAAGCTCGACCTCGCCTTCCAGCACGCAATAGACCTCTTCCGGCTTGTCCCCCTCTTCGGTGATGATCGTCCCGGCCGGGAAATAGAGCCGTTCGCCCATCAGGGCGAGCAGCTTCAGCCGCGGCCCCGGCAATCCGCGGAACAGAGGGACCGACTTCAGGCAGCTGATATCGTTCTCGAGCGTCATGTCCTTGCCTCGATCGGCATCGCGCCAGTGAAAGGCGGCGCCTCGTCCTGCTCCTCATCCGCCTCGTCGATCGCGCCACCCGCGCCGTTCATCCTGGCCACGGCTCCATTGAAAACGATCTTCTGTGGGATATCGGCAGCCAGCCCCTGATCGGTCAAGAGCAGGAACAACGTCCGGTCCCGACAATAGTTGCCGATACGGCGGATCAAGCCGCCGGGATCGGGGCAGGTGACGACGAAAGCGTCGAGATCGAGCACCAGAATGTCGGGCCGCTTGATCAGGGTCTGCGCCAGCGGCACCATCAGGCGCAGCCGCAGCGGCAGAAGCCGGCCACGCAATCCGACATCGGTATTCAGCCCGAGACGATAGGCGGCCGAGTCGAGTCCAGCGCGGGACAGCGCCGCCCGGGCGATTTCCGCCACCTTGCGTCCGGCGTCCGGAATGCCGAAACCGATGCGTCCGAACAGCAGATTATCGCGCACGCTCGCGCCGTGGATGACGTCGGCCGGATCGTAGAATTCGATCTCGTCGGCCTTCTCGCCCGGCAGATAGGTCTTGAAGCTGTGGCGTGCGCGGAGCACGCGCCGCCGCAAGGCGATGTCGAGCAGGTTGAGCCGGTGCTTGGGCTCGATATAGCCGAGCGCAAGCACGATCAGCTCGCGCTGCACGGTCGGATCGAGCGGGCTGCGCCGGTCGTGCCGCCGCAGCGCCTCGGCGAGTTCCCCGAGCTTCTCCAGATCGACCTCGCCGCCGAAAGCATAGCGCTCGAACAGCGTATGGCCCTGCGGCAGGCCGGCGAAGATCTCGACCAGTGTCGCCGCGATGCGTCCGCCGATCTCGGCCAGCGGCTCCTCCAGCGCCTCCGCCTGCAACACCGAGCGGGCATAAGGATCCTCGAGCAGGAAGTCGGCGGGCTGGCGACCATTGCGCATCGCGCCGAAGACGAGGTTCTCCGCGATCGTCGCATTGGCGTTGTAGCGATCGAGATCGAAGACCTCGATCAGCCCGCCGAGCTTGCTCTTGGCGAGCTCGGCGGCGACCACCTCGCGCGCCTCGATGATGCGTCCCGCCGCACCTTCCGGCAGAGGCGCGATCACCTTGGCGTCGAGGCCGAGCTCATAGACCTCGTCGGCGCAGCCGAGTGTCTCGAGCACCGTCAGCACCCGCTGCTCGAGCGCCTCCTCGTCCTCGAGGCCCGCGCCCTTGTAGTCGTGCCAGTCCGCCGTGAAGGGCAGTGGCGTATTGCCCGCCCGCAATGCCTCGATGAAGCGGCGATGCTCCTCCTGATCGACGACCTCGTCCGGCTTGATCACCGGGCGCTTGCGCTTCAACGGGAGCAGGATGTTGTCGCGCAGGCTGCCGTTGATGATCTCGATCTCCGGGCCGGCATAGCCGATGAGGTAGCTAGCGCGCTCGACGCTGATCGCGTCCAGCGGTTCACCGTCGATCAGCACGCGGCCGGCATAGCTCATCGTCTGCCGCCCAAGGATGCGGCCGAGCGTGTCGCGCCCGCCGCCTGCCGGCCCGATCAGCGCGATTTCGCCTGGCCGCCGCAAGGTCAAGGTCAGTGGCGTCAGCAGCGGCTGGCCGCGATTGTCGATCATCTCGACCTTGTCGACCCGGATCTCGCCCGCCTGCGGCAGCGGCGCGATCTCGTTCTCTTCCTCCAGCCGAAGCGCCTCGCTCGGGCTGAACTGCTGGATCACCTGCTCATATTTGATGGTGACGTCGTTGCGCTGCTGGTCCCAGTCGATCAGCTCCTTGATCGGTGGCGGCAGGTCGCGATAGGCGGCGATCACGGCCACCAGCTGGCCGATGTCGAGCCGGCCCTGCAGCGCGAAGAAGCCGCCGATCGCGTAGAAGAAGAACGGCGTGATCTGCGCCAGCAGATTGTTCAGGAACTTGACTGCGAACTTGCGCTTGTAGAGCGCATAGCGAATGTCGAACAGCGTCCCCAGGCGCCCGGCGATGTCGGACTGGATGTAGGATGTCGCGCCGTGCCCCTGGATGGTCGGCCCGGCATCGACGATCTCGCCGATCCGTCCGGCGAGCTGGCGCGAGGCGATCTGGCGCTCGCGGCCGAGCCTGAGCTGTTCCTTGCGCAGGATCGGGATGATCACCGCCTGGATCAGCACGATGATCAGCGCGATCGAGCCGAGCCAGACGCTCTGCATCATGATGAAGGCGAGCGCGGTCAGCGCCTGGCTGAGCAGGAAGGCCGGCTGGATGAAGGCGTCGCCGACGAAACCACCGATCGGCTCGACCTCGTCCTTGATCATGCTCGCGACCTCAGCCGGCTTGACCGAGCGGATCTCCTCCGGCCGGAAGCGCATCAGCTGGCTGAACAGGTCGTAGCGCATGCGCCTGAGCATGCGCTCGCCAAGTACGCCTTTCTGCACGTTGACGACGTATTTGAAGGCGCCGTTGATCAGCACGAGCGCAAGGAAATAGAAGCTCAGCGTCAGCAGGAGCCCGAGCTGATTGACCTTGACGCCCTCGAAGAGCTGGACGCTGCCGCCGCCGAGGAACTCCGGCCAGTGCAGCGCCCAGTCGAACACCGTCGCCGTCGTCTTGCCATCCTTGAAGGCGCCGCCCTGGATCGCATCGTTGACGATGCGCTTGGGGACTTCAAAGGAGGCCCAGTTGAACGGGATCGAGACGAGGATCACGAGCAGAACGATGATCTGCTCCCGGCGGCTCTTCTGCCAGACGTAACGGAAGAGGCTTCTCTCCAAGGGGCTTTCCCATCCCGTGCCCGGAAGAGTGGGAACCCTGCCGGCTTGCCCCCATATGTGGTCAGTTCACGACGCGGCGCAACATGCTGCGGGACTCGACAAGTCCGGCGATTTCAAGTTCGGTCGCGACAGGCGGTCGCGGTCGGGAGCTCAGCCGCGTTGCAGGATCGTCATCGAGACAGGACAAGGACGGCAAGGGCGAAAGACGATGCCGCAGCCGAAAGGGATCCTGCGGCAACGGCAAACCAATCCGGAGGTGGTGCGGGCCATGCATCCGGCAAGATGGACACCAGGGGACGACGGCGTCAGCCGCAGATGAATATTCTCGAGATCAACGACCTGCGGATCGGCTTCACCGTTCACGGCTTCGCTCGCGATGTCGTGAAGGGCGTCGACTTCCGGATTCCGGCCGGCAAGACCGTGGCGCTCGTCGGCGAGTCCGGCTCGGGCAAATCGGTGATCTCGCAGGCGATCATGGGGCTATTGCCGCGCGCCGGCGCCATCACCGGTGGAAGCATCCTGTTCCGCGATCCGCAGGCGAAGGACAGTGTCATCGACATCGCCACCTTGCCCGCCGAGGGCAAGGAGATCCGTGACCTGCGCGGCGGGCGGATCGGCATGATCTTCCAGGAACCGATGTCCTCGCTCTCGCCGGTCCACACGATCGGCAACCAGATCGAGGAAGCGCTGCAGTTGCATCGCCCGATGCCGAAGCCGCAGGCACGTGAGTTGATCGAGGCGATGCTGAAGCGCGTCGGTTTCAGGGACCCGACCCGCGCCTATGGCTTCTACGCTTTCGAGCTCTCGGGCGGCCTGCGCCAGCGCGCCATGCTCGCCATGGCGCTGATCTGCCAGCCGGCGCTGTTGATCGCCGATGAGCCGACCACGGCGCTCGACGTCACCATCCAGGCCCAGGTCCTCGACCTGATGCGCGATCTCCAGGCCGAGATGGGCATGGCGATCCTGTTGATCACCCATGATCTCGGTGTCGTCGCCAACATGGCCGACGAGGTCGTGGTGATCTATCACGGCGAGATCATGGAGAGCGGTCCCGTCGAGGACATCTTCCGCCGCCCGCAGCACCCCTATCTCAAGGCCCTGCTGAGGGCCTCGCCGCATTTCGACATGCAGGAGGGCGAGCGGCTGGTCGCTCTGCGCGAGGCGCGCCCACGCGCGCCGGCGGCGCCAAAACCGGCGCCGGCCCCGCAAAGCCGCGATCAGCGGGCGCCGCTGCTCTCGGTCCGGCATGTCCACAAGACCTACACGACCCATTCGAGCCGCTTCTTCGGCAAGGGCACGACCTCGACCGTCACCGCCGTCAACGATGTCAGCTTCGACATCGAGCGCGGCGAATGCCTCGGGTTGGTCGGCGAGAGCGGCTGCGGCAAGACCACTCTCAGCAAGGTGATCATGCGGGCGGTGACGCCCGACTCCGGTGAGATCCGCTTCGACGACGGCAAGGACTGCGTCGACCTGCTGTCGCTGCAGGGCGAGGATCTGCGCCGCTTCCGGCCGAAGCTGCAGATGATCTTTCAGGACCCGGTCTCGTCGCTATCGCCGCGCATGACGGTGATGAACATCCTGCGCGAGCCGCTCGTCGTCCATGAGCGTGGCGACGGTGGCGAGCAGAAGGCGCGGGTCAAGGCGCTGATGGACGATGTCGGGCTCGATCAGCGCTTCCTCTCGCGCTATCCGCATTCCTTCTCCGGCGGCCAGCGCCAGCGCATCGGCATCGCCCGGGCGCTCGCGCTCGATCCGGAACTGATCATCTGCGACGAACCGGTCTCGGCGCTCGACGTCTCCGTCCAGGCGCAGATCCTCAATCTGCTCAAGGACCTGCAGGCCGAGCGCGGCCTGACCTTCCTGTTCATCTCGCACAATCTGGCAGTGGTGAACTACATGGCCGACCGCATCGCGGTGATGGCGAATGGCCGCATCGTCGAGCTCGCGCCGCGCCACACCCTCTTCACCGCACCGGTCCATCCCTACACCAAGGCGCTGCTGAAATCGGTGCCCTTCGCCGATCTCGACCGCAAGCTCGACTTCAAGCTGGCAGCTCCCGGTGGCGCCTCCGACACGCGCCACTGGCCGGCTTCCTTCAAGCCTGACGCCGAAGGCGAGCCGCTCGCCCATCTTGATCTCGGTGCCGGCCATCTCGTCCTGGCCAAGCCCGGCGCCGATGTCAGGGAGCTCGCCTGATGCGGATCGCGCGCAGGAGCTTCCTCATTGGAGCGGGCGCCACCCTTGCCGCGCCGCGGCTGGGGCTTGCCGGCGTCGAGCCCCTGATCGACAGCCCGGCGCTGGCCGACAAGGTCGCTGCCGGCAAATTGCCTGTTCTCGCCGAGCGCCTGCCGAAATCGCCGCGCTTGATCCATGTGGCGGCGATGGGCCGCGCCCCCGGTCGGCATGGCGGCACCATGCGGATGCTGATGGGCGACCAGCGCGACATCCGCATGATGACGATCTACGGCTACACGCGCCTCGTCGTCTATGATGAGAAGCTCGAGCTCGCGCCCGACCTGCTGGAGAGCTACGAGGTCGAACGCGGCCGCATCTTCACGCTGCGGCTGCGGGCAGGCCATCGCTGGTCCGACGGGCATCCCTTCACCGCCGAGGACTTCCGCTACTGGTGGGAGGACGTCGCCAACAACAAGCGGCTTTCGCCGGGCGGCCCGCCGCAGGCGATGCTGATCTCCGGCCAGCCCTGCCGGTTCGAAGTCCTCGACGAGCTGACGCTGCGCTACAGCTGGGCGGAGCCGAACCCGGTCTTCCTGCCCGCCCTCGCCAGTGCCCAGCCGCTCTATCTCACCATGCCGGCGCATTACCTGAAGCAGTTCCACCAGCGCTATGCCGGCAAGGAGGAGCTGGAGCAGAAGGTCAAGAGCACCCGCGTCAAGGATTGGGGCTCGCTGCACGAGCGCTTCTCGCGCCAGTACCGGCCTGAGAACCCCGACCTGCCGACGCTCGATCCCTGGCGCAACACCACACCGATCCCGGCCGAACGGTTCACCTTCGTCCGCAATCCCTATTTTCACCGGATCGACGAGAATGGTCGGCAACTGCCCTACGTCGATGAGGTCACGCTGACTATCGGCAGCTCGGCTCTGATCCCGGCCAAGACGGCCGCCGGCGACGCCGACCTGCAGGCCCGCTATCTGCGGTTCGACAACTACACCTTCCTCAAGGACGCCGCGAAGCGGATGAACTTCGAGGTCAGGCTGTGGAAGCGGGCAGAGGGGGCCTGGTTCGCGTTGATGCCCAACCTCAATGCGATCGACCCGATCTGGCGCGATCTCAACCGCGATGTGCGCTATCGGCGCGCACTCTCGCTTGCGATCAACCGCCGCGACATCAACCGCGTCATCTTCTTCGGCCTCGCCAAGGAGAGCGGCAACACCGCTCTGCCTGAAAGCCCGCTCTATGACGAGACGCTGGCGCAGATGTACATGACGCCGGACCTCGCCGAGGCCAATCGCCTGCTCGATGGGATCGGCTTGTCCAAGCGCGATGGCGAAGGCATCCGCTTGTTCCCGGACGGACGGCGCCTGGAATTCACCGTCGAGACCGCCGGCGCCTCGACCGAGGAGACCGACATCCTCGACCTGATCAAGCAGGACTTCGTCGCGATCGGCATCAAGATCCACCCGCGCTCGAGCCAGCTCGACGTCTTCCGCCGCCGCATCCTCGCCGGCCAGACGATCATGTCCGGCTGGACCGGCATGGACAACGCACTGGTCGCGGCCGAAATGGAGCCCGATTCGCTCGCCCCGACCTCGCCGGCCCAGTTCAACTGGCCGCGCTGGGGCCAGTATTTCGAGAGCGGTGGCCGCGAGGGCGAGGCGCCTGACCTGCCCGAGGCGAAGGAGCTCGTGGCGCTCTACAAGGCCTGGCGGCATTCGACGACCCATCAGGAGCGTCGGGAGATCTGGCAGACCATGCTGAGGGTCAATGCCGAGCAACTGTTCACGATCGGCGTGGTCAATGCCACGCTGCAGCCGATCGTGGTCGCCAAGGCGCTGCGCAACCTGCCGGAACATGGTCTCTACAGTTTCGAGCCGGGCGCCTTCTTCGGCCGCTATATGCCCGACACGTTCTGGTTCGAGGGGCGATAGTCGTGCTGCTGACCTACATCTTCAAGCGCATCCTGGTGATGATCCCGACGCTGCTGGTCACCAGCATCCTGATCTTCACCGTGATCAACCTCCCCGAGGGCGATTATTTCGAGACGATGGTCGCCGAGATGCAGGCGCAGGGCGAGAAGGCGGACATGAGCCGCGTCGAGTTCCTGAAGAAGGAGTACGGTTTCGACAAGCCGCCGGCGGAGCGTTATTTCTGGTGGGTCACCGGCCTGCTGCGCGGCGATATGGGCTACTCCTTCGAGTACCAGCTGCCGGTGCGCGACATCGTCGGAGACCGCCTGCTGCTGACCATGGTGGTCTCCTTCTTCACCATCATCTTCACCTGGATCGTCGCCTTCCCGATCGGCATCTACTCGGCGACGCACCAGTACAGCTGGGGTGATTACGGCCTCACCTTCATCGGCCTGCTCGGCCTCGCCGTGCCGCATTTCCTGCTGGCGCTGATCTTCCTCTACTTCGCCAATGTCTGGTTCGGCACCTCGATCGGCGGCCTGGTCGACCCGCAATACCTCAACCAGCCGATGAGCTGGGCCAAGTTCAAGTCGGTGCTGGAGCACCTCTGGATTCCGGTGATCATCATCGGCGCCGGCGGCACCGCCGGCATGATCCGCAAACTGCGCGCCAACCTGCTCGACGAGCTGCAGAAGCAGTATTACGTCACCGCCCGCGCCAAGGGCCTGCCGCCGGGCAAGGCGCTGCGCAAATATCCCTTACGCATGGCGCTCAACTTCTTCATCTCGGATATCGGCGACATCCTGCCCTCGATCGTTTCAGGCGCCGAGATCGTCGCGATCGTGCTCTCGCTGCAGACCACCGGACCGCTGCTGATCCGGGCGCTGCAAAGCCAGGACATGTATCTCGCCGGCTCCTTCCTGATGTTCCTGTCCTTCCTGACCGTGATCGGCGTGCTGATCTCCGACATCGCGCTCGCCCTGCTCGATCCGCGCATCCGCCTGCAGGGGACGGCGACCAAGTGACGACGCCTCCCGCCCTCCCCGCTTCGGAGCCGCTGCCGCATCGCTGGTCGACTGCGCCATTCGAGCCTTACGCGGTCGAGAAGATGTCGCCCGAGCAGGAGCGGGTCTATCTCGCCCCGCAATGGAAGCTGATGTGGTGGAAGTTCCGCAAGCACAGGCTCGCGGTGATCTCCGGCGTCGTGATCCTGCTGATGTACGCTTCGGCCGCCTTCTGCGAGTTCCTGGCGCCCTACCACTACACGACCCGCAATACCGACTTCATCAGGGCGCCGAGCCAGGAGCTGCATCTCTTCCACGAGGGCAGGCTCGTTGGCCCCTTCGTCTATCCGTATGTGCAGCGCCTCAACATGGAGAACCTGAAGCGCGAATACGATGTCGACACCAGCCGACCGCAAAAGCTCCGATTCTTCTGCCGTGCCGACTCCTACGAGTTCTGGGGCTTCGTTCCCGGCAATCTGCACCTGATCTGCCCGCCCGAGGGCGGCACGCTCTATCTGCTCGGCACCGACCGGCTCGGCCGCGACATGCTTTCGCGCATCCTCTATGGCGGGCGGATCTCGCTGACCATCGGCCTGCTCGGCGTTGGCGTCTCCTTCGTGCTCGGCATCATCATCGGCGGCATCGCCGGTTATTACGGCGGCAAGGTCGACCTCGTCATCCAGCGCATCATCGAGATCGTGCAATCGCTGCCGCATATCCCGCTCTGGCTGGCGCTGGGCGCGATCATGCCCCCCTCCTGGAGTCCGCTGCTGGTCTATTTCGGCATCACCGTGATCCTCGGGCTGATGGACTGGACCGGGCTGGCGCGCGCCGTGCGCTCGAAGCTCCTGGCGTTGCGCGAGGAGGATTATGTCGTCGCTGCCCAGTTGATGGGCGCCAAGCCGGCCCGCATCATCGGCCTGCATCTCGTGCCCGGCTTCATGAGCCATCTCATCGCCGCGGCGACGATCACCATCCCGAAGACCATCCTGGGCGAGACCGCTCTCTCCTTCCTCGGTCTCGGCCTGCGGCCCCCGATCACCAGCTGGGGCGTGATGCTGAACGAGGCGCAGAACATCAATGTCGTCGCGCTCTATCCCTGGCTGCTCTACCCCTGCATCCCGGTGATCGTCATCATCCTCGCCTTCAACTTCCTCGGCGACGGCTTGCGTGACGCAGCCGACCCCTACCGCTGAAATCTGCCCGCGCCATTCAAGACCCGCCGTGAAGATCGCTTTCCATACGCCGCTGAACCGCTATGGCGACGGCGCGCCCTCCGGCGACCGGCTGATGGCACGCCAGCTGGTGACGCTGCTGGAAGAGCTCGGCCACGCCATCGAGATCGTCCCGGCCGAACGCAGCTTCCTGCGCGAGCCCGATCCGGCTCTGCTGGCTGCCCACAAGGATGCGGCACAGGGCGTGATCGCCTCGCTGAGCGAGCGCTGGCGAGCGCCGGGGGCCCGGCCCGATCTGTTTTTCACCTATCACTGCCATTATCGCGCCCCGGACCTGATCGGTCCTGCCTTGGCCGGGCACTTCGCCCTGCCCTATCTCCTTGCCGAGGCCAGCGATGCGCAGAAGCGCTTCGCTGGTCCCTGGGCAGAGGCGGCGGCTCTCGCCCGCGCCGCCATCCTGCGGGCTGACCTGCACCTGTGCATGACGGCCCGCGACCGCGAGGGCTTGAGCCGGCTCATCACGGAACCGGAGCGCCTGATCGACCTGCCACCCTTCCTGCTCGGGGTCGGGGAGATCCCCGAGCACTCCGCCGCGCCTAGCGAGAGAAACGAGCCGGTTCGCCTGATCGTGGTCGCGATGATGCGCCAGGGCAACAAGGCCGCCTGCTACCTCTTCCTGGCCCGCACGCTCGCGCGCATCATCGACCTGCCGTGGACCCTGACCTTGATCGGCGATGGGCCTGAACGTCCTTCCATCGAGGCAGCTTTCGCCGACTTCCCGACTGGCCGCGTCCATTTCCTTGGGCGCTGTGACCGCGCCACGATCCTCGCCGAGCTCACCACGCACGATCTCTTCGTCTGGCCCGGCCTGAACGAGGCCTATGGCGTGGTCTATCTCGAAGCGCAGGCCGCCGGGCTTGCCGTTGCGGCGTTGGACAGTGGCGGCGTGCCCGCCGTTGTCGCACGCGACCGCTCCGCTTTGCTCTCTCCCCACGGCGACGAAGCTGCGCTGGCCGCGACGATCGCGCGATTGATCGGCGATTCCAAGCTGCGCGCTCGCATGGGCGCGGCTGCCCGGCGCCTCGCCCGGGTGGAACGCAACGGCGAAGGCGCTCGCGTGATCCTCGCTGCGGCGCTGGATGCCGCAATCGCCCGGCATGAGCACAAGATATCCGGGACCGCACGATGACCGAGGATGCCGCCTGGTCCACGCTGCTTGCCGAGCTCGACCGCTGGGACGCCGCTGGCAAGCGTGTCGAGCTCTGGCTGCGCGACGATGACGCGACCGTGCCCAGCGACCAGCTCGACCGGCTCGCCGCCCTCGCCGAGCGCTTCGCGGCCCCGGTGCTGCTGGCCTCGATTCCAATGCTGGCGCAGGAGGCTCTGGCAAGACGGATCGAGACCGCGCCATTGCTGCGCCCTTGCCAGCATGGCGTCCGGCATCGCAATCACGCCCCGCCCGGCGAGAAGAAGAGCGAATTCGGCCTGCATCGACCGCTTCCGGACATCCTCGCCGAGATCGCCGCTGGCCGGCAGCGCCTTCGGGAGCTGTTCGGCGCCGCTTTCCTTCCAGCCTTCGTGCCGCCATGGAACCGCATCCACCCGGACATCGCAGCCGAGCTGCCCGGCCTCGGTTTCGTCGGCCTGTCCTGCTTCCGCAATTTTGCGCCCGGCCCCGCCGGCGGCCCCCGCCTCGTCAACACCGATCTCGACCTGATCGACTGGCAGGGCGGTCGCGTCGGCAGGCAGCCCGCCGACCTGCTGGCCGAGATGGCTGGATTGCTCGCCGATCGCCGGACGAAGCCCGAACCAGGCCAGCCTTTCGGCCTGCTGCTGCACCATCACGATCATGACAGCACCACCTGGAGCTTCCTCACGAATCTGCTGGCGCGGCTATCCGGTCATGCAGCCGTCGCATTCTCCGGTCCCGATGCGCTCTTCGGCGCGGCAACCTACTTGGCAATGGGCTTGGATTGACGCGCCGGCAGCGCTATGGTTTTGGCCAGTTCGGGTGCGTTCTTGCGTCCCCCGGAGGCCATCTGACCTTCAAGCAGAGGACGCGACGGACGCATGGGGCTCAGTCTGATCGACGATAGCGGGGTGCGCCGCCCGCCGTGCAGTCCGCATGCACCGCGTGTCCTGATCTATAGCCACGACACCTTCGGTCTCGGCCATATCCGCCGCTGCCGGGCGATCGCCAATTCGCTGGTGGCGAGCTATCCTCATATATCAGTGATCATCGTCTCCGGCTCGTCGATGATCTCGAGCTTCCAGTTCGGCGACGGCGTCGACTATGTCCGCATCCCCGGCATCGAGAAGCAGAGCGACGGCCGCTATCTGCCGCACCATCTCAATCTCGAGCTCGCCGACACGATCCGCCTGCGCACCGATCTGATCAAGCAAACGGTGCTGTCCTTCGACCCGGACATCGTCATCGTCGACAAGGAGCCGATCGGCCTGCGCGGCGAGCTCATCCCCTCGCTCGAGATCCTGCGCCGGCGCGGCGCCCGCATCGTGCTCGGCGTCCGCGACGTGCTCGACGAACCGACCAAACTGCATGAGGAATGGCGCCAGAGCGGCGCGCTCGACGCGCTCGCCAATATCTACGATGACATCTTCGTCTATGGGCTGGAGAGCGTTTACCGGCCGCTCGACGGCCTGCCTAACCAGCATCTCTTTGCGAACAAGATCAGCTATACCGGCTATCTCAAGCGGGCCGTGCCCTCGCCGATGCCGCCGAACCGGCATCCGCGCATTACCAAGGGCCCGTTCATCCTGGTGACGCCCGGAGGCGGTGGCGACGGCGCTGGCGTGATCGACTGGGTGATCTCGGCCTATGAGGCCGATCCGACCATCGAGTTGCCGGCGCTGATCGTCTTCGGTCCGTTCATGTCGCGCGAGAAGCGCAAGGAATTCACCGACCGCATCGCCAAGCTGCCCAAGCTCGAGAGCATCGGCTTCGAGCCGCGTCTCGAACTGCTGATGAACCGCGCCCACTGCGTCGTCGCCATGGGCGGCTACAACACCTTTTGCGAGATCCTCTCCTTCGACAAACCGGCGTTGATCGTGCCGCGCGTCCGTCCGCGCCTGGAGCAGGCGATCCGGGCCGAGCGCGCCGACAGCCTGCGCCTGATCGACGTGCTGTTCGACCCGACACAGACCGGCGCGAATGCGCGCGATCCGCTGCAGATGGCCAAGGCGCTGCATGCCTTGCCCAAGCGCCTGCCGCCCTCGCAGGCCTTCCTGCCGGACCTGCTCGACGGCCTCCCGGCGATCAACCGCGCACTCGCCGAGGACCTGTCACTGCCGGTCCGCGGCCGGGCGCTGGCGCAGAACGCCGCCGCCGGCTGATCGCGAAAGGCGATTTTCGCGATCCGTTGCGCGCATGGCGCGATAGACATCATCTGGAGAGCTCGTAATATATCAGGAATAGCGCTGGGAGACGCCGCCATGACGCAGGTCCTGTTCCGCAATTTCGCGATGCTGGAGCCCGATCATGGTGAGCTGCGAAAAGGGCACGAGCTGCTCGTCGAAGGCGAGCTGATCCGCGAGGTCTCCGACAAGCCGATCAAGGCCGACAAGGCTGCTGTGATCGATTGCGGCGGACGCACGCTGATGCCCGGCCTGATCGACAGCCACGTCCATGTCATGCTCTCCGAGGTCTATATCCGCCTGCTCGAGAGCGTGCCGCTGACGCTGGCCACTGCCCGCGCCGCGCGCCTGATGAAGGGCATGATCGACCGCGGCTTCACCTCGGTGCGCGACACCGGCGGTGCCGACTGGGGCATCAAGGAGGCGGTCGAGAAGGGCGATATCGCCGGGCCGCGCCTGTTCATCGCCGGCGCCGCGATCGGCCCGACCGGCGGCCATAGCGACCCGCGCCGGCGCACCGATTTCGGCGCCCGCTGCCATTGCTGCAACGCCATGGCCTTCACGATGAACATCTCCGACGGCGTCTCGTCCGTCATCAAGTCGACGCGCGAGCAGATGCGCCTCGGCGCCGATCACATCAAGATCATGATGTCCGGCGGCGTCGCCAGCCCTTACGACCCGCTCGACTCCATGCAGTTCACGGTCGAGGAGGTCACGGCCGCCGTCACCGAGGCCAAGGCCTTCGGCCGCTATGTCTGCGCCCATGCCTATACGCCCGAAGCGATCACCCGGGCGGCGCAATGCGGCGTGCGCGCCATCGAGCACGGCAACCTGATCGACGAGGCCTCGGCCAGGCTGATGGCTGAGAACAACATGTTCCTGACCGCCAACCTCGTCGCCTATTATGCGATGAAGGAGCGCGCCGCCGAGTTCGGCATGAATGCCGAGATGTTGGCCAAGAACGATCTCGTCATCGATGGCGGCCTGAAATCCCTGGAGATCTGCAAGCGCGCTGGCGTGCCCGTCGCCTATGGCTCCGATCTGCTCGGCCAGCTCCAGGCGGACCAGTCGCGCGAATTCCTGCTGCGCCGCGAGGTGCTCTCGCCGATCGAGATCATCCGCTCGGCCACCACGGTCGGTGCACAGCTACTGCGCATGGAAGGCAAGCTCGGCACGCTGCGTGCAGGGGCTTATGCGGATATCATCCTGGTCGATGGCGATCCGCTGAAGAGCCTGGAGCTGTTCCAGGATCAGGGCGCGAAGCTGCCGGTGATTATGAAGGGTGGCGCGTTCCACAAGAACACGCTGCATTGAGGACAGGCACGAGGCGATGAAGAGGACAGCGATTTGAGCGCCGCGCGGCTGAGCTTGGGACGCATCGCGCTGAGCGGCGCGGCCACGCTCTCGCTCGGCTTCATCCTGATGCCACTCTTCTTCGTGGTCTGGCTCGCCTTCTTCCGCCAGGAGATCCCCTCCTTCCCGCCGGAAGGCTATTCGCTGAAATGGTTCCAGGCGGCAGCGAACAACAAGCCCTTCGTCGACGGCTTCATCCTCAGCCTGCAGGTCGGCGTGCTCGCGACCCTGATCGGGCTCGTGCTCGGTGTGCCTGCCAGCCTTGCCCTGATGCGCCATCGCATCGCGCTCGGCCCGGCGATCAACACGCTCCTGCTGCTGCCGCTGGTGATGCCCGGCATCGTGCTCGGCACCTCGCTCTACGTCTTCCAGATCGAGACCGAGATCAACACGGGCCTGCCGGTACTGGGCTCGCTCGGCGGCCTCGTCGCCGCCCATAGCCTCGTCGTCATCCCGTGGGTGGTGAAGCTGGTGACCGCCAGCCTCGCGGGCTTCGACCGCACCATCGAGGAAGCCGCGCAGAATCTCGGCGCCGGCCCCTGGACGACCTTTCGCCGCGTGACCTTGCCGAGCATCCGGCCGGGCCTCGTCGCCGGCTCGCTCTTCGGCTTCGTCACCTCCTTCGGCAATCTCGAGATGAGCTTGTTCCTGGTCGGACCCGGCCGCACGACATTGCCGATCGCGATCCTGCAATACCTCGAATGGAAGATCGACCCGACGGTGGCTGCCGCCTCGGTCATCCAGATCGTCCTGATCGGAGCGGCGATGATCATCACCGACCGTTACGTCAAGCTGAGCCGGGTGGTCTGATATGGCGAAGCTTTCGATCGAGCATCTGCGCAAGGTCTATGGCGAGTTCACCGCCGTCGACGATTGCAGCATCGACATCGCCGAGGGCGAGTTCCTCGTCCTGCTCGGCCCCTCCGGCTGCGGCAAGACCACGACCTTGCGCATGGTCGCCGGCTTCATCCAGCCGACGGCAGGCAAGATCACCATCGGCGAGCGCGACGTCACCAACCTGCCGCCCTGGAAGCGCAATTGCGGCCTGGTCTTCCAGTCCTATGCACTCTTCCCGCATATGACGGTCGCCGAGAACGTCGCCTTCGGCCTGGAGATGCGCAAGATCGCGCCGGCAGATCGTGCACCGCGCGTTACCGAAGCCTTGCGGCTCGTGCGCCTAACCGGTCTCGACGAGCGCTATCCGCGCCAGCTTTCCGGTGGCCAGCAGCAGCGTGTCGCGCTGGCGCGCGCGCTCGCCACCGAGCCGGACGTGCTGCTGCTCGACGAGCCGCTCTCCAATCTCGATGCCAAATTGCGCCAGGAAGTCCGCGTCGAGATCCGCGACCTCCAGCGCAAGCTCGGCCTGACCACGATCATGGTCACGCACGACCAGGAGGAGGCCCTCACCATGGCCGACCGGCTGGTGGTGATGGAGAAGGGCAAGGTCCGCCAGATCGGCACGCAGCGCGAGCTCTACGAGAAGCCGGCCGACCGCTTCGTCGCCGGCTTCATCGGCCGCAGCGCCTTCCTCGACGGTGAGGCGGCAGGTGGGCGTTTCCGCAGCGGCGGCGGCCTCGACATCACCTGCAAGGCGGCCGCAGCAGGGCCGGCGACGCTGGCGCTGCGGCCCGAACGCCTCGCCATCGGCGCGGAGGCGGAAAGCTGCGCCAACCGTTTCCCGGCGAGGGTCGAGCACGTCTCCTATCTCGGCGCGCTGCTCGACATCGACGTCAGGCTGACCGAGCAGGACCGCATTCTGCTGCAGGTGCCCAACCGCCCCGGCGCGGCCGAGCCGAAGCCGGGCGACATGATCACGATAGGCTGGGCCGAAGACGCCGGGCTCGTCTATCCGCGCGAGCCTTGAAACCGCTCGACGGGCGTCCAACAGGGGAACGAACATGAAAAAGATCGATAGACGCGATGTCCTGAAAGGCCTGGCCGTTGGTGCAGGCGCCGCGGTCGCCATGCCGGCGCTCGGCGGCAGCGCACACGCTCAATCCGGCGGTAGGGTCGTGGTCGGCACCTGGGGCGGCGACTATGCTCGCCTGCTCACCAAGAACATCGAGGACCCGCTGCTCAAGCCCAAGGGGCTCGAAGTGGTGCAGGATCAGGCCGGCGACGCGCCACGCCGCGCCAAGATGGTCGCCGAGCGCCGCCTGCCGCGCGGCACGGTCGACATCCAGGGCTTCTCGGCCGCCAACATGTTCGAGATGAACGAGGCCGGCGTCACGGAGACGCTCGACTACTCCAAGATCCCGAACGCCAAGAACCTGCTGCCGACGATGAAGTACCCGTACGGCATCGGGCACATCTATTCCGGCAACGTCGTCATCTACAATCCCAAGCTGATCAGCCCGGCTCCGTTCGGCTTCAAGGACTGGCTCAACCCGCAATGGGGCAACAAGATCGGCTTCATCGACATCCAGTACCAGGCGATCATGATCGCCGCCTCGATGGCCGCCACCGGCGGCGCGAGCATGAATGACATGGACAAGGCCAAGGAGGTCCTGCTCGCGGTCAAGAAGGCCGGCGCGCGCGTCTACCCGACCAACGAGGCCTTCGCCCAGGCGATGAAGAACGAGGAAGTCGGCATCAGCGCGATCTGGAAGGCGCGCGTGGTGCAATGGCAGAACGCCGGCATTCCCTGCGAGGCGGTCTCCCCGGTCGAGGGCATCCCGGCTTACGTCTCGGGCTTCGTCATCGCCAAGAACGCGCCCAACAAGGACAACGCCTACGCCTATATGAACGCCATGCTCGCCAAGGAGCCGCAGGAGGCCTTTGCCGTCGACATGGGCTATAACGGCACGGTCTCCGGCCTCTCCGTCGCGCCCGACCTGCAAAAGCGCATCGGCTTCACCCCCGATGAGGAGAAGCGCATCAAGGATCTCGACTACGCCTTCCTCGCCAAGAACGATTCGGCGATGAAGGAGTGGTGGGACAAGGTGTTCAAGGGGTGAGCATCGCCCCCGAACCAGTCGCGGGTGCCCGCACCAGCCTCGCCGGGATGCTCGTCGTCCCGGCAACGATCTTCGTCGCGATCGGGCTCATCGGTCCGATCGCGATCCTGTTCCGCTATTCGCTCAATCAGTTCATCCCCGGCCAGTTCATGGTCGACGGGCTGACGATCGAGAACTACGTCAAGTTCTTCACCGACTCGTTCTATCTCAACGTGCTCTGGCGCACGGTCCGCGTCGCGGTGGTCTGTACGATCGTCTGCCTGATCATGGGCTTCCCGCTCGCCTATGTGCTGGCGCGCACCGAGAGCCGCTTCAAGAACCTCTTGATCATGCTGGTGGTGCTGCCGCTCTTCGTCGGCAATGCCGTGCGCGCCGCCGGCTGGATGACCGCCTTCGGCAGCAAGGGCGCGCTCAACGCTTCGCTGATGGGTCTTGGCCTGATCGAGCAGCCGCTCGAGATCATGTTCACCGAGACCGCCGTGATCATCGGCATCATCGCGGTCAACCTGCCCTTCATGGTGCTGACGCTGCAGAGCGTGATCGAGGGCATCAACCGCAATGTCGAGGAAGCCGCCTTCAGCCTCGGCGCCGGCCCGGCAGCAATGTTCGCCCGCGTGCTCTGGCCGCTCGCCATGCCCGGCATCCTCGCCGGCACGATCCTGACCTTCATCCTGGCGATGAATGCCTATGCCACGCCGGTCCTGCTCGGCGGTCCGAAATTCCAGACCATGGGCCCGCTGGTCTACGGCCAATTCGCCCAGCAGAACAACTGGCCCTTTGGCGGCGCCATCTCCTTCATCCTGATGACGGCGACGCTGCTGCTCACCATCGCCGCCAATCTGATCGTGCAGCGGCGCTATCGCTAGGCTAGAACCTTCTCCACGGCTGTGGCGCTTCGCCGCCGCGTCCGTGCTGGCCAAGCGCCATCACGAGGATTAAAGCACGGCGATGAACGTCTCCACCGCTCTGGTTCCGATCGCCGTCGGCGCCGTCGCCGTCGTGCTGTTGCTCGGCCTGGTCAACATGCTGCGCGGTGGCAATGCCAACACCTCGCAGAGGCTGATGCGGCTGCGCGTGGTGCTGCAGTTCATTGCGATTCTCGTGATCCTCGGCGTGCTCTGGTGGCGCGCCGGCTGATCATTCTCCGGTGCGCAAGGGCGGCATCGTCACATTGCGGCCACCACTCTCTGCGCTTTTTCAACCTTTAAAACCTCCGTCGAAACCCACCCGTCCACCATGGTTCGCGTCGCGTCGCTGTTCGTAGCTCTCTCGGTCCTCTCCGCGCCCGCTTTGGCGCAGAGCGACCGCGGCGGCAATCGCGCGCTCGGCTATGCGCCGGCGACGGAAGCACCGGCTCCTGCCTGGGAGGCGCGCTTCGGCCTCGGCGCCGCCAATCCTGGCGGTCGCGAGAGCGGGCTTCTGAACCTCGGCGGCGAGATCCTGACGCCGCGTGTCGCCACGCTGAACGACCGCCTCGCCAACGCCTTCATGCCGCGCTTCCACCTCGGCTCCAGCTTGAACGTCAACGGCACGCAATACGCCTATGCCGGCGCGACCTGGACCTTCGACGTCTCGCAATCCGTCTTCGTCGAAGCGAGCCTCGGCGCCGCCCTCAATAATGGCAAGACCGGTACCGTCATCCCCGAGAACCGCCTGAATGTCGGCTGCAACACCGGTGCGCGCGGCGCGGCCGCCCTCGGCTTTCGCCTGAGCGACCGCTGGAGCCTGATCGCGACACTTGAGCATTTCAGCACCGCCGGCTGCTCCGACAACCCGCTCGCCAACGCCGGCAATCCGCGCGGTCCCTCGAATTTCGGCGCCCGCCTCGGCTATACTTTCTAGGCCGGCCGATCGGAGCCGGCTCCATGGGAGGCGGCACGATGAAGCTGCATGGCTATTTCCGCAGTTCGGCCGCCTGGCGCGTGCGCATCGCGCTCAATCTCAAGGGCCTCGACGTCGAGCACGTCTCGCATCATTTGCGCCATGGCGAGCAGCGCGATCCCGCCTATCTCGTGCTCAACCCGCAGGGGCTGGTGCCGACACTGGAGCTCGATGACGGCACGGCGCTGACCCAGTCGCTCGCCATCATCGAATGGCTCGAGGAAACGCGTCCCGAACCGGCATTGCTGCCAAAGGACTCGACCGCGCGCGCCAAGGTTCGCGCCTTCGCCCAGGCGATCGCCTGCGACACCCACCCCGTGCAGAACCTCAAGGTGCTGAACCGGCTGCGCGAACTCGGACACGATGGCGATACCGCGCTGGCCTGGGCTGCCAACGTCAATATCGACGGGCTCTCCGCTTGCGAGCAGCTCGCGGCCAACAATCCCGGCCCGTTCTGCTTCGGCTCGCAGCCCGGCCTCGCTGATATCTGCCTCGTGCCGCAGCTCGGCAATGCCAGGCGCTTCAAGGTCGACGTCGCCCAGTTCCCACGCCTGCTGCGGGCGGAGGCGGCCGCGATGGAGCTCGCCGCCTTCCGCGATGCGACGCCCGACCGCCAGGCCGACGCCGAATAAGGCGTCTCACCAGCGCCGATACGGCCACGGCCCCCAATACGGCCCGTAGAACCCGGACGTCTCCAGCCGCGCACGCCGCGAGGCCGAGCGGTCGAGATCAACCTCCATCAGGCAGTTGGCGAAGCCTTCCGCTCCCGGCTTAAACCCGTAGGAGCGGCAGCGTGCTTCATCGGCGCTGCGCTGCTCGGCCGCCGTCATGCAGCCACCGAGCACGGCTGCCAGCCCCAATGCGATGAACCATGTCGCACGCATCGTCAGATCCTCCAGGCCGTGCGGGATTCGCGGGGATCATGCCATGAAAGCTGCGTTTTGGCGTCACCTTTCAGAGCCGGCTGACGAACACCTGCCGTTTCGGAGGATTTTTCGGCAGTTCAGAGCGAGATCGCCAGCCGTCCGACTTCCGCCAGCACGGCTTCGCGCTCCGGGAAGGCCCCCCGTGACTCCGTATAATAGGCGGTGACGATCAGCGGCGCGCGGCCAGGCGGCCAGATCACGCCGACATCGTTAGTCGCATTGTTGTTGCCGGTTCCGGTCTTCTCGCCGATGCGCCAGCCCTTCGGCACCCCTGCCCGCAAGCGCTTGTCACCGGTCTTGTTGGCGACGAGCCAGGCCGTCAATTGCTGGCGCGAGGCCGGCGTCAGCGCCCCGCCGAGCACGGTCTGGCGCAGCACGCCGGCCATGGCGATCGGTGTCGTCGTGTCACGCGGATCGCCGGGCCTCGCCTCGTTGAGCTCCGGCTCGCGCCGGTCGAGCCGCGAAGCCTCGTCGCCGAGCGAGCGCATATAGTCCGTCAGCCCCTTCGGCCCCCCGAAGGAATCGAGCAGCAGGTTGCCAGCCGTGTTGTCGCTCAGCGTGACCGCCGCATCGCAAATCTCCGCGATCGTCAGTCCTTTCTCGACATGCTTTTCAGTGACCGGCGAATAGGTGATGAGATCGGCCTTGCTGTAGCTGACGCGCCGTTCGAGCTCCTCCTCGCCGCGGTCGACCCGCGCCAGCGCGAAGGCAGCGGCGACGAATTTGAACGTGCTGCACATGGCGAAGCGCTCCTCGCCGCGATGAGCGACGATGCGACCACTGCCGCTGTCGAGGATCGCGACGCCGAGCCGCCCGCCATGCCTGCGGTCCAGTGCGAACAGCGCCTCGCGCACCTCTTCCTCGCGCCCTTGGGCGAAAGCAGGCGCGGCACCCAGCATCGGCGCGGTCATCAGGGAGCCGATCAGCAGCTCACGGCGTCGGATCATCGGTTTTCTCCATGTGGAAACCATCGCGCCAACGGCACGTCGCGCGGGATGTCGGAAACGGTTTTGGTGAAGACGTCGCGACCTGCGACAGCATGACAGGCCGAGCCTGTCGCCCGGCACCGTTCTCGCCTCAGGCTTGCCCAATCGCAAACGATGATATCTCTACGGAGCCATTAGATTTCCTAAGGCTCGGCCATGCTCCGCCCGCATCTGCCACTGAACGCGCTGCGCGCCTTCGAGGCCTCGGCCCGCCATCTCAGCTTTACTCGTGCCGCGATCGAGCTCTGCGTCACCCAGGCAGCGATCAGCCATCAGGTGAAGGGGCTAGAGGAACGCATCGGCGTCGAGCTCTTCCGTCGCCTGCCACGCGGCCTTGCGTTGACGGATGAAGGCCGCGGCCTACTGCCGACGCTGCGCGAGAGCTTCGACCGCATCGCCGGTCTGCTTGAGCGCTTCGAGACCGGGCGCCCGGTCGAGGTCCTGAACGTCGGCGCAGTCGGCACCTTCGCGCTCGGCTGGCTGCTGCCGCGCCTGGCCGGCTTCCGTCAGGCCCATCCGGAGATCGATCTACGCCTTACCACCAACAACAACCGCGTCGATCTCGCTGCCGAGGGGCTCGACTACGCCTTGCGCTTCGGCGGCGGCGCCTGGCACGGCACGGCGGCGCTGCGCCTGTTCGAGGCGCCTATGACGCCGGTTTGCGCACCATCGCGCATGACAGAACTGAGCCACCCTGCCGATCTCACAGGGCAGGTCCTCCTGCGTTCCTATCGCGCCGACGAGTGGACGCTATGGAGCGAGGCGGCCGGGATCGAGCCCCTACAGGCGCGCGGGCCGGTCTTCGACAGCTCGATCGCCCTTGCCGAGGTTGCGGCAGCTGGTGAAGGCATCGCGCTCGTGCCCGCGCTGTTGTTCACGCGCTATTTCGACGCCGGCCGGTTGGTTCGGCCTTTCCCGGTCGAGGTCTCCCTCGGTAGCTATTGGCTGACCTGGCTGCAATCACGCTCGCTGACGCCGGCCATGCTGGCCTTCCGCGACTGGACTGTTGAGGAGAGCCGTATGTCGATCGTGCCCGGCGCGAGCTGACTGGGCCGGGAACAGCGTTCACACTCGATCAATGCGCCTGGCGATTCCTTCCGCAGCCTCGCGCAGGCTAGCGAGATCGATCCCGGTCGCGATGCCTTTGGCCTCGAAATGCGCGACAAGCCGCTCCGTCGCGAGATTGCCGGCCGCGCCGGGCGCATAGGGACAGCCGCCGAGCCCGCCGACCGAGCCGTCGAAGACGCGCAGGCCCAGCTCCCAAGCCGCCGCGACATTGGCGATGGCGCGACCCGATGTGTCGTGGAAATGCCCGGCCAGCATCCTGGCCGGCGCTCGCCGCAACGCCGCCTCGACCATCGCCGCCGTCCGCTCCGCCGTGCCGCGGCCGAGCGTATCGGACAAGGCGATCTCGTTGCAGCCAAGCGCGAGCAGTTCGGCCGTGACCGTCGCGACCGCCTCGGGCGCGATCCCCCCTTCATAGGGGCAGTCGAGCGCGCAGGAGACATAGCCGCGCACCGGCACGCCGGCGCGCTGCGCCAACGCCATCACCGGCCGGAAGCGTTCGATGCTCTCCGCGATCGAGCAGTTGGTGTTCTTCCGGCAGAAGCTCTCTGACGCAGCGGTGAACACGGCGAGCGCCTGTGCGCCGGCGGCCAGTGCGAGCTCCGCTCCCTTTTCGTTCGGGACGAGCGCCGAGAAGACGACGCCGGGCCGATGAGGCACACCGCGCATCACCAGCTCATGATCGGCCATTTGCGGCACCCACCGAGGCGAGACGAAGGCCGCCGCCTCGATGCGGGAAAGACCGGCATCGGCGAGCTTGCCGATCAGCGCGAGCTTGTCCGCGGTCGCGATCTCGGCCTTCTCGTTCTGCAGCCCGTCGCGCGGGCCGACTTCGACGATGGTGACACTCTCACCGGACATCCTCACGCCCCGAGATAGGCCGAGCGCACCCGCTCGTCGCGTAAAAGCTCTGCGCCGGTGCCTTCGAGCGTGATCGAGCCGGTCTCGATGACATAAGCGCGGTCGGCGATGGCGAGCGCCTGATTGGCCATCTGCTCGACCAGCAGGATCGTCATACCCTCCTCGCGCAGGCGGCGGATCACAGCGAAGACCTCGCGGACGATCAGCGGCGCGAGGCCGAGCGAGGGCTCGTCGAGCAGGAGGAGCTTCGGCCGCGCCATCAGGGCACGGGCGATCGCCAGCATCTGCTGCTCGCCGCCCGAGAGCGTGCCGGCGAGCTGGTCCTGCCGCTCGGCGAGGCGCGGGAAGACGGCGAAATAGCGCTCGATATCGCTGGCGATGCCATCTTCGTCGCGACGCGCATAGGCGCCGAGCACGAGATTGTCGCGGACGCTCTGGTCACCGAAGACCAGGCGCCCTTCCGGCGAATGGCCGATGCCGAGGCGGACGCAGTCATGCCCCCGAATGCCGGTGATGTCGCGGCCTTCGAAGCGGATCGTGCCGCTGGCGACTTTCACCAGCCCGCCGATCGCCCGCATCAGCGTCGACTTGCCGGCGCCATTGCCGCCGATCAGCGTGACGACCTCGCCCTGCCCGACCTGCAGCGAGATGCCCTTCAGCGCCTCGACCGCGCCATAGCGGACCTTGAGCCCTTCGATCGCGAGCATGGTCATGCGGCGTCTCCGGTCAGGGCGGCATCGTCATCGGCACCGAGATAGGCGGCGATGACCTTGGGGTCCCGGCGGATCGCTTCGGGCCGTCCCTCGGCGATCAGCGCGCCATAGTCGAGCACCAGCACGTGCTGCGAGATGCCCATGACCAGATCCATGTGGTGCTCGATCAGGAGCACGGTGACGCCGGCCTGCTGGATGCGGCGGATGACTTCGCCGAGCTCATGAGTCTCCTGCGGGTTGAGGCCTGCAGCTGGCTCGTCGAGCAGCAGCAGTTTGGGCCTCGAGGCGAGCGCACGGGCGATCTCGAGCCGCCGCTGCAGGCCGTAAGGCAGACTCTTCGCCGGCTCATAGGCGCGCTCGCCGAGGCCGAAATCGGCAAGCAGCGCCAGCGCGTCGGCGCGGACCGTCGCCTCCGCCCGGCGGCTCGGCGGCAGCCCGAGCAGCGAGGCGACAAAGCCGGTCTCGATATGGCGATGCGCGCCGAGCAGGACATTGTCGAGCGCCGAGAGCTCGCCGAACAGTTTGAGGTTCTGGAAGGTGCGGGCGATGCCGAGCGCGGCGACGCGATGCGCCGGCCAGCCGACGATCTCCTGACCCTCGAAGCGGATCGAGCCACTGCCCGGCGCGACATGGCCGGAGAGCAGATTGAGCAGCGTTGTCTTGCCGGCGCCGTTCGGGCCGATCAGCGCATGGACCTTGCCGGCGCTGATCGTGAAGGAGACGTTGCGCACCGGGACGATGCCGCCATAGGCCTTGTAGAGATCCTTGACGACGAGGATTTCGCCGCTGGCCGCCGTTGCGGATGTTGCCGCCAGAGCGCTGTGGCCGGGGACCGCAAGCGGAGCCGCCTTGCCTTGTCGCCACCTCGCAGCGAGGCCGGAAACCGCCCCGGCGATGCCATTCGGCATCAGATAGAGCGAGAACAGCAGCAGCGCGCCATAGGTGAAGTGCTGCAATGCCGGCCAGCGCGCCAGCCAGGCGTCGAGCAGGGTCAGGATCACCGCGCCGAAGAGCGGCCCGTAGAGCGAGCCGGAGCCACCGAAGATCACCACGACCAGCAGGAAGATCGAGAGGTTGAAGGTGATGAAGTCGGAGTTGAAATACTGGTTCTGCTGCGCGACCACGGCGCCCGCGAGCGCGCAGGTCACCGCCGAGATCACGAAGGCGAGCGTCTTGGCGCGCACCACCGAGATGCCCACCGACTGCGCCGCCGGCTCGGCCATCTGCACGCCAAGGAAGGCGCGGCCATAACGGCCGGCGAGCAGCGAGCGCAGCGTCAGATGGGTGGCGATGCAGAGCGCGCCGACGAACCAGACCCAGTGCAGATTGGTGAAGCTGACGCCGGCTATGGATGGCGCACTGATGCCGTAGAAGCCGGCCTGGCCCTTGAAGATGTCGGTCCACTCCGTGACGATCTTCTCGACGACGATGCCGAAGCCGATCGTCACCATGGCCAGGCTCGGTCCCGAGACGCGCACCGAGGGCATGGCGATGACGAGGCCGAAGATCGCGCCGAAGCCGCAGGCAAGAAGCAGCGACAGCCAGGGGGAGAGCCCCCATTCGATATTGGCGATCGCCGCCGTATAGGCGCCGACGGCGAAGAGCCCGGCATGGCCCAGCGATTTCTGGCCGGCATAGCCGACGAGGACGTTGAGGCCCGCCGCGGCGAGATAGTTCACTCCGATCGTGAACAGGATCTGCAGGTAGAAATCGTTGAGGCCGAACAGGGGCACGAGCGCGAGCGCTGCCGCCAGTGCCGCCACCCCGAGGGCATGGGCGAGCGCCGGCATCAGATCTTCTCCACGCTGCGCGCGCCCATCAGCCCGCTGGGCCGAACGACCAGCACGATGATGATCAGCAGAAAGATGGTGATCTCGCGCATCTCGGCGCGCCAGAGCCCGACCAGCGCCTCGACGATCCCGAGCAGGAAGCCGCCGAGCATGCAGCCGCGCGGGCTGGTCAGGCCGCCGACGATCGCGGCCGAGAAGGCCTTCAGCGCGATGCCGAGGCCGATGAAGACGGATGCCGTGGTGATCGGCGCGATCAGGATGCCGGCGAGCCCGGCCAGCGCCGAGGAGATCACGAAAGCCGCGATGACAATCATCTCGACATTGATGCCGACGATCGCCGCGGCCTGCGGGTTGAAGGCGACGGCGCGCAGCGCCTTGCCGAAGCGGGTCTTGCGCAGGACGATGTCGAGCCCGACCATGACGGCGACCGCGACGACCGCGATCAGCACCTCCTGCGGTCGGATGCCGGCGCCGGCGATGCGCCAGACATCGCTGCCGAGCGGCGACGGCACCGCGATCGAAGCCGGGCCCCAGATCGCCAGCGCGGTGTTCTGCATGATGATGCCGAAGCCGATCGTGCTCAGCACCCAGTTGAGGCCGCCGGCCCCGACGAAAGGCTTGATCGCGCAGTAGTAGAGCGCGATGCCGATCGCGCCGACCACGACGACGCTGGCGATCGTCGCCAGCACATAGGCCATCATCGTCATCTCGGCCTGGGTCAGGTTGCCGAAATGCGGCTTGCCGGCCGCCAGCAGCAAGAGCGAGACGCCGACCAGGCTGCCCGGCACGAGGAAGGCGCCCTGGCCGAAATTGAAGGTCTTGGTCGTGGCGTAGGTGATGTTGAAGCCGAGCGCGATCAAACCGTAGATCGCGCCCAGCGCCAGACCGCTGGCCAGAGCCTGAAGGAATGCCGTCATCGTCTCTCCGCCATGACCAGCCAAAGCCGCTCCGGCCTCGTCATGCTCGCCTTGTGGCGAGCATCCACGTCTTGAACACCGCGTTCGATCGATCAAGCGAAGACGTGGATGGTCGGCACAAGGCCGACCATGACGGGCGGAAGCCCGATGGAGACGTCAGCGCTTCAGATCAGCCGCCGTCAGCCCCTTGACCACGGCGTCGTCGAGCTTGACCACGCGGCCGTCTTTCCATTGCGCGAGGTGGAAGTCGGCGACGCCGAGGGCCTCGTGCTGCTCCTTGCTGAAGGGCTTCTCGTATTTCTTAATGATGCCCTGCACCGCGCCGAGATTCTCCAGCGCAGCCTGCAACTTCGGGCCGTCCGTGCCGTCGGCCTGCTTGATCGCGGCGGCGATCAGCATCACCGCGTCATAGCCCTGCGCCGCCGAGACGAAGGCCGGCATGTTCGGGTGCTTGGCGACAAGGCGCTTGTGCAGCGCGGCCGACCGGTCGCTGGCGTCCTCGGTGGTCGAGGCGGCGAAGATCGTCTTCTCGGCGAGCTTGGGGCCGGCGATGTTGACCAGCGGCGTGTTGATCGAGCCCCAGGTCGAGAGCAGGCCGGGGTAATAATCCATCTTCTCCATGCTCTTCAGCACCTGCGCCGTAGCATCCGCCAGCGAGCCGGTGATGATCATGTCGGCGCCGGCCGCCTTCAGCTTGGCGAGCTGCGAGGTCATGTCGGTGTCCTTCGGCCCGAATTTCTCGATGCCGACCGGCTTGATGCCGTGCAGGGTCAGGATCTCCTGCAGGTCCTTGGTCGCCGCCTGGCCATAGCCGGTGGTGTCGGCGATGATCGCGATGTTCTTGCTCTTCGAGGCCTTGACCGCATAGGCGGCGAGCAAAGCGAGCTGCTCGCGATCGACCATCGAGACCCGGAAGATGTAGTTCTGCGGCTCCTTGGCATAGCGGGCGGTGATGTCGGTCGCGGTCGCGACATGCGAGATCACCGGCACCTTCTTCTGCTGCGGGATGTGCAGCCAGGCGAGCGCATTGCCTGAATTGGTCGGGCCGACCACGGCCGCGACCTTCTCGTTGTCGATCAGCTCGTTCATGTTCTGGATCGACTTCGGTGGCGCGCCGGCATCGTCACGGACGACGCCGACGACCTTGCGGCCGAGGACGCCGCCCTGGGCGTTGAGATCGTCGATCGCCGCCTGAAAGCCATAGAGGCCGGAGAGGCCGAGCTCGGCCGCGCCTGAGGCCGACTGGTCGGCATTGTAGCCGATCTTGATCTCGTTCTGTGCGTAGGCCGGCAGCGACAGCGCCATGCCGGCCGAGACCAGCAGGGCACTGAGGGTGCGGCGGGTAATGCGATTGTCCATGAACGTTCCTCCGGTTGTCGTCCGCTTGCTGCGGTTCTGTGGTGATTCCAAAAAAAGGTCAGCCCTTGCGCCGTTCCGCCAGCAGCTCGCGTGCCCGGTCGACGCGGACGTCGTGCGTACGCGCGAGCTCGGCGGCGATCGCCTCGATCTCGGCCCCCTCGGCCCCGGCGACGATGGCGATGTTGCGGGCGTGCAGCGCCATATGGCCGCGCTGGATGCCTTCGGTCGCCAGCGCCCTGAGCGCCGCCATGTTCTGGGCGAGCCCGACCGCGACGGTGACCTCGGCCAACTCCTGGGCACTGGTGACGCCGAGCAGGCGCAGTGCCCATTGCGCCAGTGGATGGGTCTTGGTCGCGCCGCCGACCAGGCCGAGCGCCATCGGCAGCTCGATCGAGCCGACGAGGTTGCCGTCCTTGTCCTCCTCCCAGGTCGTCAGCGAGGTGTAGCGGCCGCTGCGCGCGGCATAGGCATGGGCGCCGGCCTCGATCGCGCGCCAGTCATTGCCGGTCGCGACCACCACGGGGTCGATGCCGTTCATGATGCCCTTGTTATGGGTCGTGGCGCGGTAGGGGTCGATCGCGGCGAAGGTGTAGGCGTCGAGCATGCCGTCGATCATGCGCCGCCCGGAGAATTCCTTGGTCGCCAGCGCCGCCTCGGGGATGGTGACGCTGGCGCGCGCCAGCCGGAGGTCGGCGAGGTTGGAGAGGATGCGCAGGCGCACCGTGCCGCCGGTGATGCGCTCGACGATCGGCGCCACCGTCTCGGCCATGGTGTTGACGGTGTTGGCGCCCATCGCGTCGCGGACGTCGACGAGCAGGTGCATCACCACGATCGGCCCGCGCGGCGTCTGCGGGAAGACATGCACCTCGATGCCCTGGCAGCCACCGCCGAGCGAGACCAGCACCTTGTCCTTGGCATTGGCGGCCGCGACGATCTCGGCCTGCGCCGCCAGCAGCTTGTGGCGCGCGCCCTCGGGATCGCCGATGCCGAGGAGCTGGACCTGCGCCCGCATGATCGGCCGGTCGCTCGAAGTGCGGAAGCCGCCGGAGCCGCGGGCGATCCGGGCCATATAGGAGGCGGCGGCGACGACGGAGGGCTCCTCCACCGCCATCGGGATCAGGTAATCCTTGCCGTTGACGGTGAAGTTCGTGGCGATGCCGAGCGGCAGTTCGAAGGTGCCGACGACGTTCTCGATCATGCCGTTGGCGAGAGTGAGCGGGAGCCCGCCAGGCTGAGCCAGCAAGGCGCGGTCGGCATCGGCCAGCCCGGCCGCCGCAACGGCCTGCTCCAGCCGCTCGGCGCAGCTCAGATTGCGGAAGTTCTCGATGCGCGAGTTCACCTCGCGTCCGGCGGCGCTGCGCGCCTCGGCCGTCACCATGTCATGTCCTCCCCAGCCGGGGTTTTTTGATGCACCGCGCGAGCGGCATCGGCGCTTCTTCGGTTGACAAGCTCGGACAATCGCCGGAGAGCGGCAAGGCACAATTTCTACAATGTCCCATTCTCTGTACCAGCGAATTGGCTGGTACAGATGCGAGGCCCGATGGACGAGCAGGCCGACAGCAACCGCACCGGCGCGATCGTCGCCCGGATCAGCCGGATGATCGACGAGGGGCTGCTCCAGCCTGGCCGGCGCATGGCCTCGCTGCGGCTGGCCGCCGGCGAATACGGCGTCTCCAAGAATACCATGGTCGAGGTCTACGACCGGCTCGTCGCCAGCGGTCGGCTCGAAGCCCGCCGCGGGGCCGGCTTCTATGTCCGCGCGCCCGGGCAGCGGCCGAGCGAGGCGCCGCCGCCGCATATGAGCGAGGCGATCGACATCGTCTCGCTGCTGCGCGAGCAGCTCTGCCAGGTCCATCCGGTCCGCGTCGGCGACGGCCGCCCGCCGCGGTCGTGGATGGAGGATTCCGAGCTCGGACGGCATCTGCGCGTCCGCAGCGGCAAGAGCGACCTGCCGATCGAGCACGGCTATGGCGATCCGGTCGGCTATGCGCCCTTGCGTGCGCAGATCGGGCTGATGCTGGCCGAGCGCTCGATCCAGGTCTCGCCAGCGCAGATCCTGCTGACTTTCGGCGCCAACCACGCGCTCGACCTGATCATCCGGCAGCTGCTGCAGCCCGGCGATACCGTCCTGGTCGACAGCCCCGGCTACTACCCGCTCTTCGGCAAATTGAAGCTCGCCCGCATCGAGATGGCCGGCGTCAGGCGGCTCCCGGATGGGCCCGACCTCGACGACCTTGCCGCACAGATCGCGCGGCACCGGCCAAAGGTGTTCTTCACCCAGTCGCTGGCGCACAACCCGACCGGCGGCTCGATCGCCCTGCCGATCGCGCATCGCCTGCTGCAGATCGCCGCCCAGCACGATCTCATCATCGTCGAGGACGATCCCTTCGCCGACGTGATGCCGGCGAGCGCGCCGCGCCTCGCGGCGCTCGACCAGCTCGAGCGGGTGATTTATCTCGGCACCTTCTCGAAGACGCTCTCGGCCAGCCTGCGCATCGGCTATGTCGCCGCGAGCCCGGCGCTCGCCCGCTCGCTCGGCGACATGAAGATGCTGACCGTGGTCAACTCCTCTGGCTATCTGGAGCGGCTCGTCAGCGACCTGATCGCCAGCGGCCAGTATCGTCATCATCTCAAGCGTCTGAGGGAGCGAATCGGCAAGGCGACGCGCAGCGCCTTCGGCGGGCTGGAGCGCCTCGGCCTGCCGATCTTCTCGCGCCAGGGCGGCGGCTATTATCTCTGGGTCGGGTTGCCGCCGGGCCTCGACGACCTCGCGCTGGCGCGCCGCGCCTCGGAGCAGGGCATCTTCATCGCGCCCGGCACGGTCTTCATGCCCGAACGACATCAGCCTGAAAGTGATGACAGAGCGGCCGGCATGCGGGTGAACGTCGCCTATGCCGACGATCCCGCCTTCATGGCCTTCCTCCAGGCCGAGCTGGACAACGCCAAATAGCCCCGGAAGGCAGGCGGCCGGAATGCAGCGCTAAAAAGAAAGACCCGCCGAAGCGGGTCTTTCAATCTTCGTTTACGAAGGAAATGGTGGGCGCGACAGGGATCGAACCTGTGACCCCTACGATGTCAACGTAGTGCTCTCCCGCTGAGCTACGCGCCCGTTTCGCCCGAGGGCGTCCGGAACGACACCGGCCCGGGGGCGGCATCGCTGCGAGGTGGAGGGGCTATAGCGGAGGCGTGCGCGCCTTGCAAGGCGCTTAATCGGCTTCCTTGCAGGAAACCGTCACGCCGCCAGCAGCTTCTCGACCTCGTTGACCAGCTCGCGCAGATGGAAGGGCTTCGACAGCACCTTGGCATCCTTCGGCGTCTGCGAATCCGGATTGAGTGCCACCGCCGCAAAACCGGTGATGAACATCACCTTGATGTCGGGATCGAGCTCGGTGGCGCGGCGCGCCAGCTCGATGCCGTCCATCTCCGGCATGACGATGTCGGTCAGGAGCAGCTCGAACGGCTCCTCGCGCAACCGGTTGTAGGCGGATAGCCCGTTGTCGAACGAGGCGACGTCATAGCCTGCATTCTGCAGCGCCTTCACCAGGAAGCGGCGCATGTCGTTGTCGTCTTCGGCCAGGAGAATCTTCGTCATGGCGCCTTGCTTCGTCCGTGATGTTGCGCCGAGCCCACGCCACCCCGCCCCGTCAGGCTGGAAGCCGATCAGCTCGCCTCGTCGTCCCTCGTACCGGGTGGCCGTCCCTGCCATTCCGGGTGTCGCCGGTCCAGCGCGGCGCAGGCGAACTCAGCGCTCGCACACACCCAGATGGATCAGCCAGTTCTATTTGGCGACATTACGGTAAACAACCAGTGAAGGCGCATCGCTTCTCTGACGATAGGTCATCCCCTTCAACCGGCCGTCGCTTTGTGCTTGAGTTCACGGACATGACGCTGCCAGCTGGATTCTCTTTTCCCCGTCCGGACGACGTGATCGCCGAGATCGAACGGCCGTTCACGCTCTACCAGCCCGCGCTGCAGGTCGTCCCCGTCATCGTCGACGTGCCCCACGCCGGTCGGCGCTATCCGCGCGCCTTCGTCGAGGGCTCGCGCCTGCCGCTCCGGGCGCTGCGCCGGTCCGAGGATGCCTATGTCGATCTGCTCTTCTCGCAGGCGGTGGCGCTCGGCGCGCCTCTGCTCGTCGCCGAGTTCCCGCGTGCTTTTCTCGACGCCAACCGCGAGCCTTACGAGCTCGACCCGCGCATGTTCGACGGCCGGCTGCCCGGCTTTGCCAATACCCGCTCGCTGCGCGTCGCCGGCGGGCTCGGCACGATCCCGCGCATCGTCGGCGAGGCCTATGAGATCTATTCGGGCCGCATCCCGGTCGAGCACGCGCTGAACCGGATCGAAGAGCTCTACCGGCCCTATCACGCCGGCCTGCGCCATCTGGTGAACCGGACGCAGGCCAGTTTCGGCAGCTGCATCCTGGTCGATGCCCATTCCATGCCCTCGACCGGGCTCGACCGCGACGGCATCGCCAAGGCCGACATCATCCTCGGCGATCGCTTCGGCACCAGCGCCGCGAGCTTCGTCGTCGATGCCGCGGAGGAGGCGTTCACGCGGGCGGGACTCACCGTAACCCGCAACCGTCCCTATGCCGGCGGCTTCATCACCGAGCATTACGGCGCGCCCGGCTCAGGCGTGCATGCGCTGCAGATCGAAGTCAGCCGCGGCCTCTACATGAACGAGGCGACGCTCGAGCCGAGCAGTGGCTTTGCCGCCCTTCAGCGAGTGATCAGCGCGGCCATGGCCGAGTGCTTCGCACGCTGGAGCGGCTGGAGCGACGATTGGCGCCAGGCGGCGGAGTAAGGCCTTCAAACGCCGGCGCTGCCCTGTACTCCCAAAAGAAAAAGGGCCGCGCACTTTCGTGGCGGCCCGAAGTCTAGGGAGGAAACGCCCAAGGAGGGCAACGAAGGTTTGAAGCGATCTCCCCTTCGCAGTGCACAATAACTCGTTGCGCCGCAAAAAAGCAAGCTGTCGCGATCAATTTGTTATGCGTCATACGCATGTCAGGATCGCATATCTGAATCACGCAGGCCGATTTCGCAGCTCCGAATTGGCTGCCCCGAGCGCGCGTACCGAGAGCGCTTGTCTTCCCTGCCGCTGCACAGCATGAAGGCGGCACCCGGACGAACGCCGAAGGAACCCTGGATGAGCGCGGTCGATTTCACGGAATTCGTCGCCCGGCTGGCAACCCTGTCGGGCCAGGCGATCCTGCCCTTCTTCCGCGCCCGGCACACGACCGAGGACAAATCCGGCGGCGGCGTCTTCGATCCCGTCACGGAGGGCGATCGCGCCGGCGAGGACGTGATGCGCAACCTGATCAAGCGCACCTTCCCGGCCCATGGCATCCTTGGCGAGGAGTTCGGCTCCGAGAATGCCGACGCCGATTATGTCTGGGTGCTCGACCCGATCGACGGCACCCGTGCCTTCATCTCCGGCATTCCGGTCTGGGGCACGCTGATCGGGCTGACCCGCAAGGGCGTGCCGGTCTACGGCATGATGAACCAGCCCTTCACCGGCGAGCGCTATTCGGGCGACGGTCGCATGGCGCGCTACGAAGGACCGAACGGACCGCGCACGCTGCACACGCGCCAGGTGACTGATCTCGCCGAGGCGACGCTGATGACCACCAGCCCGCATCTCTTCGCGGAGGGGCAAAAGGCAGCATACCAGCGCGTCGAGAGCGCCGTGCGCATGGCCCGCTATGGCTGCGATTGCTATGCCTATTGCATGCTCGCTGCCGGCCATATCGATCTCGTCATCGAGAGCGGGCTGAAGCCCTACGACATCGTCGCGTTGATCCCGATCATCGAGGGCGCCGGCGGCATCGTCACCTCATGGGATGGCGGCAGCGCCGCCCAGGGCGGCACCATCCTCGCCGCCGGCAACAAGACCATGCACCAGGCCGCTCTCGCTCTGCTCAACGGCTGAGACGGACGCGGTCAGCTCCTCGCCAGGAATGAAGGCGTCGAAGGCGGCCCAGAACTGCGCCCGGATCGCGTCGCTCTCCATCAGGATCTCGTGGCGCGCCGTCGGCAGCACCAGGGCCGAGCCAGTCTTCAGCCGCGCCGCGAAGCGCTCGATCGCCGGTGTCGACACGACGGGATCCTGCCCGGCGGCGACGATCAGGGTCGGCACTCTGACTTCAAGCGGCGCGCGCGGCTGCGCCAGCCGGTCCATCAACTGAAAGGCGGCATGGATCCAGCCGACACTGGGGTCGCCGATGGCGAGCTCGCGCGCCGCCGCCGACAGCGCGGCATTGCGGGCATAGCGGGCCGGGTCCGAGCTCAGCCGGTTGCCCTCGAACGGCTTGGTGCCGATCGCGGTATCGCCGCCACCGGGCACGAAAGCCTTGCCGAAACCGAGCCAGTACAGCACCCGCGCCAGCCAGCGCGCCCCGCGCGGATTCTCGATCATGCTGATGCCGAGCATCGGCGCGATCGCGACCAGCCGCGCCACCGGCAGCGCCTCGCGCCTGGCGGCATCGAGGCAGATTGCCGCGCCCATCGAATGCGCCAGCGCAAAATAGGGCGCGGGAAAGCGTTCCTGCATCTGCGTCATGACCAGGGCAAGGTCGCGCTCATAATGCACGAGCCGGCCGACATGCCCCTTGCGCTGCCGGCCGATGAAGCGCTGCGAGCCGCCCTGCCCGCGCCAATCGAAGGTCAGGACATGAAAGCCGCGCCGGCGCAGCTCTGCGATCGTCTCGCTGTAGCGCTCGATGAACTCGGCCCGCCCCTGCGCGATCAGGACCGTGCCCTTCTCCCGCCGCACGGTGGGGCGCCAGCTCGCCAGCCGCAGGCGCGCGCCATCGCTGGTCGCAGCAAACCAGACCTTGCCATGGCCGGGCACCGGATAGTCCGGCTGGTGGAAGAATTCGGCCTCGGTCATCGGCGCTCCGGCGGATTCGCCACCTCGTTATGCCCCTCGGCACCCGGCCTTGAAAAGCCGGAAACGCCACCCAGATCATGGTGGCACAGGCCGTCAAGCGGCTGCGCACCCCAAACCTGGCCCGCGCTCACGAGGAGGCGGGCTGACACGAATGTCGCTTCCTCTGGAGGACAATCATGCGTTCCTACGATCTTTCCCCGCTTTATCGCTCGACCGTCGGCTTCGACCGCCTGTTCTCGCTGCTCGACCAGGCCACCAGCGTCGACAACGCGCCGAGCTATCCGCCCTACAACATCGAGCGCACCGCCGAGAACGCCTATCGCATCTCGATCGCGGTTGCCGGCTTCGGTGAATCCGACCTCTCGATCGAGAGCAAGGAGAACGCGCTGACCGTCCGTGGCGACAAGAAAGTCGCCGAGGATGCCGAGAAGCGCGAGGTCCTGCATCAGGGCATCGCCGCCCGCGCCTTCGAGCGTCGCTTCCAGCTCGCCGACTATGTCCAGGTCACCGGCGCCAGCCTTGAGAACGGGCTGCTCCATATCGACCTCGTCCGCGAGATCCCCGAGGCCAAGAAGCCGCGCCTGATTCCGATCGGCGCGCAGGGTGCCAAGGTGATCGAGGCCAAGAAGGCCGCGTAACCCCTCGCTATTGGCGCGATCTGCCAGAACCTCCCCGGGAAACCAGGGAGGTTTTTCTATGCGTCAGCCTGCTTCCGGGCCTGTGACATAACGGGTGAACAGACGCGCGAATTCCTGCTCGTGGACCTCGATCACACGTGCGGCGAAGGCCGCGAAGTCCAGGCCCATCATCGCGATCATGCCTTCATCGAGCCAGGCGTCGATGACCTGGTCGGGCATCGCCTCGGCGAACGACCTGAACGGATCGCGAAGCGTCTTTGCCTTCTTGCCGCGGCCCGTCACACGCTGGCCATCCTGCACGTCAGCCAGTCGATCGAGCCCGAACTTGTGTGCCTTGAGCTCGACGATCTGGCCACGGCGCGCACCGGCTGCGATCTGGCAATAGCCGTGGCTATCGGAGGCGATCGTCCCGGCAACCGGGTAAAGCAACTGTAATCGGGGCTCGTTCAGGCGGTTGGCGAAATCCTTCTCGAGACCACGCGCCGATTCGACCCAGCGCGGCCCCGCTTGATCGTCGATCCTGATCGGCCATGACTTCTGAAGGCCGTTGAGATCGTGGACCGCGAGTTCCCAATGAGTTTTTGCCTGGGCCGCCACCTCGGCTTTGAACGTCGCATGCACATCGTCGGCCAGCCCATCCCACAGTTTGATATACGGCCACTGGAACTGAATGCCGTTGGCCTCCATCAGCCAGGCGCGGAAGTCGTCACAGAATCGGTAGGGCAAGCCCGCCTCGAAAGCGTCGATCTCGGTCTCGCTGGCTGGCTTGAATTGCGCGCTCGTGAAGCCGCGCGGCCGCCGGCCGATCAGAATTTCGCGTGTATCGGTCAAGACCGGCAATACCGGATCATCTGGAAACGACACCGCGATGCCATAGCTACCGGATGTCGGCTCGACGCCGTTCTGTGTCAGCGCAGCCTTCAGGCGAAACGTCCCGTTGGTCTCGAGCATCAGCTCGTAGCTGCGCAAGGTCCCGCCACCCGGAGCGGTGAAGACCACGCTCGTGCGGATCGCGCGCGTTTCCTCCATCACGATCCGGACATGCCAGGCCAGCGCCTCGGCGGGCCCAACGACGAACTCTTGGCCCTGAAATGTCGAGAGTTCTTCGACCGCCTGCCAGGCGCCATTGATCACCAGATGGAGAAAGGCAGACTTCAGTTCGGCCTTCGCCGGCACCGGCGTCTTCGGGCGGTTGCGGTTCTCTTCCGCGAGCCTGTTGAGCAGGCGGTCGAGATTCTCCAGATGCTCGGCGAGGCCAACGGGGTAATGGGCCAGGAAACCGACCTTGAAACATTCGTCCAGAACCTGGTCGGGCGTCGCGTCGGCGAAGGTCTGGAAGGGAAGCGGATCTCTCTCTTCGTCGTCATCGGGATAGAGGCCGTCGGCGACATCGAGGAGCTCCCTCATCCCGCCATGCCAGACCTCATGGTCGAGCATCGCCAGCTGGCCGCGCCGCGCGCCGGCCGCGATCTGCAGCAAGAGATTGCCGCCGTGATCGATTCCGATCGGGTAGCAGATCGGCAGGTAGCGGCGATCGAAGAACCCGTCGAGCTCGCCGTCGACGCCATGGCTCTGCTCTGCGCTGCCGCCGAAAAGCCGGTGAACATGGTAGATCCAGTCATCGAGGTCCCGCAGCGCGAAGCGCTCATCGACCTCAAGGCCGTTATCGGTCCGCAGAAACGCCTTGTAGTCAGCGCAGAAGTCGACGCCGAGCCTTTGCTCGAAAGCTGCGACCTCGGCATCGGAAGCCGGCGGATAGGTTCTGTGCCGATAGTCGCGCATGACGCCCCTGTCGCACCCGAGCTTTTCAATCCGCAAAAGCGCGGGTGCCTTCCATGCCCCAAGTTACCGGTGGCTACCGGTGACCGATTGCACCGCGGTGACAGGTTTTCGATATGCTTCACGATGCGGAGGCCCGATCGCTCCGCAGAGCCGTCCCAGCCCTTCCACGCCCCGAGAGCGCGAACTCAGTTCGGCGGGTTGACCGGCGTGATCGGCGTTTCCGGCTTGGGCTGTGCCGTCTTCATCTCCTCGATCTGCACCGGCGGCAGCGTCGTATCGGGCGTCGGAATACCGCTCGGATGCGCGCGTGCCAGCGGCGGGGCGCGGTCGGGCTCGTCGGCGCCGCGGACATCCTGCGGGTTGACCAGCTTCGGCTTGCCGATCTCGCCGGGCGCGACCGACGGCACCGCGACGGGCTTCGCCGGAGCAGCATCCGGCTTCGGAGCTGCCGGCGAGGGTGGCATGACGGTCGCAGGCGCGCTCGCCTCGGCCGGTGGCTGCGTCGGCTTCAACGCGGCGGGCCGCTCCGGCGGGCGTGGCGTCAGCTTCTTCGGCGCCGGTCGTTCTTCCTCGCGCGGATCGAGCCTGACGGTCCGCGGCGGCTGCAGCACGATGCGATCGATCAGATCACCGCTGAAGCGATCGATGACCAGCCGCACCCGCGACCCGTTCGCCGCCAGGCCGTCGACGATGAGGGCCGAGCGGGTCCGCACCGTCCGCTGCACCTCGCGCAGGCCGAATTCCTGAGCTGCGCCGCGCTCGAGAGACCGCGGCGGGATCGGCGTTGCCCGGCGCGGCGCATAGCCATAGCGCGGCCCGTAATCATCGTCGTAGTCATAGCCGTAGCTATAGCCGTAACGGGCGTAGCCGCCGCCGTAATCGTCGAGCTGCGCCAAAGCGGGGCCGCTCGCACCGGCCATCGCGGCCAGGATAGCAAGGCCGGCCAGCCGAGGGCGCAAGGAGCGCGGCTTGGCGGCGGGCGAAACCAGGACTGCCATGGTCTGTCCTCTGTCAGACGAAATTTGCAGTCTTCAGTTCTTGATAAGGATTGCGGCGCGCTTGCGGCGTGAATCGGCTGGGAAACAGGCTCTTTCCAGCGTCTAGACAGCAGCCAGCACGGCCGCGAGTCGGTCGACCTCCTCGGCCTGGGTCGCGAAGGAGCAGACGAAGCGCCCGACCACCTCTCCGGTCAGGAGCTCCGCCCCACCCGGCAGCGCCGCATCGGACCAGGCGATGTATTGCACGCCCTGCGCCGCCAGAACCGCCTGCGCCTGCGGCGACAGCACCAGGAAGACCTCGTTCGCCTCGCAGGCCCAGGCCAGCCGGAGCTTGCCTCCGGTCTCGACAGCTCGCGCGAGACGCTTGGCCATCGCATTGGCGTGACGCGCGAGATCGAGCCAATGCCCGTCAGCAAGCAGCCCCTCGAACTGCGCCCCGATCAACCGGCCCTTGGACAGAGTGTGCCCCGCACGCTTGCGGCGCCATGGCATCTCGCCGGCATCGGCCGGATCGAAGACGATCACGGCTTCAGCGGCGAAGGCGCCGTTCTTGGTGCCGCCGAAGGAGAGCACATCGACGCCTGCCTTCCAGGTAATCTCGGCAGGCGTGCAATCGAGCGCAACGAGCGCATTGGCGAAGCGGGCGCCGTCCATATGCAGCTTCAGCCCGCGCGGCGCGACCGCCTGCTTGAGCGCCGCGATCTCGGCTGGCGTGTAGACCAACCCGCACTCGGTCGCCTGCGTGATCGACAGCATCTGCGGCTGGACCTGGTGCACGGCTCCCGCACGCATGCGCGCGAGCTGGTCGGTGACGACCTCCGGTGCGAGCTTGCAGCCGTCACCGGGCAGGCCGACGATCTTCGCCCCGCCGGTGAAGAATTCGGGCGCGCCGCATTCATCCGAGGCGATGTGCGCCTCGTGATGGCAGAGCACCGCCCCCCAGGGCTGGACCAGGCTCGCCAGCGCCAATGAATTCGCCGCCGTGCCGGTGCTGACCAGGAAGACCGCGACCTCGCGCTCGAACAGCTCCGCGAACAGGGCCTCGACCCGCTTCGTCCAGGCATCGTTGCCATAGGCGGCGGAAAAACCGTCATTGGCGGCCGCCATCGCCCGCATCACCGGCGCGCTCGCCCCGGCCAGATTGTCGCTGACGAAATTCATGAAGCTGGCATCCGGCGAGCGCTGAGAGGGTCCTGACCGATAAGCAGCCTCCTGCCGCAGCGCAATCCGCGCCGACGCAGGGCAGCCCCGATTCCGTCGATCGACAACTTCCGGCTTGGCTCACCGGCCGGCGTGATGTGAAAATGTCCGGACAAAGATAGAGATCGCAATAAAATGTCGCCGCAGTGCAAAATCGACGCTTGTGCCCAGATTGGAATTCTGGCAAGGTCAAGGCAATAGGACAGCGATGCTGTCCCATTTCAGAGGGCCTCGCCGAGGCCCCGGCGCAGGCGGATGGAGCGGACGATGACGGGAGGTACGGCGAACAAAGCCAAAGCCAACCGTACGACGCGCGCCGCCCGCAAAACGGCGGCGTAACCAGGCGCGGCAGGGCTGACCAAAGCCCGAGGCGCCTGCGGAGGACGCGGGCGCAAGACCAGACCAGCGCAAGCAACCTTCGCAAACCGAGAATAAAGCCGAACCGGCCCGATCCTTGCTCGACAAGGTGGACGCCGGAGCGGCGGTGGACTTTGGCTGGCTCCCGAGCCGATGCTGCGGGGCCGATGCGGGCGGAGGTGACGATGAGCGAGAGCAGGAAGGCGAGCGCGATGGCCGAGACTACTGCTAAAGCTGCCACCACGACGACGACCGCTTTCGAGCGTTTCCCCGAGGTGCGCGATCCGGCCATGCCGGCCCGCCAGGGCCTCTACGATCCGTCCTATGAGAAGGATTCCTGCGGCGTCGGCTTCATCGCCGACATGAAGAACCGCAAGAGCCATGCGATCGTCGCGCAGGGCCTGCAGATCCTGCACAATATCGACCATCGCGGCGCGGTCGGCGCCGATCCCAAGCTCGGCGACGGCTGCGGCATCCTCACCCAGATCCCGCATCGCTTCTTCAAGGAAGAGTGCGCGGCGATCGGCATCGAATTGCCCGAGCCCGGCCATTACGCCATCGGCCAGTTCTTCATGCCGCAGGAGGCCGACAACCGCGCCGTCTGCGAGGAGATAGTCGCCCAGACGGTCGAAGAGGAAGGCCTGATCTTCCTCGGCTGGCGCGACGTGCCGGTCGACAACAGCGACCTCGGCGAGGCCGTCAAGGAGACCGAGCCCTGCCATCGCCAGATCTTCGTCGGCCGCCCCGCCGGGCTCGTCAGCGAGGACGAGTTCGAGCGCCGGGTCTATGTCCTCAGAAAGTCGGTCTCGAACAAGGTCTACAAGCGCCATGACCGGGCGACCGCGACCTATTACCCGGTCTCCTTCTCCTGCCGGACCATCGTCTACAAGGGCATGGTGCTGGTCACCCAGCTCGGCGCCTATTTCAAGGACCTGACCGACGAGCGCTTCGAGAGCGCGCTCGCCCTCGTCCACCAGCGCTTCGCCACCAACACCTTCCCGTCCTGGCGCCTCGCCCATCCCTACCGGATGGTCGCCCATAACGGCGAGATCAACACGCTGCGCGGCAACGTCAACTGGATGGCGGCCCGCCAGGCCTCGGTCGATTCCGAGCTCTTCGGCGCCGACATCTCCAAGCTCTGGCCGATCTCCTATGAGGGCCAGTCCGACACCGCCTGCTTCGACAACGCTCTCGAATTCCTGGTCCAGGGCGGCTATTCGCTCGCCCACGCCATGATGATGCTGGTGCCGGAGGCCTGGGCCGGCAACCCGCTGATGGATGAGAGCCGGCGCGCCTTCTACGAGTACCACGCGGCGCTGATGGAGCCCTGGGACGGCCCGGCCGCGATCGCCTTCACCGACGGCCGCCAGATCGGCGCGACGCTCGACCGCAACGGCCTGCGCCCCGCGCGCTATCTCGTCACCGATGACGGGCTGGTCGTGCTCGCCTCGGAATTCGGCGTGCTGCCGATCCCGGAGGAGAAGATCGTCCAGAAGTGGCGGCTCCAGCCCGGCAAGATGCTGCTGATCGACCTCGAAGAGGGCCGCATCATTGGCGACGACGAGATCAAGAGCACCCTCTGTCTCGCCAATCCCTACAAGGACTGGCTGAAGCGCACCCAGATCGTGCTCGAGGAGCTGCCGCCGGTCGAAGCGCGCGCCTCGCGCACCGACGTCGCCCTGCTCGATCGCCAGCAATCCTTCGGCTACAGCCAGGAAGACACCAAGATCCTGATGGCGCCGATGGCGGTGACCGGCCAGGAAGCCGTCGGCTCGATGGGCACGGATACGCCGATCTCGGCGCTCTCCTCGAAGTCGAAGCTGCTCTACACCTATTTCAAGCAGAACTTCGCCCAGGTCACCAACCCGGCGATCGACCCGATCCGCGAGGAGCTCGTGATGAGCCTCCTCTCCTTCATCGGGCCGCGGCCGAACATCCTCGACCTCGAGGGCACCTCGCGCCGCAAGCGCCTGGAAGTGCGCCAGCCGATCCTGACCAATGACGATCTCGAGAAGATCCGCTGTATCGGTCACTACGAGGATCGCTTCGACACCAAGACGCTCGACATCACCTATCCGACGCGCGAGGGCGCGGCCGGCATGGAAGGCGCGATCGAGCGCCTGTGCGAGCGCGCCGAAGCGGCCGTCCATGGCGGCTACAACATCATCATCCTCTCTGACCGGCAGGTCGGGCCGGACCGCATCCCGATCCCGGCGCTGCTGGCGACGGCGGCCGTCCACCATCACCTGATCCGCAAGGGCTTGCGCACCTCGGTCGGCCTCGTGCTGGAATCGGGCGAGCCGCGCGAGATCCACCATTTCGCTTTGCTCGCCGGCTTCGGCGCCGAGGCGATCAACCCCTATCTCGCCTTCGAGACGCTGGAGGCGCTGTACGAGGCCGGCGAGTTCCCGCCGGAGGTCGACCGCTACGAAGTGGTCAAGCGCTTCATCAAGTCGGTCGGCAAGGGCCTGCTCAAGGTCATGTCCAAGATGGGCATCTCGACCTACCAGTCCTATTGCGGCGCCCAGATCTTCGACGCCGTCGGCCTGCGCACGCAGTTCATCGACAAGTACTTCACCGGCACCATCTCCTCGATCGAGGGCGTCGGCCTCGCCGAGATCGCCGAGGAGAGCGTGCGCCGCCATCGCGACGCCTTCGGCGACTCCCCGGTCTATCGCGACACGCTCGACATCGGCGGCGAATATGCCTTCCGCCTGCGCGGCGAGGCGCATGCCTGGACGCCGGAGAACATCGCGCTGCTGCAGCACGCCGTGCGCGGCAACGCCCGCGACAAGTTCAAGGCCTATTCCGAGCTGGTCAACGACCAGAGCGAGAAGCTCTCGACCATTCGCGGCCTGTTCCACGTCAAGATGGCCGATGAGCTCGGCCGCAAGGCCGTGCCGCTCGACGAGGTCGAGAGCGCGGTCTCGATCGTCAAGCGCTTCTCCACCGGCGCCATGTCCTTCGGCTCGATCAGCCATGAGGCCCATTCGACGCTGGCGCTGGCCATGAACGCGATCGGCGGCAAGTCGAACACCGGCGAGGGCGGCGAGGAGCCCGAGCGCTTCAAGCCGCTGCCGGATGGCCGCTCGATGCGCTCGGCGATCAAGCAGGTCGCGTCGGGCCGCTTCGGCGTCACCACCGAATATCTCGTCAACTCGCAGATGATGCAGATCAAGGTCTCGCAGGGCGCCAAGCCCGGCGAGGGCGGCCAGCTGCCCGGCCACAAGGTCGATGCCCGCATCGCCAAGGTCCGGCATTCGACTCCGGGCGTCGGCCTGATCTCGCCGCCGCCGCATCACGACATCTATTCGATCGAGGATCTCGCCCAGCTGATCTTCGACCTGAAGAACGTCAACCCGGCGGCGGACGTCTCGGTCAAGCTCGTCTCCGAGCTCGGCGTCGGCACCGTCGCCGCCGGCGTCGCCAAGGCGCGCGCCGACCACATCACCATTGCCGGCTATGAGGGCGGCACCGGCGCTTCGCCGCTGACCTCGATCAAGCATGCCGGCTCGCCCTGGGAGATCGGCCTCGCCGAGACCCACCAGATCCTGGTGATGAACAAGCTGCGCGGCCGCATCGCGCTCCAGGTTGACGGTGGCCTGCGTACCGGCCGCGACATCATCGTCGGCGCGCTGCTCGGCGCCGACGAGTTCGGCTTCGCAACGGCGCCGCTGATCGCCGCCGGCTGCATCATGATGCGCAAGTGCCATCTCAACACCTGCCCGGTCGGCGTCGCCACCCAGGACCCGGTGCTGCGCAAGCGCTTCAAGGGCACGCCCGAGCACGTCATCAACTTCTTCTTCTTCCTCGCCGAGGACGTGCGCGAGATCATGGCCGAGATGGGCGTGAAGAGCTTCGACGAGCTCGTCGGCCGCTCCGACTGGCTCGACAAGAAGGAGGCGATCGACCACTGGAAGGCCAAGGGGCTCGACTTCGCCCGCATCTTCCACAAGCCGGAGCCAGGCAAGGGCGTCGCCATCCGCAATGTCGAACGTCAGGTTCACCCGATCGAATCGGTGCTCGACCGCACGTTGATCGCCAAGGCCGGCGCCTCGCTCGATACGGCTGCTCCGGTGGTGATCGAGAGTGCGATCCGCAATGTCGACCGCTCGACCGGCGCGATGATCTCGGGCGAGATCGCCAAGCGCCACGGCTCGATCGGCCTGCCCGAGGACACCATCACGGTGAAGCTCACCGGCACCGCCGGCCAGAGCTTCGGCGCCTGGGTCGCCGGCGGCCTGACGCTCGACCTCACCGGCCAGGCCAACGACTATGTCGGCAAAGGCCTGTCGGGCGGCAAGCTGATCATCCGGCCCGATGCCAAGTCGCGCGCCGTCGCGGAGGAGGCGATCATCGTCGGCAACACCGTGCTCTACGGCGCGATCTCCGGCGAATGCTACTTCCGCGGCGTCGCCGGCGAGCGCTTCGCCGTGCGCAATTCCGGTGCGGTCGCGGTGGTCGAGGGCACCGGCGACCATGGCTGCGAATACATGACCGGCGGCGTCGTCGTCGTGCTCGGCCAGACCGGTCGCAATTTCGCGGCCGGCATGTCGGGCGGCATCGCCTATGTCCTCGACGAGGACAAGAGCTTCGCCAAGCGCTGCAACCTCTCAATGGTCGATCTCGAGCCGGTGCCGGAGGAGGAGGAGCTGACCCAGCGCCTCTACCACCATGGCGGCGACCTTGAGTTCAAGGGCCGCATCGACGTCATGGCCAACATGTCCGGCTACGACGCCGAGCGCCTGCATCAGCTCATCGCCAACCACCTGAAATACACCGGGTCGGCGCGGGCGCAGGCCATTTTGGAGAACTGGGCGGACTACCTGCCCAAATTCGTCAAGGTGATGCCGGTCGAGTACCGGCGCGCACTACTGGAAATCGAGCGGGCACAGGCCGGCGTCTCGGTCGCGGCGGAGTGAGACGATGGGCAAGGTAACCGGCTTCCTCGAGATCGACCGCCGCGACCGGAAGTATCGTCCGGCCTCGGATCGCATTCGCAACTACAAGGAATTCATCATCCCGCTCGGTCCCGAGGCGACCCGGGACCAGGCGGCGCGCTGCATGAATTGCGGCATCCCGTATTGTCACAATGGCTGCCCGGTCAACAACCAGATCCCGGACTGGAACGATCTCGTCTACAACGACAAGTGGCAGGAAGCGCTCGGCAACCTGCACTCGACCAACAATTTCCCGGAGTTCACCGGCCGCGTCTGCCCTGCCCCGTGCGAGGCATCCTGCACGCTGAACCTCGAGGACACCCCGGTCACCATCAAGTCGATCGAATGCGCGATCGTCGACAAGGGCTGGGAAGAAGGCTGGATCGTTCCCGAGCCGGCCTCCACGAAGACGGGCAAGAAGATCGCGATCATCGGCTCGGGCCCGGCTGGCCTCGCTGCCGCGCAGCAGCTCGCCCGCGTCGGCCACGAGGTCCATGTCTATGAGCGCCAGGGCCGCGCCGGAGGCCTGCTGCGCTACGGCATTCCCGACTTCAAGATGGAGAAGTCGCATGTCGATCGGCGCATCGCCCAGATGGAGGCCGAAGGCGTCGTCTTCCACTACGGCGTCAATGTCGGCATCGACATCGACCCGCAGGAGCTGCTCGCCCAGTACGACGCCATCGGCCTGACCGGCGGCGCCGAGAAGCCACGCGACCTGCCGATCGAGGGCCGCGATCTCGACGGCGTCCAGTTCGCCATGGACTTCCTGCCGCAGCAGAACCGCCGCAATGGCGGCGAGCCAGATACGACGGGCAATGCCCGCCCGATCCTCGCCGGCGGCAAGCATGTCGTCGTCATTGGCGGCGGCGACACCGGCTCGGACTGCATCGGCACGTCGGTGCGCCAGGGCGCGCTCTCGGTCACCCAGCTCGAGATCATGCCGCAGCCGCCGGAGAAGGAGAACAAGGCGCTGACCTGGCCGAACTGGCCGTTGAAGCTGCGGACGTCCTCCAGCCACGAGGAAGGCGCCGAGCGCGACTTCGCCGTAGGTACCGTCAAGTTCACCGGCGAGAACGGCAAGGTGAAGACCCTGCACTGCGCCAAGGTCGACGCCAGCTTCAAGCCGATCGAGGGCAGCGAGTTCCAGCTGAAGGCCGATCTCGTCCTGCTCGCCATGGGCTTCGTCTCGCCGGTGCATGACGGGCTCCTGCAGAAGCTCGGCGTCAAGATCGACGGGCGCGGCAATGTCGAGGCGAACATGGCGGCCTACAAGACCTCGGTCGAGAAGGTCTTCGCCGCCGGCGACATGCGCCGCGGCCAGTCGCTGGTGGTCTGGGCGATCCGCGAGGGCCGCCAGATGGCGCACTCGATCGACAAGCACCTGATGGGCGAGACCATCCTGCCGCGCTGAGCGGCAGGAGTTTCGGGCCTCACGAGAACCTCGACGTCATGCTCGCCCTTGTGGCGAGCATCCACGTCTTGAGGACCTCTTGCCTGAAGGAAGACGTGGATGGTCGGGACAAGCCCGACCATGACGCATACGGCAATGGCCGCCGAGGCTCACGCCCCGAGCAGATCGACCAGCGGCGGGATCAGCGGCTCGTCGGCCGGCGGCATGGCGAGCTCGCGCAGCTTGCCGGGGCGCACCCATTTCAGCGCCTGCCCCTCGCGCGACATCACGGTCCCCTCCCAGCGCCGGCAGATATAGAGCGGCATCAGCAGGTGGAAATCCGGATAGGCGTAGCTGGCAAAGGTCAGCGGCGCCAGGCAGGCTTCCTTGACCTCGATACCGAGCTCCTCGGAAAGTTCGCGGATCAGCGCTGGCTCCGGCCGCTCCCCGGCCTCCAGCTTGCCGCCGGGAAATTCCCACAAGCCCGCCAGGGCCTTGCCTTCGGGACGTTGGGTGACGAGGACGCGATTGTCGGAATCGACCAGCGCGCAGGCGACGACGAGCAGCAGTTTCACGATAGAGGCTAATGTCCCGAGAGGATGACCTCGACCGGCTCGGTTTCCTTGCCGGTCAGCGTGACCTCGTCATAGACCGTGCCGCCCTCGCGGAAAACCGCGTCCTCCTCGCCCCAGATCACCTGCGTCGAGACGAAGTAGGTGCCGGGCGCGACCTTCTCGAAGCTGAAGCGGCCATTGGCCGCGGTCTTGGCCGTGCGAGTGAGCTCGGCATAGCGCGGATCGACCTGGTCGTTCGGATAGCGCCAATGCGGCAGGAACTTGGTCTTGCCGAAGACGCGATTGAAGCGTTCGCGGGCATAGGCTGTCGCGGGGATCAGCTTCACGACCTCGCCGGCGGCGTTCACGACCTGCCCCTTCGAGCGCGTCCGGAAGGCGTGGCCGACGATGATGCCGGTTCCGTCTTTTCGGATGAAGGCCGCTTCCTCTGCCGAGAAGGATGACGTCGTCACCGGTCCCTGCACACAGGCACCCAATAGGGCCGCAAGGCCCAGCACGCATGCGATCCTCGTCATCTGGCTCGTCCCCCCGCAGGCGCCGTCGATACCAGGAAGACGCCTGCGAGGATGATGCAACCTCCGATAATCTGCCGCAACTCCAGCGTTTCGCCGAGGACGAGCACACCCATGACGGCAGCGACCGCCGGAACGAGATAACCGGTCATCGCCGCCCGCGTCGGCCCGGCAGCGCGGATCAACCGCATGAAGAACGTCACCGGCAGCGCCGTCGCGAGCACACCGAGCGCCAGCGCGGCCTGCCAATGCGGCACCAGCGCCGCGAGCGCCGCTCCGCCCGAGAAGACCAGCGTCAGCAGCAGCGCGCTCGAACCGGAGACCATCTGCTGGCCGAGCGCGAGCCGGATCGGGTCGCCCGCCCGCGGCGGCACGGCGCGCGTATAGAGATTGGCGCAGGCATAGGACAGCGTCGCACCGACCATGGCGAGCAGGCTGAGCACCGTGCCGCCGCCTTCGGCCAGGCGCGGCCCGATCAGGATGGCGACGCCGGCCATGCCGACCAGGATACCGGCAAGGCGGCGCCGGCTCAGATGCTCTTCCGAGAACAGGAAATGCGCGAACAGCGCCGTGACCAGCGGCCCCGCCGCCTGGATCATCGCCGCCGGGCCGCTGGCGAGCTGGATCAGCGCATAGGCGACGAGCACGTTCGGCAGCCAGCCATTGCACGTGCCGAGCACGAGCCAATGACGGAGTTCGTGGCGGCGCGGCAACGGGCTCTGGCCGCGTGCCATAACGAAGAGCGCGAGCGTCGCCGCGCCGAGCAGGCCGCGGCAGGCGGCGATCGCCCAGGGGGTGACCTCGCCGGCCATCAGCTTGATGAACAGGTAGCTCGAGCCCCACAGGAACGAGCAGGCGGCGAGGTTGCCGACGATGAACGCCTTGCTGGGGCCTACCGGGCCGGCCGGCTCAGGAGCGGTAGTCGCCGTTGATCTCGACATAGGCCTTGGTCAGGTCGCAGGTCCAGACGGTGGACTTGCCGCGGCCGAGGCCGAGATCGGCGGTGACGACGATATGCTCGCCCTTCATGTAGTCGGAGACGGCGGTTTCATCATAGGAGCCGGCACGCGCGCCCGCTTCCGCGACCTTGATTGCGCCGAAGGAAATGTCGAGCCTGTCGCGATCGGCCGGCTCGCCGGCCTTGCCGACCGCCATGACGATGCGGCCCCAATTGGCGTCCTCGCCGGCAACCGCCGTCTTGACCAGCGGCGAATTGGCGATCGAGAGCGCGACCTTCTTGGCCGAGCGCGCCGACTGCGCCCCGACGACGCGGACCTCGACGAATTTGCGGGCGCCCTCGCCATCCTTGCAGACCAGATGCGAGAGCTCGAGCAGCAGCGCGTTCAGCGCCCGCTTGAAGCCGGAGAGCCGGGCATCACCCGGATCGGTGATCTCCGGCACGCCGCGAGCCTTCGCCTTGCCGGTCGAGAACAGCATCAGCGTGTCGGAAGTCGAGGTGTCGCTGTCGACCGTGATCGCGTTGAACGAGCCCTTGACGCCCTTCGACAGCAGGGCCTGCAGGACAGGGGCTGCGATCGGCGCATCGGTGAAGACGAAAGAGAGCATCGTCGCCATGTCAGGCGCGATCATGCCGGCGCCCTTGGCGATGCCGGCGATGGCGACTTCATGCCCGTCGATCTTGGCCTTGCGCGAGACCGCCTTGGGGAAGGTGTCGGTGGTCATGATCGCCTTGGCGGCGTCGAGCCAGGGGCCGTCGGCGGCGCGCTTGGCGCAATCGGCCAGCACGCCCTCGAACTTGGTCGCGTCGAGCGGCTCGCCGATCACACCGGTCGAGGCGATGAAGACTTCTTCTGCCTTGCAGCCTGCCGCCTTGGCCGCGATCGTCGCGGTCAGCGCGACCGAGTCGCGGCCCTTGAGGCCGGTGAAGGCATTGGCGTTGCCGGAATTGACGACGATGGCGCGGGCCTTGCCCTGCGCCAGGTTCTCCCGGCACCAGTCGACCGGAGCCGAGGGGCACTTCGAACGGGTGAAGACGCCGGCGGCCTGCGAGCCCTCGTCGAGCAGGACGAGCAGCACGTCGGTACGGCCCTTGTAGCGGATGCCAGCCTCGGCGGTGGCGAAACGCACGCCCGGCACGGCCGGCACCTTGGGCTGGCGCTTCGGCGCGAGCGGAGAAACGGGAACATCCTTGCCGGCCATCATGCGTCTCCTCGTAACGTTGGCCCGATGTGCCGCAGCGACGGGACGAAGACAAGGGTCCGAACCCCTCCAAAAGCAAACGCCCGGGCATGGCCCGGGCGCATCACGACGATCCTGTGAAAGGAGCAGCCCGATCAGGGCTTCTTCGGCTCGGCCGGAGCCGGGGTCGCCGGGGCGGCCGGCTTGTCGAGGCGCTCGACCTTGGCCTTGTCGCGCAGCGCCACGATGATGTCCTGCTGCGCCTTGCGGACGAGATACTGGTCGATCTGCGGCTTGACCTCGTCGAAGCTCGGCAGCGGCTTGCTGCGCTTGTCCTCGACCTTGATGACGTGCCAGCCGAACTGGCTCTTCACCGGCTCGGAGAGCTGACCCTTGTCCAGCTTGAAGGCCGCCTCGGCGAACTCAGGCACCATCCGGTCCTTGGCGAACCAGCCGAGATCGCCGCCCTCCTTGCCCGAACCCGGATCCTTGGAGAGCTCAGCCGCGACCTTGGCGAAATCCTCGCCCTTCTTCACCCGCTCCAGCGCCGCCTTGGCCTGCGCCTCCTCCGGCACCAGGATATGGCGGGCGTGGACCTCTTCCTCGGGCTTCATCGCCTTGACGGTGTCGTCGAACAGCTTCTTCGCCGCCTCCGGCGTCGCCGCCTTCTTGGCCTCGACCGTCAGGTACTCGTCGAGCAGCAGCTTGTCCCGGTTATAGGCGAGGCGCTTGGCGAATTCCGGCCCGTCGCCGACCTTGGCGGCAGCTGCGGCCTTGGCGCCGAGCTTGAGGTCGACCAGATAGTTGATCACCTCCTCGCGCTTGCGCTCCTCCGGCATCTGCGCGGTGCGTTCGCCAAGGTCTTCCTCGGCCAGCTTGAGGTCGCCCTCGGTGATGGTGATGCCGTCGACCTTGGCGACGGGCTTGTCCTGCTGCGCAAGTGCCGGCGCGGCGGCCAGCGCGAAGCCAAGCGACAGCATGGCGAGACGGGAGGACAACATCGGTGCGGCCTTTCGAGTGGACGGCGCGAAAATCGATCTCGCCGGCTGAGTGCCAGCAGAACGCGGCCTTGGCAAGGCTGGGCCTCGCACATCAACGCGAGCCGGTCGCCGCGGTTCAATCCGCCACAGCCGGCCTCGCCGCCGTCCGAGCCTCTTGGAACCGGCCTGGCCGGACCTTACATGCGCGCGGATGAGCGCGTGCTGGACCACGCGCCTGCGCCCGTCTAAACACGCGCGTGAAATTCTGAAGGTTATCGCTTCGGCCGCGCCCTCGATGCCGGCCGGATTCGCCATTGAAAGGCCAGACATGCTTGGCGCGCTTGCAAAGAAACTCTTCGGCTCGTCGAATGATCGGCGGGTGAAGGGCTACCAACCCCGCGTCGCTGCGATCAACGCGCTCGAAGCCGAGGTGTCCCAGCTCTCCGACGAGGCTCTTCGCGCCCGTACCGAAACCTTCAAGCAGCAGCTCGCCGACGGTGCCAAGCTCGACGACCTGCTCGTCCCGGCCTTCGCTACCGTGCGCGAGGCGGCCAAGCGCACGCTCGGCCAGCGCCATTTCGACGTCCAGCTGATCGGCGGCATGGTGCTGCACGAGGGTTCGATCGCCGAGATGAAGACCGGCGAAGGCAAGACGCTGGTCGCGACCCTGCCGGTCTATCTCAACGCGCTCGCCGGCAAGGGCGTCCACGTCGTCACCGTCAACGACTACCTCGCCCGCCGCGACGCCGAGTGGATGGGCAAGATCTACAATTTTCTCGGGCTCAGCTTCGGCATCATCGTCCATGGCCTCGACGATGAGGAGCGCCAGCGCGCCTACGCCAGCGACATCACCTATGGCACCAATAACGAGTTCGGCTTCGACTATCTGCGCGACAACATGAAGTACGAGGTCGCGCAGATGAGCCAGCGCGGCCACCATTTCGCGATCGTCGACGAGGTCGACTCGATCCTGATCGACGAAGCCCGCACGCCGCTGATCATCTCCGGCCCGCTCGACGACAAGTCGGACCTCTATGTCGCGATCGACAAGGTCCTGCCCAAGCTGATCAAGAGCGATTACGACGTCGACGAGAAGCAGCGCACTGTCGCCCTGACCGAGGCCGGCAACGAGCATATCGAAGAGCTGCTGCGCGAGGCCGACCTGCTCAAGGAGGGCGATCTCTACGACGCCGCCAACGTCACCCTGGTCCACCACGTCAATCAGGCGCTGCGCGCCCACTCGCTGTTCACGCGCGACAAGGACTACATCGTCCGCAACGACGAGGTCGTGATCATCGACGAGTTCACCGGCCGCATGATGCCGGGCCGGCGCTATTCGGAAGGCCTGCACCAGGCACTCGAGGCCAAGGAGCATGTCACCGTCCAGCCCGAGAACGCGACGCTCGCCTCGATCACCTTCCAGAACTATTTCCGCCTCTACAAGAAGCTCGCCGGCATGACCGGCACGGCCGGTACCGAGGCCGACGAGTTCGAGCAGATCTACAAGCTCGAAGTGGTCGAGATCCCGACCAATGTCCCGGTCGCCCGTATCGACGACGACGACGAGGTCTATCGCAGCTTCCCGGAGAAGGTGAAGGCGATCATCAAGGAACTGGAGCGCGCCAGCGAGCGCCTGCAGCCGGTCCTGGTCGGCACCGCCTCGATCGAGAAATCCGAGCAGATCGCCGAGATGCTGGTCGCCGCCGGCTTCAAGCAGATCGACTTCAGCCAGCCGAATGCGCTCGACAGCCTCTATGCCGCTGCCCGTACCGGCAAGAGCACCAAGCAGTTCGCCGTGCTGAACGCCCGCTTCCACGAGCAGGAAGCCTTCATCGTCGCCGAGGCCGGCGTGCCGGGCGCGATCACCATCGCCACCAACATGGCCGGCCGCGGCACCGACATCAAACTCGGCGGCAATGTCGAGATGCGTGTCTCGATCGAGACCGCGGGCATGGAAGACGGGCCGGAGAAGGACGCCAAGATCAAGGAGATCGAGGCCGAGGTCGCGCGCTTCAAGGAGATCGTCCTCAACGCCTCCGAGACCATTGAGCTCGAGCCCGCCAAGGGCTCGCGCCCGGCCAAGACCATGACTCGCCCCGGCGGTCTCTACATCATCGGCACCGAGCGCCATGAGAGCCGGCGCATCGACAACCAGCTGCGTGGCCGCGGCGGCCGCCAGGGCGACCCCGGCCGCTCCAAGTTCTTCCTGTCGCTGCAGGACGATCTGATGCGCATCTTCGGCTCCGACCGGATGGACGGCATGCTGCAGAAGCTCGGCCTGCAGGAGGACGAGGCGATCGTCCATCCCTGGATCAACAAGGCGGTCGAGAAGGCGCAGGGCAAGGTCGAGGCGCGCAACTTCGACATCCGCAAGAACATCCTGAAATACGACGACGTCATGAACGACCAGCGCAAAGTCGTGTTCGAGCAGCGCCGCGAGTTCATGCGCACCGAGAGCGTGCGCGAGACCATCGACGACATGCGGCACGGCGTCGTCGAGGACACCGTCTCGCGGCGCATCCCGGAGGACGCCTATCCCGAGCAGTGGGATGCCGCGGGCTTGCGCGAGGACGTCGCGACCTATCTCAACCTCGAACTGCCGATCGAGGACTGGGCCAAGGAAGAAGGCATCGCCGACGCCGAGCTGCGCGAGCGCATCCGCAAGACCGCCGATGACGACTATGCGGCGCGCATCGAGCGCAACACCGAAGAGGTGATGACCTATATCGAGAAGCAGGTGCTGCTGCAGACGCTCGACCATCTCTGGCGCGAACACCTCGTCACCCTGGATCATCTGCGTCAGGTCATCGGCTGGCGCGGCTATGCCCAGCGTGACCCGCTCAACGAGTACAAGCAGGAGGCCTTCGAGCTCTTCGACAGTTTGATCGGGCGTCTGCGCGAGCAGGTCACCGGCAATCTGATGCGCGTCGAGGTCCGCTTCGAGCAGCCGTCGGAAGAGGGCCAGCTGATCGACCAGAACGGCGGCGACGCCCTGCCACCGCCGCCGGCCGGCTTCTTCGCCAGCCAGCCGCAATTCGCGGCGACCGATGGCGATCTCGCCGTCGCCGAGCGCAACCCGACCGATCCCGCGACCTGGGGCAAGGTCGGCCGCAACGAGCTCTGCCCCTGCGGCTCCGGCAAGAAATTCAAGCACTGCCACGGCCAGTTCGTCTGACCCGGCTTGCAGCACCCTCTGACCAGATCGAAAAGCTCCGGCAGACCGCCGGAGCTTTTTTCTTGCCGCCGACGTGCGCGCCTGCATTCTGACGACGTAAGACGTAACAGGACGTGGAGCCGTCCGTGAGCCAGGCCGCTTTCGAGATACGGCTCGATTACACCGCCGAGGAGTTCGCGCAGTACCAGGCCCTCGAGGCCGGCAGACGGCAGGCTCTGGTGAAACCCTCGTTCTGGGAGGGTTGGGGCGTTCTGATCGCCTGCGGCTGTGCTGTGGCGCTGCTCGCCGCAAGCCTCGCGGTCACCGGCGGCGCTACGGAGCTGCGCGCCGGCGGGACGATCGCGGCACTCGCCTTCGCCGCCTTCTGGCTTGGCCTCTGGGCGCCCTCCCTCACCGCCCGCGCTTCCGCTGCGCGCCACGAGCAGGCAGCCTTCGACGATTTCATGGCCGAGTGGCAGAGCTGCCGTATCCTGGTCACGGAAACCGGCCTCTGGACGCGCAGCCGCAACATGCGCGGCTTCATGCCGTTCTCGGCCATCCGCTCCGCGACGCTCGGCAACGGCCTGCTCTCGCTATGGCCGCTGGCCGGAGCGCCGATCAGCCTGCCATTGCGTCTGCTGACACCGGAGCAGCAGGCGCGGCTCGTCGCCTTGGTCGGCAAGGCTAGAGAGGCGGCCGTCCTCTCCACCCCTTCCTGAAGGACGCGGCTCAGCCCGCGCTGCGCCGCGGCAGCCTTGGCAGCAGAATGGTCAGCAGCCCCAGCAGCGGCAGGTAGGAACAGACCTTGTAGACGAAGGTGATGCCGTAGGCGTCGGCGAAGCCGCCGAGGAAGGCGGCGCCGAGCCCGCCCGCGCCGAAGGCGAAGCCGAAGAACATGCCGGCGATCAGGCCGACGCGGCCCGGCACCAGCTCCTGCGCGAACACCACGATCGCCGAGAAGGCCGAGGCGAAGATCAGCCCGATCATCACGCTGAGGACCCCAGTCCAGAACAGGTTGGCATAGGGCAAGAGCAGCGCGAACGGGATGACGCCGAGGATCGAGAACCAGATCACGAAGCGCGCGCCGAAACGGTCGCCGATCGGCCCGCCGGCGAAGGTGCCGACCGCGGCCGCGCCAAGGAACAGGAACAGCATCAATTGCGCATCGCGGAAGCCGAGCTGGAACTGCTCGATGACGTAGAAGGTGAAGTAGCTGGAGATGCTCGCCATGTAGACGTTCTTGGTCGCGGTCAGCAGCACCAGCACGAACAGCGCGAAGGCAACGCGCCCGCCCGGCAGCGGCAGGGTCCGGCTCGCCGGCGGACGACCGGCCTGCGCCCGGCGATGGGCAGCATACCAGGACCCGACCCGCGTCAGGACGACGACGCCAGCCATCGCGATCACCGAGAGCCAGGCGACACTGCCCTGGCCGAAGGGCAGGACGATGAAGGCCGCCAGCAACGGCCCCAGCGCCGAGCCGAGATTGCCGCCGACCTGGAACAGCGACTGCGCCAGGCCGTGCCGTCCGCCCGAGGCGAGCCGCGCCACCCGCGACGCCTCCGGGTGGAAGATCGCCGAGCCCAGGCCGATCAGGCAGGCGGCCACGATCAGCACCGCGAAATTATGGGCATTGCCCAGCAGGATCAGGCCGCCGAAGGTCGAGGCCATGCCGGCGGGCGCCGAATAGGGCATCGGCCAGCGATCGGTCACCATGCCGACGACCGGCTGCAGCAGTGAGGCCGTGACCTGGAAGGCCATGGTCAAGAGGCCGATCTGGACGAAATCCAGGGCGTAGTTGGCCTTGAACAGCGGATAGAGCGAAGCCAGCAGCGACTGCATGACATCGTTCAGCAGGTGGCAGAAGCTGACCGCCAGCAGGACGGAGATCGTCGTCTTCTCGAAGCGGGGGCGGCTCCCCTCGATCGTTGCAACCATGGCGGTGTCCTTTGGCGAAACCTGTAGCGGCGCTCCTTCTACAGGGCTTGTTCGTGACCTTCTTTCGTGTTTCGGTCGATTTATTTCGCGTTTGGGCCATTCGATGAAAAAGCTGCGACAGCAACAGGTCGATGCCCTCCATGCCGACCATCACCGCCTTCACGGCCGGGTTGCTGACTCGGATGGCGATATTCTGGTCCGCATCTCGGACAATCCGGCCGGGTACAGGATCCCGCCGCACAGCCATCGCCATATCCAGCTGCTCTGCGCCTTCTCCGGCGTCGTGCTGATCGAGACCGAACGCGGCTGCTGGATGATCCCGCCGGGGCATGCCCTCCTCATCCCCGCCCGGCTGCAGCACTCGGTCGAGATGCTGAGCGATGTCAGCATCAAGTCGGTCTACCTCCTCATCGGCGATGACGACCTGGCGCAGCGCATGCTGCAGGTGCTCGGCGTCACCGATCTCGCACATGCGCTGATCACCGCGGCGATCGGCCTGAGTGACGCCCCGCCCGGCACCCGCAAGCTCGAGCTCGTCCTGGAATTGCTGACGGCCGAGATCGCAGCGCTGCCGATCCGGCCGCTCGGCCTGCCCTTCCCTGCCGACAGGCGCCTTGCCGCCCTCTGCCGCGCCTATATGGCCGCACCCTCGGTCACCGAGCGCCTCGACGACTGGGCCGCGAAGCTGGCGATGAGCCGGCGGACCTTCACGCGGTTTTTTCAGCGCGAGACGGGGCTGAGCTTCGTCGCCTGGCGCCAGCAGGCCAGCCTGTTCGCCTGCCTTCCACGCCTGGCCGAGGGCATGCCCGTCACCCAGGTCGCCATGCTGGCGGGCTATGACAATGTCGCGGCGTTCACGACCATGTTCAGGCGCCGGCTGGGCACCGCACCGCGCAACTACATGAGGGCGTCGCTGGCGCGGTAATGTCCGCAGCTCGATTGCGACAACAGGAAAGGGCCGCCCTCGCGAGCGGCCCTTTCCAGATCAGCTGTAACAGGAGCGCTTACTTCGGCGCGAAGATGCCGACGCTGCTGGCGGTGATGTCGAAGGACAGCGTCGCCACCACGGTCGGATTGCACCATTTCGAGCGGCCCGAGCCCGAGGTGATGCCGCGCGGATCGGCCGTCAGCAGGAAGCAATCGCTCTTCGACAGGTTGGTGTCGTGATAGCGCACATCCGCTGTCAGATTCTTCCAGGTGTAGGAAATGCCGGCGTTCCAATAGGCATAGTCGGGCAGATTGGTCGGCGGCACGGTCGACCAGATCGCGAGATTGGTGGTGCCGAGCCAGTAATGGCCGAACTCGCCTGAGACCGAGAGGCCTTCCAGGAACGGCAGATTGTACTTCGCCGTCACCGAGGCATAGGTGCCAGAGGCGCCGGTGCCGAGCCAGTCCCAGGCGTAGAAGAGGTTGGCGCCGAGGATCAGCTTGTCCTCGAAATTATAGCTGAGCTTGCCGTAGACCTCGGTGAAATCGGTGTTGCGCGGCGTCCAGTAGGTGCCGGCCGGATCGATATACTGCTTCTCGCTCGGATAATAATACTGCCAGACGCCGACATCGACGGTGACAGGGCCGAACTTTGGCCGGATACCGGCGTAGAAATCGATCTCGGCCGGCGGGCTGGTCGCCAGGTCGACATTCGAAGCGTAGACGCCGGCATAGACCAGGTTGTCGTAGAACTGCAGCTCGGCGCCGCCCTGGATCGCCGGCTTGCGGTCTGTCTGCGAGATGCCGCGGAAATTATAGTCCGTCATGCCCTTCACGCTGACGGCGATGTCGAACCAAGTGATGCTGGGCGGCGCGGGAACAGGCGGCGCGCCTTTGCGGCTCGGCAAATCCGAGGCGAGCGCCGCGCCGGAAGCAGTGAGCGCCATCGAAAGCGCAAAGCCCGTCAGCAAGCCAGAGGTCTTGAAGGCCATCGCGAACTCCATCGAGGTTCCTGCACGATTCTCGTCATGCATTCGCCATGATTAAGCGTTCGCGGGCGCAATATCGGCAAGGCGAGCTTTTTTGCAGCTTGCTGCGCGAATAGGCAAAGACGCCGGTTTCGCCCGGCTTTGCGCCTAGAAAAGCGCCCGCGGCCATTGCTGGCCGCGGGCGTGACTTTTTTACATCAGAGGATCGGCGAGCGGCTCAACGGGTCGTCGGCTGACTCGCATAGGCCGCGTCGGGCTGCTGGAGCTGCGAGGTCCGCAAGGTCGAGGAACGGCGCGGCGGCAGCGGCGCGGTCACCGTCTGCGGGCTCTCCGGCACGGTCGAAGCGATCGGCGCCTGCTCCTTCGGCTCGGATGAACCACCGAGCAGCGGCACGAAGCTCAGCGCCCTCTGGTAGAAGGAAGGCTGTGCCGGCTCGGCCGCGGCCGTCTGGATCGGCGCGGGCGTCGCGGCGCCAGCCGTCGCCTTGGCGACCTGCGTCGCCGCATCGCCCGCCGGCTTGGCGGCAGGCTGGGCAGCGGCAGGCTTCGCCGGTGCGGCGGCGACCACGGGCTTGGCCTCCTCCGCCTGCGCGCTGCTGACCGCGGCGAGCACGGCTTCGTTCTCGGCCGATTCCGCCCTGACGGTCGCCTTGGTGCGGCCCTTGTCGTCGAGCACGACGACACGCGGGCCGATCAGCGCATCGGCGCGGCTGATGCCGACATCGCGCGAGCCCCAGGCCACCGATCTGTTCATCGAATCGGCGCCGGACTGGGCCAGCAGGCGCTTGAACGAGGAATGCTGGTCGCCGTCATCATAGATCAGCTTGATCGCCGGCGTGCCCTTCGAGACCAGCGCCGCAACCTGGATATCGTCCTGCTGGCGCTTCTCGGCCACGGCCTGCGTCACCGACGCGTCGACCTGGCCGCCATCGCGATTGAAGGCGTAGCGCCCACCGGCCACGGAGACCGACGGCTCGTCCTTGGCCACCTCGAAGAAATCAGAGCCTTCCTTCAGGTTCTTCCAGAAGGCGATGTTCGGGTCGAGCCGGTGCTTGGCGAGATTCTCCGGCGTCATCCGGAAGGGGAAAGCCTGCATCTGCACGGCCTTCTGCCCACCATTCTGGGCTTCGCGCACCAGGGCATAGAGTTCGCCGATCTGGTCGTCGGTCATCGAGTAGCAGCCGGCCGAGGAGCAGGCGCCGTGCACCATCAGATGCGCTCCGGTGCGGCCATGCGAGCGATCATAGGCGTTGGGATAGCCCATGTTGAACGAGACGTAATAGGACGAGTTCGGGTTCATCTGCGCCGGGGTGATGGCGTAGAAGCCTTCCGGCGCCATGCGGTCGCCCTCACGCACCTTCGGCCCGAGCTGGCCCGACCAGCGGCACATCGGGAAGGTCTTGAGCAGGGCGTACTTGCCGTCAGCGCGCTTCTTCCAGATTTCGAGCTCCGACTCCTTCTTGTAGGAGCGAATCAGGATGGGCTGGCTCTTGCTCATGCCCTTTTCGGACATCAGCGTGTAGGTCGCGGACGGAATCGGGATGTTATGGCGCGCGGAGCCGCGATAGCGTTCCTCTTCGCAGGCTGCCAAAGTGAGGCCAAGGAGCGCCGCCAGCGCGAAATGTCTCACAGCCACGTCGTCAATCCCATCTCGCGCGGACGCGTCAAGCCGACAATTCACCACGCAACAAGGCCAAATTATGCCCGTTGCCCGGTTGTAGGACCGTTAGCCTTGACCGTTCCTTACCACAGGGGCTCCGCAGATGGCCATATGGTGAAGCTGCGGTAAAGCCCCTGCCAAGCCATCTGCGCGGCTTCGTACACTTGAACCCGGCTACAGCGTCCGGCCGATCGCCAGATACTTCTGCGCCCGCCGGTCGATGATCTCGTCGCCGCTGAGGCCGGCAAGGTCCAAGAGCGCCGCCTCGATCGCCGCACCGGCCCGTTCGATCGCGGCCTGGGGATCGCGATGGGCGCCGCCGGTCGGCTCGGTGACGATCCTGTCGATCACGCCGAAGCGCAGCAGATCCTGCGCAGTGATCTTCATGCCGGTCGCGGCATCCTGGGCCCGGGTCGTGTCGCGCCAGAGGATCGAGGCCGCGCCTTCCGGCGAGATCACCGAATAGATCGCGTGCTCCAGCATCAGCACCTTGCTGGCGGCGGCGATCGCGATGGCCCCGCCGGAACCGCCCTCACCAATCACCAGCGCGACGCTCGGCGTGCGCAGGGCGAGGCAGGTCTCGGTCGAGCGCGCGATCGCCTCGGCCTGGCCGCGCTCCTCGGCCTCGATGCCGGGATAAGCGCCGGCGGTGTCGATGAAGCTCAGCACCGGCAGACCGAAGCGATCGGCCAGTTCCATCAGGCGCACCGCCTTGCGATAGCCCTCCGGCTTCGGCATGCCGAAATTGTGCCGGATGCGGGTCTCGGTCGAGTTACCCTTCTCCTGGCCCATCACGCAGACCGGCTCGCCGCGGAAACGGCCGAAGCCGCCGACGATCGCCTCGTCCTCGCCGAAGGCGCGATCACCCGCGAGCGGAGTGAACTCGTCGATCAGGGCCGAGCAATAATCGAGGAAATGCGGGCGCTGCGGATGACGTGCCACCAGCGTCTTCTGCCAGGGCGTAAGGGCGCCGTAGAGATCCTTCAGCGCCTGCGAGGCCTTGGCCTCGAGCTTGCCGATCTCCTCGGCGAGCGAGTAGCCGTCGCCCTTGCCGTCGAGCGCGCGCAGTTCATCCGCCTTCGCCTCCAATTCGGCAACCGGCTTTTCGAAATCGAGATAGCTTCGCATCGACATCCAGATCAGGTCCCGCTTCCCAGGGGAAAAACACGCCGGCCCGAGGCCGCGGTGACGGAACGGTCAAAAAAGGCGGCGGACCTTGGCCGCGCCCCGGTGAAATTGTCAACCCGCCGGCATCTTCGCTTCGTCCTGCCGCGGTAATCGGCTTGAAGGGTGGCCCTGCGGCAGCAGGACCGGCCGGAAGGCGAAGCTGCGCCGTGTCGCCCGCAGGGGCGCGCGCCGGTAGAACTGCTTGGTTGCGTCGATGACGTAGACGCCGGCGAAGGGCAGCGACAACCCGGCGCCGACCTTCTCCCAGGCCATGGCAGAGCGCATGAACAGGCGCCGGCGCAATGGCGGCACATAGAGCGCCTCGGCCCAATGCTCGGGCGAGAACATGGCCCGGCGCATCAGCGCCTCGATCTGCGAGCGGCTGAACGGCCTGCCATGGCCGAAGGGCGTCGTATCCATCCGCGCCCACAGGCCACGCCGGTTCGGCACCACGACGATCAGGCGCCCGCCGGGGCTCAGCACCCGCGAGATCTCCTCGAGCAGGTCTTCCGGACTTTCGGCCTCTTCCAGCGCGTGCACCATCAGCACGCGGTCGATCGAGGCTGTCGGCAATGGCAGCAGGGTCGGCTCGACCAGAGCGGAAGCCGAGAGACCCGGCAAGGGCCAGTTCACCACGCCCTGTGCTGCCGGCATGAAGGCGATGACGCGTTCCGCCTCGCCGCCGATCAGCGGCAGATAAGGCGTCGCGAAGCCTAGGCCCAGCAGGCGCTGGCGCCGGCAATCAGGCCAGAACTTCAACATCACCTTACCGACGACCCGGCGCGCCACATGCCCGAGCGGGCTGGCATAGAAGCTGCGCAGGTCGACGACGTCCAAGGCCATGCTGACGGAGATGGCGCAGCGCCGGCGCGAGCGCAAGGGCAAGCCGCAAGGCGAAGCCAGGTGTCTTGCTACCGACGCCGGCTTGCTTCAAGCAGGCGTCTCGACTGCCGACTGCCGGAGTTTCGTCATGCCGCTCGACATCCATGTCTTCCGCACGCTCAGCGACAATGCCGGCGCGCTGCTGCGCGACCCCGCCACCGGCGCCTGCGCCACCGTCGACGTTCCCGATGCGAACGAGGTCCTCGCCGCAGCCAAGGCCAAGGGCTGGACGATCAGCCAGGTGCTGGTGACGCATGAGCATGCCGACCATGTCCAGGGCATCGCCGCGCTGAAGCAGGCGACCGGCGCCAAGGTGTTCGCGCCGGAGGCCGCACGCGCCGGCGCCCCGGTCGACGTCGTCCTCGCTGAAGGCGACCACGTCTCGGTCGGCGGCTACGACTTCGAGACCTGGGCGACGCCCGGCCATGCCGAGGGCCATGTCAGCCTCATCGGCCGAGAAGCGAAACTCGCGCTGGTCGGCGACGTCGTCTTCGTCATGGGCTGCGGCCGCGTCATGCCCGGCCGGATGGAGGCGATGTGGACATCGCTGTCGCGCATCATGGCGCTGCCGGACGCGACCACGCTGATCACTGGCCACGACTACACGCTCTCGAACGCTCGCTTCGCCGCGGCCATGGACCCGAGCAACGCCGCCGTCGCCGCCCGCCTCGGCGAAGCCGAGGCGGGCAAGGCTGAAGGTCGCTTCTGGGCGGTGACCACGGTCGGCGAGGAGAAGGCGACCAACCCCTTTTTCCGCTCCGAGGAGCCCGCGCTCGCCGCGACGCTCGGCATCGTCGGCAAGCCGGCCGGCGAGGTCTTCGCCGCGCTGCGCGAGGCCAAGAACAGGTTCTGAATCGCGATGAACACGCCGAGCGGCCTCAGCGCCGCCGAGGTCATCCGCCTGCTGGAGCTGAAGCCCCATCCCGAGGGCGGGCATTATCGCGAGACTTTCCGCGATCCCGCCGGTCCGGAGGGGCGCGGCTTCTCGACCGCGATCTACTATCTGCTCGATGTCGGCGAGACCTCGGAATGGCATCGCGTCGATGCCGCCGAGATCTGGCACCACTACGCCGGCGCGCCGCTGGTGATCACGCTCTCGCCGAACGGCCATGACGCCTCGGCCCACCATCTCGGCAAGGACCTTTCCGCCGGCCAGCGCCCGCAGATCGTCGTGCCGGCCGGGCACTGGCAGAGCGCGACCTCGCTCGGCGCCTGGACTCTGGTCGGCTGCACGGTCGCGCCGGGCTTCGCCTTTTCCGGCTTCGAGATGGCCCCGCCCGACTGGCGGCCGACGCCGCGTTCGGCCGGAGGCTGAGCATGGACAAGCCCGTCACCGACATCCTTGCGATTGACTTGGCGCTGGTCGGCGCTTGTGAGACCCGCATCGTCAACGCCTGGCCGGCGCCGACCACCCTCATCGTCGACCAATGGGTGGTCCGCTTCGCCAATGGCTATTCCGGCCGCGCCAACTCGGCCTCGTCCCTGCGCGAGGGTGGCGACATGGACGAGGCGACGCTGGCCTTCGTCGAGGGCCTCTATCGCCAGGCTGGCCTGCCGCCGCGCATCCGCTTCACCCCGCTGGTCGCCGAGGGCGCCCGCAAGCGCTTCGCCGCGCGCGGGTACCGGGTCGAGACCGCCTCCTTCGGCATGGTCGCCGAGCTCGATCCAGATTTGCATCCGCCCGTCCCCGGCATGATCACCACCGCGCAGGCGGACGACGCCTGGATCGACGGCGTCTGCAGCCACCAGACCGGCACCAAGCGCAACCGCGATCATCTCGCGGCGATCGTCACCGGCGTGCGCCTGCCCGCCGCTTTCGCGACGCTGCTGCATGAGGGACGCCCGGCGGCCTATGCGATGAGCGTCGCCGAGCGCGGCATGGCCGAGATCGGCGCAGTAATCGTCGACGAATCCTTGCGCGGCAAAGGCCTCGGCAAGCAGCTGATGCTCGGCCTGATGGGCTGGGCCGCGGCGCAGGGCTGCAGCCTCGCCTATCTCCAGGTCGACCAGAGCAACGGCCTCGCCTTCGAGATGTACAAGCGGCTCGGCTTCCGCACGGCTTACGCCTACGAGACGCGAATTCTCGACATCTGATCCTAGCTGCCGGCCGCCTTCGGCGCAGCGCTCCGTCCTGCCGGACCGAAGCTCGCGACCAGCGCGCCGACGACGATCAGCACGCAAGACACGGCGAGCAGCCAGCTCGCCGGCGCATAGCCAGCGATGACCAGGATCACGGTCGAGAGCACCGGCGCGGCATAGGATGCGACGCCGAGAAAGGCGACGTCGCCCTTTTTCATGCCGATGTCCCAGCAGATGAAGGCGAGCCCGATCGAGCCGAGGCCGAGGCCGAGCACGCCGCCCCATTCGACAGCGCTAGGTGCCCACAAGGTCGTCTCGAAGGCGAAATGGCAGGCGAAGGCCGGGATGGCGCAGCCCAGCATGGTGATGGCGAGGCTCTCCGACGGCACCCCGGCGAAGCGCCGCGACAGCACCGAATAGCTCGCCCAGACGAAGGCGCCGAGCGCCGCCAGCACATGGCCAAGCTGGATGCCCGCGCCGCCCGAGCCGAGGCTGCCGGAGATCAGCATCGCCGTCGCAACGAGGCCGATCAGTGCTCCGGCCAGATGGCGAGCTTTGAGCCCTCCGCCCGGCAGCAGCGCCGCGAACAGCACGATCAGCAGCGGCCAGAGATAATGGATCAGGTTGGCCTCGGCCGCCGGCGCCGTCTTCACCGCGGCATAATAGAGCGCAGTGTCGCCGAACGGCCCGTAGAGCCCGAGCAGGAAGGAGGCCGGCGTCGGCCGCGCCAGATGCAGCCGCCCCCGCATCGCCGCGATCGCCAGCACCAGCACGCCGCCGATGACGAAGGTCATGCCGACGAGCTGGAAGGGCGGCACCCGCCCGGACATGGCGGTGAACAGCGCCAGCGTCGACCAGAGCAGGATCGCGATAGCGCCGGTTGCGGTGGCAGTGCGGGAGGTCATGGGAACGAGTTTCAGCGTGACGACCGGAAACCCGTTAAGCGCTGCGTCGCCCCGTCGCCAGCCCATTCGCCGCGAGAGGCCGGTGCAGCCCGCAAAAAAATGCCGGCAGGGCCAATGTAGCGGCCCTGCCGGCAATCTTATCTGAACGCGTGGAGGCCAATGGCTCGGCCTCCACCTCGCCTCAGCCCTTGATGAAAGCGAGCAGGTCGGCGTTGATCACGTCGGGATGGGTGGTGCACATGCCGTGCGGCAGGCCGGCATAGGTCTTCAGCGTGCCGTTCTTGAGCAGCTTGACCGCGAGCGGGGCGGAGTCGGCATAGGGGACGATCTGGTCGTCGTCGCCATGCATCACCAGCACCGGCACCTCGATCGCCTTGAGATCTTCGGTGAAGTCGGTCTCCGAGAAGGCCTTGATGCAGTCGTAGTGCGCTTTGGTGCCGCCCATCATGCCCTGCCGCCACCAATTGTCGATGATGCCCTGCGAGACCTTGGCGCCCTCGCGGTTGAAGCCGTAGAACGGGCCGGCGGGGACATCGATGTAGAACTGGGCGCGGTTGGCAACGAGCGCAGCACGGAAGCCGTCGAAGACCTCGATCGGCAGGCCACCCGGATTCTTGTCGGACTTGACCATGATCGGCGGCACCGCGCCGATCAGCACTGCCTTGGCGACGCGGCCGGGTTCGGCGCGGGCGACGTAGTGGGCGACCTCGCCGCCGCCGGTGGAATGGCCGATATGGACGGCGTTGCGCAGGTTCAGATGGGCGACGAGCTCGGCGACATCAGCGGCGTAGGTGTCCATCTCGTTGCCGGTCGCGGTCTGGCTCGAGCGACCATGGCCACGGCGATCATGCGCAATCACCCGGAAACCCTGATGCAGGAAGAACAGCATCTGGTTGTCCCAATCGTCGGCGCTGAGCGGCCAGCCATGGTGGAAGACGATCGGCTGCGCGTCCTTCGACCCCCAGTCCTTGTAGAAGATCTCGGTGCCGTCCTTGGTGGTGATCGTGCTCATCTGTCGCTTCCTTCGGCTTCCGGGCGGCAGGATCGTCGCCCTTCGATGTGGACGGTTATAGGCGGAGCGTTGCATGGTGCCGCTTGGCGGAACCGACAATCAGCGGGTCAAAACTGACAGCATGACGACAGGAAAGCAGATTGTCGCAGAGATCGGGCTCCTGCTCTATCCGGATGTGCAGCTCGCGGCCGTCTACGGCCTGACCGATCTGTTCCGGATCGCCGGCGAGATGAGCCGGGAGCGCGGCGGCCCGCAGGCGCCCGCGATCCGCGTCAGCCATTGGCGCCAAGCCGCAGACAGCGCCGGCGTGGAATGCGTCTTCGACAGCCATCCCGGCCCTGCGCACGATCCGAGCCATCTGATTGCGCCGCCGAGCCTGATCATGCCGGCGAAGATGCAGCCGATGAGCGGTTTCTCCACCTGGCTGGCCGAGCGCCATGGCGAGGGCACGACGCTGTGCTCGGTCTGCGCCGGCGCCTTCCTGCTCGGCGAGGCCGGGCTGCTCGAGGGCCGCGAGGCAACGACGCATTGGGCCTTCGCCAAGGAACTGGCGGCGCGCTTTCCGGCCGCGCGGGTCGATACTGACCGCATGGTGATCGACGATGGCGACATCATCACCGCCGGCGGCATCCTGGCCTGGACCGATCTCGGCCTGACGCTGGTCGAGCGTCTGCTCGGCCCGAGTACGATGCTGGAGACGGCCCGCTTCCTGCTGATCGACCCGCCCGGGCGCAGCCAGCAGCCCTATGGCCATTTCGTGCCGCGGCTCGACCATGGCGATGCGGCGATCCTCAAAGTACAGCACTGGCTGCAGGCGAGCGGGGCCAGGGATCACGACGTGCCGGCGCTGGCGAAGCGGGCTGGGCTGGAGGATCGCACCTTCCTGCGCCGCTTTCGCAAGGCGACCGGCCTGCGCCCGACCGAATACGCCCAGCAGATCCGCATCGCCAAGGCGCGCGAAGCGCTGGAACTGAGCCGCCGCCCTGTCGCGCAGATCGCCTGGGATGTCGGCTACGAGGACGCCTCGGCCTTCCGCAAGCTGTTCCAGCGCATCACCGGGCTCGCCCCGGCCGACTACCGCCGCCGCTTCGGCGTCGCCGTCGCCTGAACAGGCAGCCGACCTCGCCGATAGAGCGAGCTGCTACAGGCCGAGCGTCGCGCGAACGCGATCACCAAGACCGCGCAGGCGTTCGACCGGTTCGTTGGCATAGACGAAGCGGATATATTGCGCGCCATGCGTCTCGCCCCAGCCGGCCATGGCGGTGGCGCAGACGCCCTGCTCCAGCAGCCGCTCCGACATCGCCGCGCCGTCGAGCCCGAACTCCGATACCCTCAGCAGCAGCGACCAGCCGCCGCCGGGGACGCCAACCGGCAGGCCACGCAGCTCCTCGAGCACACAATCGCGCCGTGCCTGCAACTCGCCGACATAACCCGCGAGCGTCGTCGCGGAAGTCTCGAGCGCAGTCGCGACCGCGTCCTGCCCGATGCCGACCGGCACGACAACATTGGCGAGCGACACGGCAACGAGATCGGGCATGAAGGCGTCCGGAGCGACGACCCAGCCGACGCGCCAGCCGATCATCCGCAACTCCTTGGCCGATGAGCCGACCGTGATCGTCCGTTCCGCCATGCCCGGCAACCCGGCGGGATGCAGCACCGGCCGGTCGTCGAAGACCAGCCGTTCCATCGCGGTGTCGACGATCAGCAGCAGGTCGTGCGCGATGCAGAGCTCGGCGACGAGCGCCCAGTCGCCGGCATCCAGGCAGCCGCCTGAGGGCATCGAGGGCGACATCAGCAGCATCGCCGTGGTCTTCGGCCCGATGCTGGCACGCAGCGCCTCGCGGTCGAGACGCCATTCGCCGCCCGGCTCAAAGACAAAGGGCGTGAAGCGCGGCACGCCGCCAGCAAGCCTGATGCGGTTGATCAGCCCGGCATAGGTCGGATCGGTGACGATCACCTCGTCGCCGACCTCGATCGTCGCCAGCAGCACGTTGAGGATTCCGGACAGGCCGCCGGCGGAAATCACGCAGTTGCGCTCACCGCTGTAGCTTACCCCAGAGATGGTCGAGACATGGTTCGCGGCAACCTCGCGCAGACGCGCCTGGCCGACGAAGGGCAGATAACTATTGTCGGCATCCTCGCTGGCGGCCCTGACCGTGCGCGCGATCGCCGCGGGATCGGGAAGGATGTCGGTGTCGAGATTCTCCAGCCGCAGGAAATCCTTGCCCGAGGCGTCGGCGATTGATCCCATGCGGTCGACGCCGATTCCGGCGATATGGCGCAGGCGGGCTGGACGAGAGCGTGTCATCGTGAAATCTCATTTCATATATTATCTATGAAAGCATGTGAGCCATGAGCTTTCAAGACGAAAGCGAGGCAGGCGCCTCACTGACCAGCCGCATCGCCAGAAGCCTGGCGCAGCGCATTCTCACCGGGGCGCTGGCGCCGGGAGTTGCCGTGCGACAGGACCATGTCGCAGCCGAATTCGGCGCCAGCCATGTGCCGGTGCGCGAGGCCTTCCGCACGCTGGAGGCACAGGGCCTGCTCGTCAGCGAACCGCGGCGCGGCGTGCGTGTCGCTCCGCTGGAGCCTGAGCTGGTGCTCGAGGTGACGGCGATGCGCGCCGCACTCGAGGCTCTCGCGCTACGCCGCGGCTTCCCGAAGCTCGCCGCAGCCGATCTGGGGGCGGCCGCAGCGGCCATCGCCGAAGCAGAGGCCAGCGATGCGGCCCTGATCTGGGAGGCGGCCAATCGGCGCTTCCATCACGCCATCACCGCGCCTTGCGGCCTGCCGCGCCTGCTGGCGACGATCGAGGACCTGCAACGGACGAGCGCACGCTTCCTGTTCGCGACCTGGCAGGGCCTCGACTGGCAGCCACGCTCGGAAGCCGAGCACAGGCACATCCTCGCCGAACTGACGGCAGGGCGGATCGACCCCGCTGCCCAGGCGCTCGAAGCCCATATCCTCGCAGCCGGCGAAGCGCTGGCGGCGAAGCTGCTGGCATCGCCCTGACGCACCTTCGGCGCGCGTGCGTGTGATAGCGGCCATGCAACCTGTGCGTCGTGCGGCGATTGACCGCGCCCGCGTGCAGGCGCAAGCGTGCGCCATGACCACGCTCCCCTTGCCGACCGCCGCCCGCCCGCTGATGCCGGTCCTGGCGGCGCTCAGCGTCGCCCATCTGCTCAATGACCTGATCCAGTCGATGATCCCGGCGGTCTATCCGCTGATCAAGGAGACCTATCAGCTCGACTTCGTGCAGATCGGCCTGATCACCCTGGCCTTCCAGGTCACGTCTTCGCTGCTGCAGCCGCTCCTCGGCTATGTCACCGACAAGAAGCCCTGGCCCTATGCGATGGTCGCCGGCATGGGCGCGACGCTGGCCGGGCTGCTCTCGCTCGCCTTCGCCCACAGCTACGGCATGGTGCTGATCGCCGCGGCGCTGGTCGGCACCGGCTCGGCCGTCTTCCATCCCGAGGCGACCCGCATGGCCCGCCATGCCGCTGCCGGACGGCAGGGACTGGCGCAGGGCGTGTTCCAGGTCGGCGGCCATGTCGGCTATGCGACCGGCCCGCTGCTCGCCGCTGCCGTCGTCGTGCCCAACGGCCAGCAGAGCCTGTCCTGGTTCTCCGGCATCGTGCTCGTCGCCATGCTGCTGATGGCCTGGATCGGCTCGCGCTACACCGCTTTCCGCCGCGAGCAGGTCGCTTCGAAAGCCCATGCAGACGACGTCGCCTCGCATGGCATGCCGCGCGGCCGCGTGCTGCTCGCCATGGCGGTGCTGATCGTCATCCTGTTCTCGAAGAACGCCTATACGGCCTCTTTCACCTCCTATTACACCTTCTACCTGATCGAGCGCTTCCAGGTGCCGCTGCAGCTCTCGCAGATCCTGCTCTTCCTTTACCTCGTCGTCGGTGCGGTCGGCGTGATCATCGGCGGCATGATCGGCGACCGCATCGGGCGCCACCGCGTGATCTGGCTGTCGATCCTGGGCTGCCTGCCCTTCGCGCTCGCTTTGCCCTATGCCGATCTCGTCTGGACCGTGGTCCTCAGCGTCGTCATCAGCTTCATCATGGCGAGCGCCTTCTCGGCGATCCTGATCTACGCGATCGACCTGGTACCGCACCGCGTCGGCCTGGTCGGCGGGCTGTTCTACGGCCTCGCCTTCGGCCTCGGCGGCCTGGCGGCCGCTGCACTTGGTGCGCTGGCCGACAAGATCGGCATCGTCCAGGTCTTCGCGCTCTGCGCCTGGCTGCCGGCCTTCGGCCTGCTCACCTTCCTGCTGCCGAAAGGCGCGCGCAGCTGACAGGTCCACGCCGCGGCATCACGTGCAGCGCACCTCACCAGGTGACGCGCAGTCCGAGATTGCCGCGCACGCTGTGGCCCTTGTCGTCGCCGAGTGCGGTCACATAGCCGCCCGTCGCATAGAGGCTGACATTGGCGGAGAGCTTGGCGACCACGCCGCCGCCGACTTCCAGCGAGCTTCCCTTGAACCGCGTCGGGATCACGTCGGTCGCATCGAACAGGATTTTGTCGGTGCGGCTGAAATTGTGCCAGAGGTTCGCCGTCAGATACGGCTGGAGCTCGGCGGAACCCCATAGGACGTTCGTCTGCAGGCGAGCGCCGACCCGGCCGGTCAGGCTGTCGCCATTGTCGAACGAGACCGCCGAGAAGCGATCCTGCGTCCGATCGAGCGACAAATGCTGCCAGATCAGTTGCGCCTGCGGTTCGAGGGTGAACCCTGCTCCGAGCGCGATCGGGTAGCCCCCTTCCAGCGAGGCCGTCACCGACGTGCCCCCGATATCGCCGCGCACACCGCGGCTGGAGCGCGCATCACCATCATGCCAGCTGTGCATCACCACGGCGTCGACATACCAGCCCGTCGGGCCCAGATGCGTCCAGTAGGCGCCGAGGCTCTTCGCATCGAGGTTGAGCTTGCCGGTCGGGCTGCGCTGTTGGCCGATGGCAAAGCCGCGAATGTCGCCCTCGGCGCGGCCATAGCCGAAGAACAGGCCGAACCGGTCGCGATGACCGCTCGGACGATCGATCCCGTAGATATCGAGGCCGGTCTGGAGCCCCCAGATGCGACCGTCGAATTCCGGGTCGACCGCCCCAGACCAGCGCTGTTCCATCCGCTCACCGAAGACACGCCCCCAACCCGCAGCGAAACTGCCTTGCGCGTTCAGCAAGCCCTGCTCGCCGCGCCGCTGATGAAAGGTGCCGAGCGTCGCGACGCCGAGGCGCCGTGCCATCGCCGGAACGGCGGCATAGGCGGCGACCTCCGGCCGATACAGTGGAATGGGGTCCGAGCCCGCGGGCACATCGGGCAAGGCCGGCGAGCCGGGCGCCGCTTCCGTGTCCGAGCCTCCCGTCTCGGCAACCACTGTGTTGCGCAGATACCAGTTCTCGCTCGATCCGCCGGTCGTGCTGCCATGGAACAGGACGTACTCGTAGGCGCCGGCCGCGACCGGTCCTGCCAGTGAGAAGGCGGTCGCGCTTGTCGTCCCGCCATTGGTCGCTTCGACCACCAGAATGCCGTCACCGATGGTCGCGCCGCCGGGGCCGCCGACATTGCTGATCGCGAGCCGTGAGGTTCCGCTCGCCGTACCGCCATTGATGACCAGCAGATCCGAAGGCGAGCCGTCGCCCCCAAGATAGGTGTTGAGCGCGACGGTACCGCCCTGACCGACATAGCTGGAGACGGTCAGCCTATTGCCGATGCCGGCACCGCCAACCTTCGCAAGGCCGGCATTGGTCAGAGTGCCCGCGATCGTGAAGTTGCCCTTGCCAGCGCCCGCAAAGGCCGCGACCGCGTCAGCCACCGCGATGGTGCCATTGTTCGTCACCGAGCCGGCGACGCGGCCATAGCCGCCAAAGGTCGCACCGGCAGCGACCGCGACTGGGCCGCCACCCGCCAGCGCCGCACCGCGATTGGCCGTATCGCCGATGGCTAGCGTGCCCGCGGTGACGCTCGTTGCGCCGGTATAGGTATTGACGCTGGTCAGCACCGTCGTGCCGGAACCGTCCTGCGTGACTGCACCAGCCCCGGAGATCGTGCCGGCGAAGGTCACCAGATCAGAGCGGTTGAAGGCGAGCGTGCCGTTGTCCACGACATTGCCGACGATGCTGCCGCTGGTGCCGCCAGCACCGAGCTGCAACCTGCCCTGAGTGATGGTGGTGCCGCCCGTATAGGTATTGGTGCCCGTGAGGATCGTGGTGCCCGCTCCGGTCTTCTCGACCGCGCCAGTGCCGCTGATGGTGCCGGCATAGGTGCCGACATCCGGCTGGGTGAAGCGGACCAGGCCGTTATTGGTGACGGCGGGCGTAATGCCCGGAGCCGGCCCCTCGAGAATGCCGGCTGGATCGACGATCGTCTGTCCCGCAAAAGCGGAATTGTCGCCGGTCAGACGCAGCGTGCCCTGCTGGACATTGACTGTCTGGAAGTCGGTCAGCGAACCGCTCAGTGTCCAGGTGCCAGGCTCGATCTTGTTCAGCCGCTCGAAGCCGGTGACAAGGCTGGCGTTCATCGCCGACGGCCCGCTCCCGGCCAGCACCAGGAGGTCGGCGCCGCCGCCACCAGTGATCGTCTGCGTCGCCGAGACGTGGGCGTCGCCGAGATTGCGCAGCGTCGCCGTATCGTCGCCATCGCCCATGTCGATCAAACCGCTGATCGCGCCGCCGCCCTGCCAGAGGAAGGTATCGTTGCCGGTGCTCATGCGGATCTCGCCGCCAATCGAGCCGCCGGTCACGGTAACGCTGTCGGTGCCGCCGCTGACGCTGATATTGCCGCCGATCGACCCTCCCGAGACCGTGATCGTGTCGTTGCCGAAGGCGGTCACCAGATTGCCGATGATCCGGCCGCCCGACATGTTGAAGATGTTGTTGTCCAGCTTCATGTCGACACGGCCGATCGTGCCGCCGGTCATCGTCGCGACGTCGCCATCCTCGAAGGCGCCGACGATGGTACCCCCGGTCATCAGGAACGTGTCGCGCTGGTCGCCCTGAGCCAGCGACCCGATCGTGCCACCATTCATGATGAAGCTGTCGATGCCAGAACCCTGACTGACGGCACCAGTGACCGTTCCGGCATTGATCTCGAAGAGGTCGGCGCCCGCTCCGGTGGTAACGCCACCGGTTACCGTGACAGTGCTGCCACCCGGCAATGTGATCAGGCTGGTGCCGACCGTGTTAGTGTAGTTCGCGATCGTTCCGCCGCCGAGCGTCACCGTCTTGGTGCCGGCCCCGCCGGTGATGCCGCCGCTGTAGGTACCGCTGTTGACGGTGAGCGTATCGTCGCCGGCCTGGAGATCGACGGGGGCCACGGTCGGATCAGGCGCGGTACCGGCATCGCAGACGACAACGTCGTTGCCGGCGCTGGTCGCGCCGCAGCCGGCCAAGGCGAGATCTGTGTGGAATGCGAAGACGACCAGTGAAGAGGTCGACAGCAATGCGAGACAGCGCGCGCTTGCAGGCGTCAATGGCTTCCCCCTTTTTCTTGGCCGCATGCGTTGAGCAGCCTGCTGGACCTCGCGTGCATAAAACGAAAGGCGATCGACAATCGCTTCTCGATAGTCGAAGCGATTCCCAACTCTTGGTCCAGCGAAGTTTCGACGAGATGATTAAAGGAGAATTAACGGACTCAGGCCGCACGAGATCCCACAATACGGGGAAGACTCTGGAATATTTAAATTTTTAAGCCTGCCTCAATCCTGGCTCGGCCTAACTCGAATTGCGCCCGGCACATAGCCGGATTGCACGCATTTGAAATATGAAGCCGGAAAAGCACAGCCAGATTGCGCTGGCCGCCACGCCGCATGCGGCGTGGCGGCCTTGATAGCTTCAGGCCATGAACTGCCCGCCATTGGCGGAAAGCGTCGAGCCGGTGATAAAGCCGGCATCGTCGCTGGCCAGGAACACCACCGCCCGCGCGATCTCCTCGGGCTCACCGAGGCGCCCGACCGGAATGTGCGGCAGGATCGACTTCTCGATCACCGCCGGGTCGATCGCCTTGACCATCTCGGTCGCGATGTAGCCGGGGCAGATCGCGTTCACCGTGATGCCGGCCCGCGCGCCTTCCTGCGCGAGCGCCTTGACGAAACCGATGTCGCCGGCCTTGGCGGCGGAGTAGTTGACCTGGCCCATCTGGCCCTTCTGGCCATTGATCGACGAGATGCAGATGACGCGGCCGAACTTACGCGAACGCATGCCTTCCCAGACCGGACGGGTCATGTTGAAGAGCGAGTTGAGGTTGGTGTTGATGACGGCGTCCCACTGTTCCTTGGTCATCTTGTGGAACATGCCGTCGCGGGTGATGCCGGCATTGTTGACGAGCACATCGACCGGCCCGAGCTCGGCCTCGACCTTGGCGATGCCGGCGACGCAAGCCTCATAGTTCGAGACGTCCCATTTATAGGTCTTGATGCCGGTCTCCTGGGTGAACTTGGCCGCAGCCTCGTCATTGCCGGCATAGCTCGCCGCGACGTTGTAGCCGGCGGCCTTCAACCCTTTCGAGATCGCCTCCCCAATGCCGCGGGAACCACCCGTCACCAATGCAACCTTAGCCATCGTCGTCTTCTCCCTCTTAGACGCGGCTATGAAGGCCGCGTTATTCTTTGCTGAGATCGAGACCGGGCTCGTAAGCCCGGTCGACATCCTTGATAATCGCCTGCCCACAGATCACGCGACCGGCCTTCTCGTCATAGGTCAGCGTTGGGTGGCCATAGAGGATCCAGCCCCGGCTCAACGCTTCCGAGACCCGATGACAGAACGAGGCGTCATCGGGGCCGGTGAGATAGCGGTAGAGCGTGGTCTGTTTCGGCATGGCGGAAAGCGGCTCAGCGTTCCACGGCGAGAGCGATACCCATGCCGCCGCCGATGCAGAGCGTCGCGAGACCCTTCTTGGCGTCGCGCTTGGCCATTTCGTGCAGCAATGTCACCAGCACGCGCGCACCGGACGCCCCGATCGGATGGCCGATTGCGATCGCGCCGCCATTGACGTTGACGATCTCGGGATCCCAGCCGAGATCCTTGTTCACCGCCAGCGCCTGCGCCGCGAAGGCCTCGTTGGCCTCGACGAGCTGGAGATCACCGACCTTCCAGCCGGCCTTCTCCAGCGCCTTGCGCGTCGCCGGGATCGGGCCCGAGCCCATGATCGCCGGATCGACGCCGGCCGTCGCCCAGGAGGCGATGCGGGCGAGCGGGGTCAGGCCGCGCTTGCTGGCTTCCTTTGCCGTCATCAGCACGAGCGCGGCGGCGCCATCATTGATGCCCGAGGCGTTGCCGGCGGTCACGGTGCCGTCCTTCGAGAAGGCGGGCCTGAGCTTGGCCATCGCCTCCAGCGTCGCGCCGTCGCGGATGTATTCGTCGGTGTCGACGACGATGTCGCCCTTGCGCGTCGAGATCGTGATCGGCGCGATCTCGTCCTTGAAGCGGCCGGCCTTCCTGGCCGCCTCGGCCTTGTTCTGCGAGCCGACGGCGAAGCGGTCCTGCTCTTCGCGGCTGATCTGCCATTTGGTCGCGACGTTCTCGGCCGTGGTGCCCATATGGTAGCCGTGGAAGATGTCCCAGAGACCGTCCTTGATCATCGTGTCGATGAACTTGACGTCGCCCATCTTGGTACCCGCGCGCATATGGGCGGCATGGGCCGAGAGCGACATCGATTCCTGGCCGCCAGCGACGATGATGTTGGCATCGCCATTGGCGATCTGCTGCATGCCGATCGCGACCGCGCGCAGGCCGGAACCGCAGACCTGATTGAGGCCCCAGGCGGTCGCGCCCTGCGGCACGCCGGCGTCGACCGCGGCCTTGCGGGCCGGGTTCTGGCCCTGCGCCGCGGTCAGCACCTGGCCGAGGATGACCTCGTCGACCTCGCCGGCCTCGACCTTGGCGCGCTTCAGGACGTCCTTGATCACGGCCGCGCCGAGATCGTGAGCCGGCGTGTTGGCGAAGGCCCCGTTGAAGGCGCCGACCGCCGTGCGCGCGGCGCCGACGATCACGATGTCATTCTCAGCCATGGGGCTCGTCCTCCGGTTCATTCCCGCCGGCCACACGGCCGGGCGGCTTGTCCAGCCCACCTTCGAAGCGCAAAACGACGCCGTCAAGACGGCTAAGCGACCAAGCTCATCTTCGAGGCAAACTCGGCGCAGTCCCGTCTTGCGCTCAAAAAACTTGCAGCGGGCCGCCGAAGAGTTATCGTTCCTTTCGGGACCGTTCTCCGGCCTTGCCCGATCCCTGGGTTATGGCCGCAACAAGCCGCGTGGGTGTCGATGGCCAGCGACAAAGAACCGACTGTCATCAAGAAGTACGCCAACCGCCGGCTATACCACACGGGTACGAGCTCCTACGTCACGCTGGAGGATCTGGCCGGCCTGGTACGCAAGGGCGAGGATTTCGTCGTCTACGACGCCAAGAGCGGCGAGGACATCACCCGCTCGGTGCTGGCCCAGATCATCTTCGAGGAAGAGAGCAAGGACGGGCAGAACCTCCTGCCGATCACCTTCCTGCGCCAGCTGATCCGCTTCTACGGCGACAGCATGCAGGCCCTGGTGCCGCGCTACCTCGAATTCTCAATGGATAATCTGACGCAGGACCAGAACAAGATCCGCGAGCAGATGAGCAAGGCCTTCGGTACCGGCGCCATCGACGCACTCCAGGCTCAGACACGCGCCAATATGGCGATGTTCACCGAGGCGTTCCGGCTGTTCAATCCGTTCGCGGCGGCAGCCGCGACGAAAGCCCGCGGCGAAGCTTCGGCTCCAGCTCAGGGCGAGAGCGGCGAGCTCAGCAACCTCAAGCGTGAGCTCAACGAGATGCGCGAGCGGCTCGACAGGCTGGCCAAGGACAAGTGACGCGGCGCAGCCCGCGCCGACCAGCCAGCGGTGCGGCAGGCTGACGAGAAGACGTCAGCCTGTTGCCTGCAGAGGTGCCGCGGCATCTGTGAGCCATAGCTCGGCCTTGCCGACCAGATGCCCCTGCAGATAGGTGACGCCCCAGTCACAGAGCATGGAGGCCTGCAGCTCGTCGTCAACCCATTCGGCGACTGTCTCGACCCCGAGATGATGGGCCAGTTCCAGCAAGGTGCGCACGAAGAAGCGGTCGTCGGTCGAGCGCCGCAGATTCTGCGTGAACGCGCCATCCAGTTTGAGGATGTCGATCGGGAAGGCGCGCAAGTGCCTGAGCGAGGTGTGCCCCGCTCCGAAATCGTCGATCGCGACCCGAGCGCCCCGCTGTTTGATCCGCGTCAGCAGTTTTGCCATTCGGGCCGGGTCCTCGATCGTCGCGGTCTCGGTGACTTCAACGATCAGGCGCTTCGCGGCGGCAGGCTGTGCCCCGGCGCTGGCTTCGAAACCGTCGATCCAGTCCGCCTCCGCCAATGTGCGAGGCGATACGTTGATCGAGAGCACGGCCTCCGGCTGGTCCGCCAGATACGTCATCGCGAGCTCCAGCACGCGATGATCGAACAGGCTCACCAGGCCTCGTCTTTCGAGCAGGGGCACCAGCTCTGCAGCCGCCAGGAAGCCGCCTTGCGGACGCTCGACCCGCAGCAGCGCCTCATTGAAGGCGAGCGCGCGGCCCTTCGCCGTCACCACCGGCTGGAAGGCCAGCCTCACCTTGCGCTCGTTGAGCGCGGCAACCGCTTCGAGATCGAGCCGCTGCACAGCTCCGCCGGCTTCAGCGACGGCTGGCCGGCGCGCGATCACCGCCGTGTCGAGCGCTCTCGCCTCGGCTCCGGCGAGCGCGTTCTCAGCGGCTTTGACCAGCACCGAGCCGTGGCGGGACAGATCCGGGGCGATGGCGGCGCCGACGCGCAAGCGCGTCAGCGCGATCCCGCGCGAGGTCTCGACCGCCGAGCGCGCTACCGCCTTGATGAAGCGTTGCGCCGCGGCCTCGATCTGGTTCGCCGGGCAGCCGCCGAGCAGGATGGCGAAACGATTGCCGGCATAGTGCATCAACTGGTCACGGCGGCGCATCACCGAATGCAGGCGCTGCCGCACCTCTTCGATGATTTCTTCAGTGCCTTCGTGACCGAAATCGGCGTTGAGGCGCGAAAGCTCGCCGATCGCCGCGACCAGCACGGCCACGGGGCGTTCCGCCGGCAGATGCTCAGCCAGAGCCTCGTCGACGCGCTCGACCAGGACATCGCGGTCGCAGAGATCGGTATCGGCCGAAGCGAGCTCGTCAGGCCGCACCGCGCGCTCGAGCCTGAGCACGCCACGCGCCCGCGCCGGGCGGCCATCGATGCCGGCGAACCAGCGCCCGGCGTCCTCGATCCACATCTTGCGGCCCGCGAGATCAGCAGCGTAGCGCGTGCGATAGATCGCCCCGTCACCGAGATCGTGGCCACCCGAGGAGAAGATCGCATCATAGCGGCTGCGACCGCTGCCGGGCTCGACCAGTCCGGCAAAGGACAGGCCCCGTTCCAGCACTCCCACCGGCACCGGTCCCAGCACCTCGGCCGCATTCGGGCCCCAGCTCAGCGTATCGCTGCCGATATCCCAGCTGTAAGCGACTTCACCGATCGAGGAGAGCAGGCTGCGCGGCTCGACGATCCTCTCGTCGCGGGAACCGAACAGGGACGGCGCAGGCATTTTGCGACTGCCTCGGGCGACGGGTGGACAAACCGCCCCGTTCTGGTTGCGGGATCACAGGAAATTGTCCCGAAACGATGCATGAACTTGCATTAATGGCCGGTTAAAGCCGGCGCCCGGATTGCAGGAATTGGCTCCCGAACCCCCAGATGTTCCGGAGCAGCACGATGGTCGACCCAGAACGGCCCGAGGCAGCCTTCGATCGCCAGGAGGACCGCAGCACCTGCGTCTCCGCCGCCTTCCTTGTCCAGCTCGCCGCCAGCCATGCCGGCATCGGCCCCTTCGCTCGCCGCGACCGCGAAACGCCATTCATCGGTGCCCGCCGCTATTATGAAGGGCTCGCGAGCCGCGGCCTGCCCCGAAGACTCCTGCGTTCGGCCTGACCCACAAACGAAAAAGGCCGGCCTTGCGGCCGGCGCTCTTCGGTCTTGAAGACTTGAAGGCCCGAACGGGCCCCGTAGCATCAGGCCTCGGTCTTGGCCTTCAGCACCTGACGGCCGCGGTACATGCCGGACTTCAGGTCGATATGGTGCGGACGGCGCAGCTCGCCCGAGTTCTTGTCTTCGATATAGGTCGGCTGCTTCAGCGCGTCGGCCGAGCGGCGCATGCCGCGCTTCGACGGCGAAGTCTTTCTCTTCGGAACGGCCATCGGTACTCTCCATCATGCCTTCGCGCGAGGCGGGGCATTTCACCCGCACCACTGTCGCGACGACGTCACATTCGTGATGAGGGCTGGCCTTTACACGCTCATGCGCGCTCTGGCTAGACCATGCTGCGGAAAAAATGGCGCCTGCGCGCTCGCACCGGTCGGAAGCGCACAGTTTCCAAGCGGCCCAAGCTGGTTCATCCGCCGCTGAACTCGCCCGGCGGCGGCTTGCAGGGCCCGGCTCGGCCGCGACGGATTGCGCAGGATCGGGTTCGGCAGCGCTCCGGCGAGGCGCGCGGCTTCCGCCGGCGTCAAGCGCGAGGCCGGCTTGCCGAAATGGCGCTGGGCTGCGGCTTCCGCGCCGAATATGCCGTCGCCCCATTCGGCGATGTTGAGATAGACCTCGATCACGCGACGCTTCGGCCAGGCGAGATCGATCGCCAGCGCCATCGGCAGCTCCATTCCCTTGCGCAGATAGGAGCGGCCCGGCCAGAGGAAGAGGTTCTTGGCCGTCTGCATGGTCAGCGTCGAAGCGCCGCGGCTCGGCCCGTCCTCGTCCTGCAGCACGGCGTTGAGCTCGCCCCAGTCGACGCCGGCATGCGAGCAGAAGCGCTGGTCCTCCGAGGCGATCACGGCGCGGATCAGGTGCGGCGAGATCTGCGCCAGCGGCACCCAGTCGCGCTCGACCGTACGAAAGGTCAGCCAGCGCCCCAGCATCAACGTCGAAGGCGCCGGCACGAAACGATAGAGCAACAGCAGGGCCAGGAAGACGAGCATCAGCGCCAGCGTCAACCGGATCAGGGCACGAACGATCCGTCCCGCGAGACTTCCGCGTCGCGGAGCCGGATTGTCAGCCATGCGCGTCATTCCCCCACGCTTGACGATCGCAGCCGCCTCCGGCAAGCCCCGCGCGCCAAACTTCGGCCAGCCAACGCGAGAAATGATGATGAGTTCCGTGGAACGGACTGCCCCCGCCGCGGCTCTGGCCAGCACCCTGTCCGAGACGGCGGCGGCGATCGAGGCGCTGCTGGAGGCGCTGCTGCAGGACAAATCCGAGGCCGGCGAAATCCATCGCCCCGACCGCCTGCTCGCAGCGATGCGCCATGGCGCGCTCGGTGGCGGCAAGCGCCTTCGCCCTTTCCTCGTCGTCGAGACAGCGAAACTCTTCGGCGTCCCCGTGAAGCAAGCATTGCGCGCCGGCGCCGCCGTCGAGCTCGCGCATTGCTATTCCCTTGTCCATGACGACCTGCCGGCCATGGACGACGACGACACCCGCCGCGGCCGCCCGACCGTGCACAGGGCCTTCGACGAGGCCACCGCGATCCTGGCCGGCGACGGCCTGCTGACGCTCGCCTTCGACGTGATCGCCGATCCAAGGACGCATCCGGATGGCGAGACGCGGGCCGCGATCATCCTGCTGTTCGCCCGCGCGCTCGGGCTCGGCGGCATGGTCGGCGGCCAGATGCTCGATCTTGCCGCCGAAGGGCGCTTCGCTGGCGACGGCGCCCCCAGCAGGCTCAGCGAGGTGCAGATCCGGCGGATGCAGGCGATGAAGACCGGCGCGCTGCTCGTCGGCAGCGTCCTGATCGGCGGCCGCCTCGGCCAGGCGGATGCCACGCGGATGGCCGCGCTGGAGCGCTACGGCAAGGCGCTGGGCGCCGCCTTCCAGGTCGCCGACGATATCCTCGACATCGAGGCGAGCCCCGAGCAGATGGGCAAGGCGACGGCGAAGGACGATGCCAAGGGCAAGGCGACGCTCGTCGCGACGCTCGGGCTCGACGCGGCCAAGCACGAGCGCGATCGGCTTAGCGGCGAGGCGATCGCGGCGCTCGTCGGTTTGGGGCCGGAAGCGGCGATGCTGCGCGCGGCGGCCGAGTTCACCGCCCAGCGCAAGAGTTGACGCGTCAGACCGTGACCTGCGTGCCAACCTCGACGACGCGGCCGGTCGGGATCTGGAAGAAGTTGGTGGCGTCGGTCGCGCTCTTGGTCAGGCCGATATAGAGGTTGTCCTGCCAGATCGGCATGCCCGATTGCGGCGAGGCCTTGATCGAGCGGCGCGACAGGAAGAACGAGGTCGACATGATGTCGAACTTGAAGCCCTGCTTGCGCAGAATGGCCAGCCCCTTCGGCACGTTCGGGCTCTCCATGTAGCCATAGACCATCTCGACACGCCAGAAATCGTCGGTGATGCGCGAGAGCCGGACGCGCTCGCTCTCGGCGACGCGCGGCGTATCGGCCGAACGCACGGTCAGGATCACATTGCGCTCGTGCAGCACCTTGTTGTGCTTGAGGTTGTGCAGCAGCGAGGCCGGCGCCGTCTCCGGATCGCTGGTCAGGAACACCGCCATGCCCTTGACGCGATAAGGCGGGCTCTTGGTCAGCATGCCGACCAGCTCGAGCAACGGCACGTCGGTCTTGCGGGTCTTGTCGAACAGAATCTTGGTGCCGCGCACCCAGGTCCACATCAGCACGATCAGCGCGAAGGCGAACAGCACCGGCACATAGCCGCCACTGAGCAGCTTCAGCATGTTCGCCGAGAAGAAGGCGACGTCGATGATCAGGAAGGGCAGAATCACGGCCGCCGCGGCCACCGCCCCCCAGCGCCAGCCTTTCCAGATCACGATGAAGGCGAGCAAGGAATCGACCAGCATCGCGCCGAACACCGAGATGCCATAGGCGTGCGACAGGTTGGACGAGGTCTTGAAGGTCCAGACCAGCAGCAGCACCGTGAACAGCAGCAGCACGTTGATGCGCGGGATGTAGATCTGCCCTGAGGTGTGCTCGGAGGTGTGACGGATTTCCAGGCGCGGCAGCAGGCCGAGCTGGATCGCCTGCCGGGTCAGCGAATAGGCCCCGGTGATCACCGCCTGGCTGGCGATGATCGTGGCGAGCGTCGCCATGATCACCAGCGGCAGGATCAGCGCCGGCGGCGCCAGCTTGTAGAACGGATTGTCGATCGTGGTCGGATCGGACAGGATCAGAGCACCCTGTCCGAGATAGTTCAGCCAGAGCGCCGGGAAGACCAGGAAGATCCAGGCGCTGCGGATCGGCCCACGGCCGAAATGGCCCATATCGGCGTAAAGGGCCTCGGCGCCGGTCACGGCGAGACAAACGCTGCCCAGCACCGCCAGCGAAAGGCCAGGATGGTCGATGAAGAAGCGGACGCCGTAATAGGGGTTGATCGAGGCGAAGACGCCGAGATCGTCGGCGATATGGTAGATGCCGAGGGCCGCCAGCGTCAGGAACCAGATCGTCATGATCGGGCCGAAGAAATTGGCGACCTTGCCGGTGCCGCGGCTCTGCACCAGGAACAGCGCGATCAGGATCGCCGAGGCGATGGTGATGACGTAGTCGTCGAACACCGGCGTCACCAGCTTCAGTCCCTCGACCGCGGAGAGCACCGAGATCGCCGGCGTGATCACCGCGTCGCCATAGAACAGCGCTGCGCCGGCCATGCCGAGAAAGAGTACGATCCCGCCGCGGGTGCGCCCGAGCGCCCGCTGCGCCAGCGCCACCAGGGTCAGCGTGCCGCCCTCGCCATTGTTGTCGGCCCGCAGCAGCAGCACGACATATTTCAGCGTCACCACGAAGACGAGCGACCACAGGATCAGCGAGAGCACACCGATCACCGCCGCGCGCGGCAGCGGGCCGGCCAGAACGACTTCGGCGCCGCCGCCATGCCCGCCAGCGGCCGCGCCGGTCGCGGCCAGGATCGTCTCGCGCAGCGCATAGAGCGGGCTGGTGCCGATATCGCCATAGACGACGCCGAGCGCCCCAAGCGCCAATGCTGCGTAACTCTGCGTGGAGTGGCCGTTGCCGGCCGGCTCTTCGAGCCCGAAGCGATCCCCATCCGGCTTGGAGGCCGGCGGGTGCTGCTGGTCATGACCCATCAGGGCGCTCCGCGGGTGCTGCAATGCAGCGAAAGGCCGGGGCCTCTAGCACGGCATGTCTGTCCAGGCAAAGACGCTAGAGCAGTTCCACGCTGGCGGCAGCCACTTTCGCGCCACGCGTGCCGTGAATCGCTTCAAACGATTGAATCGCCCATGCCTATTCTGCAGCGGCAGCGTGGGCGCCGTAGCGTCGCTCGACGTAAGTCTCGACCATCGTCTTGAACTCGGCCGCGATCGATGGCCCGCGCAGGGTCGCCACCTTCTTGCCGTCGACGAAGACCGGCGCGGTCGGCGCCTCGCCCGTTCCCGGCAGCGAGATGCCGATATCGGCATGCTTGGACTCGCCGGGTCCGTTGACGATGCAGCCCATCACCGCGACGTTGAGCGCCTCGATGCCGGGATAGCGCGTCTTCCACTCCGGCATGGAGGTGGAGATCCAGCTCTGGATGTCCATTGCCAGCTCCTGGAACACCGTCGAGGTCGTCCGTCCGCAGCCCGGGCAGGCCGCGACCAGCGGCACGAAGGCCCTGAAGCCCATGGTCTGCAGCAATTCCTGCGAGGCTTTCACCTCGAGCGTGCGGTCGCCGCCCGGCTCCGGCGTCAGCGAGAAGCGGATGGTGTCACCGATCCCGTCCTGCAGCAGCACGCCGAGCGCCGCCGAGGACGCCACGAGCCCCTTCGAGCCCATGCCGGCCTCGGTCAGGCCGAGGTGGATGGCATAGTCGCCGCGCTCGGCGAGCATGCGGTAGACCGCAATCAGGTCCTGCACGCCGGAGACCTTGGCCGAGAGGATGATCTTGTCCTTGGCGAGGCCGATCTCCTCGGCGCGCTCGGCCGAGAGCAGGGCCGACTGCACCATCGCCTCGCGCATCACCGCGCGCGCATCGAGCGGCTTCGGGGCAGCGGCGTTGATGTCCATCAGCGAGGTCAGCAATTCCTGGTCGAGCGAGCCCCAGTTGGCGCCGATCCGCACGCTCTTGCCGTGCCTGATCGCAAGCTCGACGATCTGGCCGAACTGTCTGTCCTTCTTGTCCTTGAAGCCGACATTGCCGGGATTGATCCGGTATTTCGCCAGCGCCTGCGCACAAGCCGGATGGTCGCTCAGCAGCTTGTGGCCGATATAATGGAAATCGCCGATCAACGGCACGTCGATGCCGAGGATGTCGAGCCGCTCGCGGATATGCGGCACGGCGGCGGCGGCCTCGTCGCGGTCGACGGTGATGCGCACCAGCTCCGAACCGGCCCGCGCCAGCGCAGCGACCTGCCCGACCGTCGCCGGAATGTCGGCGGTGTCGGTATTGGTCATCGACTGCACCACGATCGGCGCGCCGCCTCCGACCTGCACATGGCCGACCATCACCGGCACGGTGCGCTTGCGCGGTGCCGGCGCAGCTTCAGGCCCTTCGGGCAGGCAGGTCAGCGGCTGTTCGCTCATGGAATGATCCGGATCCTTCGCCGGCAACGGCTCGTCATGGCTGCACTGCGCCGTTGCCCGGTGGTCGTCAAGCTGTCCCGGCGCCGCGGCAATGCTCGCAGCGGCCGACGATCTCGACCACCTGATAGGAGGTCTGGAAGCGGAGTCCCTCGGCCATGCCCTTGATCGCGGCCCGCATCGCTGGCGAGGCATCCTCGTCGACGCCGCCGCAGATTTCGCAGATCAGGAAGGCGACCGCCTCGTTGGCGCCATGGCCATGCGGGCAGGCGATGAAGGCGTTGCGCGAGCTGAGGCGGTGCACGAAGCCCTGCTCGACCAGGAAGTCGAGCGCGCGGTAGATCGAGATCGGCGCGAGCCGGCGCCCGCCCGGCGGCGAGATCCGGTCGGCCAGATCATAGGCGCCGACGGGCTTGTGGTCGGCGTAGAGTGCCTCCAGCGCCTTGCGCCGGATCGGCGTCAGGCGCAGGCCGCGCTCGCGGCAGACCGCCTCGGCACGGGCGAGGCCGGCGGCGGCATGGCGCGAATGATCGTGGGCATGCTGGCAGAGACCATGCTCGTGACCATCAGCGTGATCGTGACCTTCAGGCTGCATTTTCGTCATGTTGCGTTGCAATAGCACATCGGGCACCGTCCTGGTGACCGACGCTCCCTCGCTGGCGCGATGCCAGCCTCCGCCGGTAAGCTAAGCGTTCTCAGGCCAAATGTCAGGAGCCAGCATGTTCCTCAAAGATCGTACCGCCCTTATCACCGGCTCCACCTCCGGCATCGGCCTCGCCTACGCCCGCGCCCTCGCTGCCGAAGGTGCCAATGTCGTGATCAACGGCTTCGGCGAAGCAGACGCGATCGAGAAGGAGCGCGCCGGCATCGAAAAGGACTTCAAGGTCAAGGCGCGCTACTCCGCCGCCAACATGATGAAGCCCGACGAGATCGCCGCCATGGTCGCCGAAGCCGAGAAGGAATTCGGCGCCATCGACATCCTCGTCAACAATGCCGGCATCCAGCATGTCGCGCCGGTCGACGAGTTCCCGATCGAGAAATGGGACCAGATCATCGCGATCAACCTGTCTTCGGCCTTCCACACCACCCGCGCCGCCCTGCCGAAAATGAAGGCGAAGGGCTGGGGTCGGATCATCAACACCGCATCCGCCCACGCCTTCGTCGCCTCGCCATTCAAGTCGGCCTATGTCTCGGCCAAGCACGGCATCGCCGGCTTCACCAAGACGGTGGCACTGGAGGTCGCGACCAACGGCATCACCGTCAACGCGATCGCGCCGGGCTATGTCTGGACGCCGCTGGTCGAAAAGCAGATCCCAGACACGATGAAGGCGCGCGGCCTGACCAAGGAGCAGGTCATCAACGACGTGCTGCTGCTGGCCCAGCCGACCAAGGAGTTCGTCACCGTCGAGCAGGTCGCGGCGCTCGCGGTCTTCCTCTGCACCGATGCGGCGAAATCGATCACCGGCACGACCCTGCCGATGGATGGCGGCTGGACCGCCGCGTGACCGGCCGCAAGCGCAGCCGCGTCCCGCAGGTCAAGGGCCTGGCGGGGCCGAAGGCCGAGAAATCGGTCAACCTCGCGCTCCAGGGCGGCGGCGCGCATGGCGCTTTCACCTGGGGCGTGCTCGACGCCATCCTGGCCGATGGCCGCATCGCCATCGAGGCGATCACCGGTGCCAGCGCCGGCGCGATGAACGCGGTGGTGCTGACCGAGGGCTGGCTCGACGGCGGCATCGACGGCGCCCGCACCGCGCTGGAGAATTTCTGGCGCCGGATCAGCGTCGACGGCAAATATGGCGGCTCGGAGCGCTCGCTGCTCGACACCATGCTCGGCGCCTGGACGGATGGGCGCCCGCCGGGGCTGATCTGGTTCGAGCTGCTCTCGAAGGTGGCGAGCCCCTATGACGTCAACCCGCTCAACATCAATCCGCTGCGCGGGGTCATTGCCGACCTGATCGACTTCGACAAGGTCCAGGGCTGCGCCGACGTCAATCTCTTCATCTCGGCGACTAATGTCCGCACCGGCAAGATCAAGATCTTCACCCGCCAGGAGCTGACCGCCGACCATCTGATGGCGTCCGCCTGCCTGCCGATGCTGTTCCAGGCAGTCGAGATCGGCGGCGAGCCCTATTGGGACGGCGGCTATATGGGCAATCCACCGCTCTTCCCGCTGTTCTACGAAGCGGCCGGCGACGACATTCTTTTGGTCCAGATCAATCCGCTCGAACGCCGCGAATTGCCGACCAATGCCCGCGCCATCCAGGACCGGCTCAACGAGATCACCTTCAACGCCTCGCTCCTGCGCGAACTGCGCGCCATCGACTTCGTCAACCGCCTGCTCGACGACGGCAAGCTCTCGACCGGCGACTACAAGCGCGTGCTGATGCACCGGATCGATGGCGGCCTGCCATTGGCGCAGCTGACCTCCTCGTCGCGCCTCAACTCCGAATGGAATTTCCTGCTCAGCCTGCGCGACCTCGGCCGCACGGCGGCGAAGCGCTGGCTGAAGCGGAATTACGATGCGATCGGGACTCAGGGGACGTTGGATCTGAAGGAGGCGATTTCGTAGGGGGACAAAAACGAGACTGCTTCCGACCTATTACCGATGCCGACGCGGCATGTTTTACAACACCGCACATTGTGACAATCTGGCTCACATGTTGCGGAGCCAAACAATGTTCAGCCGTTTATTGGAACTTCTAAACCCGCTCCACAGCGCAGAAACAATTGCCAAGCGATACTTTCACAGCCCTGGCGTGTCTCAGGGGTTACAGGTTCTGATGGTCCACTTGAAGGGAGAATTGAAAGTCGTCTTTATGATGCCTTCGCCCTCCGACTCCAGCGGTGGTAATTTGGACGGCACACCGATCATTTTACCGTCAGAGAAATTGGACGATATGATCGCGTTTCTCCAAGAATGTCGAGAAATGGCTGCTACATCCAGAAGCTGACCAAGGTCTTCTCCATCACTCAGAAAGTCAGCTTCCGACCCATTGCGATCCATCGTATAAAAGAAGCTGTCCGCCGGCCGCCCTTTTCGCCAGCCGCCACACCGATCTCTTCTTGATCCCGGCATCCTCCCCGCGCCACATCACGGCGCCAGTAGACCGAATAGTCACGCTCACCGCCATTGTCGGCTGCATAGCGCTTTTGCGGCAACCGCGCCTGGGCGTATTGTAAGCCATGCAGCCCTTCGATGTGAGGGGCACCTGATCTTCCAATCGGGAGGATGCCATGGGACGCAAATTCATCGACTGCCGTGAATTCCCGAGCGAGATGAACTGCTCGATCGCGATCGGCGCCGATACCGAGGGCGAACTGCTGGAAGCGGCCGTCCAGCATGCCGTCAAGGTTCACGGGCATCAGGATACGCCCGAATTGCGGGATATGCTCAGGAGCGTCATCAAAGACGGCATGCCCCCGGAGACAGCGCCAAGCCGGGCCGCCTGAGCGGGAGCTTTCGCCGCCTACCGCCCCTAGCCTGCCAATCTCCAGACCGAGCTCTTCTTGATCTCGGCATCCTCCAGCGCGCGCGTCACCGGCACCTGATAGGTCACCACCTCGACGAGCCGGTCCTTCGGCAGATAGCTGCGGCCGGGATCGCCGATCAGCACGGTCGCGCCACGCTGCGACAGGCTTGAGAGCCAGCCGATCACCTGCGCCGCCAATTCGCGCTCATAGCAGATGTCGCCGGCGAGAATGACGTCCCAGCCCTGGTCGAGGCCGAGCAGATCGTCGAGCCAGGCTTCAATCGAGACGCCATTCGCCTGCGCATTGAGCCCGATCGCGGCCGCGGCGAAGGCGTCGATATCGGCTGCGATCACCTCTGCCGCGCCTGCCTTGGCCGCGGCAATTGCGACGAGGCCGGAGCCGCTGGCGAAATCGAGCACACGCCGACCGCGCACGACCTCCGGATGGTCGAGGATATAGCGCGCCAGCGCCTGCCCGCCGGCCCAGGCGAAGGCCCAGAACGGCGGCGGCAGGCCGATCGTCGCCAGCTCGTCCTCGGTCTTCTGCCAGAGCTCGGTCGCCTCCTCAGCGACATGGAGCGCAATCTCAGGCGCATGCGGCACCGGCAACAGCCGCGTATGGGCCCGGATGAAGGCGAGCCGATCCAGCGTCGCATCCGCCTCGTTCACGCGACCAGATCCGCCTGCCGCTGGCCGAGCAGGGCGCGGTAGAGCGCCTTGACGCCGTCCATCACGTCACGCTCGGTGTAGCCCGCGAGCAGGCGCTCGCGGGCGCTCGTCCCCATGCGCTCGACCTGCCCGGGCGAGGCTGCCAGCGTCACCAGTGCCTGCGCCAGCGCGGCGATGTCGTTGGCGGGCACGACGAATCCGTCCTGGCCGGTGCGGACGAAGGAGCGGCAACCTGGCACGTCGGTGGTCAGCAGCGCCCGCCCGCAGGCGGCGCCTTCCAGCAAGGTCCGCGGCAGACCCTCGCCACCGCGCGAGGGCAGGCAGCAGACATGGTGCTTGCGCCAGACATCCTCGATGTCGCGCGTCGGCCCGGCCCAGTTGATACCCGGTCGCGCCGACCATTCCCGCAAGGTCGCCTCCGGCACCGCCTTGGGGTTGGACGGGTCCGGCGCACCGTGCAGGGTGAGCTCGACGCGCGCGCCCTGCTTGCGCGCCAGCGTCACCGCCTCGACGGCAAGGTCGACGCCTTTCGACCAGAGCATGCGGGCGACGAGCGCGACCTTGAGCGGCGGCTGCAGCAGCATCGGCTCGGGCATCAGGATCAGCGGATCGACCCCGGCGCCGCCGACGATCGCGACCTTGCCGGCATCGGCAGGATCGAGCCCGAGCGTCAGCGGATCGTCGGGGTTTTCGAACAGGAAGCGGACATTTGGCCCGTCGATCGCTTCACGCAGCCAAAGCTTCGTCGCCAGCCGCACCGCATCGGCAGCTGCGCCCTCGCGCGCGCCGAGGAAGCCGAGCCCGGTCAGGGCATAAACCCGCCGCTCGACCCCGGCGAGGCGCCCGGCGAGACCGGCGAGCGCGATCGGCTTCAGCGCGATGCAATGCAGGATGTCGGGCTTCTCTCGCTCGATCAGGCGCTTCAGGGCGATGATCTGCTTGACCAGCGCCACCGGAGAGAGCGAGCGCCGCTCCGCCTCGAGCGCGATCAGCCTTGCGCCTGTCGCCTCGATTGCCTTGCGATGATTGCGCTCCCTGGCAATCACGGCGACGTCGAGCCCCATCTCCGCCGCGGCGCGCGCCATCGGCAGGAAATGCGAGGCGAAGAACCAGTCCTCGGTGGCGACGAACAACAGCTTATGGCGGGCCATGGCGCGCATCAGGCCGATGCCGCGTCGAAAAGCAAGCGCATAAGAAAGCCATGAGGCAGGGCCGCCATGCCCTGCGGTTGCTGGACGCATGACCATGCGCTTGCGAAAAGGAGGCGAGGCTTCCCTCTCCAGCGAGACAAGACATGGACAATCGCAATGACCTCTGGCGTCACGTCGACGCCAGCAAAGAGCGCTTCATCGAACTCAGCGACCGGGTCTGGGCCATTCCCGAGGTCTGCTACACCGAGAAGCGCTCGGTCGCCGAGCATGTCGCCGAGCTCCAGCACCAGGGCTTCCGGATCACCGAAAACGTCGCCGATATCCCGACAGCGGTGATCGGCGAGGCCGGCGAAGGCGGCCCGGTCATCGCCTTCCTCGGCGAATATGACGCCCTGCCCGGCCTCAGCCAGGAATCCGGTGTCGCCAAGCACAGCGAGATCGAGACCGGCGGCCACGGCCATGGCTGCGGCCACAACCTGCTCGGCTCGGCCGCTCTGCTGGCTGCGACCGCGATGAAGAACTGGCTCGCCGAGAACAAGCTGCCCGGCCGCGTCCGCTATTATGGCTGCCCGGCCGAGGAAGGCGGCGCCGCCAAGGCCTTCATGGTCCGCGCCGGCGCCTTCAAGGATGCCGACATCGCCATCTCCTGGCACCCGAGCAGCTTCTGGGAGGTCACCCCGCCGCTTTCGCTGGCCAATACTCGCGCCGATTTCATCTTCACCGGCCGCGCCTCACATGCTGCCGCCTCGCCCGAGCTCGGCCGCAGCGCCCTCGACGCCGTCGAATTGATGAGCGTCGGCGTCAACTATATGCGCGAGCACATGCCGAGCGACGCCCGCGTCCATTACGCCTTGCTCGACACCGGCGGCATCGCCCCCAACGTCGTCCAGGCCCATGCCCGCGTGCGCTATTCGATCCGCGCCCGCGACCTGCCGGGGATGCTGGAGCTGGTCGGCCGCGTCAAGAAGATCGCCGAAGGCGCCGCGCTGATGACCGAGACCACGATGGAGATGAAGATCGTCTCCGCCGTCTCCAACGTCGTCGGCAACGGCCCGCTGGAGCAGGCGCTGCAGGGCATCATGGAAGATCTCGGCCCGCCGCATTTCGACGACGCCGACAAGGAATTCGCCCGCCAGATCCGCGCAACCCTGTCGCAGAAGGACATCGCCGCTGTCTGGCGCGCGATCGGCGTGCAGAAGACCGATGCCGAGCTCGCCGATTTCACCGTGCCGCTCGACTCCCCGCGCAACCCGGCGATCGGCTCGACCGATGTCGGCGACGTCAGCTGGGTCGTCCCGACCGTGCAGGCGCATGCGCCGACCGTCGCGATCGGCACGCCCTTCCACACCTGGCAGGTGGTGGCACAGGGCAAGATGCCGGCGGCGCACAAGGCGATGGTCCAGGTCGCCAAGGCGATGGCGGCGACCGGCGCTGCCGTGCTGACCGACCCGGCGCTGATGGCCGCTGCCAAGGCCGATTTCCAGAAGCGCGTCGCGGCCGATGGCGGCTATACCTCGCCGGTTCCCGCCGAGGTGAAGCCCCCGCTGACCATGTCGACCGGCGGCTGAGGAGCCCTCGGACGTCAAAAAAGCCCGCCGGGCGAACCGGCGGGCCAGGATGTCGGGCCGGGGAGGAAGGCCCTGGGAGAAGCTCAGTCGTAAGTGCGGCAGACGCGGCGGGTGCCGATGACCTCGCCGTAATAGTTGACGCGATCGACGAAGTGGCAGCGGCGAACCGGAGCATAGGCCGGTGCGTAGCCATCGTCGTAATAGCCGTAGGCGGGACCGCTGGCAGCGCCGGCGGCAAGGGCGCCGAGGGCAAGCGCACCGACGACGCCGGCGCCGATCGCAGCGCCACGATAATAGCGCGGGCGCGCCTCGGCATCAGAGGCGGCGAAAACGGAAGCGCCGATCGCAAGGGCGGCAAGGGCGGCGGCGAAGCTCTTCTTGGTACGGGTCATGTTCGTTCTCCGATTGGATAGCCGGGTGGCGAACGGTTCGCCATGCACCAGGCTTGTCGGCCGCAGGGCCGGAATCGCGCGGTTCGCATAAAAAATTCCCGAAATGCCGTCAGGTTCCGTGTCCGCGCTGGCTCGCAGCTCTTGTCGGCAGGTGCCGGATGTCGTCGGATCAACCCTGTCTCAACGGAGAAGGCCCGTCATGACGATCGCACGGCTAGCCCTGGCCACCGGCTTTGCGACCCTGCTCGCAGCGCCCCTGCACGCCGAGCAGTGGACGAGCAGCTATACGACTCATGACTACGCCAAATGCCGCAAGGACAAGGGCAATGGCGATCCGGTCGCGATCCATCGCTGCCCGGGCAAGCCGGGCTTCACGGTGATCTGGACTGCTGGTGACGATTCATCCGCGGTCGAGTTCGGTGCCAAGGCGCTGCAGGAGACGATCTCGGACAAGGCCGCCTTCTTCGAGGTTGGCAGGACGATCGAATGGCGCGGACCGAAAGCTGCGCGACCGCAGGCGGCGATCGTGCGCTACGCTACTGGCGCAAGCGTCGGCAAGCTGGACGGCAGCCGGCTCGTCGTCTACCGGCTCGCGCCCGATGCTGCCTCCTGCATCATCGGCAGTGTCGACGCCCGCAAGCCGGACGCCAATGCGACGGCCCGTCGCCTCGCCGACGAGAAGGCAGCGGGCTTCCGTTGCGGCCAGGACGCCCGCACCGAGGATTGAGGCCTCAACCGTAGAGATATTTGGGCAGCCAGAGCGCGATGCCGGGGAAAACGTAGACCACGACCATCGCCACCAGCACGATCCAGAGGAACGGCATCACGCCCGAGAAGATCTGGTTGATGGTGACATGCGGCGGCGCGATGCCCTTCAGGTAGAACGGCGCCATCGCCACCGGCGGCGACAGGAACGAGGTCTGGATGTTCAGGGCAATCAGAATGCCGAAGAACAGCGGATCGATCTTGAAGAACTCGAGCAGCGGCAGGAAGATCGGCACGAAGATCACGATGATCTCGGTCCATTCCAGCGGCCAGCCGAGCACGAAGATGATCAGCTGCGCCACGATCAGGAACATGGTCGGCGACAGGTTGAGCGCCGTGACCAGGTTCTTGATCGGCTCGTGACCGCCAAGGATGGCGAAGATCGACGAGAAGATGAACGAGCCGACGAAGAGCCAGCACACCATGGCCGAGGTCCGCGCCGTCAGGATCACCGATTCCTTGACCTTGCCGAAGGAGAGCGAGCGATAGGCGGCGGCGAGGATCAGGCTGCCGAGCGAGCCGACGGCGGCCGCCTCGGTCGGTGTCGCCAGGCCGAAGAAGATGCAGCCCAGCACCGACATGATCAGGATGGTGAGCGGGAAGAAGCTGGTGACGAGCGCCCAGAGCACGCTCGTCCACGGAACGTCGGTCTGCTCCTTCGGCAGCTTCGGCGCCAATGCCGGGTTGAGCCAGCAGCGGATCAGCACATAGAGCATGTAAAGCCCCGCCAGCAGCAGGCCGGGGAAGAGCGCGCCGGCATAGAGCTTCGGCACCGAGACGCCGGCGGTCGCGCCGTAGAGGATCAGCATCACCGAAGGCGGAATCAGGATGCCGAGGCAGCCACCGGCACAGACCACGCCGGCCGAGAGCTTGACGTCGTAGCCGGCCCGCAGCATCGCCGGGAAGGCGAGCAGCCCCATCAGCGTTACCACCGCCCCGACGATTCCGGTCGCCGTCGCGAAGATCGCGCAGGTCGCCAATGTGGCAATGGCGAGAGAGCCTGGAACGTTACCGAGCGCGAGCTGGATCGAGTGGAACAGCCTGTCGAGGATGTTCGCCCGCTCGATGATGTAGCCCATGAAGATGAAGAGCGGGATCGAGACCAGGACGTCGTTGGCCATCACCGAATAGGTGCGCTGGACCACGAGGCTGAACACGGTGTCGCCCATCGCCCAGTAGCCGAAGCCGACGCCCAGCGCCATCAGCGTGAAGGCGATCGGGAAGCCGAGCATAATGAAGAAGATGAACAGGACGAGCATCACCACGCCCAGTTCCGGATTGCCCATGCCCAGCATCAGACCGTCTTCCCCGCATCCGGCGCGCCTTGGGCGGCAGCCTGTTCGAGAATGAGCTTCTCGGTTTCCTCGACATCGTGCAGCCGCGGCGGCCATTCGCCGGTGCGTAGGCAGACGGCGCAGCGCGCTACCTCGGCCAGTCCCTGCACCGTCATCAGCACGCCGGCGATCGGAATCAGCGTCTTGAAATGGTAGAGCGGCGGGCCGCTCGGCGAGTTCGAGGAGTGCTCCTTGATCATCCAGGAGAAGGCCGCGAATTTGTAGCCAGCCCAGGCGAGCGCAATGATGCCGGGGAAGAAGAACAGGAAGTAGAGCGCAAGATCGAGCTTGGCTTGCGTGCGCGGGCTCCATTCACGGTAGAGGAAATCGCCGCGCACATGCGCATTGCGGGCGAGCGCGTAAGGCCCGGCCAGCATGAACAGCGTGCCGTAGAGGATATAGCTGACGTCGAAGGCCCATTCGGTCGGCGCCCGCAGCGCATAGCGCGAGAAGACCTCGTAGCTGATCGCCAGCGTCAGGATCAGGATCGTCCAGCCGGCGAGCTTGCCGATGGCGGTGTTGAGCTTGTCGATCGCGAGGATCAGTTTCATCCGCGTCCGCTGCCTGCTGTTCCGAGATTGGCAAGGAACGCCCGCCATCCCGGGGGATGGCGGGCGCGACTCCACAAAGGCGGCGGTCCTTAGGTCTTGAAGAAGTGGTTGAAGGCGAGATCGCGCGAAGGCTCGTTGACGCGCTGATAGGACACGGTGCGCTTGACCCAGTCCTTCTGGCTGTCGACCACCTTCTTGAAGAAGGCGTTCTCGGCGCCGAGCTTCTCCAGCACCTTGTCCCAGGCGGCGAGCTGCGCCTTCAGGATCGCTTCGGGCGTCGCGACCACATTGACGCCCTTGCCCCGCAGCATCTCGAGATCCTTGGAATAGCGATCGAGCGCCTTCCAGATCATGTCGGAGGAGGCGGACTCGGCTGCGTACTTCACGATCGCCTTCTGCTCGGGCGAGAGCGCGTCGAACTTGGTCTTGTTGAAGAGCAATTCGAAGCTCTCCGCCGCCTGGTGGTAGCTCTGCAGCATGTAGACCTTGGCAACGTCCTGGAAGCCGAGGATCGAATCCGAGGACGGATTGTTGAACTCGGCGCCGTCGATGACGCCGCGCTCCAGCGCCGGCACGATTTCGCCGCCGGCGAGGATGGTGACCGCCGCGCCCATCTCGCGCATCAGATCGGCGGCGAGGCCGACAGTGCGGTATTTCAGGCCCTTGAAGTCATCGGCGGTCTTCAGCTCCTTCTTGAACCAGCCGAGCGGCTGGCACGGCATCGGCCCGGAAAAGAAGCCGACCAGATTGAGCTTGAGCTGGTTCTGGACGAGGTCGTTGTAGAGATCGTAGCCGCCGCCATGGTTCATCCAGCCGAGGAAGTTGGTGGCGTCCCAGCCCAGGGCCGGCGGCGTGCCGAACAGCGAGAACGCCTTGTTCTTGCCGTACCAATAGGCCGAGACGCCGTGGCCGCCGTCGAGGATGCCGGCCGCGACCGCGTCCTGCATCTGGAAGGCCGGCACCACCGCGCCGGCAGCGAGCACGTCGATCTTCAACCGTCCGCCGGACATGTCGTTGATGCGTTTGGCGAAATCGCCGGCGAACTCATGGAAGATGTCTTTGGTCGGCCAGGTCGACTGAAACTTCCAGGTCACGGTCTGCGCCCGGCTGACCTGCGGCATCGCAATGGCGGCGGCGCCTGCAAGTCCGGCCACTTTCAGGAAATTGCGCCTGTTGGCGCGCGTCTTCGTCGCTTCGGACGTCATGGTTCTCTCCCCAGAGAAATGGCGCCGTTGAGGCCGGCGAGCATTGTTTGCGGCTCTATCGGCCGCCAGCCTTCAACGTTTCGGCGACGCGGGGAGATGGCAAGTCGGAAGGTTGTAGCACTTTAGTTGCACGCGAAGCGCGTGCTGTTCCCATATGGAACGAGTGCTATTCCCTTGCGGAAACAACGGGCGCCGTGCGCCACTGCACCAAAGAAAACGGCGCCGCACGAGGTGCGACGCCGTCATCGATCGACCAATTTCGATCGCGAATTCGTGGTCAGCGGCGCTTACCGGCGACCCGCATCTCCATGTACTGCACGGCTTCGAGCAGGACGCGGCGCGGCCGCTCGGCATCGCGCTTGGCCTGCTCGGCCTTGCGCTGCACCTCGCGTTCGATCTCGGCCTGACGCTCAGCTTCCTCACGCGCGGCGCGCTCGATGGCGGCGATACGCTCGGCTTCCAGGCGCTCCGCTTCCTTCTTGGCATCGCGCTCGGCCCGCGCGGCGGCGATCGCCTCGCGCTCGGCCCGACGCTGCACCATCACCGGATCATCCGGCCCGGGGCGCTTCTTGAAGCGCTCGAGCAGGGCCTTCTTCGCATTGGCGGAGTTGGCCTGGCGGTCGGTGAAATGGCGGTCGTTCGGATTCTTCAAGGTTGGCCTTCAGGAGTTGCTCGGGCGAGAATGCCGCCCGCGCGCTGCAAATAGGGCAGTGCGCGGGAGTTTTGTAGTGAAATCAGCGCGGGGCCGCTGCGCCGGCAGCGCGGGGCTTCAGCACCTTCGGCTTCGGCGCAGCGATCAGGCCTTCGCGCTGGGCCTGCTTGCGGGCGAGCTTGCGGGCGCGGCGCACGGCCTCGGCCTTCTCGCGGGCGCGCTGCTCGGACGGCTTCTCGTAGGAAGCGCGACGCTTCATCTCACGAAACACGCCTTCGCGCTGCAATTTCTTCTTCAGAACGCGAATGGCCTGATCGACATTGTTGTCGCGCACGAGAACCTGCATCCGATGCTCCAGATCGAATCGTTGGGAAGGAAAAAGGGCCAGGCTGAGCCCGACCCTTGATGAATTCGCGCCCCCGGTAACAGAAATCGGCGGCCAGCGCCACCCCCTATCGCGTCCCACCACGCGCATGGCGAACCCGCATCGCCTTGCGCTCCTTGGCAGGGGGCACTCCGCCATGCACCCTTGAGCCGCCTTCGATCGCATCGGACGCCATGGATCCGCAAGCCGCCAACGAACTCTTCCCCCATATCCGCATCGTCATCGGCATGGTGGTCGGTCTGGGTATCACCCGGCTGCTCACCGGCGTTGCCCGGCTGATCCAGCATCCCAAGCGCTACCGCCTGTCGGCGATCCACCTGCTCTGGGTTTTTTCCCTGCTGGTCGAGCTCGCCCTGTTCTGGTGGTGGGAGTTTGCGCTGTCCCGACTGCCGAGCCTGACCTTCGGCACCTTCCTCTTCCTGATCGGCTATGCGCTGACGCTCTTCCTGCTCTGCGCGCTGCTGTTCCCGGACGATCTCGACGAGTATGCCGATTACGAGGACTACTTCCTCAATCGTCGGCGCTGGTTCTTCGGATTGTTCGCGCTGACCTTCGTTCTCGATGTCGTCGACACCGCCCTGAAGGGCCCGGCACGCTGGAGCCATTACAGCGCCGACTACCTCGTCCAGGTCCCACTCGGCCTCGGCCTCTGCCTGGCCGCCTCGCTCTGGGCGAACAAGCGCCTGCAGCTCGGGACGGCGCTGCTGCACATTGCCTACCAGGCCTACTGGATCGTCCGCGTGCTCAACGCACCGGTTTAAACCAGCCCATGCAGCCGCAGGCGCAGCAGGATTGCACCTGTGCTGCTTTACAACGCCGGCGATTTGGCCAAGGAACGGCGCCGGGCGTCGTCGTGCCGCCTTGAAGCCCGGTCCCGCTCGTGAACCTGCCTGTCCTCGATCAGTTCCGCCGCATCGTCGTCAAGGTCGGCTCCTCCCTGCTCGTCGACCGGGCGCAGGGTCGCCTGCGTCATGCCTGGCTCGCCGCGCTCGCCGAGGACCTCGCCGAATTGCATGGCCGCGGCGCCGATGTGCTCGTCGTCTCCTCCGGTGCGATCGCGCTCGGCCGCACCGTGCTGAAACTGCCGGCCGGCCCGCTCAGGCTCGAGGAAAGTCAGGCCTCCGCCGCGGTCGGCCAGATCGCGCTCGCGCGCAACTGGTCGGAAGCGCTCGGCCATCACGGCCTCAACGCCGGCCAGATCCTGCTGACGCTCGCCGATACCGAAGAGCGCCGGCGCTACCTCAACGCCCGCGCAACGCTCGGCCGGCTGCTCGACCTGCGTGCCGTCCCCGTCATCAACGAGAACGACACCGTCGCCACCTCCGAGATCCGCTATGGCGACAATGACCGGCTGGCCGCCCGGGTCGCCACCATGGCCGGCGCCGATCTCCTGGTGCTGTTCTCCGACATCGACGGCCTCTACACCGCCCCGCCTTTGTCCAGCCCGGACGCGCAGCATATCCCGGTCATACCGGCGATTTCGCCCGCGATCGAGGCGATGGCCGGCGGCGCCGCCTCCGAACTCTCGCGCGGCGGCATGCGTACCAAGATCGAGGCCGGCAAGATCGCGACCGCCGGCGGCGCCCATATGCTGATCGCCGATGGCCGCGCCAAGAACCCGCTGCGCGCCGTCAGTGAGGGTGCGCGCTGTTCCTGGTTCCTCAGCGCCTCGACACCCGCCACGGCGCGCAAGACCTGGATCGCCGGCTCGCTCGAACCGCGCGGCACGCTCCATGTCGACGACGGCGCCGCCCGGGCACTGCGCGGCGGGGCGAGCCTGCTGCCGGTCGGCGTCACCCGGGTCGAGGGCGCCTTCAGCCGCGGCGACGCGGTGATGATCCGCGCCGGTGACGGCAGCGAGCTCGGTCGCGGCCTCGTCGCCTATGACGCGGACGAGGCGGCGCGCGTGCTCGGCAAGGCCTCGCGCGAGATCGAGGCGGTGCTCGGCTACCCCGGCCGCGCCGAGATGATTCACCGGGACGACATGGCGCTGCGCCTCGGCTACGATCCCGATGCGTAAGCAAAGTTCAGGGCGGCGATGACCCAAGAGAACGCAAGGCGCGTCCCCGCGCCCGACAATGAGAACGGCGACGTCGCCGCGCTGATGCGCGGACTCGGCCGGGCCGCTCGCTCCGCGGCGCGCCGAGTCGGAACCGCACCGACGCAGCAGCGCAACCACGCGCTCGCGGCGATGGCGGTGGCACTGCGCGAACGCGCGCCGGCGATCCTTGCCGCCAACCGCCAGGACCTGGCCGACGCCCGCTCCGCTGGCCTCATCGCCTCCTTCATCGATCGCCTCACTCTCGACGAGGCCCGCCTCGAAGCGGTCGCCGAGGCCGTCGCCGGCATCGCCGGCCTGCCCGATCCGGTCGGCCGCGTACTGGCGAGCTGGACGCAGCCCAACGGCTTGCTCTTCGAGCGCATCGCCACCCCGCTCGGCGTCGTCGCCGTGATCTTCGAGAGCCGCCCCAACGTCACGGCGGACGCCGGCGCGCTCTGCCTGAAGAGCGGCAATGTCGCGATCCTGCGTGCCGGCTCTGACAGCTTCCGCAGCTCCAGCGAGATCGCCGCCGCCATGCAGGATGGACTCGCCGCGGCCGGCCTGCCGCGCGAGGCGATCCAGCTGGTGCCGAGCCGCGACCGCGCCGCTGTCGGCGAGATCCTCAAGGGGCTTGGCGGCACTGTTGACGTGGTCGTGCCGCGTGGCGGCAAAAGCCTGGTCGCACGCGTGCAGCAAGAGGCGCGCGTGCCGGTCTTCGCCCATCTCGACGGCAACAACCATGTCTACGTCCACGGGCAAGCCGATCTCGCCATGGCCCGCGCGATCCTGCTCAACGCCAAATTGCGCCGCACCGGCGTCTGCGGCGCCGCCGAGACGCTGCTGGTCGACGAGGCCTGCGCCGCGACACATCTGCGGCCGCTGGTTACCGCCTTGCTCGACGAAGGCTGCGCCGTGCGCGGCGACGAGGCGACGCTCCCCCTCGATCAGCGCATCACGCCGGCAAGCGAGGAGGACTGGCGCACCGAGTATCTCGACCGCATCATCGCGGTGAAGCTCGTGCCCGGTCTCGATGCCGCCATCGCCCATATCGAGACCTATGGCTCGCACCATACCGATGCGATCGTGACGGCGGACGAGACCGCCGCCGTCCGCTTCCTCGCCGAGGTCGATTCAGCGATCGTCCTGCACAACGCCTCGACCCAGTTCGCCGATGGCGGCGAATTCGGCTTCGGTGCGGAAATCGGTATCGCCACCGGCCGCATGCATGCGCGCGGCCCTGTCGGCGTCGAGCAGCTCTGCTCCTTCAAGTACCGGGTTCACGGCCAGGGTCAGGTACGCCCGTGAGCGCCGAAGAGCTGCGCCTGCCGCCGCACGCCCCCGGTCTGCGCATCGGACTGTTCGGCGGCACCTTCAACCCGGCCCATGATGGCCATCGCATGGCGAGCCTGACGGCGCTGCGCCGGCTCCAGCTCGACCGTGTCTGGTGGCTGGTCACGCCGGGCAACCCACTGAAGGACAATCACGCCTTGCCACCGCTGGCGCAGCGCATCGCCCAGGCCCGCGCCCTCGCCGATCACGGCCACATCAATGTCACCGGCATCGAGGCGACCTTACGCACCCGCTACACCGCCGACACGCTGCGCCAGCTGATGCGCCGCTGCCCAGGTGTGCGCTTCGTCTGGATCATGGGCTCGGACAATCTGGCGAATTTCCACCGCTGGAACGAATGGCGCACGATCGCCCGGATGATGCCGATCGCCGTGATCGATCGCCCCGGCTCGACGCATCGTTCGATTGCGTCCCCCGCCGCCAACTGGATGGCGCGCTGGCGATTGTCGGAGAATCAGAGCGCGGCTCTGCCGGTGCGAACCCCGCCGGCCTGGATCTTCCTGCACGGCCGGCGTTCCGACTTGTCCTCGACCTATCTGCGCGAACTTGCCGAAACCAATTGAATTCGACCCCTCCGGCGCTTAAATTGGGCATGTCGCGTCCTGAGCGCGTCGTCACGTGAGGATACGGCTCTGAACCGTCAATCCATCGGCGAAGCCGGCACCGAGCCGCTTCCCCCGGCCGCCATGACCGAGAACCCCGCCGCGAACAGCATCGCGCTCGCCCTCAAGGTCCTGGACGACATGAAGGCCGAGGACGCCACCGTGATCGACCTCGTCGGCAAGACCTCACTGGCAGACGCCATGATCATCGCCTCCGGCCGGGTCAACCGTCACGTCGCCTCGATCGCCGACAGCCTGGTCGAAGCCTTCAAGAAGGCCGGCCATGAGACCCCCAAGGTCGAGGGCTTTCCCGCCTGCGACTGGGTGCTGATCGACACCGGCGACCTGATCATCCACATTTTCCGGCCGGAAGTGCGCCAATTCTACAATCTCGAGAAGATGTGGGGCGCCGACCGGCCGCGCGAGCGCCTCGTCGGCTAAGATCCGCCCCTCATGCGTTTGTCGGTCATCGCGGTCGGCCGCCTCAAGGACGGGCCGGAGCGCGATCTTTGCGCCCGCTATCAGGAGCGGGCGCAAGGGCTTGCCCGCGGGCTCGGCCTGAGCGGTCCTGAGGTCATCGAGCTTGCCGAAGGCCGTGGCCGCCGCACCGAGGAGCGCCGCCGCGAGGAAGCGAAGCTGATCGGCGAGCGCCTGCCGCCCTCCGGCCTCCTCATCGCCCTGGACGAGCGTGGCAAAAGCCTCGACAGCGACGCCTTCGCGAACCGCCTCGCCGCCGCACGCGATGCTGGAACGCCCGCCGCGACGCTGCTGATCGGCGGCGCCGACGGGCTCGACGCCGAACTGCGCGAGCGCGCCGCGCTGGTGCTGTCCTTCGGCGCCCTGACGATGCCGCATCAGATCGTGCGTGCGCTCGTGCTCGAACAGCTCTATCGAGCGATGACGATCATGGCCGGACATCCCTATCATCGCGCATGACCCGCCGCTCCCGGCTGATTCGACACGCTCCTCCACTCCGGCTCTGGCTGGCGCTGCTCTGCGCCTGCCTGCCGGCCAGCCTAACTGTCGCCCAGAACGCTCCTTCCCCCGAATCGGAGCAAGCCACCCGCGACACCGAGCAGAAGCGTGAGGAAAAGCGCGCCCGCGAGGCCGAGCTCAAGGCGATCGAGGAGCGGCTCGCCGGCAATGCCGATGCCCGCGTGAAGCTCGAAGCCGAGATCGCCGGCATCCGCGCCGATCGGACCAAGCTCAACCAGGCCCTGCTCGATACGACCGCTCGCACGCAAGCCGCCGAAGGCCGCGTCGCCGGGATCGAGCAGCGGCTTTCCCTGCTGCAGACGAGCGAGACCGCGATCCGGCGCTCGCTGGAGAGCCGGCGCGGCCTGATCGGCGAGGTGCTGGCCGCGCTGCAGCGCATCGGCCGCCGGCCTCCGCCGGCAGTGCTGGTCCGGCCGGAGGACATCCTCGAGGCCGTGCGCGCCTCGATGCTGCTCGGCGCGGTCGTGCCCGACCTGCGTCAGGAGATCGCCATCCTCGGCACCGATCTTGCCGAACTCGTGCGCCTGCGCGAGCGCATCGCCGATGAGCGGAAGGCCATCGCCGGCGAAATGGAAGGGCTGGCCGGCGAACGCCAGCGCCTCGCCTCGCTGATCGAGGCCAGGCGCAGCCGCGAGACCAGCGCCGCCCAGGACATCGAGACGCAGCGCGCCGCCGGCAGCGAGCTCGCCGCGCAGGCCAAGTCCCTGCGCGACCTCGTCGAGCGCATCGAGAAGGACATCTCCGCCACCACCCGTGCCGCCGAGGCTGCCCGTCGCGCGCTTGAAGCCGAAACACAGGAGCAGCGCCAGCGCATGGCCCAGCTCGCCTTCCGCGATCCGGCCCGGCTCGCGCCCAAGGCGGCCTTCCAGGAACTGCGCGGCATGCTGCCTCTGCCGGTCGCCGGTTCACAATTGCGTGGATTTGGCGCGGCTGACGAAGTTGGCGCCGCAACCCGTGGAATTTCGCTTTCCACCCGCCCCGGCGCCGTGGTTTCGTCACCTTCCGATGGCTGGGTGGTCTATGCGGGGCCGTTCCGCTCCTTTGGCCAACTCTTGATCCTCAATGCCGGCAATGGTTACTATGTTCTTCTGGCGGGCATGCAGCGCATCGATGTGTCGTTGAACCAGTTTGTGCTGGCCGGAGAGCCGGTTGCGGTGATGGGCGAGACCGCGGAAGCGGCCGCGACGAATGTGGGAGCGGGGACCGGCGAGCCGGTCCTCTATGTCGAGTTCAGGAAAGACGGCGTCTCGATCGATCCGACGCCGTGGTGGACGAAATCGCAAGGCGAAAAGGTTCGCGGATGATGCGCAAGGTTTCTCTCGTTCTGGTCGGCGCCATCGCCGGCGCGGGGCTCACCGGTGTGGTGACCCAGACCAAGCTGCTCTCCTCGACCAGCGCGGTCGCGGCTTCGGCCGAGGTTTATCGCAGCCTCAATCTCTTCGGCGACATCTTCGAGAAGATCCGCACCGACTATGTCGAGAAGCCCGACGAGCAGAAGCTGATCGAGGCCGCGATCAACGGCATGGTCTCGTCGCTCGATCCGCACTCGGCCTATCTCGACGCCAAGAGCTTCCGCGACATGGACATCGACATGCGCGGCCAGTTCGGCGGGCTCGGCATCGAGGTGACGATGGAGGACGGTGTCCTCAAGGTCGCCAAGCCGATCCGCGACACGCCAGCGTCCAAGGCCGGCATCCTGGCCGGCGACATCATCCGCCAGATCGACGGCGACGAGGTCAAGGGCCTCAGCCTCAACCAGGCCGTCGAGAAGATGCGCGGCATCATCAACACGCAGGTGAGGCTCAAGATCGAGCGCGCCGGCAAGACCGAGCCGCTGGAGTTCACCCTGACCCGGTCCAACATCGTCGTTCCGGCGGTGGAGGAACGCGTCGAGGGCGATGTCGGCTATATCCGCATCGGCACCTTCAGCGAGCAGACCTATGAGGGCCTGCGCAAGGCGCTCGACAAGATCAATGCCGAGATCGGTTTCGACAAGGTCAAGGGCTACATCATCGACCTGCGCAACAACCGCGGCGGGCGCCTCGACCAGTCCGTGCTGGTCTCGGACGCCTTCCTCGAGCGCGGCAAGATCGTCTCGACCCGCGGCCGCAATGCCGAGGAGACCCAGGTCTTCAACGCCAAGTCGGGCGACCTGACCAAGGGCAAGCCCGTCGTCGTGCTGATCAACGGTTCCTCGGCCTCCGCCGCCGAGATCGTCGCCGGCGCCCTGCAGGACCATAAGCGCGCCACCGTCATGGGCTCGCGCTCCTTCGGCAAGGGTTCGGTCCAGACCGTCATCCGCCTCGGTGATAATGGCGGCCTGCGTTTGACCACGGCGCGCTACTACACCCCGTCCGGCAACTCGATCCAGGCCAAGGGCATCACGCCCGATATCGAGATCATCCAGGACGTGCCGGCCGAGCTGAAGGACAAGGTCGAGAACAAGGGCGAGGCTTCGCTCAAGGGCCATCTGCGCAATGGCGACGGCAAGGAGGAACAGGCCGGCTCGCCGTCCTATGTCCCCATTGATCCGACCAAGGACACCCAGCTCACCGCGGCGCTCAACCTGCTGCGCGGCAAGAAGGACGTGGCCTTGCCTGCCACTCCGGCGCCTGCCCCGGCACCCGCTCCGGAAGCCGGGAAGTCCAACTGAGCCAGGGGCTTTTCTGCCCAACAGCTCGGCACTTGTGCAACGGCCGCAGGAGATTGTTTTCCCTGCGGCCGATTGACGATTGATTCCGGCCCGAATCATCCGACTCTAGCACTGCGAACTGATTCGCATCTGTGATGACGTCGAAGAGGACGGCGCTTCTTGGCCGGATTGCCGCTCAGCGAACTCGACCAGCCGCTCGGGCAGGCGAAGCGCGCGCGCGCGCAAAAGCCTTATGGGCGCTGGCTGTGGCGCGGCCTGACCAGCGCACTGCTCGTCATCTTTGCGGGGCTTGCGCTCTATGCGGCGCTCCGACGCGACCCCAATGGTGGCGAGCCGATCGCGATCGCCGTGATCCGCGAGCGCACTCCTGCTCCCGATATCGCCAAGGCTCCGCCTGAACCCGCCACACGCGACGACAGGCGCGGCCCTGCCAGCGCCAGCCAGCTCGAGACCGAATCCGGCGTCACCGTGGTCCGACCGGGCTCCGAGGCCCCCGGCGCGATCATCATCACCGTCCCCGATGACGGCACGATCAAACTGGCGCCAGCGCCCGACAAGCGCCTGGTCGAGCGCACCCGGCATGGTCTACTGCCGAAGATCGGCCCTGACGGCGCGACGCCGGCACAGGTCTATGCCCGCCCGCTCGGGCCTGCTCCTGCCACCAAGCCGGCCGGCCGGATCGCCATCCTCGTCGGCGGCCTCGGCATCAGCCAGAGCTCGACCAGCGAGGCGATCGCGCGCCTGCCGGGGCCGGTCTCGCTCGCCTTCGCCCCCTATGGCGCCGAGCTCGAGAAGACCGTGCAGCGCGCCCGCAGCGAAGGCCATGAGGTCTTCCTGCAGGTGCCGATGGAGCCGTTCGACTATCCCGACAACGATCCCGGCCCGCACACCCTGCTCACCGGGCCGAAGGGCACCGACAATCTCGACCGGCTGCAATGGGTGCTCGGCCGCTTCTCCGGCTATGTCGGCGTCGTCAACTTCCTCGGCGGCCGGCTGACCTCGGACGACATGGCCCTGACCCCGCTGCTGCGCGAGCTCGCCGGGCGCGGATTGATGGTGGTCGACGACGGGTCCTCGCCGCGCAGCCTGCTCGCCTCGGCAGCATCCAGGGCCCAGATTCCGGCGCTCAAGGCCGATCTTGCCCTCGATACCGTCCCGCGCGCCGAGACAATCGACAAGGAACTGCAGCGCCTCGAGACCCTCGCCCGCGATCAGGGCGCCGCCGTCGCCATTGCCAGCGCCCTGCCCGTCACTGTCGAGCGCATCACGCGCTGGGCTCGCACGCTCGAGGCGAAGAACCTCGTGATCGTTCCGGTCAGCGCCGCCCGCGGCTTCCGCAATCCCTCCACCACCGGCTCGCTGCGATGACGAAACCTCCCGCTGGCTACCGTCCCTGCGTCGGCCTTGCCCTGTTCAACCCCCAGGGCCTCGTCTTCATCGGCCGCCGCGCCAATCGCAGCCAGCGCGAGCATGTCGCGCCGGGCCATGAATGGCAGATGCCTCAGGGCGGCATCGATGCCGGCGAGCAGCCGATCGAGGCCGCCTATCGCGAACTGCGCGAGGAGACCAATGTCGCTTCGGTTTCGCTGCTTGCCGAGGCGCCGGACTGGCTGAGCTACGACCTGCCGCACGAGATCGGCAAGGAGGCCTGGCGCGGCCGCTATCGCGGCCAGTCGCAGAAATGGTTCGCCTTCCGCTTCGACGGCGATGAGAGCGAGATCAATATTCTCAACCCTGCCGGTGGCCACAAGCCGGAGTTCGACGCCTGGCGCTGGGTTCCGCTGGCGGAGACGCCGGAGCTGATCATCCCGTTCAAGCGCGATGTCTATCGCGAGGTCGCGCGCCTGTTCGCAGGAGTAACCGCACGATGAGCACCCGGCGCCGGCGGCGGGACCGTCACGAAACCCTTACATGGCGCCCCGATTCTGTGCCGATGACCGATTCGGTGCAGAGACTCTACGCCGCCGTCCTCTCGGCTCGCAGCCGCGATCCCGCCCTGTCACGAACCGCCAAGCTGATCCGCGAAGGCGCTCCGAAAATGGCCAAGAAGCTCGGCGAGGAGGCGGTCGAGGTCGGCATCGAGGCGGTGCAGAACAACCGCCCGGCGGTGGTCCGCGAAAGCGCCGATCTCATCTACAACCTCGTCGTGCTGTGGAGCGAGCTCGGCATCACGCCCGGAGAGATCTGGCGTGAGATGGACCGGCGCGAGGAGCTCTACGGCATCGCCGAAAAGCTGCCGAAATCCAGGCAGCGCGGCCAGCGCACGGCCGCATCGGACAGCCGGACGGCCGAGGACAGCTCGCGGCAGGACGCCTTGCAGCCGCTCCTGCTGCACGGCAAGCATGGCTGACGGCCTCCTCGTAGCCGCCCTGTTCAGGGGCCGACAAGAAAGCGAAGGAAGTCGGCAGACGGGGCTTGCCAAGCGCGGCGCGAGCCTTTAAGTCGGCTTTCGTCAGCCGCAGGCGGCCTTCAAAACCGCTTCGCTGACATGCGCCCGTAGCTCAGCTGGATAGAGCATCAGACTACGAATCTGAGGGTCAGAGGTTCGAATCCTTTCGGGCGCGCCATTCTTCTCGACCAGACGAGAAAACTGCCGGCAAATGATCTGAGCATCATCCGCCGCGCATCTCCGCCAGCGGGCCTTCTAAGCCGCTGATCCCGGCCTCCTTTCACTGACAGAAACCGCGCAACACAATCGCGCACGGGTTCCCAGCTTGATGAGGTTCCGCTCCCGGCGCCGGGCGGATTCGAACGCCCGCTTCAGGCTCGGCCCGCTAGGATCAAGGGCGGGCGATCAGCCTTTCAGCGCCGACTGCACGCGTCCACCGCGATGATCTTTGCCCATCAGCCGATGGGGTTTTGCGCTGCCATGAACGCTCCGAAGTACGTTGCAAGAGCCGCGTGATCATCGAGCGGTAATACATTGGCGACATACTGATCAGGGCGCACGACCACCAGGCAGCCACGCTCGCGGTCGATGCCGCGCAGGTCGAAGATGTCCTGGCGGCCGTGCAGGGCAGGACAGAAGACCTTCTCATAGTCGATCAGGCCGAGCCGGCCCTTGTGGGGCAGGAGCAAGCTCGGCAAGGCATCGACGGCGACGTCGCGATGGGCCTGCTGAAGGATCGCGCGCAGGTCGATGACCGCATCGACATCGTCACCGGGCCGCGTGTGTCGCCGCAGGGGTGACAAGGGCGAATCCGCGAGGAAGTCGCACAGGGCACGCAGGCGCGACGTGCCCGAAGAGGGATCGGTGCGGTCGGCGAAAGCGTAGAGACGCCAGCGGCCATCGGCCTGCGCGACATGGCCGAGCTCGACCGGCTTGGCGTCGCCGAGTCGGATCACCGGCGCAGACTGGAAGCGCGCGCCGATCGGCAATCCTGTCGCGAGGCCGGCATGGGTTGGCTCGCCCGTCAGGGTCGAGGGTGCGTAGCGGGTCGCGGTTCCCGCGGTGTAGCGGCCATGCCTGACGAAATAGGCCTCGACCTCCTTGGGATCGACGCCGTCGCCGGTCTCGGTAGTCTTCAGGGGGGCACTGAGCATCTTCGCCCATTCGCGATCGAAATCGATCAACTCCTTGGCGATCGCCTGACGTTCAGCGGAGTAGCTGTGCAGGAGCTCCGGCGGGCAGTGCCCGCGCAGGACCGCGGCCAGCTTCCAGCCGAGATTGAAGGCGTCCTGCATCGAGACGTTCATGCCCTGGCCGGCCTTCGGGCTGTGGGTATGACAGGCATCGCCGGCGATGAAGACCGACGGCAGGCGCCGCCCGGCCTTATCCGCAGGCACGTCGTCGAACTTGTCGCAAAGGCGCTGGCCGATCTCGTAGACCGACCACCAGGCGACCTCCTTCACCTCGAAGGTATAGGGGCGCAGGATGCGCTGCGCCGCAGCGATGAGATGCTCCACGCCGATATTGCGGCTCGCGACCCGCTCGTTCGTGGCGAGCTTGTCGAGCTCGACATAGATGCGGATCAGATAGCCGCCTTCGCGCGGGATGATGATGATCGTGCCTTCGCCGGCGGACTGGATCAGCGCCTTCAGCCGGACGTCCGGGAAGTCAGTGACGGCCAGGACATCCATGACACCCCAGGCCTGGTTGGCGGAATCGCCCTGCAAAGTGCGCCCGATCGATTTGCGCACGACGCTGCGGGCGCCGTCACAGCCGACGACATAGCGCGCTTTGACGGTCTCGATCTTTCCCTCATGCGCGGGATCGAGCCGCTCCAGCTGCACGGTAACCGGATGCGATGACCCGTTGTCGATCTGGAGATCGATGAGGCGCCGGGAATAGTCCGGCTCCAGCCGGCTCGGCGAGCGCCGCATGACGTCAAGGAAGAAGTCGTGGATCCGTGCCTGATTGAGAATCACATGCGGGAATTCGGAGAGCCCGTCCTCGACATCCTGGATCCGGCCGCTGCGGGTGATCGCCTCCGGCCGTGCCGCGTCGGGCTTCCAGAACACCGTCTCGTTGACCCAGTAGCTCTCCTTGAGCACCCGCTCGGAGAAGCCGAAGGCGTCGAACATCTCGATGGTGCGGCAGGCGATGCCGTCAGCCTGCCCGAGCTCCAGAGGTCCTGGCTTCTGCTCGACGATCCGCGTCGTGATCTCGGGAAAGGCGGCCAATTGCGCCGCCAGCGTCAGGCCGGCCGGGCCGCAGCCGACGATGAGGACATCGACGTTTTGCGGCAGGGAGGCGCCGGTCGAGGAAGCGGCGAGATCAGTGGCAGGCTCGGAAACGCCGGGATCGCCGGTCCGAAAACCGTTGAGATGGAATTGCATGAGGCCACCTTCTGCGAGGCAGGACGGATTGAGGTGATCTGGCTGCGCGCAGCGTCTCAGCGCCGGCGGACGCGAGCCTGTTCGAGCCACATCTCCCAGGGACGATGGACCTGCGCCTCGATGCTGGCGACGCAGGCGCGGCTCTCGCCCTCGGTGAGATAGGTGACCTCGCCGAGCTGCATCGCCTGGAGCTGGTAGCGCGCGTTGAGCTCGGCATAGACGGCGCGATAGACCGCCTGCTTGATCGAATAGCCGACCACGGTCGAGCCATGGCCGCGCATCAGCACGATGTCGTGCCCGTCGAAATGCTCGGCAAGGGCGCGGCCAAGATGGTTGTTGCTGATCAGGAGGTCGGTCGCATCGCCTCCGGCCTCGCGGATTTCGAAGACCGGTGCGCCCTGGCCGACGAAACCAGCCATATGGAACATCGCCCTGAGCCGCGTGCCCTTGACCACGCTGAGCGGCACGATCGAGTGCGAGTGGCTGTGAATGACGGCCATCACGTCGGGACGCCTGCGGAAGATCTCGGCGTGGATGAAGCGCTCGAGATAGACCTTGCGGCCATTGGCGTTCACCGCCTCGCCGTCGAGTGTGAACTCCACGATGTCCTCGGCCGCGACCCGGCTGGGCGCCATGTTGCGGGCCAGCAGGAAGCGGTCGGGCCGTTTGTCATGGCGTACGCTGATATGCCCGAACGCGTCGACGACGCCTTGGTCGAACAGGATGTGGTTGGCGGCGACGAGCTCCTCGACGATCTCCGGCGAGGGCGCCACCGAGGCCGCGGCCGTGTCGGCCAGGTCGACGGCGATCGGGTGATTGCCATGGTCAGACGTGCACATTGGTCGGTCTCTCCAAATCGCCTTGATCGAAATTTTGCAGGCCAAGCCCTGCCGGTAGAGCGGCCGGGCCGCCGAACCGTGCAGTGGATCAGAGTGGCAGATGAGTGCGTGAGGGCCCGCTTGCGACCACCCGAGCAGGGCCCGGCTCCTCGCAGCTGGAAACCGCTGAGGCCAACCTCCCATCCGGCGATCTCTGATAGATCGTCCGTATACTGATTAACAGGATACCCGCAGATTTTGGGCTGTCAACCCGACGGCGAAATGCTTGGCCGTGGCGATGCTTCGCCAGAACGGAAGCGGGGAGATTGGAAGAGGCGGAGCCAGTTGCTACCCGGCCCAGAGTGACGATGGACGACGCCGCAAGCAATCTTGGCAAAGGCCTCGGCAACGCCAGGCAGGGACTGGAGTAATTTGACAGTCCACAGAATGAAAGTATACGATCCATAGTAGAAGAGCGACTGCGCTGGGCTGGTAGTATTCAGCCCTGCCGGCGGATGAAGAATGGGCTGCACCTCTGCTCAAGTGGCGAGGCCAGCGCGCCATAACATCAAGGCAAAGCGATGATGTCGATGGACGATATCTACCATATGCCCGGCCATCTCATTCGGCGTGCGCAACAGATCGCCGTCTCGCTCTTTCTCGAAGAATGTGCGCCGGTCGACCTCACCCCTGTCCAGTTCGCGGCGCTGGTCACGGTGCGCGACAATCCCGGCATCGATGCGACGCGCCTGTCGGCCCTCGTCGCCTTCGACCGCTCGACGCTCGGCAATGTCCTTGAGCGGATGGAAGCGAAGGAATTGATCCAGCGCTCGGGCAGCAAGGACGATAAGCGCGTCAAGGTTCTGCATCTCTCTCCCAAGGGCGAGCGCATCCTCCAGGAAGCCGGGCCGTTGGCGCAGCGAGCCCAGGAGCGCATCCTCGCGCCGTTGGCGCCGGAGGATCGCGAGATCTTCATGCGCATGCTCGGGCAGCTCGTCGAGCTCAACAACGAGGCCTCGCGCGTGCCGCTGCGACTTGCCGCGGGGCGCTCGTCCGAGGCTGCCTGAGGGCGCACCTTCCCCGAATTCGAGATTGCGATCGAAGCAGCTTCACAGGCTCCGATGCGTCGGAGCTCGTGCGGGTCGGCCGTTTGACAGGTCAAAGATACGGTGCATACTGATAATAAGTATGCGGTCTTATCTCGCGACCTGAACCGGCGAGCGTCATCGCGCCGGCCCCGCCAAGTCGAGATCCAGACCACAGACGGCCCTTTCGCAGCGAACGAGAACCGCGATCACGCGGCCGCATCTGGAGGAAAATCTGGTGATCATCTCACGACGTGCGGCCCTGATCGGGCTCGCTGGCACCGCGCTTGCGCCCCATGCTGCTCTGGCCCAACGCAAGATCGTACGACTCATCGTGCCCGCAGCAGCGGGCGGCGCCATCGACGTCATCGGCCGCCTCTACGCCCAGCGCATCGCACCTGCGCTCGACGAATCCTGGGTGGTCGAGAACAAGGCTGGCGCCAGCAACACGCTCGGCGCGGCCGAGGTCGCACGGGCGACGCCCGACGGCACGACCTATCTGACCAATGCCGACATCCACATCATGGCCAAGCACGTGATGCGCAGCGTGTCCTACGACCCGCTGGCGGATTTCACGCCGATCTCGCGTTTCGCGACCTCGCCGATGGTGCTGATCGGCTCGATGAAGACGCCCGCGACCATGCCGGCGCTGATCGCCGACATGAAGGCCAAGTCCGGCGAGTACACCTTCGCCAACTCGGCGCTGGGCAGCATGGGCCACCTCGCCACCGAGAGCTTCAAGCGCCGGACTGGCACGACCGCTGAACTGGTCAATTACCGCGGTACCGCCCCGGCGATCACTGATGTCGTCGCCGGTCAGGTGCCGCTGATGGTCGCTCCGCTCGGCTCGGCGCTATCGTTCATCACCGACGGCAAGGTCCGCGCCTTCGCGATCATGGGCGCGCAGCGCAGTGGGCTCCTGCCGAGCGTGCCGACCGCTGGCGAGCAGGGGCTGGCGGACCTCAACTTCACCCTCTGGTACGGCCTCTGGGGGCCGAAGGGCCTGCCGGCCGAGACGGTGCAGCGGGTCAATGCGACAGTGCAGGCAGCCTCGAAGGACCGCGAGATCGTCGAGAAGCTGACTGCGCTCGGGGCGGAGGCCGTGACGGAGGATCCGGCGAGCTTTGCCAAGTTCATCGAGGCCGAAATCCAGCGCGCCAACCGCGTGGTCGAGGAGGCCGGCATCAAGCCGGGTTGACGAGCTCGCGCCCCATCAGCGGGACCAAACGGTCCGGATGCGGATGCACCAGGGTAACAAACGGATCTGAATGACCACTCGCCCGGATCTTGAAATCGGGTGACCTCGCCGCCCAGCGGCTCGCCTTCTGCACGAGCGGGCATTAACTAGCTGCATGCGCGTCGATGTTCTCGGACTTCAGGCCTTCGTCAGCATCGCCGAGCGTGGCAGCTTCCGCGCCGCCGCTTCGCATCTCAACCTGTCGCAGACGGCGCTCAGCCACCGCATCCGCAAGCTCGAGGAGTCGCTGGGAACGCCGCTCTTCCTGCGCACGACGCGGCAGGTCTCACTGACCGCGGCCGGCACGACTTTGTTGCCGCGGGCGCGGCGCATCTTCGAGGACCTGGGCTTCGCCATCAATGAGGTCCGGGTCGACCTGCACGAGGGCGACGAACAGGTCTCGCTCGGCTGCCTGCCGACGGTGGCGGCGCATTGCATGCCGGCAGTGATCGCCGCCTTTGCCGTGCGCCATCCCGGTGTCGGCGTCAGGATCCATGACAACTCCGCCTCCGAGATCGCCGACAAGGTCCAGTCGGGCGAGGCCGAGTTCGGCGTCACCATCGTCGCCGCCAATCGCTGGGACCTCGAGCTGAAGCCGGTCGTCAAGGAGCCCTTCGTACTGGTCAGCCATCGCTCGATGCCGCTGGCACGGGCGAGCTCGCTGACCTGGGCGCAATTGCAGGACGAGCCGCTGGTGCGGATCAGCGCCGAGACCGGCAACCGCATCCTGATCGACGACGCGCTTGGCGCGCGGCGCGAGAGCCTGACCTGGCGCTACGAGGTCCAGCGCGTCGTCACCGCGGTCAGCCTGGTGCGCTCGCGTATCGGCTATGCCGTGGTGCCGCAACTCGCGCTCGACGTCGTCGATGCCGGCGAACTGGTTGCCGTGCCATTGCGCTCGCCGGCGGTGACCCGCACGCTCGGCATCATCACCCGCAAGTCGGTGCCGGTCCGGCCGGTGACGCGCGATCTGATGGCGCTGCTGAGCCAGGCGCTGAAGCGCAGCGTTGCGCCACGGCGAGATGAAGAAAAGTAATCAATCGCTGCATTCTTATCATTTGCTGGCAGAATGGCTTTGGCCGAACCTCGCGGCGGGACGAAACGCGCGGGGAGAAGCCGGCAATGGCAGGCGCCAACACGGCAGCGATCGCCTTTATCGGCTTCGGCGAGGTCGGCCAGACCTTTTCGCGCGGCCTCTTGGCCAATGAGGGCGTCGCCATCCGCGCCTATGATCTGCTGTTCGGCAGCGCGGCCGGCGGCCGTCTGGAAGCCGCTGCGGAGGAGCTCGGCGTCGCTCGTGCAACCTCCGCGCAGGAAGCCTGCGCGGGCGCGGCCTTCGTCTTCTCGGCGGTTACCGCCGATCACGCCGAGGCGGTAGCTACCGAAGCAGCCTCCTGGCTGAAGCCGGGACAGGTCTTCGTCGATGTCAACTCGGCCGCACCCTCGACCAAGCAGCGGGCGGCTGAGGCGGTGACCGCAGGCGGTGCCGACTATGTCGAGGCCGCGGTGATGGCGCCGGTGCTGAAGCCCGGCCTCAAGGTCGCGATTCTCAGCGGGGGCCCGAAGGCGCAAGCCGCATCCGAGGTGCTCAACGGGCTCGGGATGAATCTGACACCGGTCTCCGAGGTCTATGGCCGGGCCTCGGCGATGAAGCTCTGCCGCTCGATCGTGATCAAGGGGCTGGAGGCTCTGATGGTCGATTGCGCCGCCGCTTGCGAGGCGTGGGACGTCAAGGATCCGGTCTTCGCCAGCCTGCATGCGACCTTCCCGTCGATCGACTTCCACGCGCTCGCCGCCGATATGCGCGAGCGCGTCGCGACCCATGGCGTGCGCCGGTCGGCCGAGATGCGCGAGGCAGCCGAGATGCTTGGCGTCGCCAATCTTCACCCAGGCCTCGCCCAGGCGATCGCCGACGCCCAGTTGCGCGGGGCGCGCCGCAAGGAAGGAGCCCGGTGATGCTGGATCGCCGCTCCGTCCTCGCCGGCCTCGGGCTCGCCGGTTTCGCCGGGCTTGCGCCGGCGCGGGCCCAGCCGGACTGGCCGAGCCAGTTGATCCGGATCGTTGTGCCGTTCACGCCCGGCGGCAGCACCGACGTGCTGGCGCGGTTGATCGCCAGCAAGCTCGAACGGAGCATTCCCGGCAAGGGTTTCGTCATCGAGAACCGCCCGGGTGCCGGCGGCATGACGGCCTCGGGGCAGGTCGCCAAGTCCGAGCCCGACGGGCACACGCTGATGATGGGCCATATCGGCACGCTCGCCTTCGCGCCCTCGCTCTATCCGAACGTGCCCTATGACCCGGTCAAGGATTTCCAGCCGGTCGCGCTCGTCGCCATGCTGCCGAACATCCTGGCGATCAATCCGAAGCTGCCGGCCAAGACCCTCGGCGAGTTCATCGCCTATGCCAAGGCGAACCCGGGCAAGCTGAACTACTCGTCGGGCGGGCAGGGCAGCGCCGCCCATATCGCCACCGCCTATTTCTGCCATCGCGCCGGCATCGAGGCGACGCATGTGCCCTATCGCGGCACGGCGCCGTCGGTGAACGATCTCGTCGCCGGCAATATCCAGTTCACGCTGACGGGCGGGCCGGCCGTGCTGCCCTTGGCGGAAGGCGGGCAACTCCGAGTGCTCGGCGTCGCCGCGCGCGAGCGCGTCGGCTTTGCGCCCGATTTGCCGACGCTGTCCGAGAGCGGCCTGCCGGATTTCGAGGCGGTGCAGTGGTACGGGATGGTCGCGCCGGCGCGTACGCCGCCACGAATCGTCGAGCGGCTCAACCGCGAGATCAATGTGCTGCTCAGCCAGCCCGATTTCGCGTCGGCCTTGGCGAAGGACGGCGCCATCGCCCGGCCGGAAACGCCCGAGGGCTTCGGCAAGCTGATCGGCTCGGAACTCGTGCTCTGGCGCGACGTCATCACCCGTGCCGGCATCAAGGCGGCGGAGTGAAGTAATGGGCCAGCTCGCCATCCCCTGCATGCTGATCCGCGGCGGCACCTCCAAGGGCGCCTATTTCCTGCGCGACGACCTGCCGGCGGACACGGCCGCGCGCGATGCCTTCCTGCTTGCGGTGATGGGCTCGCCCGACAAGCGCCAGGTCGATGGGCTCGGCGGCGCCCATCCTCTCACCAGCAAGGTCGCGATCGTCTCGGCCTCCAGCGAACCCGGCTGCGATATCGACTTCCTGTTCGCGCAGGTCGGGATCGAGACGGCTTCGGTCGATACCACCCCGAACTGCGGCAACATCCTTGCCGGGATCGGGCCGTTCGCGCTCTCGCGTGGGCTGGTGAGGGCGAGAGGGCCGCGCACCACGGTACGGGTCCGCACGATCAACACCGGCACGATCGCCGATCTCACCATGGATACGCCGGACGGAGAGGCGAGCGCCGAGGGGATTGCGCGCATCGACGGCGTGCCGGGGACGTCGGCGCCGATCGATGTCGGTTTCCTCGATGCCGAAGGCTCGGTCTGCGGATCGCTATTGCCGACCGGCAATGTCGTCGATGTGATCGAAGGCGTGCCCTGCACGCTGATCGACAACGGCATGCCGGTGATCGTGCTGCGCGCCGCCGATGTCGGGCGGACCGGCTACGAGCCGCGCGATGAACTCAACGAGGATGCTGAGCTCAAGGCGCGGATCGAGACCATCCGTCTCGCGGCGGGGCCGCTGATGAATCTCGGCGATGTCGCGAACAAGGTCGTGCCGAAGATCGCATTGGTCGCACCGCCGCAGGCCGGCGGGGCGATCTGCACGCGCAGCTTCATCCCGCATGAATGCCACGCCTCGATCGGCGTCTTCGCAGCGGTGACGGTCGCGACCGCTGCGGTCTTGCCGGGCTCGCCTGCAGCCTCCGTGGTTGTGATGCCGGAGGGACGCGAGCGGACGCTTTCGGTGGAGCACCCGACCGGCGAGTTCACGGTGACGCTGACAATCGGCGGCACCGCGGAGCAGCCGGTGGTCGAGCGGGCCGGCCTGCTGCGCACCGCCCGTATCCTGATGGCAGGGCAGGCCTTCGTGCCGGCTGGAAGATTATGAGAGAGGAGCGCACGCGATGAGCGCCCAGAAGACAGGCCTGGTGATCACCGCCCATCCCGGCGATTTCGTCTGGCGCGCCGGCGGCGCGATTGCGCTGCACGCCAGGCGCGGCATGCGCGTCAAGATCCTCTGCCTGTCCTATGGCGAGCGCGGCGAGAGCCAATTCGCCTGGAAGAAGGCGGGTGTGCAGATGGCGGAGGTCAAGGCGCAGCGCCGCGAGGAGGCGGAAGCGGCTGCAGCGGCGCTCGGAGCCGAGATCGAGTTCATGGATGCCGGCGACTATCCGCTGCGTACCACCGAGCCGATGCTGGAGCGCGCCATCGACATCTTCCACGAGCTCAACCCGAGCTTCGTGCTGACCCATGCGCTCGAAGATCCCTATAATGTCGACCATCCCGAGGCGACGCGCTTCGCGCAGGAGGCCCGCATCATCGCGCAGGCGGCCGGCCACAAGCCCGATCCCAGCCGCGCCTATGCCGCCCCGCCGGTCTTCCTGTTCGAGCCGCACCAGCCGGAGCAATGCAATTTCAAGCCGAATGTGATCCTCAACATCGACGAGGTCTGGGAGCAGAAGCGTCGGGCGTTCGAGATCCTCGCGGCGCAGAAGCATCTCTGGGAATACTACACCCGCGTCGCGCTCAATCGCGGCATGCAGGGCGGCCGCAACTCCGGCAAGGCGATGACCTATGGCGAGGCCTATCAGCGCCTCTTCCCGGAAGCGCTCGAGACGCTGGCATGAATCCCGTCGTCATTCGCACCAGGAAGCGTGCCCCGGCCGCCACGATGGCCGATCTCGCCGAATTGGGCGTCTCCACCACACATGAGGCGATGGGGCGGAGCGGCCTGCTGAAGCCCTACATGCGGCCGATCTATGCCGGCGCGCAGATTGCCGGCGGGGCGGTGACGGTGCTGGCCCAGCCCGGCGACAACTGGATGATCCATGTCGCGATCGAGCAGGTGCAGCCGGGCGACGTGCTCGTCGTCGCCTGCACGACCGACAACACCGACGGCATGTTCGGCGATCTGCTGGCGACCTCGCTCAAGGCGCGCGGCGGCATCGGCCTCGTCATCGATGCCGGCGTCCGTGATGTCCGCACGCTGACCGAAATGGGCTTTCCGGTCTGGTCGCGGGCGATCTCGGCCAAGGGCACGGTCAAGGCCACGCTCGGCTCGGTCAACGTGCCGGTGGTCTGCGCCGGGGCGCTCATCCATCCCGGCGATGTGATCGTCGCCGACGATGACGGGGTGGTGGTGGTGCCGCGGCGCGATGCCAAGGCGGTCGCTGCCGCCGGCCGCAAGCGCGAAGCCAATGAAGACGAAAAGCGTAGACGTCTGGCTGCTGGCGAACTCGGGCTGGACATGTACGCTATGCGCGACGGCCTCGCCAAAGCGGGCCTCGTCTATCGCGATGACGAAGACGAATAATCCAACGAAAGCCCCGGAAAGGGGCTCGGCCAAACACTCGGGAGGAACGACATGATCATTCGCAGGACGGTTCTCAAAGGAATGCTCGGCCTCGCTCTGACCGCCTCGGTCAGCGGTGCGGCTCTGGCGCAGGATGCGGTCAAGATCGGCCTGATCCTGCCGATGACCGGCCCCTTCGCCTCGACCGGTCGGCAGATCGCCGCGGCCGCCAATCTCTATATCCAGGAGAAGGGCGCGACCGTCGCCGGCAAGAAGGTCGAGTTGATCGTCAAGGACGACACCGGTACCGCCGACGTCACCCGCCGCATCGCGCAGGAACTGATCGTCAACGACAAGGTCACTGCCATCGCCGGCTTCGGCCTGACGCCGCTGGCGCTCGCCACCGCCCCGCTGGCGACGCAAGCCAAGACGCCGATGGTGGTGATGGCGGCCGCGACCGGGATCATCACCGAGCGCTCGCCCTTCATCGTGCGCACCAGCCAGGTCGTGCCGCAGATCGGCGCGCCGTTCGGAACCTGGATCGCCAAGCAGGGTACCAAGCGCGTCATCACCATCGTCTCGGATTACGGCCCGGGCCATGACGTCGAAAGCTCGTTCTCCGAGGCGTTCAAGGCCGGCGGCGGCCAGGTCGAGAACATCCGCGTGCCCCTGCAGAACCCCGACTTCTCGCCCTTCCTGCAGCGCGTCGCCGATGCCAAGCCGGAGGCGCTGCTGGTGTTCGTGCCGTCCGGCGTCGGCGCCCAGTTCATGAAGCAGTTCGTCGAGCGCGGCCTCGACAAGAGCGGCATCAAGCTGATCGGCACCGGCGACCTGACCGATGACGACATCCTCAACGGCATGGGCGACATCGCGCTCGGCGTCATCACCGCCCAGCACTATTCGGCCTCGCATGACAGCCCGGAGAACAAGGCCTTCGTCGAGGGCTTCAAGAAGGCCAATCCCGGCCTGCGCCCCAACTTCATGGCGGTCGGTGGCTATGACGGCATGCACGCGCTCTATGAGGGCCTGAAGAAGACCAAGGGGGAGGGCGGCGAGGCGCTGGTCACCGCGATGAAGGGAATGAGCTGGACCAGCCCGCGCGGGCCGATCTCGATCGATCCCGAGACGCGCGACATCATCCAGAACGTCTATATCCGCAAGGTCGAGCGGGTGAACGGCGAGCTCTGGAATCAGGAGTTCGAGACGATCCCGAACGTCAAGGACCCGACCAAGGCCAAGAAGTAAGCCGGCCAGGGCGGACCCGACGTGCTCACCATCCTGTTCGACGGCGTCGCCTACGGCATGATCCTGTTCGTGCTGGCCTGCGGGCTGTCCGTGACCATGGGGTTGATGAACTTCATCAACCTCGCCCACGGCGCCTTCGCCATGTTCGGCGGCTATGTCACCGTGCTGGCGATGCAGCGGCTCGGCTTGCCGTTCCTGTGGGCGCTGCCGGTGGCCTTCCTTGCGGCCGCGCTCGCCGGGCTGGTGCTGGAGCGGCTGGTCTACCGGCCGATGTACGCCAAGAGCCATCTCGACCAGGTGATGTTCTCGATCGGGCTGGTGTTCATGGCCGTCGCCGGCGCCGACTACCTGATGGGCTCGACCCAGCAATTCGTGCAGTTGCCGGCCTGGCTGAGCGGGCGCTTCGATGTCGCGGGGATCGGCGTCGGCCGCTACCGGCTCTTCATCATCCTGCTCTGCGGTGCCCTGGCCTTTGCGATGCAATGGGGCTTCACCCGCACGCGCTTCGGCAGCCGGCTGCGTGCCTCGGTCGACGATGCCAGGGTGGCGCGCGGGCTCGGCATCCCCGTCAACCGGCTGTTCGCGCTGACCTTCGCCTTCGGCTCGGGCCTTGCCGGCCTCGGTGGCGCGCTCGGCATCGAATTGATGGGGCTCGATCCGACCTTCCCGCTGAAGTTCATGATCTACTTCCTGATCGTCGTGACGGTCGGCGGCACCTCGACCATCTCCGGCCCGTTCTTCGCGGCGATGCTGCTCGGGGTCGCCGATGTCGCCGGCAAGTACCTGGTGCCGCAGCTCGGCGCCTTCATCATCTACGCGCTGATGGTCGTCCTGCTGATCACAAGGCCGCATGGCCTCTTCGCCAGGGGGCGGGCATGAGCGCGGAGGGCATCGAGGCGCGCGTCCGGCGCTCGCTTTATGGCGCACGCCGCTGGCACCCGGCCGAGATCGTGTTCTGGGTCCTGGCGCTGGCGGCCTTCTTCCTGCTGCCGCGCCAGCTGTTGATCCTCAACGAGATCGCGATCCTCGGGCTGTTCGCCCTCTCGCTCGACCTGATCCTCGGCTATGCCGGCATCGTCTCGCTCGGGCATGCCGCCTTCTTCGGTTTCGGCGCCTATGCCGCCGGGCTCTTCGCCAAGCATGCCAGCGCCGATCCGCTGGCGGGACTGGCTGTCGGCATGGGCGCTGCCGGGTTGCTCGGCCTGCTGACCAGCCCGCTGATCCTGCGCGGCAGCGACCTGACGCGCCTGATGGTGACGCTCGGCGTCGCGCTGATCCTGGGGGAGCTGGCAAACTCGCTCGGCTGGCTCACCGGCGGCGCCGATGGCCTGCAGGGCATCGTGATGGGGTCTGTGCTGGGGTTGTTCGAGTTCGATATCTTCGGCAAGGTCGCCTATCTCTATTCGCTCGCCGTGCTGTTCGTGCTGTTCGTGCTGGCGCGGCGCATCACCGGCTCGCCCTTCGGCCTGTCGCTGCGGGCGATACGCGACAACCCATTACGTGCCTCGGCCTCCGGCGTGCCGCTGCACTGGCGGCTGGTCGCGGTCTATACATTGGCGGCGGCCTATGCAGGGGCGGCGGGGGCGCTGCTCGCCCAGACCACGCAGTTCGTCTCGCTCGACGTGCTCGCCTTCCATCGCTCGGCCGATCTGATGCTGGTGCTGATCATCGGCGGCGCTGGCTATCTCTATGGCGGCCTGATCGGTGCTGTCGCCTTCAAGCTGCTGCAGGACGTGATCGCGAGCTTCACGCCGCAGTACTGGATGTTCTGGATCGGGCTGTTCCTCGTCCTGTTCGTACTCGGCGGCCGCGAACTGATCCATGGCGGTATCAAGGCGGTGGTTAGCCGTTTCGCGCGCCTTGCCCGGAGGGCGCCGACATGAACGCCGCGCTCCAGACCTTCGACCTGTGCAAGAGCTTCGGCGGTATCACCGCGACCGACCATGTCGACTTCACGCTGGCGAGAGGCGCACGGCACGCGCTGATCGGCCCGAACGGCGCCGGCAAGACCACCTTCGTCAACCAATTGACCGGCGTGCTGCGCCCGAGCTCCGGCCGGGTCGAGCTGATGGGCGAGGATATCACTGCTCTGCCGCGCGAGACGCGTGTCGGGCGCGGGCTGGCGCGGACCTTCCAGATCAACCAGCTCTTCGCGACGATGACGCCGGTCGAGATGATCGCGCTGGTGACCTCCGAACGCCTCGGTCGCGGCCGGCAGCCCTTGCGTGCGCTCGACCGCGATGCCGAACTCGTCGCCGAGACGGCCGAGATCCTCGCCCGCTTCAAGCTCGACGACATCATGGACGAGCGCATCGCGACCTTGCCCTATGGCAAGCAGCGGCAGATCGAGATCGCCGCCGCCTTCGCCGCCAAGCCGAGCGTGCTTCTGCTCGACGAGCCGGCGGCGGGCGTGCCGGAGGCCGAGCGGCGCGATTTGATGGCGACGGTCGCCGAACTGCCGGAGGATGTCTCGGTCCTGCTGATCGAGCACGACATGGACCTCGTCTTCCGCTTCGCGACGCGGATCACCGTGCTGGTCAATGGCCGGCTGCTCGCCGACGGGACGCCGGCCGAGATCGCCAATGATCCGGCCGTTCGCGCCGCCTATCTCGGGAAGCATGGCCATGGCTGAGCTCCTCACAATCGAACGCCTCAGCGCCGGTTATGGCGAAGCCCAGGTGCTGTTCGACATCGATTTCTCGCTCGCCGAAGGCCGTTCGCTCGCGCTGCTCGGCCGCAACGGCGTCGGCAAGACGACATTGGTCAACAGCATCATCGGCGTCACCCGCCGCCGCGGCGGTCGGATCGTGCTTGCCGGGCGCGACCTCACCACGGCTTCGCCCGAGCAGCGCGCCCATGCCGGCATCGGTTGGGTGCCGCAGGAGCGCAACATCTTCAAGTCGCTGACTGTGCTGGAGAACCTGACCGCGGTGGCGACGCCGGGCGCGTGGACGACCGAGCGCGTCTTTTCGATGTTCCCGCGCCTCGCCGAGCGCAAGGCCAATCTCGGCAACCAGCTTTCCGGCGGCGAGCAGCAGATGCTGGCGATCGGCCGGGCGCTGATGCTCAATCCGAAGCTGCTGCTCCTGGATGAACCGACCGAGGGCCTCGCGCCGATCATCGTCGAGGAGTTGCTGCGCGCCCTGAAGCGCCTCGTCCGCGAGGAGGGGCTGTCGGCGATCGTGATCGAGCAGCACGCTCGCAAGATACTGGAACTCACCGACGAGGCGATCGTGCTCGAGCGCGGCCGCGTCGTCCTCGCCGCGGGGAGCGCCGATCTCCTAGCCGACCCATCGCGGCTGGAGCGCCATCTCGGCCTCGCCGCCGCCTGAGCCAACGACAGAACCGAGGAAAGGAAACGCCATGAGCCAGAGACAGAAGCCGCCGTTCCGGGGCGACATGGTCGGCAGCCTGCTGCGCAGTGCGCCGGTGAAGGACGCCCGCGCCAAGCACACGGCCGGTGAGATCGGTCAGGCCGAGCTGACGGCGATCGAGGACGAGGAGATCAGGAAGCTCGTCCGCAAGCAGGAAGAGGTCGGCCTGCAGGCGGTGACCGATGGCGAGTTCCGCCGCGCCTTCTGGCATTTCGACTTCCTCGACGGCCTCTCCGGTGTCACCAGCTTCGAGACCGATTCAGGCATCCAGTTCAAGGGCGTCACCACCAAGGGCCATGCGGTCCGCGTCACCGGCAAGCTCGACTTCCCGGACGACCACCCGCATCTCGCGCATTTCAAGTTCCTGGCCTCGACAACCAGCCGCGCGCCGAAGATGACGATTCCGAGCCCGTCCATGCTGCATTACCGCGGCGGCCGCAAAGCGATCGATCCGAGCGCCTATCTCAGGATCGAGGACTACTACGAGGATCTCGGCAAGGTCTACGCCAAGGCGATCAAGGCCTTCTACGATGCCGGCTGCCGCTATCTGCAGCTCGACGACACCAGCCTGTCCTATTTCTGCGATCCCGAGCAGCGCAAGATGCTGGCCGAGCGCGGCGACGATCCCGAGCAGCTGGTCTTCATCTATCGCGACGTGCTCAACGCGGCGCTGAAGGCGAAGCCCGCCGACATGCAGATCACCACCCATACCTGCCGCGGCAATTTCAAGTCGACCTTCATCGCCTCGGGCGGCTACGAGCCGGTCGCCGAGATGGTCTTTAACGAGATCAATGTCGACGGCTATTTCATGGAATGGGACGACGACCGCTCCGGCGGCTTCGAGCCGCTGCGCTTCCTGCCCAAGGGCGACAAGCAGGTCGTGCTCGGGCTGGTGACCTCGAAATTCGGCGAGATCGAGAGCAAGGACAATCTCAAGCGCCGGATCGAGGAAGCGTCCAAGTACGCGCCGCTGGAGCAGCTCTGCCTGTCGCCGCAATGTGGCTTCGCCTCGACCGAGGAAGGCAATGTCCTCGCCGAGGACGAGCAATGGGCCAAGCTCTCGCGCATCCTCGAAGTCGCCAAGGAAGTCTGGGGATGAGCACCGAGCCCTGCTTCGACATCGCCCATCTCGGCCATGTCGAGCTCTTCACCAACAAGCCGCAGGAGAGCCTCGACTTCTTCGTCGATATCTTCGGGCTGACGGAGAGCGGACGCGAGGGCGATAGCGTCTATCTGCGTGCCTGGGACGATTACGAGTTCCACACGCTGAAGCTCACCGCGGCCAAGACGACCGGCGTCGGCCATATCGGCTACCGTGCCTCAAGCGAGGCGGCGCTCATGCGCCGCGTCGCGGCGATCGAGGCGATGGGCTGCGGCATTGGCTGGAGCGAGGGCGATCTCGGCCATGGCCGCGCCTATCGCTTCCGCGATCCTGACGAGCATGTCTTCGAGATCTATTTCGAGACCAACAAATACGTCGCTCCCGAGAGGGAGCGGCCTGCCCTGAAGAACCAGGCGCAGCGCAACCATGGCCGCGGCTGCGCCGTGCGCCGGCTCGACCATCTCAACCTGCTGGCGCAGGACGTCGCGGCGATCCGCGATTTCATGCCGAAGGCGCTGGGCAGCCGCGTCACCGAGCAGATCGTGCTCGATTCCGGCGAGGTCGGCGGCTGCTGGTTCACCGTCAACAACAAGAGCTACGACATCGCCTATACCCGCGACCACACCCCGGCACGTGGGCGCTTCCACCATGTCACCTATGCCGTCGACCAGCGCGAGCACATATTGGAGGCGGCCGATCTCTTCCTCGAGAACGGCGTCTTCATAGAGACCGGGCCGCACAAGCACGCGGTGCAGCAGACCTTCTTCCTCTATGTCTACGAACCCGCCGGAAACCGCGTCGAGATCGCCAATGCCGGCGCGCGCCTGATCCTCGATCCCGACTGGCAGACGGTGATCTGGACCGAAGAGGAGCGGAAGAAGGGCCAGGCTTGGGGGCTGAAGACGATCGAGAGCTTTCACACCCACGGCACGCCGCCGGCAGGAGCCTCGGATTGATCACGACGTTCCCATCGGAACTGACCTGGCCGGATCGGCACTCCAAACGATAAGGCTGCCGGGCAGCACCCTGTCGCGTTATTCGGGCAGCCCCGCCAGCCGCAATCCCTCCGCGAACCGCGCGAGATCTTCAGGGCGATGGATCGGAAGCCAGTCCCGGAGCTTGGCGATACGCATGGAAGGATCGAGCGCATGCAGACGTTCCATGGCCTGCCGCGCATCCTGGTTGTGTCCGGCGAGCGCGCTGCTCGCCGCCATCACGGCGGCCGCAACGAGCAGGCTGGGTAGGTTTCCCGCCGCCTTCTCGGCCCAGGCTACGGCGGCGTCGAAGTGCCCTGCGAAGAAGTGCGCCAGCGCCATGCCGACCTGCATCCTGAAGATTTCGGGATCCAGCGGGCTCAGGCGAACGGCGTGCTCGAAATGCTCGAGAGCGGAAGCGGGTTCACCGTTGAGGGCGCGCAGGAAGCCACCGAGGAACCAGGCGGAAGCGAGATTGGGATTGAGGAGCATCGCCCGGTCGATCAGCGCGATGCCGCCATCGAGATCGCCGGTAAAATGACCGAGCGCATGGCCGGCCCGGGTCAGCGCGACCGCGTCGTCCCGGCCGAGCTCGACCGCCAGCCGCGCCAGCCGCAGCCCCTCGGCGATCTCCCGCGGGCGATCGACCATCCAGCCATTCACCTTGCGCCACAAATGGCACCAGGCCGCCATGCCATAGGCCGATGCGAACTCCGGATCGAGTTCGACAGCCTTGTAGAAGAGCGGCAGCGCCGCCTCGATGGCCTCCCTGGTTCCAGTGTGCAGCCTCGCCGTGCCGCGCAAATAATAGTCGTAGGCGTCCAGACTCTCGGTCGGCTTGCGCTTGGCGCGCTCGATCTCGGCCCGTTCAAGCTGTGGCGCGACGGCACCGACGACGCTTTCGGCGATCCGGTCCTGCAGCTCAAAGATATCGTCCAGCGTACCTTCGAAACGCTCGGCCCAGAGATGCGCGCTCGTCGTCGCGTCGATGAGCTGTCCGGTGATGCGCACCTTGTTCCCGGATTTGCGGACGCTGCCTTCCAGGACATAGCGCACGCCGAGCTGCTGCCCGATCTCCTTCACATCCACTGCCCGGCCCTTGAAGGCGAAGCTCGAATTGCGGGCGATGACGAACAGCCAGCGGATGCGGGACAGCGCGGCGATGATGTCCTCCACCACACCATCGGCGAAATAGTCCTGTTCGGGATCGCCGCTCAGGTTCTGGAAAGGCAGGACGGTAATGGAGGGCTTGTCCGGCGGCAGGGGCGTTGATGGCAGTTCCGCCGTCTGACTCATGACCCGTTCGGTCACGCCTGATCCGATCGGCTGGCTCGCTTGCCCGGCCCGCTCGATCTCGCCGACGAAGCGGAACCCCTTGCGGGCGATCGTCCGGACCAGGCGCTGATCCTCGCCGCTATCACCGACGGCCTTCCTGACCGCGTTGATATGGCTGGTGATCGTCGATTCCGAGACGGTCCGGCCACTCCACACCGCCTGCAGCAATTCGTCCTTGCTGACGACCCGGTCGCGATTCCGGATGAGATGCAGCAGCAGGTCGAAGACCTGAGGCCCGATGGCCACGACCTGCGCGCGAAAGGTGAGCTCCCGGCGCTCGGGGTCGAGCAGGTAATCGCCAAACGCGAATGTCACGCCGATCGTCCCTTGGCCGAACGCCTTCGGCTCCTTGATCAGGGCAGCTGCTCGAGCACAACCCGACAGCAAAAGCCCCCTCGCCCGCATCTCTGCCGCAAGGCGCCGTCTTGGACAAGAAACCAAGCGTCGTTGAAGGGCAATTCAAGCCCGCCGCAAGGACTTCCCGCAACCGTGCGGGCACTCTCCGGCCATGTCGACGGCGATGGTTGCTGTCGAGTGAAACGGAGAAAGCCCATGAAGATCGTCGTCATCGGCGGCACCGGCCTCATCGGGTCGAAGCTCGTGCAGAATCTCAAAGCGCGCGGCCATGACGCGCTCGCAGCCGCCCCCAACACCGGCGTGAACACCATCACCCGCGAGGGGCTGGCCGAAGCGCTCGACGGCGCCGACGTCGTCGTCGACGTGGCGAATGCGCCCGTCTGGGAGGATCAGGCCGTCCTCGATTTCTTCGAGACCTCGGGCCGCAACCTGCTCGCCGCGGAAGCGGCCGCCGGCGTGCGCCACCATGTCGCTCTCTCGATCGTCGGCAGCGAGCGGCTGCCCGAAAACGGTTACTTCCGGGCCAAAGTCGCTCAGGAAAACCTGATCAAGGCGTCCGGCATCCCCTACACCATCCTGCGCGCCACACAGTTCTTCGAATTCGTCGGCGCCATCGTTCAGTCGGGCGTCGTCGGAGAGGAGATTCACCTGTCTCCGGCTCTGATCCAGCCGATGGCCTCGACCGATGTCGCGGCAGCACTCGCCGATGTCGCTGTCACTGCGCCAGTCAACGGCACGATCGAGGTCGCCGGCCCGGAAGCGATGCCGCTCGACGAATTGGCCCGGCGCTTCCTGAAGGCAACGCAGGATCCGCGCAAGGTCGTGCCGGATATCCATGCCCGCTACTACGGCGGCATCCTCTCCGACCGTTCGCTGACGCCAGGCGAAAACGCGCGCATCGGCGCGATCCGCTTCGAGGACTGGCTCGCCCAGCCGAGGGCGCAGGCGGCGACCCGCTGAGTGAAGGCCCGCCTCCTATCCCCTGTGGCGAACGACATCCCGATCATCAAGGAGAGCCATCATGTTCACACGATTTGTCTCGGCCCTCGCCCTGACCGTGCTCGCGGCCACCGCGGTTCCGGCCCAGGAACGACCCGCCGGCAAGATAATGACAGTGTTCGATCGCCCACTTCCGCATGTCCCCGGCAAGAGCTTGAGGGGCGTGCTGGTCGAATACGGGCCAGGCGCCGGGTCGCCCGCCCACACCCATGCGAAGTCCGCCTTCATCTATGCGACCGTCCTCGAAGGCGCGGTCCGCAGTAGCGTCAACGGCTCGCCGGAGAAGGTCTACAAGGCCGGCGAGAACTGGGTCGAGGAGCCCGGTGCCTTCCACGGCATGAGCGCCAACGCCAGCGATACGCAGCCGGCACGCATCCTGGCCGTCTTCGTCGTCGACACCGCCGAGACCGAGCTGACCCGGTTCGTCAAGAAGTGAGCCAGTCGCAGCCTTCGGTATTCAACGGGAACAGGACCATGGATCCCCTCGATGAGAAGAGCGCCGTCCTCACCGGCGCGGGCGCTGCGAGCGCCGGCCCCGCCGCGCGGCCGGGTAAGAAGAAGGTCATCGGCCTGCCGCTCTGCCTCGGCGCGGTCGCGGCGGGCGCCGCCGGCTGGGCCAAGGCCCGTTCGGGCGGCGAGGCGACCGACAACGCCTATCTCCGCGGCGACCTGACCGCGTTGGCGCCGAAGATCGCCGGCTACGTCACCGCCGTCGAGGTCGAAGACAACCAGGCGGTCAAGGCCGGCGACATTCTGTTCCGGATCGACGATGCCGACTATCGCGCCAGGCTTGCGCAGGCCGTGGCGAACGTCGAGGCGGCGCAGGCGCGCGTCACCAATGTCGATGCTGAGACCAAGCTCCAGCATGCGTTGGTCAAGCAGGCCGAAGCCCAGAAGCAGGCCGCCAGCGCCGAGCTCACCTTGGCGACGCGCTCGCAGGGTCGGCGCCGCGAGCTGATCCGCAGCAATGCGGTGAGCCAGGCCCTGCTCGATGAAAGCGACGCCGCGCGCTCGCGCGCCGAAGCGAACCTGTCGGCGGCCTCGGCGACGATCGAGGCTCAGCAGCAGCGCATCGCCGTCCTGACCACGCAGCGCGAGGCGGCGCTCGCCGCGATGGCGCAGGCGCAGGCCGCGCGTGATCTGTCCCAGATCGATCTCGACAGCACCGTTGTGCGCGCACCGGTCGGCGGCGTCGTCGGCAACCGCCAGGTCCGGGTCGGCCGGCTGGTCGCGCCGGGCGTCTCCCTGCTCGATATCGTCCCGGTCGACGATGTCTGGGTCGTCGCCAACGTCAAGGAGACCCAGCTCGCGCAGATCCGGACCGGCCAGCACGTCCGCATCAGCGTCGACGGCTATCCGAACGAGGCGCTCCAGGGCGTGGTCGACAGCTTCGCCCCCGGCAGTGGCTCGGCCTTCAGCCTGCTCCCGGCCGACAATGCGACCGGCAATTTCGTGCGCGTCGTCCAGCGCGTCCCGGTGAAGATCCGCTTCACCGGCAATCCCTTGCCCGGCCGTCTCGTGCCCGGCCTGTCGGCGCGCGTCGAGATCGCGATGGGCGGCAGCTCATGACCTTGGTCGCAGCCGCCGTGCCGGACCGCAGCAGCACTGCGGCCAGCACCCTTCTTCTCTCCGGCATCGTCCTTGCCGCGCTGACCGAGGCGATCGCCGGCACCGTCCTCTCGCTCGGACGCAGCGACATCATCGGCGACACCGCAGCGACGCCCGACGAGTTCGCCTGGCTCGATATCGGCTACATCACGCTGAAGCTGATCGGCTTCATGACCGCGCCCTGGCTGATCAGCCGCTTCGATCCGCGCAGCCTGCTTGTCGCCGCGACCCTCGCCATGGGGCTGGCCTCGGGCATCGCCGCCATGACCGCCCGGCTCGATGTGCTGGTGCTTTTACGCCTCGCACAGGGTTTTTCCGGCGGCGCCCTGCTCGTCGCCGGCCAGGCGCTGATCTTCCTGCGCTTCCCGCCCGCGCAGCAGCCTTTGCTTCAGGCGCTCTTCGCGATGGGCGCCGTCGTTGCGCCCGGAACGCTCGCCCCGGCACTTCAGGGCTGGCTGCTCGACGCGCAGGCCTGGACCTGGATCTTCTTTTGTCTCGTGCCGCTCGCGCTCGCTGCCGCCGGGCTCCTGCTGCTGGCCGATGGGCCGATGCCTGAAAAGAGCCCCCGCCGCCCGTTCGACTGGCTCGGCGTTGCACTGCTCTCGCTGACCGTCTTCTGTCTCACCTATGTATTGACGCAGGGCAGCCGCTGGGACTGGTTCGAGGAACCGCGCATCCTCTGGCTGACGCTGATCGGCGCCGCCGCGCTGGTGGCCTTCCTCGCCCAGCAGGCGATGGCCAGGGGCCGTGGGCTCATCGACTTCAGCCTATTCGGCGTGAACGACTTCACCTTCGCCTTCATCGTCAGCTTCGTCGCCGGCGCGGCTTTGTCCGGCAGCGCCTTCGTGATCCCGGCCTTCGCCACCTCCGTCCTCGCCTTCACCCCGAGCGAGGCCGGCGAGCTCCTTTTGCCGAGCGGCGCGCCTTTCATCGGCACGCTTCTCCTCGTCGCCCTGCTCGTGCAGTTCCGCCGCCTGCCGCCCTTCGCCACCGTGCCCTTCGGCATCCTGATCCTGATGAGCGGAATGTGGCTGCTCTCCGGCTCGACCAGCGAGAGCGGGGCCGACGACATGATGGCGGGCGTGCTGCTGCGTGGCCTCGGCCTCGGCTTCCTGTTCCTGTCGATCACGCTGATCGCCTTCGGCCAGATCGACGCGCGCCGGCTCGCCAGCGGCATCGGCCTGTTCAACAGCGGCCGCCAGCTCGGCGGCCTGATGGGGATTGCGGCGCTGCAGACCCTGATCGACCACCACACCGTCCACAATCTCGCCGTCCTCGGCGCCAATGTCGCGGCCAGCAAGCCTGCCGTCATCGAGCGCCTCTCTGCCCTGACGACGATTCTGACCGCCAAGGGCATGGACGCCGTCGCCGCAGGCCGCGCCGCTGCCAGCCTCCTTGGCCGCGCCGTCGCCAATCAATCCGCCGTCATCGCCTTCGACACCGCCTTCAACGCCGTCGCCCTACTCTTCGTCGTCGCAGCGCCAATCCTCGTCGCAATCAAGATCGCCTTCGCAAAACGCGCGAAAGCACATGCTGCCATTGCTCGTGACACGGGAGTCTTGCCCCGAGCTCAGCCAGGCACGCCCGCTTCCGAGCGTTGAGTCGGCCACTGCTCAGGAGCGCCGATTCTCGCTAGCCAGCCGCGCCGGCGAGTTCTTTCTGCCGGATGCAGGCGACGCTGTGGCCGGGGCCGACCTCCTCGATGTCAGGCACCGCGCTGGCGCAGGCGTCGATCACATGCGGGCAACGCGTGCGGAAGACGCAGCCCGAGGGTGGGTTCAGCGGGCTCGGAATGTCGCCCTTGAGGATGACGCGCTCACGCTTGACGCTCGGATCGGGCACCGGCGCCGCCGAGAGCAGCACCTTGGTGTAGGGATGGCGCGGATTGGCGTAGACCTCCTGCGCCGGCCCCTTCTCCATGATCCGGCCGAGATAGAGCACGACGATATCGTCGCAGAGATATTCGACCACCGACAGGTCATGGCTGATGAAGACCATGGTCAGGCCGAGTTCGCGCTGGAGCTCCTGGATCAGGTTGAGCACCTGCGCCTGCACGGAAACGTCGAGCGCCGAGACCGGCTCGTCGGCGATGATCAGTTCCGGCTCGACCGCGAGCGCCCGGGCGATGCCGATGCGCTGGCGCTGGCCGCCGGAGAACTCGTGCGGGTAGCGCCTGGCATGGTCGGGGTTGAGCCCGACCCGGCCGAGCAGCTCGGCGATGCGCGCCTCGCGGGCCTTGCCCTTGGCTAGCCCATGCGTGTCGATCGCCTCGCCGATGATCTCGCCGACGCGCATGCGCGGGTTGAGGCTGGAATAGGGGTCCTGGAAGATGATCTGCAGGCGGCGGCGATAGCCGCGCAGCGCCTTCTCCGGCAGGCCGAACAGGTCGGTGCCGTCGAAGACCGCCTCGCCGCCTGACGGCTCGACCAGGCGCAATATGCAGCGCCCGACCGTGGTCTTGCCCGAGCCGGATTCGCCGACGATGCCGACGATGCTGCCGCGGCGCACCTCAAAGGAGACGTCCGAGACGGCCCGGACCTCGCCGCCGCGCGTCGAGAACACCTTCTGGAGATTGCGGACGGAGAGCAGCGGCGCTTCCGTTGGGACATTGCTTGCAGCGGTCACAGCGCGTCATGCCTCCAGCAGCGGGTGAGATGGGCGGCCGCGACGTCGATCAGCGGTGGTGCGTCCTTAGTGCAGCGCTCCTCGACCAGCGGGCAGCGCGGCGCATAGCTGCATCCGGGCGGCAGCGCGAGCGGGCTCGGGACATTGCCGGGAATGGCGTTGAGCAGGGCCCGGCCCTGGCCGGGAATACGATCGCGCCGGGCATCGGGGATGCAGGCGAGCAGGCCGCGCGTATAGGGATGGCGCTGCCTAGCGAACAGGCCACCGACCGGCCCCTGCTCGACGACGCGGCCCGCATACATCACCGCCACCTCATGGGCGATCTCGGCGACGACGCCGAGATTATGGGTGATGAACAGGATGCTCATGCCGATCTCGGCCTGGAGCCGGCGCAACAGGTCGAGGATCTGCGCCTGGATGGTGACGTCGAGCGCCGTGGTCGGCTCGTCGGCGATCAGCAGCGAGGGATTGCAGGACAGAGCGAGCGCGATCATCACGCGCTGGCGCATGCCGCCCGACATCTCGTGCGGATACTGCGCAAGGCGCCGCTCGGCGGCAGGGATCTCGACCAATTCGAGCATCTGCCTGGCCCGCGCCCGCGCCTGGCTGCGCGACATATTCTCGTGCAGCAGGATCATCTCCATGATCTGGTCGCCGACAGTGAAGAGCGGGTTGAGGCTCGTCATCGGCTCCTGGAAGATCATCGCGATCTCGCTGCCGCGGATGGCGCGCATGCGCTTCTCCGGCAACTGAGCGAGGTCGACGGTCTCGCCGCTGCGCAGACGGTAGAGGATGCGCCCGCCGACGATGCGGCCGGGATGGGCGAGCAGCCGCATGATGGTGAGGCTGGTCACCGACTTGCCGGAGCCGGATTCGCCGACCACGGCGAGCGTCTGGCCGCGGCGCAGCGAGAAGCTGACGCCGTCGACCGACTTGATCGCGCTCGAACCGATCAGGAAGTGGGTCTGCAGGTCCTCGACCTTGAGCAGGATGTCGTCGTCGGCACGCAGCGTGGTGGCGACGGCCGGTTCCATGGTCGCCATCGTCACAGATCCTTTCGCAGGCGCGGATCGAGCAGGTCGCGCAGGCCGTCACCGACCAACTGCAGCGACAGCACGGTCAGCACGATCGCGGCGCCCGGAAACAGCATCATCCAGTCGGCCTGGCCGATATACTGACGCCCGCCGGCGATCATCGTGCCCCAGGTCGGGATCTCCGGGCTGACGCCGACGCCGAGAAAGGACAGGCTCGCCTCGGCCAGCATGGCATAGGCGAAGATGAACGTGGCCTGGACCAGGATCGGCGAGACCAGGTTGCGCAGGACATGGCGGGTCATGATCCGCCAGGTCGGCACGCCGAGTGCCCGCGCTGCCTCGACATAGGGCAATTCGCGGATGATCAGCGTCGAGGCGCGCACGATGCGGGCAAGGCGCGGCGCATAGACGATGCCGAGCGCGACGATCACGGTCGCGAGCGAGGGGCCGAGCGCCGCCACCAGCGAGATCGCCAGCAGGATATCGGGGAAGGCCATCATCGCGTCGATGATGCGGGCGATGACGCCGTCGAGCTTGCGGAAGAAGCCGGCGACCAGGCCGAGCGTGATGCCGAGCACGGCGGCGAGCACAGTTGCCGCTGCGCCGACCAGCAGCGAGAGCTGGCCGGCATAGATGGTGCGGCTGAAGATGTCGCGGCCGAACTCGTCTGTGCCGAAGAACCAGCGCTCGCTCGGCGGCTTCAGGCGATTGACCACCGAAAGCCGGCTCGGTGAGTAGGGCGCGATCAGCGGCGCCAGGATCGCCAGCAGCGCGATGACGGTGAGGACGATGAGGCCGATCAGCAGCGTCTTGCGTTGCAGGATCAGGCTGGCGAGCCGCGGGCGGCCGGCGGGAGCGGACGAGGCGGCCATCAGTAACGCACCCTCGGATCGATCGCGAGATAGAGCATGTCGATCAGGAAGTTGATCAGCACGTAGAGGGCGGCGATGACGAGGAGCGCACCCTGGATCACCGGGTAGTCGCGGCGCAGCACCGCCGAGACGACGAGATTGCCGATGCCCGGCAGGCTGAACACGGTCTCCGTCACCACCGCGCCCGAGATCAGCAGCGCCGCAGTCAGGCCGACCACGGTCAGCACCGGGATCAGCGCGTTCTTGAAGGCGTGCTTCATCACCACGCCCCACTCGCCCATGCCCTTCGAGCGGGCGGTGCGGACATAGTCGTCGTTCAGCACGTCGAGCATCGAGGCGCGGGTGAAGCGGGTGATCAGCGCTGAGGAGACGATGCCGAGCGCCAGCGCCGGCAGGACGAGATGGCGCAGCCGCTCGAGGAAGGAGGCGTCCGGGCCGCCATAGCCGGAGGCCGGCATCCAGCCATAGCGGACGGCGAAGACCTGGATCAGGATCAGCCCGAGCCAGAAGCTCGGAATGCTCGCGGCGAACATGGCGAAGGTGGTGGCGACCTGGTCGAACAGGGTGCCGCGCTTATAGGCCGAGAGGATGCCGACCGGCAGCGCGATCGCGCTGGCGATCAGGATCGAGAACAGGGTCAGGAAGAAGGTCGGCTCGGCCCGCTCGGCGAGGGCGCTGAGCACGGGCATGTTGAGGAAGATCGACTGGCCGAGATCGCCGCGCAGAAGCTGGCCGAGGAACAGCACATATTGCGTCGGCAGCGACTGGTCGAGCCCGAGCCGGGCACGCAGGCCGGCGATGTCGGCAGCAGTCGCGTCGGGGCCGAGCATCACCGCGGCCGGATCGCCAGGCGCGACGCGGACGATGATGAAGACGATCGTCACGACGGTGAACATCACCGCCAGCATGCCGAGGATGCGCTGCATCACATATCGCGTCATCGCGAGCCGGCTCCCTTGCTTCATCGGGGCGTTTCGCCCCGGTCATGGACGCGGGCCCGTGACCGCACGATAGGCGCGGTCACGGGCGTCTCAGAGGTGACCGAAGGCCGCCTTCGGCCGCTCACGGCTTGAGCGAGGCGTTCCAGAAATACGGCCAGGGCGAGGCCGTGTAGCCGGCCAGGCGCGGGGCCTTGGCGCTGAGGGCGGCGAAGTCGCCGACCTTGTAGAAGGGCGCTTCCTCGAAGATCAACTTCTGTAGGTCGGCGAAGATCGCGACGCGCTTCTTCTCGTCCGACTCGGCGTTGAGGGCCGAGAGCAGCTTGTTCTTGGCCTCGCTCGCCCACCAGCCGGGATAGCTGTCCGGCAGCGGCGCGATCAGGGCCGGCTCGGCCAGGAACGGGCTGTGGGTGATGAAGATATCCCAGAGCGCAGGCTCGGCCCGGCGCTGCACCAGGGTCGCCCAGTCGACGACCTGCAGGTCGACCTTGAGGCCGGCGGCCTTCAAGTACTCGGCCGCAACCTGCGCCATCTTGTAGTGGAACTCGTATTGCCGGCTGGTCAGGATGCGGATCGGCGCGCCGTCATACTTGGCGGTCTTGGCCAGGGCCTTGGCCTTGTCGGCGTCGCCCTGGTTGTAGGCCTTGATGCCGGCGTCGCTGCGCCAGGCATAGCCCTCCGGGTACATGGCGCCGTCGAGCTTGTAGAATTCGGGCTTGCCGAAGGCCGCAACCAGCATGTCCTCGGCATTGAGCGCCGTCTGGACAGCCTTGCGCATGTCCTTCGACGTCATCATGCCCTGCTTGTTGTTCATGATGAACATCGGCCAGCCGAAGCCCTGCATCAGCACCGGCTCAGTCTTGGCCTGGCCCTTCAGCCGATCATAGGCCTCGACCGGGATCAGGTCGGCGAAGTCGAACTGGCCGGCGAGGGCCCCCTCGACGCGGGTGTTGGCGTCAGGCACCGGCACGAAGCGGATCTCGTCGAGATATTGCTTGCGCGCGCCGCCGAAGCCGTCGGGCTCGCCCTGGCGCTGCTTGTAGCCGTCGAAGCGGGTGAGCTGAATGTACTGGTCGGGCTTGCGCTCCTTGAGCTGGTAGGGCCCGGTGCCGATCACCTCCTTGATCGGGTTCTCCATCTTGTCGGCCGGCATGATCACCGCGGCCGAGTTGTTGAAGGCGAGCAGCGCGGTCAGCGGCGCGAACGGGGCCTTCAGCGTGATCTTGACCGTCTTCTCGTCCGAGGCCTCGATCGAAGCGATGTTGTCGGCGACGAGCTTGCCGCGCGAGGCGAGCTCGGTCCAGCGCTTCAGCGAGGCGACGACGTCCTGCGCGGTCATCGCCTTGCCGTTGTGGAAGGTGACGCCCTGGCGCAGCGGGATGGTGTAGACCTTGCCGCTGTCGCTGATCTGCGGAAGCGTCTCGGCCAGCAGCGGCGTCAGCGCCCAGTTCTTGTCGAAGGTGTAGAGCGTCTCGTAGAAGTGCTGGGTGATCATGCCCAAGAGGTCGCCGGCGGCGACCATCGGGTCGAGCGTGTTGGGCTCGCCGATGGTGGCGACGTTGATCGCGCCGCCCTTCTGCTGGGCGAGAGCCGGTGCTCCGGCGACGGCGAGCGCCGCTGCACCAATTCGGGCCAATTTCTGCAACATCTCAAGTCCTCCCAGTTTTCTTGGCTGTTGGTCTTCGGAAAATTGCGCGTGGTCTGTCAGCGTCGGCTGATCGTCTCCACCACATGGGCCAGCTGCTCGACCACGGCGGCGGTGATGGCCTGGCCCTTCTCGCGGGTGGCCAGAGACGGGTCGCCGACGACCCCGGTCCCGCCGGACATCTCGTGCATCGAGCGGAAGAGGGCGCCGCGGGCCGGCAGGATCATGTCGGCATTGGCCCAGTCATGGGTCTCGACATAGCTCATGCCGGAAACCAGCGCGGTGCGGACGCTCGCCGGCGCACCGAGCAACATCAGCGAGGTCTCGAACTCGCAGGCATGGTTGACGCCGGCGAAGGCGCTCTGACGGATCGCGCCAAGCTCCTTGGCGGCGAGGCGCCACCAGGTCAGGAAGGCGACGCGGCAGTCGCGGTGCTTCGTGCCGAAGGTCTCAAGCAGGACCTGGCCGATCGCCTGGTTGCCGCCATGGCTGTTGAACAGGACGATGTTGCGGAAGCCGTGGCGGGCGACGCTCTCCAGAATGTCACCGACATAGGCCAGGAAGGTCTCGTGGCGGACGCTGAGCGTACCGGCGAAATCCATATGGTGCTCGGAGCAGCAGACCTTGACCTGCGGCAGGATCAGCACCCGCTCGCCAAGCTTCTGCTCCAGCGCCTGCAGGAAGTGATCGCCGATGACCGCGTCGGTCTCGAGCGGCAGATGCGGGCCGTGCTGCTCGATCGCGGCGACGTTCAGCACGACCGGAATGTCGCGATCGAGCGCGGCGACCTCATTGGTCGTCAGGGTTTCCCAACGCATGGTGTGAACTCGCTGTTCAGGAGATCGTGCGGCCGCCGACGCGGAAGCGGGCGATCGCGGCCTCGTCGAGGGTGATGCCGAGGCCCGGCCCTTCATCGGGGATGCGCACATGCGGCGGCTCGAAAGTCAGCGGCTTGGTGAGCAGATCGTGGCTGCGGATCATCCGGCCGAAGATGTCGCTCGGCCAGACGCAGCTCTTCGCCGCCGCGGCCTGATGCACATACATCGCTTCGAGGATGCCGAGATCGACCTCGGAGCCATGCCAGCAATAGACGCCGGCGGTCGAGGCGATGTGGTCGAGCGTCTGGAACTTGGCGAGGCCGCAATTGAAGTTGAAGCCGTCGACCGCGCCATGGCCGATGGCGTTGATCGCGTCATGCGGACGCTGGCCCTGATAGACGTAAGGCAGGGAGACGTGCAGCACGATCGGGATCGAGGAGAAGCGGCGGAGTTCCGCGAAGTCCTGCAGCATCCAGCGCGGCAGCGGGTCTTCCAGCAGCAGGACGTTGCCGACCTTCTCCAGCTCCCGGATGATCGGGCGGGCATTGCCGGAATTCTCCCAGCGTTGGTTGGGATCGAAGATCACCTTCATGCCGGGCGCGTATTCCTTGATGCGCGCGCACCAGCCGGCGACGTCGTCCTCAAGGTCGCATTTGAACTTGATGACCTTGTAACCCTGCTCGAAATAGCGCTTCACCCAAGGGCCGACCTCGTCCTGGGTGCGATGGCTCGACCAGGCGCTGACATTGACGTGGTCGCGGATGGCGCCGCCGAGTAGGCGGTGCATCGGCACGCCGAGCGTCTTGGCGTAGGCGTCCCAGATCACGCATTCGAAGCCGTCATATTCGCGGCAAAGCGGCAGCGGCAGGTTCTGGAGCGGGAGGTCGAATACCGACTGGCCGAGCAGGTTGGCGCAGATCGCCTCGATGCGCGGCCATTCATGGTCGCGATAGAACTCGCCGATGCCGACGACGCCGTTCTTGAGCGTCATCCGGACAATGAGTTTGGGCAATTCGTCGAACTGCACGCTCCAGCTCGCCTTGCCGCCGACCGGCAGCATGTGCAGCGGCTTGGCCAGGCTGTCCGAATTGATCACGCCGGGATGGGCGGGTACGACGACCTCGTCGAACTGGAAGGAAACGATCGTCCCGTCGGCTGGCTGCATGGCTCGGCTCGTCTTTTGTTATTGCGCAAGGCGCGACGGGCCGGGAATGTAGCTAGATTACATTTACTGTCAATCGAGCTAACGTGATCCGCATGGCGCGTTCACCCGATCTCTTGAAGATGCAGCTATTGAGTCGCGAACAAAAGCGTTCTCACGCCATCATGAAAATCAATTCATCGCATTGAAATTATTGATAATTACAGCAATCCATCGCGACGATCGGCCGCGCCCGACGTGGCGCTGCGCCTGTTGAAATCCAGAATGTAGCAAAATTACCAAATCGTAGACTCAGTCGCCGATCGGCTGACCTTCGGTGCTGCCATGCAGGGCGATCAGCGTCGCCCGCGCCCGCCAGAGCTTCTTCGAGACGATCTTCATGCGGCGGGCCCCCAGCAGCGTCGCCATGCAATCGAGCAGGAAGAGCTGCCCATAGCGGCCGCGATTGGGCATGTAGAAGAACTTTTCCTCGTCGAAGGCCTGCAGCGGCACCAGCACGCTGGCGAGCTCGGCGAGCGGGCTCGGCGGATGGGTGACGGCGATGACCCCGGCACCCTGGCTGCGGGCGATCTCTGCGCTGTCGAGCAGCGAGCGCGGCTTGCCGGTGACCGAGAAGATCAGCAGCACATCCTCGGGGCCGCAGGTCGCGGCCATGACGCGCTGCTGATAGGGATCGGCCGTCGAAGAGGCCGCGACATCGAGGCGAAAGAGCCGGTTCTCCGCCTCGGTCGCGACATTGGCCGAGCTGCCGCCCACGCCGAAGCAGAAAACGCGACGCGCCTTGTCGAGCCGGTCGACGGCCGCTTCGATCGCTTTCGGATCATGCTGACTGAAAGCCATCGCCAGCGCCTGGATGGTGGCGTTGTAGACGTGCTCGGCGACCTCGTTGCCGGTGTCAGCCGGCTGCTGGCGTTCGGCGGCGATATACATCCGGCCGATCGCATATTCCTGCGCCAGGCGAATCTTGAAATCAGTGAAACCGTCGCAGCCCATCCGGCGGGCGAAACGCACCACGGTCGGCTCGCTGACCTGTGCCTGCGTGGAGAGGTCCTTGGTGCTGATCCGGGTCGCGCCGTCGATATCGGCCAGGATGATCTCGGCGACGCTACGCTCGGCCCGGTTCATCTCGGGCGCCTCATGCCGCATGCGATCGATCAGGCTGGTCACGTGGCGCATCGTCCTGTTCCTGGCGCTCGTGCTGCGGCGTCACATATCTGCCGATCCCGGCCAAGCGGAATCTGTCGCGCGCCGATTCCGGATTCCACAATTTTCTACCCGAAGCCATGTCGCGCGAAGGAGCAGCAGCCACAGCCCGATCGCGGCAGTCCGCTAGAACCGCTTGGTCGAGAGCACGTCGAAGGTCCGGCCGATCGTCGCCACAGCCTTGTCGTAATCGGCCAGCGACAGGCAGGCGATCAGCGCGTCGATCACGGCGAGCTGGGCGATGCGGCTCGTCATCGCCTCTGTGCGGAACTGGGTCTCGCGCGCCATGGTGTTGAGCACGATATCGGCATAGGCGAGCAGCGGCGACTTGCCGAAATTGGTGATGCAGATCGTGGTCGCGCCCGCCTCGCGCGCCAGCCTCGTCGCCGTGACGGTCTCATGGGTCGAGCCCGAATGCGAGATCGTGATCGCGACGACGTCGGGGCCGGTCAATGAGGCGCTGATCGCCTGGACGTGCGAATCGACCACGACCTTGGATTCGACGCCGATGCGCAGCAGCCGGTAATTGGCGTCCTCCGCGATCGGGGCGGCGCTGCCGATACCGTAGAGCTCAACCCGGCGCGCCCGACGGATGGCGGCGACCGCGCCCTCCATCGCGCTCTTGTCGAGCACCTTCATGGTGTCGTGCAGCGCCTGCAGATCGCTGCGGAAGATCTTCTCGATCACGGTCCCGGTATCGTCGGTGCGGGCGAGGTCCTCGTGGATGAACTGCACCGGCTGCACCAGGTCGCGCGCCAGCGCGATCTTGACCTGCTGGAAGCCGCGCGCGCCGAGCTGGCGGCAGAGCGAGATCACGCTGCCTTCGCTCGCCTCCGCCCGTTCGGCCACCTCCGTCACCGACATGTGCACGACCTCGGCCGCATGGGCGAGGAAGACGTCGGCGATGCGCGCGGCCGTCGGCGGCAGCGTCGGGCGCAGCGCCGTCAATCGTTCGATCACGCCATCGAAGCCGTCATGGGCACCGGCGCGCGGCCGGTCGAGGCTCTCGGGCATCGCGTCGCTATCTGGCCTGGTCATGCCGGCAAGGCCATCACGGCTTCTTCCCGCGGGCAAGCCGTCTCGCCATGCGCTTGCGGGAAAATCCCGCCGGCGATCTCGACATAGCGCAGGCCGAAGCGACGGGCGCCGTCGCCATCGGTCCTTGGATTGTCGCCGAGCATCGCGACTGACCGCTTGGGCAGGCCGAGCAGGGCCAAACCCGCGGCGAACAGAGCGGGTTCGGGCTTGCCGATGAGCCGATAATTGACCGGCCCGGTGCAGGCGAGCAGCGCTGCCAGCAGCGCACCGGTTTCCGGCACGATCGCGCCGTCCGGCCCGGGATGGACGAGGTCAGGGTTGGCGACGACGAGCTCGGCGCCCGCCCGCACGGCATTGGCGGCGAGCGCCAGCCGCTTGTGGCTGAAACGCCGGTCGCGGCCGAGGAAGACGATATCGGGCCGCGTCCGGACCGGCACGAGGCCCCGCTCGCGGGCATGGCGCGCCAAGCTGTCACTCGCCAGCACGAGCACGCGCGCACCCGGCTGCCGCGCTGCGATCTCGTCGAGCGCGACCGCGCCGGCCAGCACGATGCGGCTCGCCGGAACATCGAGACCCAATTGCCGCAACTCGCCTGCCAGTTCGGCCGGGGTGTGCTCGGCGTCGTTGGAGACCACGACGAAACGGCCCGCGCAGGCTTCCAGAAAGGCATGCGCGCCTGGCATCGCCCGGCCGCCGCACACCAATGTGCCGTCGAGATCGATCAGCCAGCCACGAATATCGTCCGCTGCGTGCACTGCAAACTCCGCATTGAAACGCGATCTGCATGAACTGAGATTATCTCAGTGTCAAATACCATATATTCTGAGTTAAATTCATAAACCTGTCATGGAAGACTGCCAGAAGGCTCACGTCCCGGCCTGCTGATGCGGCCGTGCAGCGCCACCCGCAGCCCGTCCCCGAGGACGCCATGCTCGCATTCCTAGGCAGCCGTCTCCTGCGTATGACGATCACCCTCTGGGCGATCGTCACCGCCGTCTTCCTGGCGACGCGGCTGACCGGCAATCCGATCGACTTCCTGATGCCTGAGGGGCTCGATGCCGCCTCGCGCGCCGAGATGATCGCCTATTGGGGCCTCGACCGCCCCGTCGCCGAGCAATACCTGCTGTTCTGGAAGTCGCTGCTCTCCGGCGATTTCGGCCTCGGCCTGATGGAACGCCGGCCCGTCGCCGTCATCTTTGGCGAGCGGCTCTGGCAGAGCGCCTCGCTCCTCCTCGCGACGCTGACGCTGACCGTCGCCGTCGGCGTGCCCCTCGGCATCCTCGCCGCGCTCTGGCGCGGGCAGGCACGCGGGCAGGGCGTGCTCTTCGTCGCCTTCCTCGGCTACGCCGTGCCGAACTTCGTTCTCGCCATCCTGCTGCTGCTGATCTTCTCCTACACGCTGCACTGGCTGCCGAGCGCCGGCTCCGCGACCCTGCTGCACTATGCGATGCCGACCGTGGCGCTCGCCGCCTATTTCGTCGCAGCACTCACCCGCTACACCCGCAACGCCATGCTCGACGTCCTCTCCGAGGACTATATGCGCACCGCCCGCGCCAAGGGCCTCTCCGAAGGCGCCGTCATCCTCCGGCACGGCCTGCGCAACGCGCTGATCCCGGTCATCACCGTGCTCGGCCTGCAGATCACCACGCTCGTCTCCGGCGCCGTCGTGGTCGAGACCGTCTTCGCCTGGAACGGGGTCGGCGACCTCCTCGTCGGCGCGACGCTCCGCCGTGACTATCCCGTGCTGCAGTTCGGCGTCCTCGTCGTCGCCGGCGCCGTGATCCTCGTCAATTTCGCGATCGACCTCGCCTATGCGGCGTCGGATCCCCGCGTGCGCCTGGTCGGAGCCTGAACGCCATGACCGAGATCGCAGACGCCAAGTTGATGCTGCCGCCGCGCCGGCTGCCGCGGCTGAAGCTCCCCGCGCTGGGCGGAGCCAACCTGCTGGTCACGGCTGCCGCGCTGCTCGGCCTGGTGCTGCTCGCGCTCGCCATCCTCGCCCCGCTGGTCTCGCCCTTCGAGCCCGATCAGCAGCGGCTGCTGGCGCGCCTGAAGCCTCCGATTCGCTTCGCAACCGCCAACCCTCTCCACTGGCTCGGCACCGACCAGCTCGGGCGTGACCTGCTCTCGCGCTGTCTCCATGGCCTGCGCCTGACGCTCGCGCTCGCGCTGTTCGGCACCTTGCTCGGCCTTGCGCTGGGCGCGGCGCTCGGCCTGGCCGCCGGGCTGCTGCGCGGCTGGGCCGATGCGTTGATCATGGGCCTCGTCGACATCATGATGTCGCTGCCCTTCACCCTGGTCGCGCTCTTCGTCGTGGCACTCGCCGGAACCGACGTCGCGGTACTGATCTGCGTCCTCGGCATCGCCTATTGGGCCCATTTCGCCCGGCTGATCCGGGCGCAAGTGCTCAGCCTGCGCGAGATGCCCTTCGTCGAGGCCGCCCGCGCCGCCGGCGCCGGCCCCTGGCGCATCGCCACCGTCCACATGATCCCGAACCTGATCTCGCCGGTCGTGGTCATGGCGAGCCTCAACTTCTCGAACCTGATCCTGCTGGAATCGGCGCTCTCCTTCCTCGGCCTCGGCGTCCAGCCGCCGACGGCGACGCTCGGCTCGATGGTGGGACAGGGGCGCGACTACATGGCCTCAGCGCCCTGGATCGTCGCCGTCCCGGCCCTCGTCATCGTGCTCGTCAGTCTCGTCGCCATGCTGCTCGGGGATGCACTGCGCGACCGCCTCGATCCGCGCCTGCGCGGACGCTAACCGCCTGCCCACCATTCATGCCGTTCACCCGAACAAGGGACAGACCCTCATGCGCAAGACCCTGAAGACCCTGGCACTCGCGGCGCTCTCGGCCACCGCATTCATCAACCTCGTCCAGGCGCAGGAACTGAAGGTCGGCGTCCAGAACATGGCGCCTTGGCTCGATCCCGGCCGCGACTTCTCCAATGTCGGCTCGCAGTTCTACTTCAACGCCTTCGACCCGCTGATCGGCAAGGATGCCACCCGCGCCGAGAGCGTCTGGCAACCGGGCATCGCCACGAGCTGGACGCAAATCTCGCCGACCGTGATCGAGTTGAAGATCCGCCAGGGCGTGACCTTTCACAATGGCGACCCGATGACGGTCGAGGACGTCGTCTTTTCCTTCGACCGCATCATCAATTCGACCTTCGCGCCCTACACCGTGCGCAAGCGCGACACGCTGCCGAACATGGCCAAGGTCGAGGCCGTGGATGCCGAGACCATCCGCATCACCGCGACCCGGCCGGAACCGCTGTTCGAGACGCTGCTCAACGTGCAGCAGGGCATGATCGTCCCGAAGAAATACGTGATGGCTCTGACCGGCGATCCGAACGTCGCCGAAGCGTCCGACTTCGAGGCCTTCGCGCTGAAGCCGGTCGGCACCGGCCCTTACAAGATCAGCGAATTCGTGCCGAACCAGCGCCTGGTCTATGAGCGCTTCGACGGCTTCTGGGGCGAGAAGGCGCCGTTCCAGAAGGTGACGGTGACGCGCATTCCCGAGCTCTCCGGCCGCCTGACGGCGTTGAAGAACGCCGAGGTCGACCTCATCACCAACGTCCCGCCGGACCAGCTCGAGCCGATCGCCGCCGATGCGAAGCTCAAGGTCGAGGGCATGCAGACGCCGCTCTTCCACGTCGTCATCTTCAACACCCAGAACCCGAAGATGGCCAATCCCAAGCTGCGCCAGGCCCTGTCCTACGCGATCGACCGCAAGACGCTGAACGAGGCGCTCTGGTTCGGCAAGGCGAAGGTCCCGACCTCGCACAGCTTCGCGCAGTTCGGCCCGCTCTACATGCCGGAGCTCACCACCTTCGAATACGACCCGGTCAAGGCCAAGGCCCTGCTCAAGGAAGCCGGCTATGACGGCTCGCCGATCCGCTACGACATCCAGGCGGCCTATTACACCAACGGCCTGCTCGCCGCGCAGGCGATCCAGGAGATGTGGGGTGCCGTCGGTGTCAAGATGCAGCTCAACGTCACCGAGCAATGGACCGGCTCCGACCCAACCATGATGGCCCGCGGCTGGTCGAACCCGATGTACTTCCCCGATCCCGCCGGCGCCTTCGGCATCATGTGGGCACCGACCGGCAACTCCGCCTCGGAAGGCCGCTTCAAGGCCGACGACGCCTATATCGCTCTCTGGGATAAGTTCCGCTTCTCGACCGATCTTGCCGAGCGCAAGCAGGCCTATGCTTCGCTGATGCAGGCGATCAAGAACGACCCGCCGGTGCTGCCGCTCTACCAGCCCTATGAGTCCTACGGCATGAAGCGCTCGCTCGCCTGGAGGCCGCTGCAGGGGCACATCCCCTATGTGCTCGATTTCCGCGCCGGTCGCGTGACCCTCGCCGCGCGCTGATGCGATTGCGGGAGCCGGCAGCACCGGCTCCCGCTCCCTTTTCCCGATCCTGCCCGACGAGCCTCGCCATGACCCGCTCCCTTCGCCTCGCCTTCGTCGCCGACATCCACCATGGTGAGAACAGCTTCACCAAGGTCGGCACCGCAGCACTGCCGCTGATGGGCGAGTTCCGCCGCTTCGTCGCCGACGCCAGGCCGGACGCAGTGATCGACCTCGGCGACCGCATCTCCGATGTCGATCACGCTACCGATATCCGGCTGGAGCGGGAGGTCGCGGAGGCCTTCGCGCCGATCGAGACACCGCGCTTCCATCTCTGCGGCAACCATGACCGTGACCATCTCAGTGTCGCCGAGAACGAGGAGATCCTCGGCCAGGGCCTCGGCCATCGCACCGTCGATCTCGGCGATTGGCGCCTCGTGCTCTGGGCCGCCGACTCGCGCATCCACCGTCCGGGCGGCTTCGTGCTGCGCGAGGCCGACCTGATCTGGCTCGCCGCAACGATCGAGGCGGCCGACCGGCCGCTCGTGGTGATGAGTCACGTCCCCGTCTCCGGCCATGGCCAGGTCGGCAACTACTATTTCGAGCGCAACCCGGCGTCCTCGACCTATCCCGGTGCCGAGCGCGTCCGTGCCGTGCTGGCACGGGCCAAGGTGCCGATGCTCTGCATCGCCGGCCATGTCCACTGGAACACGCTGACCACCGTCGACGCCATCCCGCATCTGACGCTGCAGTCGCTGACCGAGAGCTTCACCACCATGCCCGGACCGGCCGGCGCCTTCGCTTTGCTCGAGCTCGGCGACACGATCGGCTGGACGGTGCACGGCCAGGACCCTTTCACCGCCCGCATCGACGCAGCCGGGACGCTCCGGCGCTGGATGACGCCGCTCCAGCCCTTCGACGAGCATCCCGAGCTGCGCCAGCGGCGGGTCGTTTCGGCGCAACTGGCGGCGGCCACTACCGGAGCCTGATCGAGAAGGCCGGGCGGCCTGGCTGAGCTCGCATAGCACCTCCCGGCCGACCTCGGCTTTCGCGAATCCGTCGATCCCGAACGCCGATTTCCCCAAGACTTTTCCAGTTCCTCGAACAATCCAGAGACCCGGCCGCGACCAACGGATCGGGCTACCGGAGCCCGTTTGAAACGCTTCCCGGTGGCGGCGCAGAGGCTCGATCAACGACCGCCGCTCTTGGAATGAGGGCGCGAATCATCTGTATTGGACATGGTCCCCCGACGCGTTGATCGCGTTGTGATTGCGTTGATGAGGATAAGCCCTCGTTAACCTCTGTTAATCGATGGTTGAGCCATGACGATGCCGATCAAATACCGACCGGCGCGCCAATGAACGCCCCGGGCCGGTGTCCGGTCATACGTTTCACGGTGCGTCGCACGGCGGCTGGGCGGACGGCGATAACTGTCGTGGCTTTTTGCTTGAGCCTTGCCATCGCCGGTTGCGGCGAACAGAGACTTGCCGAGGCCGAGCTGGTGACGGCGACGCGGTCGCTCTCTGTGGACCCCAGCCGGGCGCTCGTCGTGCTCCCGCCTGGTGGCCCGCCCGTGATCGGCGTCACCCAGCGCAGCTATGAAAACGCCGTCGCACAGACGATCTCATTGGCGACGCGGGGCCGGACGCCCGGTGAGAACACGATCCAGGTCGCCTTCTTCACTTCGGCCGATCTGCCCGACAGTGCCGGTGTCGAGGGCAATCTGCTCAAACTACCGGGGATCGACGACTTCGCCGTCACGCGGGACCTGGAAGAACGCCTGCCGGGCACCACGATGGCGCTGTCGGCCGTCTTCGTCCAGAACAAATACGGCCCGTTCGGCTACGCCTTCGGCCATGGCGCCGGTGGCGAGGCCTGCCTCTATGCCTGGCAGCGTATCGCCGATGGCGACAGCATCTTCCGGCCGAGATCGGGGGCGGTATCGGTCCGCATGCGCATCTGCGACCCCAAGGCAACCGAGGCCTCGCTGCTGCGCCTGGCCTACGAATACTCGCTGAACGCCTCCTTGCGGCGCAGCGGCTGGAATCCGATCGGAGAGGCGCCCGCGCCGGAAGCCGGGCTCGGCAAGGCCGGCGCGCCGATCTATCCGCTGCCGCAGGTTTCGACCCAGGAGGCGCCAGCGCCCCGACGGGCCACGCGGCCGCGGCCGGTGCGCGCTCCGCAGGCCGAAGCCGACGATCCCCGTGACACACAGCCGGTCTCGGACAGACCGCTGGAAGGATACCCCACCGTTCCGCCTCCACCCGCGCCCTGAGGTAACGAAGCGTCCCACGAGCCGATGCGAACCGCGAGCTACGTCATCTTCTGGGCTATCGCGACCGCCGTGGTCGTCGCCCTGATCACGCTGCCGATCAGCCTGCAGGCGCATCTGATCGCCGGGACGATCGTGGTCGGGGCAATGATCCTGCTCAAGTTCCTGCGTCCCTACGGCGTCTGGCGCCTGATCGCGCTGGGGCTCGGTACCGCGATGGTGCTGCGCTACATCTATTGGCGGACGACGAGCACGCTGCCGCCGATCAATCAGCTCGAGGACTTCATCCCTGGCCTGATTCTCTATCTGGCCGAGCTCTACAATATCGGCATGCTGTTCCTCAGCCTGTTCGTCGTCGCGATGCCGCTGCCGCGGCGCAAGACCGCGCCGACGATCCCCGCTGATGCTCCGACGGTTGACGTGTTCGTGCCCTCCTACAACGAGGAGCCGGAACTGCTGGCGACGACGCTCTCGGCGGCGCTCGCCATGGACTATCCGGCCGGCCGGTTGACGGTCTACCTGCTCGATGACGGCGGCACCGACGAGAAATGCAATGCCGACAACTTCGTCGCCGCCAGCGCCGCGCGCGAGCGCCGGGCAACCCTGCAGAAGCTCTGCGAAGGGCTCGGCTGCACCTATCTGACGCGCGAGCGCAACATCAGCGCCAAGGCCGGCAACCTCAATAACGGCCTCGCCAATTCCAGCGGCGACCTCGTGGTCGTATTCGACGCCGACCATGCGCCGGCACGCAATTTCCTGACCGAAACGATCGGCCATTTTGCCCTGGATCCCAAGCTGTTCCTGGTCCAGACGCCGCACTTCTTCATCAATCCCGATCCGCTCGAGCGCAATCTCAGGACCTTCAAGGCGATGCCGTCCGAGAACGAGATGTTCTACGGCATCATCCAGCGCGGCCTCGACAAGTGGAATGCCTCGTTCTTCTGCGGCTCAGCCGCGGTGTTGCGCCGCACGGCCCTGCAGACGACCAGCGGCTTCTCCGGCCGCAGCATCACCGAGGATGCCGAGACCGCGATCACCCTGCACGCCACCGGCTGGAACAGCATCTATGTCGACAAGCCGCTGATCGCCGGGCTCCAGCCCGCGACCTTCGCGAGCTTCATCGGCCAGCGCTCGCGCTGGGCGCAGGGCATGATGCAGATCCTGCTCTATCACCGCCCGATGCTGAAAAGCGGCCTCTCGCTGCCGCAACGCCTGTGCTACTCGTCCTCGGCCCTGTTCTGGCTGTTCCCCTTCGTGCGCCTGACCTTCCTGGTGGCGCCGCTGTTCTACCTGTTCTTCGGGCTGGAGATCTTCACCGCCTCGGGCGCCGAGTTCATCGCCTATGTGTTCAGCTACATGGCGGTGAACCTGATGATGCAGAACTACCTCTATGGCCGCTATCGCTGGCCATGGATCTCCGAACTCTATGAGTTCATCCAGTCGGTCTATCTGCTGCCGGCGGTGATCTCGGTGCTGATCAACCCCGGCAAGCCGACCTTCAAGGTCACCGCCAAGAGCGAAGAGCTCGGAACGCGGCGCGTTTCCGAGCTCGGCCTGCCCTTCTTCATCATCTTCGCCGTTCTGGCGCTCGGCGTCGTCGCCACCTATTGGCGCACCATCACCCAGCCCTATAACGCCGACACCACGCTCGTCGTCGGGCTCTGGAACATCCTCAACCTGCTGATGGCGGGCTGCGCGCTCGGCGTGGTCTCGGAGCGGCCGGAAGGGCGCGGCGCCCGGCGTTTCCCGGTGAAGCGTCGCGGCCAGATCAACATCGACGGCCGCACGGCGCCGATCATCACCGAGAACGTTTCCGTCGACGGTGTCGCCGTCCGGATCCTGTCCAAGGGCTTCGACACGCTGCCGGCGAACAGCAAGGGCGAGATCACCTTCGAGACGTCGATCGCGATGCCTCCCGGGGCGCTCCCCGTGCGTGTGGTCCGCACCGCTCCGGACGCGAAGGGCCTGGTGCTCGGCTGCCGCTACGAGCCGAGCGAACCGCTGCACAGTCGCATCATCGCCGATCTCGCCTTCTCGGATGCCGGGGTCTGGAGCAGTTTCCAGAAGGCACGGCGCCAGAACATGGGCGTCATCTACGGCACCCTGCGCTTCCTGCGCCTCGCCATCTTCCAGACCAGTCGTGGCCTGTCCTATTTCTTCGGCCTCGCCCGCTTTGCCCGTTCCAACGCCCAGCGGAGGGCGGCGGAATGAGAGCGTGCCTCCTGCCCATATTGGCCGCGGCGGCAGCTCTTCCGATCCTGAACCCGGGCTCCGCGCCCTGGGCACAGGAGACCCAGCCGACGCCGCCGCACGAGCCGGCGCCGTTCATGATTGCCCCGCCCGCCCAGCAACCTGCGGCCGCCCGGCCGGCGGAACCCAGGCCGCAGGCAGAGCCGGCCCCGGCACCAATGACCCCCGCCATCCCCGCCAGCTTTGCCTTCAAGCCACTGCTGCCGGCCGCCCGCGTCATGCTCGAAGGCGAAGGCGATGCACGCAGCTGGGCCTTTTACCTCACCCAGGACGAGGCCGGAGCCGATCTCAATCTCGACATCGCCTTCCAGAATGCGCTGGTCGTGATGCCGGAGGCCTCGCGCCTGACGGTGCGCATCAATGGCGAGCGCATCATGGAAGCGCCGATCGCCTCCTCCGATCGCCTCAAGCGGACCTCGACGGCGATCCGCAAAGGGCTGCTCAGGCCCGGTCAGAACACGATTCGTTTCGAGGCCGTGCAGCGCCACCGCACCGACTGCACGATCGCCTCCACCTATGAGTTGTGGACGCGCATCGACGGCGCCGGTACCCGGCTGAGCTTCAGGAACCCCGCACAGCAATCGCGACTGCGCAGCATCGACGACCTGCCAGCGGTCGGCGCCGACGAGACCGGGCAGACGACCATCCATATCGTCGCGCCGGGCGCGGCGAGCGCCGTTGCCGCCAACAGCATTCTCGCCGTCGCGCAAGGCGTCGCGCTACGCGGCCGCTACAGCCAGACGACCGTTCGGATCTCCGAGCGGCTGCCCGACAGGGTCCGCCCCGGCATGCTGACCGTCCTGCTCGGGACGGGCAAGGAGTTGCGCGACCTCATTGGCATCTTGCCGGCGGAGGCTGGCGTCGGCAGCTTCGTCGGCTTCACGACGCATCCGAAGCTCGGACCTGCCGCCCTGCTCGTCACCGGAGAGAGCTGGCAAGACCTCGAGGCGACCATTGCCAGGCTCCTGACCGGGCCGGTCTCCCGGCCGACCAACATCAACCGCAAGACGATGGCCACGGCGAGCTGGCACATCCCCGATGCGCCGTTCATCTCCGATAGCCAGGTGCTGCGCTTCTCGGAACTCGGGGTTGCGACGCAGGAATCCTCGGGACGCCGCATGCGCGTGCGCGCTGTCCTCGCGATGCCGGGAGATTTCTACGCCAACGCCTATGGCGAGGCGACGCTCTATCTCGACGGCGCCTATTCCGAGATCCTGCCCGGCGACAGCCACGTCGAGATCTTCGTCAACGGCAATGTCGCGGCGACCGTGCCGCTCAATACGACGAGCGGTGGCCTCTTTCAGCAAACCCCGATCACGATACCGCTCCGGCATTTCCGGCCCGGCATCAATGAGATCTGGTTCGAGGCCGTGACCCCGGCCAAATCCGACCTCGCCTGCGGGCCGGGCGCGACATTGCCCGGAAAGAACCGCTTTGCGCTGTTCGACACCACGGCCCTGGCGATCCCGAACTTTGCCAAGATCGGCGTCAGCCCCAATCTGGCGGCGGTGGCGGGAACCGGTTTCCCCTATTCGATAACCTCCCAGATCGCCCTGCTCGTCGGCCGCCTGGACATTCCCAATCTGGGCGCCGCTGCGACCCTGCTCGCGAGGCTCGCCCAGCGTGCCGACCGGCCACTCCCGGTCGATGTCATCGGCAGCGCCGCCGCCATCGGCAACCGCCCCGCTCTGATCGTGGGCGCCGCCGGCCAGATGCCCGCAGGATTGCTGCCGCGCATCGGCATCGCCGACAATGTACGCAACACCTGGCCGCAGCGCGCGGATGCCGTCGTCCTGGTGCCGGAGACCGAGGGCACCGCCGTGTTCGACGCGGTGATCAACCGTTTCCAGGGGCGACAGACGACGCCCGAGGATTCCGGCGGCGTCGCGCCGAGCACCGAGGCGATCCGCGATCGCTGGCGCGGCTCGTTCGGCGGCCCGCTCGCGCGCTATTTCATCAGCTTCGACCGATGGCTGCAGCGGACCTTCGACCTTTCCTTCGCCCAGTTGCGCACCCCCTCTCGCGCCCCCACGCTCTATGAACCGGCCGAAGGCGCCGAGTTGATCGCCGCCCAGGCGAGCGACCCCGACACGCGGCAGGTCTGGACCGCCTTCGTCGTGCGCCAGGAGGAGGCGCTGGAGAGGAACGTCGACAGGCTCGTCACCCCCGGCAACTGGGCCGGCATGGCCGGCAAGCTCACCGCCTTCCGCAGCGGGCAGGACAACCACATCCTCTCGGCGGACAGCACGACCTTCGTCATGACCCGGACGTTCAGCCTGGCCAATATGCGCCTCGTCTTCGCCAACTGGATGTCGAGCAATATCGGCATCTACGCGCTGACGCTGCTGGCGGCCTGCATCGGCCTCGGGATCGGGACCTTCCTGATGCTCGGCCAGTTGGGGAGGCGTTCATGAGGCGGCTCCGCGCAGCCCTGGCCGCAACCCTGCTCGGCCTCTCCTCCACTGCGCAGGCCGCCCTGCCCGCCGGCGCCTGGGAACTCTACCGGCAGAAATTCGTCACGGCCGAGGGCCGGGTCGTCGACGACGCCAATGGCGGCATCAGCCATAGCGAGAGCCAGGGCTACGGGCTGCTGCTGGCCTGCCTCGCCGGCGATCGTGGCAGCTTCGCCAGCATCCTCTCCTTCACCCGGACCGAGTTCCTGATCCGTGACGATGGGCTCGCCGCCTGGCGCTGGGACCCGAAGGCAACGCCTCGGGTCACCGACATCAACAACGCCAGCGACGGCGATTTGCTGATCGCGGAAGCCCTCGCTTGCGCCGGGACGCGCTGGTCGGTGCCGGCCTATACCGCCGCGGCTCGCCAGATCGCCCGCTCGCTCGCCAAGGTCGCGCTGGTGAAACGCGGCGGCGAGACCTGGCTGATGCCGGCGGCGAAGGGCTTTTCGGAGCAGGAGCGGCCGGACGGACCGGTGATCAACCCGTCCTACTGGGTGTTCGAGGCCTTCCCGGTCCTCACGCGCCTCACCAACGATCAGGGCTGGATGCAGGCGCAGGCCAGCGGGCTGAAACTGCTCGACGATCTCGCCAGACGGAAGACCCCGGCGGCCGACTGGCTCTCGCTCAAAGGCGAGCCCAAGCCCGCCGATGGCTTCCCACCGCAGTTCGGCTACAACGCTTTGCGCATCCCGCTCTATCTTCTGCGGGCCGGCCTCGCCGACAAGCAACGCCTCGAGCCGTTCCGCCAGGCCTGGGCCAATGGCACGGCCGTGATCGATGTGCCGGGCGGCAAGCCTGCCGAGCCGCTGCCCGATGCCGGCTACCGCATCCTTGCCGCTGCGATGGCCTGCGCGCTCGACCGGACCCCCATTCCAGCTGAGCTGAAAACCTTCCAGCCGACGGCCTACTACCCGTCGACGCTGCACCTGCTCGCCCTCTCGATGCTGAACGAGAGGTATCCGCAATGCATGTGAAATCCGCGCTGATCGCCGTCGCCGCCTCCGGCGCCGCCTTCTACGCGCTGGGCCGCTATGGCCATGATCTCAGCTGGCCGGAGGCGCCGGTGCCAGCGGTGCAGCAGGCGCAGGCCGAGACGCATCCCGATCCCAGCCAACCCGCCCTGCCCGCGGCCGGGCAGCTGGAGACCGAACTGGCTCAGGCCCCTGCGGTACCGGGACGGCCGACACCGCCCCCCGGGCAGGCACAGAGGGTCGACGAGACGGCGCTGCGCTATTTCGCCAGCCAAGGCGACACCCGCCGCTACGAAGCGGAGCTCGCCCGGCTGCGTGCCCTCTACCCCGAATGGAAGCCGCCGACCGACCTGACATCGCCGCAGCCGACCGGCGATCCCGAGCTGGAACGGGTCTGGAAGCTGTTCGCCGAGGGCAAATTCGGCGAGGCGCGGGCGGCCATCGCTCAGCGCAGCAGCGCCGATCCGAACTGGCAGGCGCCGGCCGACCTCATCGCCCAGCTCGACCGGGCCGAGGCCGGCCAGCGCCTGGTCAACGCCGCCAATGCCAAGCAATGGGAGCAGGTGATCCGGATCGGCACAGAAACGCCAGCACTGCTGACCTGCGGCAATGTCGATGCGCTCTGGCGCGTGGCCGAGGCCTTCGTCCAGACCGGCGCCCCGGAGCGTGCGCGCGATGCCTATTCTTACGTGCTGACCAACTGCACCAATCCGGCCGAGCGGGTCGGAACCATGCAGAAGGCGCTCGCCACCTTGTCGGAAGCGCAGCTCGGCCCGTTGCTGGCGCAGGAACGGCAAAGCGAATTCTCGGGCATCCGCGACGAGATCGCCCGGCGCCATGTCGGCAAAGCGGCCGACGACCCGGCCCTGACCGCGACGCCTGAGGACCTCCGACGCATCGAGGCGCTCGCCAATGCGGCGACGACGCCGGATGACGCGATCCTGCTCGGCTTCTATTTCTTCCGCCACAACGACGCGGCCAAGGCCGTAATCTGGTTCCAGACCGCGCTCGCGCGCAATGGTGGCGCCAAGGCGGCGGAAGGCGCCGTGCTCGCGCTCGGCGCGCAGCAGAAATACCAGGAAGCAGAGACGCTCGGCGCACAATGGCTCGACGCCGGCCCGGCGAACCGCAAAGCCTATCTCGATGTCGCGACCGCGCTGATCGCGCAGGAGCCGGCGCCGCGGCTCGAGCGTGCCGTCATAGAGCGCATCGCCAAGACTGTCGGCGTCGACCGCTATGCCCCCGGCGGTGCAGGGCTCGGCTGGTACGCCTACAACTCCGGGCAGATCGCTCCGGCCGAAACCTGGTTCGAGACTGCCCTCGCCTGGGATCGCAACTACGAGCCGGCCGCCTACGGGCTCGCTTTGGTGCACCAGCGCTTGCGCGATCAGGCCGGCCTGCGCGCGATCATCACCGAATGGCGCAGCCGCTCGCCGCGCATCGCCGATCTGCTGAACCCGGCGCGCGGGCGCTCTGCAACACGAGAACCCCTGCCTCTGCCCGATGCCAGGCCGGGCACCCGCACTGTTCCCCCACCCGAACCTGCCGAGCGGACGCCGCATCGTGTCATCCGGGCCGAGCCTGCGCATCCCCGGAGCTATGATACAGCTCCAGTGGCGGCAACACGCCGCGCAGCTCCCCAGCGTCCGGACGGCAGCTCTTGCGGCACAGGCATGACCGGGGCGGCGACACTCCAGCGCGGCTGGTGCCTGCTCAATCTGAAGCGGCCGGTGGCGGCAGCCGAGGCGTTCGATGCAGCCCAACGCAGCGGCAATGCCCAGATCGCCGCAGACGCCGCCGCGGGCAAGACTTATGCGAAGCTCCAGCAGGGGCTGACGGCGGAAGCGAGTGCTGCGGCAGCCGGCGCTGCCCTGCCCCCGGCGCGTCGCAAGGAGCTCCAGACCCTGCTCCTCTCCGAGCGCTTCTACGCTCAATATGACGCCAAGGATTACAACGGCGCGCTGATCACGCTGGGCGAGCGCGCGCGCTATGCTTCCGAAAGCACCGACCTGATGCTGATGCGCGGCTGGTCGTATTTCAACCTCGGCCGTTATGACGATGCTGCGCAGGTCTTCCAGGCGCTCTATCGGGCCAATGGCTCGGCGCAGGCGATGTCCGGCCTGTCTGCGATCCGGGACATCACGCAGCGCGACAGATACTAGAGCCTGCGCCGCCAGCCTGCCACGGCGCACCAGCGCGACCGCCTCTCGATAACCGAACGCTCCATCTCCGGCGTCGCCGTCTCTGCCCGAAGGCGCGGCGAACGGGGTGTAAAGACGACAACTTGGCTTCGCATCGGGGTCGGAATCGCATAGGCTGTCTAAAATCTGAGATTCAGACAATGCGTCAGATGAGGTCGGCTTGATGGCAATCCGGTTCAATGAAATCGGTGAGCGGCTGAAAGCCTACCGTCTGGGGCGGGGGCTTCAGGCAGAGGACATTGCCGAGCGTCTCGGCATCTCGCGGGCCGCGGTCTATCGGATCGAAGGCGGCGGCGTCGTCAAGATCGAGACGCTGGAGCGGTTGGCGACGCTGCTGGAGACGACCGTCGCATCGCTGCTGGGCGCGGGTGTCGAGTATTATTCCAGCCCGGTCAGCTATTTCGAGCGCATGCGGCAGATCGAGGAGCAGGCCGACCAGGTCGTCGCGCATTTTCCGCCGCTGTCCTACCTGCTGACCTCGGACAACTACTCTGCCTCCCTGCGGCAGACCCTGGTCGAGGCGCTTCCGCCCCACATTGTGCACGATCAGGCGGTAGCGGAGATCGAGGCGATCATCGCGATTCTCGATGAGCGCAAGAAGGCGCGCAAGCGCCGCCGCTTGAGCGTCGTCAACTTCGTCAACGTCCTCGAGATCGAGCGCTGGCTCAAGCTGGGGGTCGTCGGCCGTTTCAACCTGCCGGCCGCTGAACTGGCCCAGCGCCGCCTGGCGGCGCGTGCCGAGGTCGAGCACCTGATCGGCCTGATCGAAAGCGAGCCGATGGGCGTGCAGATCGGCCTGATCGAGGAGACGCTGCCGAACATCACCTTCCAGCTTTTCCGCACTGCGGAGAAGACGCTGCTTGGCCTGAGCCCATTCCGGCTGGGCGGCGAATTGCCGAATGTCCGCTCCGGCATTGCCATGCTGACCGCAGATGAGGAGCCGGTTCGTCTCTACGAGGAGATCGCCGACGGGCTCTGGCGCCGCGCCCTCAAGGGCAGTGAGGCAGGAGCCGTCCTGCGGGCCGCCCTCGATCGGTCTGGGATCCCGCAGCCGTCGGCGCCCGAACTAGTCTAACGCTCGCGCAGCGCGCCATCGTCGACACTTTCGGTTTCGTCGCACGAATAAGCTTTGATCGTCATTTGTCGCAAAATTGAGATTGTTCTTGCAATTGAGATTTTGGCGTGACATAGAATGATCACGCGGTCGCACCGACCTTTCCGGTGCCGCGGCGAATTTCTCGCGGCCAAGCTGATGCCTTGGCCGCCAAGCGGCGCGGCAAGCGCCCTGAGAAAGCGGGCGAATGCCCAAACTCCCACGACAACCAGCCGGCCGGCAGCCGCGCGCGGAAGCGCGCGCTGGTGCTTTGGCGTTTTCGTAGGCATCGCAAAGAAAAGCAGAACGGGGGAATTCGCCGTGAGTGACAATCAGGCCGCCATGAGCGGCTCCATCGCCCTATCCGCTCCGACCGAGGTCGACAGCAAGGCTCGCAAAGCGCTGTGGGGCGCCGCCATCGGCTATGCCATGGACGGCTTCGACTTGCTGATTCTCGGCTTCATGCTGCGGACGATCTCGGCCGACCTGCAGCTCACCCAGGGCCAGGCCGCCTCACTCGTCACCGCGACGCTGGTCGGCGCCGTGCTGGGCGGCATCGGCTTCGGCATGCTGTCGGACCGCATCGGCCGCGTCCGCGTCCTGACCTGGACGATCGTCCTTTTCGCCGTCTTCACTGGCCTGTGCGCATTTGCGCAGGGCTATTGGGACCTCCTGATCTACCGCACCATCGCCGGTCTCGGCCTCGGCGGCGAATTCGGCATCGGCATGGCCCTGGTCGCGGAAGCCTGGCCGGCCTCGAAGCGGGCGCGCGCCTCCTCCTATGTCGGCCTCGGCTGGCAGGTCGGCGTGCTGGCCGCGGCGATCGCCACCCCGATCCTGCTGCCGACGATCGGCTGGCGCGGCATGTTCGCCATCGGCATCCTGCCGGCGGTCGCCGCCTATTTCATCCGCCACTCGCTGCATGAGCCCGAGGTCTTCGTCGCCCGCAGCAAGGACCGCCCGAAGGAATCGGCGCTGCGCCTGCTGGTCAAGGACTGGGACACGACAAAGCTGAGCCTCGGCATGGTCGTGCTCTGCTCGGTCCAGAACTTCGGCTATTACGGCGTGATGATCTGGCTGCCGAACTATCTGGCGAGCCGGTTCGGTTTCGCCCTGACGCAGTCGGCCGTCTGGACTTCGGTCACCATCGCCGGCATGGCGGTCGGCATCTACGCCTTCGGCCATATCGCCGACCGCATCGGGCGTCGCCCGGCCTTCTTCGGCTACATGCTCGGCGCCGCAGTGATGGTCGTCGTCTATTCGCGGCTGACCGATCCGCTCCAGCTCCTGGTCGCGGGCGCGGTGATGGGCTTCTTCGTCAACGGCATGCTCGGCGGATATGGCGCGCTGATCAGCGAGCTGTTCCCGACTACAGCGCGGGCGACAGCCCAGAACGTGCTGTTCAATATCGGGCGCGGCGTCGGCGGCTTTGGTCCGCTCGTGGTCGGAACGATCGCAGCCGCCTACAGCTTCGAAATGGCGATCGCCATGCTGGCGGCGCTCTACCTGCTCGACATCCTCGCCATGTGGTTCCTGATTCCGGAGCGGCGTGGCGCCGAGCTCGCCTGAGCGCATCGCCATGTCGATCCAGCACGAACAATCCCTGGCCGCGCGCTCCGGCGCGGCCCTAGGCGGCAGCTGCTCTTCTGCGGCGTGGAAGGCGAGCATCGTCGCCGAGCTCGCCGAGGTCGTCCGCAACGAGGCCGTCAACGCCGAGTATCGGCACCTCGTGGTCAATTGCAGCGAGGAAGCCGCGGCGGCCCAGCCGGGGCAGTTCTTCCAGCTGCTCTGCCCGCAGCCGGCTGGTGAGCAGCCCTTCCTGCGCCGGCCGATGAGCCTCTACGGGGCCGATCCCGGCAAGCGTCAGGTCGAGTTCCTCTACAAGGTGACCGGCGCCGGCACGCGCGGGCTCGATACGCTGCGACCGGGCGACCGGCTCGACATCATGGGGCCGCTCGGCGTCGGCTTCATGCTCGATCCGGAATGGCGGCACATCGTCGCCGTCGGGCGCGGCGCGGGGCTGGCGACGCTTGCCCCGCTCGCCAGGGCCGCGAAGGCCAATGGCACGCAGGTGACCGCGGTCTTCAGCGCGAGGCGCCCGGAGCTGCTCGTTTCGGTCGAGCTCTTCCATCGCCATGGTGCCGACGTCATCGCCGTCACCGATTCTGAAGCGACGAGCGGGCCCGCCAATGTCGAGCGCATCCTGCGCCGCCAGATCGCCGAGGGCCGCTGCGACGCCTTCTTCACCTGCGGCTCGAGCCGGCTGATGCGGGTGCAGCAGCGCCTGGCGCGCGAGTTCGGGCTGCCCGGCCAGGTCGCGATGGAGCAGCAGATGGCCTGCGGAATCGGGCTTTGCTACTGCTGCGTCCGCGACTTCAACGTCAATGGCGAGATCGTCAACCGGCGCGTCTGCTGGGACGGCCCGGTCTTCGACCTGATGGAGGCGCTGCCATGAGCGCTGCAAGCAATGTCGACCTTTCCGTCAGGATCGGCGGGCTGACCCTGCGCAACCCGGTCATGCCGGCCTCGGGCACCTTCGCCGAAGGGCTGGAGAAGGTGATGGACTTCAACCGGCTCGGCGCCTTCGTCACCAAGACGATCACGCGCGAATTGCGCGCCGGCAATCCGCTACCGCGTGTGGTCGAGCGGCCGGGCGGGCTGATCAACGCCATCGGCATTCCCTCGAAGGGCGTGCCCTATTTCATCGAGCAGACCATGCCGCATTACGCGGCCTACGACACGCCGCTGGTCGTCTCGATCTCGGCGCCGACGGCGGAGGGCTTCGCGAGCCTCGCGGCCGAGCTCTCGATCCCCGGCGTCGCCGCGATCGAGGCCAACATCTCCTGCCCGAACATCGAGGAGGACGGCAAGGCCTTCGCGATGCGGGCCGAGTCGACCGAAAAGGTGACGCGAGAACTGCGCAAGGCGACAAAGCTGCCGCTCTGGCTCAAGCTCACGCCCAACACCGGCGATGTGCCCGAGGTCGCGCGCGCCGCCGAGGCTGCGGGGGCCGATGCGGTCGTGGTCGCCAACACCATCCTGTCGATGGCGATCGACCTGAAGAGCTTCAAGCCCTGCCTCGGCAACATCATGGGCGGGCTGTCGGGACCGGCGATCAAGCCGATCGTGCTGCGCCAGGTCTTCCAATGCGCCAAGGCGGTGAAAATCCCGGTGATCGGCTGCGGCGGCATCTCCAACGCCGATGACGCGGCCGAATACATGCTCGCCGGCGCCAGCGCCGTGCAGGTCGGCACCGCGACCTTCCTGCAGCCGGCGGCGATGACGACGATCATCGACGGGCTCGAGGCCTTCTGCCTGCGCCGCGAGATCCCGCGCGTCGCCGATCTGATCCACGGCGTCGTGATCGAGGAGGCCGACGAGCCCGACCTCGCCTGGCTGGACCCGGTCTCGTGAGCGCGCAATCCGCCAAGATGCGCAACGTCTTCAGTAGCGACGAGGGCGACCGGGCCCTCGCCGAGGTGCTGTTCGATGCCTTACGTAAGGCGACGGGCGATAGCGTCGGCATCACTCGCGAGGCCTATAGCGAGCGCGAATCGCTGGCGCTCGACATCGTCGAGGCGAAAGCGCGCGAACTCGGCTTCGCGACGGAGCGGGACGCCGGCGCCAACCTCGTGGTTACCCTGGAGGGCCGCGAGCCGGAGCTGCCCTTCCTCGCCTGCGGCTCGCATCTCGATTCCGTGCCGCAAGGCGGCAATTTCGACGGCGCCGCCGGTGTCATCGCCGGGTTCGCCATCATCGCCCGCTTCAAGGAGGAGGGCTTCGTCCCGCGCCGGACGATCAAGGTCTATGGCTTGCGCGGCGAGGAAAGTTCCCGCTTCGGCAAGGCCTATATGGGCTCCAGCGCCCTGTTCGGGAAACTCTCGGCCGCCGACCTGTCGGTGCGCGATCATGCGAGCGGGCGGACTCTCGCGGAGTGTATGGCCTCCGTCGGCGTCGACATGGCCCGCGTCGGGAAGGCCGAGCCGCTGCTCGATCCCGCCGATGTCGCTGCCTGGATCGAACTGCATATCGAGCAGGGGCCTGTGCTCGTCGCTCGCGACCTGCCTGTCGGCATCGTCACCGGCATCAGAGGCAATATCCGGCACCGCGAGGTCGAATGCCTCGGCGAGGCCGGCCATTCCGGCGCGGTGCCGCGCTGGCTCAGGCGCGATGCGGTCTTCGCCACCGCCGAACTGATCACCCATCTCGACCGGCACTGGCGAACCTTGCTGGAGCGCGGCCGCGACGTCGTCGTGACCGCTGGCGTGCTCGGTACCGATCCGCAGGAGCACGCGATCGCCCGCATTCCCGGCACCGTGCGCTTCTCCTTCGAGGTGCGCAGCCAGAGCCGCGAGACGCTGGAGGCCTTCTACGACCTCTTCCTCTCGGAATGCGCCCTGATCGGCGAGGAGAGGGGTGTCGAATTCCGCGTCGATCGCCGGCTCGAATCCGCTCCCGCCGTGATGGATGCCGGCTGGATCGCCAGGCTCAAGGCCGCCGCCCGCAATCTCGGCCTGCCCGACGAGGACATACCGAGCGGGGCGGGGCATGATGCGGCGGTTTTCGCCAATGCCGGCATCCCCAGCGCGATGATCTTCGTGCGCAACCAGAACGGATCGCATAATCCGCACGAGGCGATGGCGATCGATGACTTCCTCGCCGGGATCGCGGTGATGCGGGACGCCATCAGGGAGGCGGTGCGATGAGCGCGAACGAGATCGGCCGCGAGGTCGCTGAACTCCTGTTCAAAGCCGGCGCCATCCATGTCAGCCGCCAGCAGCCCTTCATCCTGGCGGCCGGGTGGGCGAGCCCGGTTTATGTCGACGTCCGCCTGTTGCTCGGCGATCCCAACTTGCGCCAGGCTGTCAGCGATCTTGCCGCGCGCTATGCCGGCGAGGCGTTCGCGCCGGGTAGCTTTGAGGTGATCGCCGGCGCCGAGACCGCCGGCATCCCCTTCGCCGCCTGGCTCGCCGACAGGCTGGCCCTGAAGCTGCGCTATGTCCGCAAGCGCCCGCTCGGCATCGGCCGCAATGCCCAGGTCGAGGGCGGTCCGGTCGAGGGCCTGCGCGTGTTGCTCATGGACGATCTGACCACCGACGGCGGCAGCAAGCTCAATTTCGTGCGCGGCCTGCGGGCGGCAGGAGCGCAGGTCGAGCATGTCCTGACGATCTTCTACCACGACGCCTTTCCCGGCGCCGGAGATCGTTTGCGGGAGGCCGGCTTGACGCTCCACGCCTTGGCGAGCTGGGCCGATGTTCTGCGCGCCGAGGCCAGCCAGCGGCTCGCGCCCGAGGATCGCGCCGAGATCGAGCGCTTCCTGGCCGACCCGGTAGCATGGTCGACCCGCCATGGCGGCCGCGCTAGCCTCGCCATCCGGACCTGACGCAGAGGACAAACTGTGACGGCCGGACGTCGAAAGAGATTTGATATGTCTGACAAAGCTACCAGCACTCCGCCCACGGACGCCCCCCGCCCGGACAGCGTGCAGCTCGCCACGACGCAGACCATTGCGCTCGCGGAGGTCTCGACCCGCCGTGAGCATGATCTGCTCGGCGAGGCCGATGTGCCCGCCGGTGCCTATTGGGGCATCCATACCCTGCGGGCGGTCGAGAACTTTCCGATCACCGGCGTGCCGGTCGGCCATTTTCCCGAACTGGTGCGTTCGCTCGTCCTGGTCAAGCAGGCCGCCGCCCGCGCCAACCGGCGCCTCGGCAACCTGCCGGCGGCAAAAGCCGAAGTGATCGAGCGCGCCTGCGACCTCATCGCCAAAGAAAACCGCTTCCACGACCAGTTCGTCGTCGACGCTGTCCAGGGCGGCGCCGGAACCTCGACCAACATGAACGCCAACGAGGTCGTGGCCAATGTCGCCCTGGAGCTGATGGGGCGGCCGAAGGGCGACTACGGCGCGCTCCATCCCAATGACGACGTCAACATGGCGCAGTCGACCAACGACGCCTATCCGACGGCGCTGCGGCTTGCCGTAATATTCGCGACCGAGCCGATGATCGCGGCGCTCGACGAGCTCGCCTTCGCCTTCAAGGCCAAGGCGGTCGAGTTCGCCGACGTGCTCAAGATCGGCCGCACCCAGCTCCAGGACGCCGTGCCGATGACGCTCGGCCAGGAGTTCGACGCCTTCTTCGCGACGATCAAGGAGGACGTCTCGCGCTTGAGAGAAGCCGCCGCCCTGTTCCGCGAGATCAATCTCGGCGCGACCGCGATCGGCACCGGCATCACCGCCGATGCGCGCTATGCCGCGCTCGCTATCGAGGAACTGGCGCGGGCGACACGCCAGCCGCTGGTGCCGGCAACGAACCTGATCGAGGCGACCTCGGATATGGGCGCCTTCGTGCTGTTCTCCGGCGTGCTCAAGCGCGTCGCCGTCAAGCTCTCGAAGATCTGCAACGATTTGCGGCTGCTATCGAGTGGGCCACGCGCCGGCTTTAGCGAGATTCGTCTCCCGGCCGTCCAGGCGGGGTCCTCGATCATGCCGGGCAAGGTCAACCCTGTCATTCCCGAAGTGGTCAACCAGGTCGCCTATCTTGTCATCGGCCACGACCTGACCGTGACCATGTGCGCCGAGGGCGGGCAGCTCCAGCTCAACGCCTTCGAGCCGACGATCGGCTATTGCCTGCTCTCCTCGCTGCGCCATCTCACCGCGGCGGTGACGACGCTGACGACCCGCTGCGTCAACGGCATCGAGGCGGACCGCGAACGCTGCCGCGCTTTGGTCGAGGATTCGATCGGGCTGGTCACCGCGCTCGGCCCGGCGCTCGGCTACGAAGCCTCCTCGCGTGTCGCCAAGCGTGCGCTCGCCGAGAAGCGCAAGGTCGCCGACATCGTGCTCGAGGAAGGGCTGCTGACGCTCGCCGAGCTCGACGAGCTCTTGCGCATCGAGGCGATGACCGCCCCCTCGCGCGCCAAGCCGCCGACCCCGTCGCGCGCCTGAGCGCACCCCGCCCCGCCGACCCATCGCGGTCATGATCGCAATCTCGCGGAGAGATGATGAACGAGCTTCTGAATTGGCTGCAGCAGCAGAAGGGCAGCCTGCGCACCTATGTCGAATTCCAGGACCGGGCGCTGGCGCTGCGTGCCGACGAGCCGGAACAGGCCGCGCTGCTGCGCCTGCTCGCCGATCTCGCCGGCCGTTTCGTCGAGGCCTATGACCGCCAGCCCTTGTCCGCCGAAGTAGCCGCGCATGCGCTCGATCGGTTGGTCGGGCTCCTCGAGAAGGCCGTCGACCAAGGCGCAGCAAACCCATCGGGTCACCTTGCGTTGCTCAATCAGGTCGGGACCAGCGAACTCGCCTAGACGGTGCCCGCCCATGTGAGGACGAAAGCCTTCGGCCCTGCACAAGAGCAGAGACGCAGGGGCTCGAATCCCTCGGGCACGCCGCTTTCCCGCGCCTAATCGGGCTCGCCCGCCGCGCCCGGCTGCGGCGCAAGCTGGGTGCCGCCGCAGACATGGATGACGTCGCCTGTGACGAAACTCGCCCGCGGCGAGGCCAGGAAGGCGATGGCGCCGGCGACATCCTCGGCGGTGCCGACCCGGCCTAAAGGCGACATCTTGCGGAAAGAGGCAGCGAGCCCGGCATTCTCGCGCACGATCTTGTCGTTGAACGGCGTGTTGAGAAAGCTCGGCGCCACGGCGTTGACGCGGATCTGGTCCGGTCCGAGCTGTACGGCCAGCACCCGCGTCAGCCCGATTAGCCCGGTCTTGCTGGAGGTGTAGGCGACACCGGTGCCGGCGAGATAGACCCGCGAGGCGACGTTGACGATGCTGCCGCCGCCGCTCTGCCGCATCAGGGGCTGCGCCGCCTGGCAGAGCAGCATCGGCACCGTCAGGTTGAGCGCCAGCACGGCGTTCCAGACCGAGACATCGACCTCGCCGATCCGCGGCGCACCTGTCATCCCGGCATTGTTGACGAGGCAGTCGAGCCGGCCGAAGCGCTCTCCCATTCGCCCGATCAGTCGATGCGGCGCACCCTCCTCCAGGAGGTCGACCGGTTCGACGACCGCCCGCCTCCCATGTTCGCGCTCGATCTCCGCGCGAATCGCTTCCGTCCGCTCGACCGCGCGATCGGCGAGCACGACATCGAAGCCGTCGGCGGCCAGCATTCGCGCCGTCGCGGCCCCGACCGCGCCGGCAGCACCCGTCACCAAAGCGACCTTCATGGCAGCCTCCGCCTCACCGCTGCCACGGCATCAGCCGGCGCTGCAGCCATTGCAGCCCGTAGGTCAGCAGCACGCCGAGCGCCATCACCACGACGAGGCCGGCATACATCTTCTCGGGATTGAGCACCTCCCAGTAGTAGAAGGTGATGTAGCCGACACCTTGCTTGGCGCGCACGAACTCGACCGAGATGATCACGATCATCGCCGTGCCGAGCGCGATGCGCAGGCCGGCGAAGATCACCGGCATGGCACCAGGCAGGATGACATGGCGCAGCATCGACCAGCCGCGCGCGCCGTAATTGCGTCCCGCCATCAGGTAGACCTTGTCGATGCCGCGGACGCCGGCCATCGTGTTGATCGCCATCAGGATGAAGACGGCGAGCGCGACCACGACGATCTTCGGCGCCTCGCCGAACGGATCGGCGAACATCAGCATCACGATCGGGAAGATCGCGATCTTCGGCAGGACATAGATCGCAGACAGCGTCGTATCGAGCATCAGTCGCACCGTCTGGTTCATGCCCATGACGACGCCGAGCAGCACGCCGGGGATAGCACCCAGGACGAAGCCGCCGAAGACCCGCCCGACCGTCGCCAGCAGATGGCTCTCCGACAGAAGCTTCCAGACGCCGGCCACGCCGTCGGCGGCATAGACCTCGGGGATCAGCCAGGGTCGGCCGAGGAGGCTGGTGCCGGAGAAGCGGTCATAGCGCACCGTCAGGTCCCAGAGCCCGGCGGCGATGCGCGAGGGCTGCGGGAACCAGGTGGTGTTGAGCAGGCCATAGTCACCGGCGAGCTGCCAGACCAGCAGCACCAAAGCCGGGAAGCCAAGGGCGAGCGTGCGCTCATAGATGCCCCTGCCCCGTACCGGCACGATCCGGCCGGCACGTTCGCCGATCAGCACGAGCAGGATGAAGCTGAGGCCGATCGCCGGCCAGGCGACGGCGCGCCAGAGGCCAAGAAGGACGAGCAGCGCATGCGCTGCCAACCCTCCAGCGGCGAGCAATACGAGGGCGCGCCTGTCGCTGCTGCCGGGAGCGGCGCGCGGCGCGGTTTCGCGGCCGGCTTCGATCTCGTTCGCGGAGGTGATGGTCATGGCCTTGCCTCCATCGCCCGGGTCACCTCGGCGCTGAGCTTCTCCCAGATCGCAGCACGATATTCGGCAAAGCGCGGCAGGTTCGTGGTCGCGATGCTGCGCGGGCGCGGCAGGTCGATCTTGAAGGTCGCAAGATGCCGGCCGGGCTGGGCACTCATCAGGATGACGCGGTCGCCGAGCAGGACCGCCTCGTCGAGGCTGTGGGTGATGTAGAGCACGGTCTTGCGCGTCTCCTCCCAGATCCGCAGCAGTTCCTCCTGGATGACGACGCGGGTCTGGGCGTCGAGCGCGCCGAGCGGCTCGTCCATCAGCAGCACCTCGGGATCGTTGGCGAGCGCCCTGACGATGCTGACGCGCTGCTTCATCCCGCCCGAGATCTGGTGCGGATAGTAATCGGCGAACTTCGAGAGGCCGACGCGGTCGAGCCAGAAGCGGGCCGTATCAAGCCGCTGCTTGCGGCCGATACCGCGCATCTGCAGGCCGAAGGCGACGTTGTCGGCGAGCGTCTTCCAGGGGAAGATCGCATATTCCTGGAAGACGACGCTGTTCAGCGGCTTGTCCGCATCCGCGCCGGGCCTGATCTCGATCGCGCCTTGCGAGATCGATTCCAGTCCGGCGACCATGCGCAGGAAGGTCGACTTGCCGCAGCCGGACGGGCCGACGATGCAGACGAACTCGCCATCGGCGACATCGAGCGAGAAATCCTCGAGCGCGACCATGACCCCATCGGCCGTCGGATAGTGCTTGCTGACGTTGCGCGCGCCGATCTTGGGCGCGGCGACGCGCTGCATGGCGATCGTCATTGCTCGGCCCTCCGGGCTGGCTGCGGGCTGCTCCTCACTTGGCGGGAGCGGCCTTGCCGAGGGTCTCAATCGCCTTGCTGGCGAAGCGCTCGTCGACCGCCTTGGCCATGTCGAGCGGCTTCTCGTATTCGGTGCGGCCGTTCTCGCGATGGACACGCTCGATGTCGGCCAGGCCTGCCGTCGGGATCGCCATGTTCGGATCGAAGACGATGGCGCCGCCACCCTTGATCGCCTCCGGCGTCGACGCCGTGAATTTGAGATAGGCGTCCATATTGGCCTGCGCGAGATAGTCGGCGCCCTGCATCAGCCGGGCCGCCTCGGTCATCGCCAGCACGAAGCGCTCGGCCACCTCCGGACGCTCCTTGATGAACTTGCCGGAGGCGACGAAAGCCACCGTCATCAGCCCGGGCGTGATGTCCTGCACCAGCAGCTTGCCGGTGCCCGCCTTGAGGATCTGGTCGGAATAGGGCGAGGAGGTCAGCACGGCATCGACCGATTTGCCCTCCATCGCCGCCGGCATGTCGGCATTGCCGACATTGAGCAATTGCGCGTCGCGCAAGCTGAGCTTGGCGCTCTCCAGCGCCTTGCTGACGAAATATTCGCCGCCGCTGCCCGGCCCGCCGGCGGCCGCGATGCGCTTGCCCTTGAGATCGGCGACGCTCTTCACCGCGCCGCTGTCGATCAGGTCCTTGCGGACGATCAGCTTGGTCGGCCCGTCGGTCATCGGATCGAGCGCGCCAGGCGCGATCACCCTGATGTCGAGGCCGCGATTCCAGGCCGACCAGAGCGAGGCGACGATCGAGATGCCGCCGACATCGACCGAGCCCTTGTCGAGGAAGGCGATCGCCTCGGTGCCGGACTTGACGCTGTCGAGCTGGACGTTGAGCCCGTATTTCTTGAAGAGCCCGCGTGACTCCGCGACATAGGCGGTGGCGAACTTCATGATCGGCACATAGGCGACGCGCACCGCCTGCGGCGGATCGAGCGGCTTCAGCGCCGGCGCCTGCGCGAAAGCGGGCAATGCTCCGGCGAGGCTGAGAAACAGGGCGGCACCGGCGCTGCGCCAGCGGTCAAATCGAAACGGCATTCTTGATCCTCCCCTTGGAGGCGGCTTGCTGCCGCCTTCCTGTCCATCTCCGGCAAGCTTCTTCGGCCTGCTCACAAGGTCTCGTCAACCGCGCGACGGGCGCGGCCGGCGCATGCTCATCCTTCCGCCATCGCGGGAATCGCATTGAGATAGGCACCCTGCACCTTGAGCGCCGCCCGAAGGTCGGCGATCGGTACCTCGCTCGGCGCCAGCGCCCGGTCGGCGGCGATGGCCGCGGCAATGCCGGCGGCCTGGCCGGTCAGCCAGCATTGCGGGATCTCGCGCATGAAGGAGTGGCTGGTGGCGTCGCAGGAGAGATGCCGGCCGGGCGCCAGCAAACCATCGACCTCGCGCGGCACGATCGCGCCATAGGGCACCGAGACATTCGCGAACTTCGGCGCGAGCGAGGGCGAGACGCCGATCTCGTCGGGTGCCACGGCGCCGTCCCAGTTCTCGCGGGTCAGCTTGCCGCGCCCGGCGAGGCGACGGCCGTGGCGCACGCCGAGCTGCGAGCCCGACAGCATGACGAAGGCATCCGAGAATCCCGGCGCGTGCGTGCGATAGAAGGAAAGATGTTCCAGCATCAGCTGGTGGCTTCTGATCTCGACCTCGGAGAGATCCTCGACCTTGAGCGCCGAATAGCCGGCGAGCCGCGGCCCCATGAACACGGCGATGTCGTCGCGCCAGGACACTGAGGGCTTGTCGAAGAAGCGCAGTTCCTCGCGCCCAAGCGCCATGAACTGCGTGAACTGATCCGGCGTCTGCGCTCGAAAGCGCAGGAAGGCCTTCATGTCGACGCCGCCGAACAGCCAGGAGGTGTTCATGCAGCCATGGATGTCGCGGGCGTCGACCTCGGTGTCATAGGCCGAGCCCGCGCCGGCATAGAGGTCACCATCGCCGGTCGCGTCGACCGTCACCCGGGCAAGGATGGCGCGCCGCCCCTCCTTGCTCTCGAAGGCGCAGCCGGCGACGCGCCGCCCGTCCATGATCGGGCTCGCGCCCCAGGCATGGAAGATCGGATGGACGCCGGCCTCGAGCACCATGGCAAGCGACTCAGCCTTGAGCCATTCCGGGTCGAGCGTCGGGGCATGGGTCACCGTGCCGTTGAAGGCGGCGTTGCGCTGGCCCCAATAGGCGACGCGTTCGGGATCGCGCGAGCCCCATTCCGCCGGCTCGGGCCCGGCGATCTTGTCGCGGGAGAGGCGCGCCAGAAGCTCCTCGGCGAAACCGCGGATGACGTGGCGACCCTGCCAATCGCTCATCCGGTCGATCCAGATGACGAGACCGCCGGTCGAGAGCCCGCCGAGATGGTTGTAGCGCTCGAGCAGCACCACATCGGCGCCGAGCCGCGCCGCCGCGACCGCGGCCGCCGTGCCGGCCGGTCCGCCGCCGACGACCAGGACATCGCATTCGGTATGGACGGGAAGATCGCGTGCCGGCTCCGCCACCGTCTTGTCCGACGGCCTGCGGCGATCGAATTTCTGCGTGTCGAAGGTCTCGGAGCGGAAGAACAGCCGCCCTCCCTCGCCTTCCATCGATCCCATGACGCGTTTCCTCGGGCAGACCCTGTGCCGGACACCATCGCGCTTGGCGCTGTGCCCGGTGGCCTCATGAAGGCAAGGATAGGACTGCCGCTGCGCGCTGTTCAAATGAATTTGAAGGCCTTATTCATGAGCAGGATTGCTCAATTGGAGACGACGCGATGGATGTCGCCGGGCTCGAAGCGTTCATCCAGATCGCGGAATTCGGCAGCTTCCGCCGCGCTGCCGAGGCAATGCGCCTCTCGCAGACGGCCCTTAGCCATCGCATCCGCAAGCTGGAGGAGGATGTCGGCGTCACCCTGTTCCAGCGTACCACCCGCAGCCTCGCTCTGACCCGCGCCGGGCAGGACTTCTTTCCCGAGGCACGCGATGCGCTGATCCGACTCTCGACGCTCTACGAGAACCTGAGACGCGAGGGCCGGCAGGCGCAGGAGCGGGTCTCAGTCGGTTGCCTCGGCTCGCTCGGCGAGCATTTCCTGCCGGAGGTGCTGCGCGAGTTCCGCCAGCGCCATCCGGGCGTTTCGGTCACGATCTTCGACGAGCCGGCGGCGGCCCTGCGCGAGCGTGTCGCCTCGGGCGAGGCGCAGTTCGCGCTCACCATCCTCGGCGCGCAGCTCTGGACCCAGAAATCCCGCGCCCTGTTCGAGGAGGATTTCGTCGCCGCCGTCCCGGCCTGCCACGAGCTGGCGCACCGTGCGGAACTCACCTGGGCCGATCTCGTCGGCCATCCGCTGGCCCGCGTCGCGACGACGACGAGCCACGGCTTCATGCTGAGCGAAAGCCTCGGCACTTTCGGCGAACGGCTCGACTGGGCCTATGAGGTCCAGCGCGTCAACATGGCCACCTGCTTTGTCGCCAGCGGCATCGCCATCACCGTGCTGCCGCGCCTCGCCATCCCGCCGAGCACGGAACTGCGCGTCATCCCGATCACCGCGCCGCTGATCCGGCGTACCGTCGGCATCATCGCCAGGGACGGCGTGCAATTGCCTCGCCCGGCCTTGCAGCTTCAACGCATGCTGCTGCACGCGATCGCGCGCCATCCCAAGACCGCGGCGGCAAGGGCAGCCAAGGCTCAGGCCGGCATTCCGGACAAGGATACGACGGAATCGAGCTCGCCCCGATCGAGCACATAGGCAAGCTCGTAGCGGGTCCAGGCCTCCCGGCCTTGCGCCAGCCCGCGAGCGTCGAGCGCCGCATCGAGCACGCCGGCGATGTCGGCGAGGCGATCCCGGTCATGGCACTCGACCATCAGCGCCGCGCCATCGTCGTAAGACGCTCCTTCGCCCGACGGCACCGAGAACGGCACCGGTGCAACGGCAGGATCCTTCGCCAGCACATGGACCGCCGTCGCGGCGGTCTTCTGCAGCACGAGCGCCGCCACGGCCTCCCAGCCGCCTTGCGGCGCCGCGGCATCAGCGAAGACGCTCGCCATCAGGGCGCTGCCCACGCCGCCGCCGCGGCTCAGCCGGACGAGGTGGCCGACACGGAAGAAGCCGCGAAAGGACGGGCGCATGCTGCGCGACCACGCTGTCGGGTTCTGCAACAGCGCCCGATAAGGTGCGCTGTCGAGCACGCCGTTATTGTCGAGCTCGTAGAGCGTCAGGAATTCCGGCAACGGCCCCTCGCCGCGATGATAGCGGCGAGCCCGCAGCATGCCGGAAATGGCGAGCCGCTCCGGCACGTGCTCGCGCGTATGCCAGAGATCGTATTCGCCACGCCGCCCGGGATCGACACCGTTCCAAAGCGAGAGCAGTCCAGCGCCTTTGAGCATCGTCTCGGTTCGTCCTTTCGACCAGCCGGATCAGAGTTTCGGCAGCGGCCCGTCAAAGCTCCAGCCCTGCGCCGCCAGCCTTGCCACGCCGTCGAGCAGCCCGGCGAGGGGCGCCTCCGACAGGATCTCCAGCGCGACCGGTCCGGCATAGCCCTGACGCTCCAGCTCGCACCTGATCGCAGCAAAATCGATGGCGCCGCTACCGATCGGATCGTGCCGCCATTGGCCCACCGGGCTGTCGGAAAGATGGACGATGCCGATGCGCCCGGCGAGCAGGCACAGACCCTCGGCCGGGTTCTCGCCGATCGCGAACGCGTTGGCGACATCGTAGATCACCGGAACGTCGTCATAACCTTCCTCGTCGAGGAAGCGCCGTATCGTCTGCGCGCTGTCGAGCAAGCCTTGCGGATGATTCTCCAGGATCACGCCCACCTCAGCTCGGCGCGCTGCCTCCACGACCTGGCGGAAAGCCGGCCGGAAGCTCTGCATCAGCCGGTCATTGGCCTTGGCGAGCAGCGCATGCCGCCGCCCGGAACCGACGCAGACATGGCGGGCGCCCAGCTCGGCGCAGCGCAGCGCCAGCCGGCGATAGGCCTCGACCGAGAAGCCGACGACCTCGGGAGCCGCGCTGGCGAGATTGATGTCGCTGCTGGCGAGGTCTGCAGCCAACACTTCGAGATCATGGTCGGCGACCAGCCGGCGCAGCCTTGCGGTCCTGGCTTCGTCTGCCCGCCACGGATCGAAATGCGGCGGCGTCGCCAGGAGCTGGATGTGGCGAAAGCCGGCACGGGCGAGCGTCGCGACCGTCGCCTCCGCCTCTTCCTGCCAGACGAAGCCGAAGGTATGGGCCGCCAGCTGCATTCTCTCACTCGTCCCCGCGAAGCTTGCCTGTGAAGTCTGGCCTCAGCCGAAGAAGGGGCCGCGCGGCTGATGCGAGACCAGCGTTGGACTCGCGCCCAGCGCCAGCGACAACTCCCGCGCGGCGCTGAGCAGCATCGGCGAGAACGACAGCATCTTCTCCTCGGTCAGGCGGATATGGGGCCCGGCGATCACCAGGGCGCCGATGACCTCGTTGGTCTGGGCGCTGCGGATCGGCGCGGCCGTTGCGCTCATCCAGGGCGAATAGGTCTGGCTCACCATGCTGAAGCCGCGCTTGCGCGCCTGGCGCAGATATTTGAGCAAACCTGCCGGCGTCTGCGGCGCCTTCGGGCCAAACTCTTCGCGCGAGCCATAGCCCTGGCGCTCGACGAGCGCGAGGGCCTCCTCCTCCGGCAGGCAGGAGAGCCAGGCATGGCCGCTGGCCGAGCAGGAAAGCCGGCCCGACTGGCCCATATCGGGGTCGTAGCGTAGCCCGAAAGGCGATCCCTGCGATTTCGCCACCCAGATCAGCTCGCGCCCGTCGATCAGGGCGAGGCGGACCAGTTCGGCCGTCTCGCGCGCCAGCTGGTCGAGCACCGGCTGGGCGAGATCGGTGATGCCGCTGCCGGCGAGGAAGCTGAAGGCGAGCGAGGCAATCTTGGCCGTGAGCTGGTACATGCCGTGATGGCGCTCCTGCCGGACATAGCCGCGCTCGACCAGGCTGGTCAGCACGCGATGCGTCGCACTGCGCGGAATGCCCAGCCGCTCGGCGATCTCGTAGAGCGGCAGGCCGTGCGCATGGGCGGCCAGGAGCTCGATCACGCCCAGCGTGCGTTCGAGCAGCCCGCTGCGAGCCTGCTCGGCCTCGGTCTCATCCGTGTCAGCGACGAGCTTCTTCGCCATGGCCCTACCCGAAATTGAGTTCCTGGCGTTGTCTCTGGCGTGCCGCCTCGTGGACGGCAAGTGTGGCCCGCAAGGTGCGGGTCGCATCGGCAGCGTCGATCAGCGGCTTGGCACCGTTGCGCACGACATCATGCAGATGGCGCAGCTGGCGCAGATAAGGGCTTTCGCGCGTCACCGGCAGCGCCTGCCGCGAGAGCGGCGCGAACCAGCTCTTCTCCCCGTCATAGCGCCAGAGATCGAGCCCGGGCAGCGTCAGCGAGCCTTCGGTGCCCGAGAGGAAATGCGAGGTCACCGGTGCCGGCTGCGCCGGATAGTTCGGCAATTCGCCCGAGGATAGATCCCAGCTCCAGGGCGTGACGGCGGTATCGGACAGGCTGACCGTCACCAGCGCGCCGTTTTCCAGTTCGAGCAGCACTGCCGCGGTGTCCTCGACCGGCAGGCCGCGGATGCGATCGGAAGTGATGGCCTGCACCGCAGCGATCTCGCCACAGATGAAGCGGATCAGGTCAATCTCGTGGATCAGGTTGATCAGCACCGGCCCGCCGCCGGGCTCGCGCCGCCAGGCCAGGTCGAAATAGGCGTCGTGCTTGTAGAAGGTATAGAGCACAGTCGCCGTGGTCAGCCGCCCGAGAGCGCCGCCTTGCACCGTCTCGCGCGCCGTGGCGATGATCGGATTGTAGCGGCGGTGATGGCCGACGAGGACCGGCACACCGGCACGCGCCGAGGCAGCCGCAAGCTCCTCGCCCTCCGCCACGGTCACCGCCACCGGCTTCTCGATCAACACGGGAATCCCCCGCGCGATCGCATCGAGCCCGATCGGCAGATGGGTCTGGTTGGGAGTCGCGACGATCAGCGCCTCGATGCCACCCGCCGCGATCAGAGCATGATGATCCTTGAACCAGCGCAGTCCCCGCTCCTCGCAGAAGGCTCGGCCGGCCTCGGTGGGATCGGCGACACCGACGACGCCCGCGAAATCGGTTCCGGCGATCACGTCCGCATGCAGGCGGCCGATCGCCCCGGCCCCGACGATCCCTATTGAAAGTGGCGACATAGCCTGAGCCTCCTGCGTTGCTCCCCTTATCCCGCCGGGTCGTCTCGCGGTCAAGATAACTGGAACAAGATTCCATTTTCAAAAATATGACTGGAATTCTATTCCAGTAATGCTAGAGGATCGCCGCCGGCCCGCACCGCGGAGCCCGCCAATCGGAGCCAAAAAGGCTCCAAGGGAACGCCAACGCAGGGAGGGACGTCGTGATCGACACAGACAAGCCGCAGCGGATTTCCACCATCAGGCGCCGGAGCCTTCTCCTCGGCGCCGGCTCGCTCGGCGCGACCAGCCTCGTCTCCGCCAGGCTCGGCACGCCCTATATCGGCAACGCCGCCGCAGCCGAACCGATCAAGATCGGCATGATCTGGGCGAAGACCGGCAACATCGTCGATCAGTCGGAATATCTGGCGCAGGGCAGCATGCTGGCGCTGGAACAGCGCAACGGTACCCTCCTCGGCCGCCCCGCCGAGATCGTCTGGCTCGACGAGCCCAACCCGCAGGGCGCCCAGCAAAACGCCGAGCGCCTGGTCGGCGAGCACAAGGTCGTCGGCATCGTCGGCGGTGCGCTCAGCTCCTTCGCGCTCGGCATCTCGGCCGTGGCGAAGAAGGCCAAGATCCCCTACATCGCCGCCAATGCCGCCACCGGCGAGCTCACCGGCAAATCCTGTAACAAATACACCTTCCGCCTGCAGCCGCCGGTCGAGGTCCATGCCCGGGCGCTGGCGCCCTATTGCCGCGACATCGGCAAGAAATGGTATCTCCTGACCGCCTCCTATGCCTTCGGCCAGGACATCAAGCGTTCCTTCGAGGAGTACGGCAAGGCCAACGGCATCACCGTCGTCGGCGCCGACGAGGTGCCGGTCGGCACGCCCGATTACAGCTCCTTCATCCTGAAGATCCGCGCCGCCAAGCCCGATGTCGTCATCGGCGGCCTCTCGGCCAGCGACCTCACCACCTTCCTGAAGCAGTGGAACGAGCTCGGCATGCGCGGGCGCATTCCCTTCGCCGAGATCTCGGTGGGCAACACCGATCTCTGGGGCGTCGGGCCGGAGGCGGCGGACGGGCTCTACACCCTGACCTGGTACTACAAGAACCCGAACAACCCGCCGGAAGAGCAGGCGATGGCGGCGGCCTATGAGAAGAAATACAACCGCCCCGCTGCCGACAAGACCTGGATGGGCTGGTTCGGCATGAAGAGCCTGCTCGACGCGATCGAGGCCGCGAAATCGACCGAGCCAGCGGCCATCGTCGCCGCGCTGGAGACATGGCAGGTCAAGCGCGGCGACCTCGACGTGCATTATCGCGGCTTCGACCACCAGATGGTCAACCGCCTGCTGATTGCCGGCATCAAGCCGAAGATCACCGACAAATGGGACTATTTCGACATCAAGGCCGAGCTGCCGAAGACGCAAGCCGACATCGACAAGGCCTTCGGCTCGCAGGCCGAGAGCGCCTGCAAGATGGACGCGCTCTGACGCTCCGCTGAGCCGGATGAAGGCTGGCTGGACCATGCGCCGGCCGGTTCCTTCCTCTTCCCTCGTCGCGCCCGCTCCAGGAGCGCCCCATGCTCGATATGATCCTGTCCCAGGCCGTGAACGGTCTGGTGTTGGGCTTCCTTTATGTCCTCATCGCCGTCGGCCTCTCGATCATCTTCGGGCTGCTCGGCATCGTGAACTTTGCCCATGGCGCCTTCTTCGCCGTCGGCGCCTATGTCGCTTTGGTGCTGGCGCGCGAATTCGGCTGGTGGGCGGCGCTGCTGGCGCCCTTCGTCACCGGCGCACTCGGCATGCTGGTCGAGATCGTGCTGATCCGCCATCTCTACGGCAAGGAGCCGCTGCTCGGCCTGATCCTGACCTTCGCGCTGGCGCTGCTGTTCGAAGCGGTGCTGCGGATGATCTTCGGCGGGGCGCCGCTGCCGTTCAGCGCGCCGCGCTTCCTCTCCGGCTTCGTCGAATACGGGCCGGTCCTCCTGACCAAGTACCGGATGTTCGTGCTCTTGGTGACGGTCGCGGCCCTCGTCGCCTTCTGGGCCTTCCTGACCTACACGCCCTTCGGCCGGATCATCCGGGCCGGCTCGCGCGATGCCGAGATGGTCGGCCTGCTCGGCATCAACCTGCCGGTGGTGTTCAGTTTCGTCTTCGGCATCGGCTGCCTGCTCGCCGGCTTGGCTGGCCTGCTCGCAGCGCCGCTCTGGACCGTGACGCCCTCGATGGCGGCGAGCGCGATCATGCCCGCCTTCGTCATCGTCACCATTGGCGGGCTCGGCTCCTATGCCGGCGCCATCGTCGCTGGCCTGCTCGTCGGCATCACCATCGCCATGACCATCCAGTTCCAGCCGGAATGGGCGGGCGCCGCGATGTACGTGCTGATGGCGGCGATCCTGCTCGTGCGTCCCCGTGGCCTCTTCGGTGAAAAGTGGGAGCGCTTCGAATGAATCTCCGCAGCTTCCTTGCGCATCCCGCCCTCTGGGCCGGCATCGTCCTCTCCGGCCTGACGCTGCTCTGGCTTGGCCTGGGCGCACCGATCGGCCTGATCACCCAGATCGCGATCTACACGCTCTACGGCATGGGCGTGAACCTGCTCGTCGGCTACACCGGCCTCGTCCCGTTCGGCGCCTCGGTGTTCTTCGGTTGCGCCAGCTATGCCGCCGCCTTCTTCGTGCTCGGGCGGATCAGCAACGACCTCTTCGGTATCGTGCTCGCCGTGTTGTTCTCGCTGGCGCTCGCTTTCGTGCTGGGCGCGCTGATCCTGCGCCGCAAGGGCCTCTATTTCTCGCTGCTGACCCTGGCTTGCTCGCAGATCGCCTTCGAGATCGCCTTCAAATGGACGGCGGTCACCGGCGGCGAGAACGGCCTGCAGGGCGTCGCCCGCGCCAGCTTCGCCAGCGACCTCTCCTTCCATCTCTTCGTGCTGGCCGCGGTCGTCGCCGGCATCTGCCTGCTCTGGCGGCTGGTGCATTCGCCCTTCGGCCGGGCGCTCCAGGCTGTGCGCGACAACGAGCAGCGCGCCCGCAGCCTCGGCTTCAACGTCTATCTGCTGAGACTCGGTTCCTTCGTCGTCATGGCCGGCTTCGTCGGCTTTTCCGGCGCGCTGCTGACCTTCCTGCTGCAGGGCGTCTACGCCAACAACCTCAGCTGGCAGCATGCGGGCGACGCGCTGCTGATGACGGTGCTCGGCGGCGTCCACCATTTTCTCGGCCCGCTCTGGGGCGCGATCACTTTCATCATCCTGGAGAACCGACTCTCGGCTATCACCGAGAACTGGTGGCTGATCTTCGCGCCCATCCTGATCCTGTTCGCGCTGCTTTCACCGGAGGGCATCCAGGGCCTGGCCCAGCGCCTCTTCGGCAAGCAGCGCTGGACCCTGACCCGCAACAGCATTCCGCCGCGGCCGGCACTGATCGAACCCTATGTCAGCGCCGCCCAGGCGATGGATCCGGACAAGCCGATCCTGGAGACGCGCAAGCTTTCCAAGCAGTTCGGCAGCCTCGTGACGGCCAAGGAGATCGACCTTCAGGTCAAGCCCTTCGTGCTGCACTCGATCATCGGCCCCAACGGCGCCGGCAAGACCACCTTCTACAACATGCTGACCGGCGTACTGCCGCCCACCAGCGGCCAGGTCTTCTTCGAGGGCACCGAGGTCACCCGCCTGCCCATGCATGCCCGCGCCCGGCTCGGCATGGGCCGCTCCTTCCAGATCCTCTCGATCTTCCCGAATCTCAGTGTGTTCGAGAATGTCCGCATCGCCGTGCAGGCACAGCGGATCGGCGCGCGCGGCCTGCTGCGCGATGCCCATGCCGACGACGCGATCAACGCCCGGACCTGGTCGATCCTCGACGCGGTCGGCCTCGCCGAACAGGCCGCCGAGCTCGCCCAGGACCTGCCGCATGGCGCCAAGCGCCTGCTCGAGATCGGCGTGACCCTGGCGATCGAGGCCAAGCTCCTGCTGCTCGACGAGCCGCTGGCGGGGCTGGCCGAAGCCGACCGCATCGTCGTTGCCGATCTCATCCGCAAGCTCGCCCAGCGCCACGCCGTGCTGCTGATCGAGCACGATATCGACCGCGTGCTGGCGATCTCGGACCGCATCTCCGTGCTGCATCAGGGCCGGATGATCGCCGACGGCAAGCCGGCCGAGGTCGCGCGCAATCCCGAGGTCATCGCCGCCTATCTCGGCACCGCCAGGGACGGCGAGCGCGCGAGCACCCCGGCCGTGGCACGCCGCGCGGGAGCAACCAGCCCGGTCCTGCTCGACGCCAGGGGCATCGCCGTCGGCTATGGCGGCAGCACCGTGCTCTCCGGGGTCGATCTCGCCATCCGCGAGGGCGAGGCGGTGGCGCTGCTCGGCCGCAACGGCGTCGGCAAGACCACGACGCTGCGCGCGCTGACCGGCAGCCTGCCGCTCGACGCAGGCTCTATCAGCTTCGCCGGCACCGACCTGCGCAAGCTCAGGCCCTTCGAGATCAACCGGCTCGGCATCTCGCTGGTGCCGGAGGGGCGGCGGCTCTTCCCGAACCTCACCGTCACCGAGAACCTGCTGCTGGCGCAGCGCCCGGGCGGCATCACACTCGAAGAAGCTTTCGCCCTGTTTCCCCGTCTCAAGACGCGCCAGGCCGCCAAGGCGGAGAACCTCTCGGGCGGCGAGCGCCAGATGGTCGCGATCGCCCGCGCCCTGATGGTGCCGAGCAAGCTCGTCCTGCTCGACGAGCCCTTCGAGGGGCTGGCCCCGGCCGTGGTCAACGAGGTCATGGAGGCGCTGGTTAAGCTGCGCGGCCGCATCGCCATGATCATCGTCGAACACCATGCCGAGCTCGTGCTGCCGATCGTCGACCGCGCCTATGTGCTGGTCAACGGCCAGGTCGCCTTCGCCGGCGACGCCGCCCAGCTGGAGCATGATGAAGCCTTGCAGGCGCGGCTTCTCGGCGTCGTCGAAACCCAGGACACTCGCGCGGCCTGAGGGCTGCTGCCGGAGGACAGGACCATGAGCATCACCATCACCGGCGCGACGCGCCTCAACGTCATCGTCGGCGAGCCGATCGCGCAGGTTAAGTCCCCGGCCGGCATGACCGCAGCCTTCGCCGCACGTGGCCATGACGGCATCGTCGCACCGGTGCGCGTCGCGCCCGAGCATCTCGATGCCTTCCTCAGCGCGCTCGACCATGTGCCGAACTGCGACGGCATCATCGTCACCGTCCCCCACAAATTCGCCTGCCATCGCCACTGCGCCAGCGCCACCGAGCGCGGCGACTTCCTCGGCACCGTCAACATCATGCGCCGGCGCAAGGACGGTGCCTGGCATGGCGACATCGTCGACGGGCTCGGCTTCGTCGGCGCGGTCAAGGCCAATGGCGGCGAGCCCGCCGGCAAGCGCGCTCTGCTGGTCGGCGCCGGCGGCGCCGGCTCGGCGATCGCACTCGCCCTCGTCGATGCCGGCGTCCGCGAACTTGCCATCCACGATGCCGACGCCGAGCGCCGCGACCGGCTGATCGCCCGCCTCGACGGCCGGGGCGGCGCGAAAGTCCGTGTCGGCTCGGCCGATCCGACCGGTTTCGAACTTGTCGCCAACGCCTCCCCGGCCGGCATGAAGCCGGGCGACCCGCTGCCGGTCGAGGTCGACAAGCTCGCGCCCGGAACCTTCGTCGGCTGCGTCATCACCGTTCCCGTCGTCTCGCCGCTGATCGAGGCCGCCCGCAAGCGCGGCTGCAAGACCTCTACGGGTAGCGACATGTACCAGGCGCTGCAGAGTGCCATGGTCGACTTCCTGCTCGCCGGCAAGCGTATCGGCTGAGGTTCCCTGATGTTCACGACACTGGCGGCCCTGCCGGAACAGACCTCCTATGACGTCATCGTCGCCGGCTCCGGCGCCGCCGGACTGGCGGCGGCTGTCTTCGCCGCGATCGAGGGCCGCTCGGTGCTGGTCGTCGAGCGCACAGAGCATGTCGGTGGCACCAGCGCGCTTTCCGCCGCCACGACCTGGGTCCCGAATTCGCTGCATGCGGAGAAGGTCGCGACCGGCGATTCCCTGGAGAAGGCCGCCCGCTTCCTCGACGGCGTCGTCGGCAACCATTCTTCGGCGCGGCTGCGCGAGACTTTCCTGCGCGCAGGGCCGCAGGCGATCGCCACGCTGGAGCAGCGTACGACGGTTCACTTCCGCCCCTATGCGACCCATCCCGACTATGAATCGGATGTCGAGGGCTCGACCCTGCGCGGCCGCGCGTTGGAGCCGATCCCGTTCGACGGCCGCCGGCTCGGCGCCGATCTCCAGCGCATCCGCCCGCCGATCCCGGAATTCACCTTGTTCGGCGGCATGATGATCGACCGCACCGATATCGGCCATCTGCTCAAGCTCAGGACCTCCTGGACCTCGTTCAGGCATGCGGCCGCCATCCTCGGCCGCTACGGCCTAGATCGCCTAAGTAGCAAGCGCGGCACCCGCCTCGTCATGGGCAACGCGCTGATCGGCAGCCTGCTGCTGACCTTGAAGCAGCATGGCGGCACCGTGCTGCTCAACGCCTCGATCACCGATTTGCCGAGCGGGCCCGACGGTGTCACCGGCGTCGTCGTCGAGCAGGGCGGCGCGACGCGTGCGATCGCGGCCGGCCTCGGCGTCGTGCTCGCCGCCGGCGGCTTCAACCGTCATCCGCAGCGACGCGGCGCCATGCTCCATAGCCCGACGCCAACGCTCAGCCCTGCCGCCCCCGGCCATACCGGCGCGATGCAGGATCTGGCGCTGAGACTCGGCGCGCGCTTCGGCGAAGGCAGCCGCGACAATGCCTATTGGGCGCCGGTCTCGACGCGGACGAGGCCGGACGGTTCGACCGCCGTCTTCCCGCATTTCGTGCTCGACCGCAGCAAGCCCGGCACCGTCTGCGTCGACCAGACCGGCCGGCGCTTCGTCAACGAATCCACCTCCTACCATCTGTTCAGCCGCGCCATGTTCGAGGCGAACCAGACGCGCCCGACCATTCCCTGCTGGATCATCACCGACGCCGAGTCCTTAAGCCGCTATGGGCTCGGCATGGTCCGGATGGGCACGCGCGACCTCCGGCCCTTCCTCGCCGACGGCTATCTCGTCGAAGGCGCGACCGTCGCCGAGCTCGCCGGCAAGCTCGCCATCGATCCGGCGACGCTCGCCGAGACCATCGCGCGCATGAACGACCACGCACGCATTGGCGCCGACCCGGAGTTCGGCCGCGGCACCACCGACTATCACCGCGTCAACGGCGATGCCTCGCGCAGCCTGCCCAATCCGACGCTCGGTCCGATCGCGACCGCGCCCTTCTACGCGGTCAAGCTGACGCCGGGCGATATCGGCGCCGCGACCGGGCTCGTCATCGACGAGAACGCGCAGGTGCTCGGCGAGGGCGACCGGCCGATCGGCGGGCTCTATGCCTGCGGGAACGAGGCGCAGTCGATCATGGGCGGCACCTATCCGGGCCCCGGCATCACCATCGGTCCGGCTATCACCTTCGCCTGGTGCGCGATCCGCCATGCACTCGGCCTGCGCACGCCGGCCGCGGAGCGTGCAGCGGGATGAGCAGTGACCTGCCCAGCTCCTGCGACCTGCTGGTGATCGGCTCCGGCGCCGGCGGGCTGGCGAGCGCCGTCACCGCCGCAATCCTCGGTCTCGATGTCGTCGTGATCGAGAAGGAGCGCCATTTCGGCGGCACCACCGCCTGGTCGGGCGGCTGGATGTGGCTGCCGCGTAACCCGCTCGCCCGCGCCGCCGGGATCGACGAGGACGAGGAGACGATCCGCACCTATCTGCGCCACGAACTCGGCGAGGGTTACGACGAGGCCTTCGTCACCATGCTGATCGAGCAGGGGCCGCGCATGGTCGATTTCTTCCGGCGCGAAAGCGCGGTCGACTTCATCGACGGCAACCTGATGCCGGACTTCCACGGCAACACGCCCGGCGCCGGCACCGGCGGCCGCTCGCTCTGCGCCAAGCCTTTCGACGGGCGCGAACTCGGCGCGCGCTTGCAGGATCTGCGTCCGCCGCTGGCCGAAATCGCGCCCTTCGGCATGAACATCGCGTCAGGTGCCGACCTGCAGCATTTCCTCAATGCGACGCGCAGGGTTTCTTCCTTCTTGCACGTACTGCGCCGGCTGGCGCGCCACGTCGTCGATCGCGCCAGCCATGGCCGCGGCCTGCATCTCGTCAACGGCAACGCCCTCGTCGCGCGCCTGCTCAAATCCGCCGATGATCTCGGCATCGCCCTGCTCAAGGACGCTGCGGCGGTGGAATTGCTGCGCGAAGGCGAGCGCATCGCTGGCGCGGTGGTGGAGCACGGCGACCGGCGCCGGACGATCCAGGCGAAACGCGGCGTCGTGCTCGCCACCGGCGGCTTTCCGCATGATCTCGCCCGCAAGTCAGAGCTCTTCCCGCATGCGCCGAGCGGCCGGGAGCATTGGTCGGCGGCGCCCTGCAGCAATACTGGCGACGGCCTCAGGCTCGGTGAGGCCGCGGGCGGACATATCCGAACCGACCTGGCGCATGCCGGCGCCTGGGCGCCGGTCTCGCTGGTGCCGAAGCCGGGTGGCGAGCCCGGCCGCTTTCCGCATCTGGTCGAGCGGGCCAAGCCGGGCACACTGATGGTGCGCCGCGACGGCAGGCGCTTCTGCAACGAAGCCGATTCCTACCACGACGTGATGCAGGTGCTCTTCGCCGCGACGCCTGTAGGCGAGCCGGCTGAAGCCTGGCTGCTCTGCGATCACGCCTTCCTGCGCCGCTACGGGCTCGGCCGCGTCCGGCCCCGGCCCTTCCCGATCCGGCCCTGGCTCGGCAATGGCTACCTGAAGCGCGGCGCGACGATCACTGAGCTCGCTTCGACCTGCGGCATCGACGCTGCCGGGCTGACCGGAACCCTCGAAGCCTACAATGCCGCCGCTGCCGAGGGCCGTGACCCCGAATTCGGCCGCGGCGAGACGCCTTACAACCGCATCCAGGGCGCGGCCGACAATCAGCCAAACCCGTGCGTCGCGCCGCTCGGGCCGGGGCCGTTCTATGCGGTCAGGATCGTGCCCGGCAGCCTCGGCACTTTCGCCGGGCTGAAGACGGATGCGCAGGCCCGCGTGCTCGATGAGCGCGATGCGCCGATTCCGGGCCTCTATGCGGTCGGCAACGACATGTCGAGCATGATGGCCGGCCGCTATCCCGCCGGCGGCATCACGCTCGGCCCAGCCATGACCTTCGGCTACGTCGCCGCCCACCATGCTGGCGGCATCCCGCTCGCCAACAACCGTTCCTGATCCCGCGCCCGGAGAGCCGCCATGCGCTATGAAATCGCCACCCTCACCGTCCGCCTGGGCAAGACGGGCGCAGTCGTCGCCGCGATCGACGCAGCGCTGAAGGCGCCGGAGGCGAAGGGCCGCCTGCTCGGTTGCTGGACGAGCGAGATCGGCACGCTCAACCAGGTCATCCTGCTCCGCGGCTTCACCGACGAAGCGGAATTGCTATCCGAACGCCAGCGCATGCTCTCAAGCGGCAATCCGTTCGGCGCCGGCGAGGACATCGCCAGGCTCGCCTTCGACAGCTATGCGCCCTTCCCCTTCCTGCCGCCGGTCCGGCCCGGCAAGTTCGGCGTCGTCTACGAGATCCGCACTTATATGCTCAGGCACGGCGGCGTGCCGGCGACGATCGCCGCCTGGCAGGCCGCCATACCGGCGCGCGTCGAACTCTCTCCCCTCGTCATCGCCATGTACGCGCTCGACGGCCCGCCGCGCTTCACCCATATCTGGCCATACGCAGGTCTCGACCAGCGCGCCGCCGTCCGCGCCGACTCCGTCGCCAGGGGAATCTGGCCGCCCAAGGGCGGGCCGGAATGGCTGACCGGCGAGATGTATTCGACGATCGCGCTGCCGGCCGCGATCTCGCCGCTCGCCTGAGAAGGAAGCCGGCCATGCCGCTGATGTCGCTCGCCTATCTCACCACCGTGCCGCTGAGCCCGCCCGATGCGGTCCGGCTCGCCGCCGCACTCGGCTATGACGCGGTCGGCCTGCGCGCGCTCCCGGCCACCCCCGGCGGCGACACCAGCCTGCTGATCGAGGATGCCGCGCTGCTGGCCGAAACCCGGCGCGCCATCGCCGATGGCGTCCCGGTCTTCGATGTCGAGATCATCCGGCTCGGCGGCGATTTCTCCGTCGAAGCGATCAAGCCCTTCCTTGAGATCTGCGGCGCGCTCAAGGCCCGCGCCGTGCTCGTCGCCGGCGACGATCCCGACGAGGCGCGTCTCACCGCCTCCTTCGCCGCCTTCTGCGCGGCGGCGGCGGCCTATGGCCTGACCGGCAATCTCGAATTCATGCCGTGGACGAAAGTCCCGGATGCCAGCACGGCGCTGCGCATCGTCGAGGCTGCCAATCAGCCCAATGGCCGCGTGCTGGTCGACGCGCTGCATGCCGGGCGCTCCACGACAACGCTCGCCGACATCGCCGCGATCCCGGCGGCACGCCTGAGCTATGCCCAGCTCTGCGATGCTCCGGCCGAGATTCCGGGCACGACCGAAGGCCTGATCCACACCGCCCGGCAGGCCCGCCTGCTCCCCGGCGAAGGTGGCATCGACCTCGTCGGCATCTTCAGCCAGCTCCCGGCCGATCTTCCGGTCAGCGTCGAGGTCCCGCATCTCGAACGCTCGAGCCGGCTCGGCACTCGCGAATGGGCTCGCCAGGCCCTTGCGGCAGCACGAGCCGTCCTCGCCGCCCGCGACATCGCTCTAGCCCAAGGAGCTTCGTTGCGCCGGAATACGCCCCCCGACCGGCACTTCGATCGCGATCAGGCCGCCACCCGCTAAATCAGCCCTAAGCAAACGGCATTAACCGGATCGACCAGTCGCTCTTGCGGCCGGTCGACCAGCTTTCCGTCTCCGGCTATCCTGCACGCGCTGCGATCCGGAGACCTGATGACTTCCCCTCTCGGCCCCAATCTCACCCGGCGTTCGGTCCTGGCGGGCGCGGCGGCTGCCACCTTGGTGCGCCCTGCGAACGCCGATATCCGCCCGATCCTCAACGACGCCAGCCTGCTCAACCCGACGCCTGTGGCCAAGCACGTCCGGCCGAAGTCGGGCCCGGCCGAACCGCTCGTCGACTTGCTGCGCGCGGAGCTCAAGGCTGCGGCGACAGAGAAGCGGCCGGTCGCCGTCGGCGTCGCCCGCCATTCGATGGGCGGCCAGAGCCTGCCGCGCGACGGCATCGCGGTCACCTTGCCCGGCGGCCCGATCGAGCTCGACAGCAAGGCGGGCGCCTACCGAACCGTCGCCGGCACGCGCTGGTGGGACGTGATCAAGGCGCTCGACCCGCAAGGCTTCTCGCCGGCGGTGATGCAGTCGAATAGCGATTTCGGCCTCGGCAGCACCTTCAGCGTCAATGCCCATGGCTGGCCGGTGCCCTATGGCCCGTTCGGCTCGACGGTGCGCTCGTTGCGCCTCCTCATGGCCAATGGCGAACTCGTCACCTGCTCGCGCCAGGAGAATGCCGAATTGTTCGGCCTGGCGATGGGCGGCTACGGCCTCTTCGGGATCATCGTCGATCTCGAAGTCGAGATGGTCGCGAACGCGCTGATGGCACCGACCTTCCAGACCATGCCGGCGAACCGCTTCTCCGCCGCCTTCATCAAGGCGGTGCAGGATCCAAAGGTCGGCATGGCCTATGGCCGGCTCTCGGTCGCCCGCCAGGACCTGTTCGACGAGGCCCTGCTCGTGACCTATCGCCCCGCGGCGAGCCAGCCGGCGAAACTCCCGGCTGCAACACAGTCGGGCAGCATGACCGGCCTGTCGCGCGAGCTCTACCGGGCCCAGACCGGCAGCGAACTGTTCAAATGGTTCCGCTGGACGGCCGAGACCCGGATCGCGCCCAATGTCGCCTCCGCCGTGGCGACGCGTAATTCGCTGATGGCCGAGCCGGTGGTCAACCTCGCCGGGCGCGACGGTCGCCGCACCGACATTCTGCATGAATACTTCATCCCGCCCGACAAGCTCGGCGAGTTCATCCTTGCCTGCCGCGCGCTGATCCCCCCGGCCAAGGCGGAGTTCCTCAATGTCACCCTGCGCTATGTCGGGGCCGATCCTGACGCCGTGCTGGCCTTCGCGCCGGCGCCGCGCATCGCCGCGGTGATGTCGTTCTCGCAGGAGATCTCGCCGGCAGGCGAGGTCGACATGATCCAGTTGACCGAAGGGCTGATCGAGCGCGTCGTCGGCTTCGGCGGCTCCTTTTATCTGCCCTATCGCCTGCACGCGCGCCGCGACCAGCTGCGCACCGCCTATCCCAAGGCCGAGCAGTTCGTCGCAGCCAAGCGACGCCACGATCCCAACATGATCTTCCGAAACCAGATGTGGGACACCTACTTCGCCTGAGGGCCTCATGGATCGCTATCGCATCACCGCCATCGCCCTCGGCATCGCCCTGCTGTTCGCCGCCGCGACGAATTATGTGCCGGCCTTCAAGGATGCCGAGGGTCGGGTCTTCGGGCTGTTCTATCTCGACATCTACAAGGACGCGCTCCACGTCGCCTCGGGAGCCTGGGCTCTGGTCGCGGCCTTCCTCTCGCGCAACGCCTCGATGCAGTTCCTCAGGATCTTCGGCGTGCTCTATTTCGTCGACGGCCTCGTCGGCGTCGCCACGGGTTCGAGCTATCTCGACCTCAGCCTGTTCCTCGAAGGCATCCGCAACACGCCGCTGCTGATCAAGTTCCTGTCGAGCATCCCGCATCTGGCGCTCGGCGGCATCGCCATCCTCGCCGGCTTCTGGCCGGCGCGCGAGCGCGTGACGGCATGAAGCGCCGCACCAAGGTCGCGCTCTGGGCCGGCGGCCTCTTCGCCTTGCTGGCCGCCGCGATCGCCGTTCCCGTCGCCGGCGTCGAATATGGCTGCGTCGCACCGGCTGCGGCGCTCCGTACCACAGCCCCGCTGGTCGACGCCCCCGACCGGCGCCAGCTCGGCGACAGCTATCTGACCTATCCCGAGTGGTACATCGTCCACGCCTATGCCGACCTTGCCGGCGTCACCCGGCAATCCTCGGAATCGGCCTATGACTATCTCGCCGGCATCAGCGGCTTCTGGTCGAGCCTGTGCCGTGCAACCGAGATCGCCTCGCGCAGCGGAACCGGCACCGCCTCGCAGAAGACCACGAATTATGTGATCGGCCTCAGCTTCACCGCCGAGATGCTGCTGCAGGGCGCCTATGAGCGCAGCGTCGGCGCCCTGAGCGCCTGGTGGCGCGGTCCCCGGAAGACGGCGGAGGACGAGCTGGCGGTGCGGATGCGCGCCGACTACGCCGATTTCCTGCGCCAGACGCCGTGGTATCGCTATCCTTTCGGCAGCGAGCTCCAACGCCTCTGGAACGAGACGCCCTTCGTCTTCTCCCTGCGTGCGCTCGAGCGCCGCCTCGCGCTCAGCCTCGAATGGGGCGGCAAATATGCCTATGCCAAGATCCTGGGCTATGCTGCCGGCTATGACCCGGCCGTGCTGACGCTGCGCAGCGTCGTGACGGGGCTGGACGAGAGCGATCTTGCAGCCGATCCCCGCATCAAGCGGATCAGGGACGTCTCGCTGCCCGATGGGCGCACTGCCACCCTGATCGAGACGCCGCGCTACCGCGTCTTCACCGAGATCGCGCGCGGGCTGGGAACGAGAGGCCGTAGCATTGTCGAAATCGCCGGCAACACCAGCATCCTGACGACCATTCTCAAGCCCGAGCAGATGACGTTGTCGGTGCCAGGCTCGGAGGTCTTCTCGCTGCCATTGCAATCACGGCCGGGCTGGCGGCGCGTCGGCATCGACATGCCCGTCCCGACGCTCGCCGCCCAAATCGGCGCGATCGAGAGCCAGGGCGCCGAATTCGAGCACGCCTATGACTACTAGGTCGCTCCCGCTGCCGGCAGGGCTGGCGCTGGCGCTGCTCGCCTGGTTCGGTGCCATGGCCGTCGCGGCCTTCGCGGTGGAGATGCCGGCGCTCGTCGCTTTCGGGCCTGCTCGGACGATCACCGAAACCGCCGCCGGCCAGGGCAGCCTCGTCTCGGCCGGATCCAGCTTCGTCGTGCTGCGCCCGAGTGAGCCGAATGCGGCCCGGGCGCTCTATCGCGGCGGCGCCTGGCTGGTCCTGCCGGCTCCGGGCAAGGGTTGCGGCGGCGCGGCCTAGGCCAGCGCTCTCAGCCGTTTGCAGCGCAGCTCACGCGATCGACAGCATTGACGGCGCGGACCTCGCCCGTCGGCGCAGCGCTAGTTCCCGGGCGTTGACGCAGGCGAACCCGTCGCGGCTCGCCCGGTGCGAGATGGAACCAGCTCCGCTCCGGCCGCCAGCCGGCGTCGACGATCTCGACGGATTGCGCGAAGCGCCGGGTCGACAGGACGAGGTTCCAGTCGTCGCCCTCGCGCGCCAGCTGCGCCGACAGCCCGCAATGATGGCGCTCATGGCCGCGCCCGAGCGGGAAATGGAAAGCCTCGGCCAGCACCACGCCGCTCGCGGCATCGCGCAGCACCGCCGAGGTCACGTCATGGCCGGGCTGACCGAAGCGATAGGCATAGGCAATGTCGAAGAAGCGGCCGATCAGATCGAAGGCCGAGAGGCTCATTGCCGAGCGCGGAGCGAGCGCGACCTCCCGCTTCGCCTGGACCACAGCGACCTCGCCGGAGCGCCAGCAGGTCAGTTCGACCATCGCGGCCAACGGCTCGGGACGCTCGTTCAGAATATGCAAAGCGAGCCCGTTGACGCCCTCGTCGGTCATCGCGAGCTGGATCGGCCGGAAAGCGCGCGCGAGCCCGTGCCAAGCCGATTTCGGTTCGCCGTCGCTGGCGATGACGCCCCAGCCGGCGCCCGGTTGCAGGTCCTGGAGCAACCAGACCAGCGCCCCTGATGTCGGCGAGCCCGGCCGGCGCCATTCGGCGAAGGTCTCCTCCATCACCTCGGCGACGGTGGCGCGGGACAAGGCGAAATAGCGCTCGGGATCCTCGCGTCGCAAACGCGCCGGTTCGAGCCCATAGAGCCGTTCGAGATAGTGGTCGCGGACATCCTCGAAATCCCAGGATGCGCCGGCATCGCGCGGCACGCCGCGCTTCCAGCCGGGATGATGCGTGATCGCCGGCGGCTTGCCTGACCGCAACGAGACCTCCTCCGGCACATTGGCGAAGGCGAGGCTCTCGGCCGCGAAGCGGACATTGGCGCGGCGGGCATCGTCGATGCCGCGCATATAGGCGCCGACGCCGTAATAATGAGTCACGCCCTTGTCGGCGACGAAGGGCAGCGGCCCGCCCGAGGGCGAGTTCGGGACATAGGCGATGTCCGGCCGCAGGCGGGCAACCGCCTCGGGCAGAACCTCGTCGAAGATCGGGCCGGACCAGGCCTCGGGCGGCGCGCCCAGCATCGCCGATTGCTGGAAAACCTCGCTGCCACCGCAGAGCACGGCGAGGCTCGGCGAGCCTTGCGTCCTGTTCAAGAGCGCCTCGACCTCCGCAGTGATCGCCGCTCGGAAGCCGACATCGCCTTGCGGATAGTCGAAATTGGCCAGCATCATCTCCTGCCAGACCATGATGCCGAGTTCGTCACAGAGCGCGAAGAAGGCGTCGTCCTCATAGGTCATCACGCCCGGCAGGCGGATCATGTTCATCCCGGCTTCGCGCGCCAGCCGGAGCCAGGGCTCGTAAGTCGCGCGGCCGCCGGCCAGCGTCGTGACGTCGGCATTGCTCCAGCAGGCGCCGCGGCAAAACACCGGCACGCCGTTGACGATCAGGCCGAAACCCTCGCCGTCCTCGCCGCGATCGACCTCAAGCGAGCGGAAGCCGATGCGACCGAGATCGATCGTCTCGCCGTCGAGCAGAAGGGTGAGATCGTGCAGCACCGGCTCGCCGTGGGTATGCGGGAACCAGGGCGCGATGCCCTGGAGCGGTAATGTCCCGGCTAATCGACTGTCGCCATCCGTGTGCAAGGTCGCTTCGCCGCCAGCGCAGCGCATGATGGCGCGAACTGGCATTGGCGCGTTCGCGGACAGTATCAGGCTGAGCGCGACGCTGCCGGTCTGCCCGTCATAGCTCGTGCGCAGATCGGCGGCCTCGATCCGTGGTGCATTCTTCTCGCCCTCGATCCGCAACACCGGACGATAGGGCCCGGTCGGCAGGCCAAGCGGGCACCAGCCCGGCATCGAGCCAAGCGCGCTGGCGCGGAACCAGCGCAGGCCATTGGGCTGGATCATCGCCGGGCGCCAACGCGAACGGCGCGGGGCGGCAGCGAGCTTCGGCGCCAGGGCGCGGAAGCATAGCGCGATCTCGGTTCCGGCCGGGCAATCGACTGTGAGCTCGACGGCCGCGAACATCGAGGCGCTGTCGGCCTGCCTGACCCCGCCGACCCAGATTTCCGTGACGGTCGCCAGCCCCTCGAAGCGCAGGCGCCCGTTCAAAGCTCCCGTCAATCGTGTGCGGTACCAGTGGTCCTGATGGCCAATCGCATTGGCACTGGCATCGTCGAGCCGACCGAGTGTCCGCAGCGTTCCGGCTACCGTGCCGGGCACAGCCGCTTCTTGCCAGTCACCGGTTTCCGGCAGATCAGCCGGTGTCGCGACGGCATCAGCAGCCGTCGCCAGCCAGAACCAACCCGCGAGCGGCTCTACCCGTTCTCCGCTACGCGCGACGATGCGGGCCATGGCTCAGCCGGGGAAGCGCTGCCCGAGCGCCTCGCTGACCTGGTCGTGCTCGCTGACGAGGCCGACGAGCGTCGCGTCGAAACGCTCGAAGCGCTTCTGCTTCATCGCCCGCGCCAGATGGAACTGCGCCACCTTGGCGCCCTCTGCGATACGCAGGGAACCATCGCGGGCGACCTCCAGCCCATCGACCGACTGGCCGAGCCAGGAGAGATGACTGGCGAGCAGCTCGAAATTAGCGCCGAGCTGGCGCAGCGTGTTGAAAGCGTAGTGGTGGAAGGCGGCGCCCGGCCGCTCGGCCAGCGCCTCGGCCTGTGCGGTCGCCACCGTGCGGAAGGCAGCGACCGGATTCTCCGTCGGCCGGCGCGCGACGTGGCGGGCGAGCAGCTTCAGCGCAGTCGCGCGCAGGGTCGCCTCGTCGGGCCGGCGCGTCGGCAGGCGTACCATCTCGGCATAGGGGAAGAGCGTGTCCTCGCGCATCTGCCCGGGCAGAAGCCGGAACAGGCCGTCGAAATCCTCGCCTTCGGCGCGGTGCAGGCCGTCATTATGGAAATAATCGAGCTCGCGGGCGGCGCGGTCGAGCCGGTTCACCGCGATCGTCGTCTTGCCGTGGCTGTCGCGATAGGAGACGCCGCGCGTGTCGGGCATGTAGAAGGAATCGAGTTCGAGCAGGACGAGGCGACCGAGCCCGATCTGCTGCTCGATATGGCCGATCAGCTCGTCATACAGCGCAAGCTCGGTCACCTTGAGGCCGTAGAGTGCCTCGAGATCATCGAGCGGCGGCTTGAAGAAGGTGAACTGGTCGCCCTCGAAATCCTGCGTGATCGTAAAGCCGAAGGCGGCCGCCGGCTCCATCCCGAGCGCATGCAGGATCTCGATCCAGAGATCGGCATAGCAATTGGTCTGCGGCCAATGCCGCTCGCCGGCATGCATGGCATGCCTGTCATAGGCGAGCGGATCGACCGGCAGGAGCCGGCCCGCCATAGCGGCGGGCGCGGCGATCTTTTGCTGGGCCGTCATCGTGCTCACGGCCAGAGCACGTTGCGGACCGAGGCCGGCCAGCGCTCGACGTCGTAGCCATGGTGCTTGAACAAAGCGAGCGCGACCCGCTCCATGCCGAAGCCGACGCAGGCGGTGTGTGCGGTCTCGCCGGCCGCGGTCTCGATGCCCCAGGTCGTGCCGAAATGGTCCTGATGGTAGTTGAAGGAGAGGCAGGCGGTCGGCTTCTCCTCGCTCTCGATCGGGATCAGGAGCTCGAACTTCAGGCGCTGGTCGCGCTGGTTGTTGGCGAGCATGCGTCCGGCCCGGCCGAAGAACGGATCGTTGGCGACATCGAGATTGAGCGGCACCCCGAGCGAGGCCATCATCTCCTGGCCGCGTTCCAGCCAGGTCGCGCGGAACTCCGTGACCTGCTCGGGCGTGCCGAAGCGGACATATTCGCGCATCCGGAAGAGCTGCATCCGAGCCGGGTCCTTCGAGGGCTCGTGCCGGAAGCAGTAGGATTGCAGGTCGAACAGCGCGCCTTCGCTCTTGAGCGGGCCGCGCTTGGCGACGACCGGATAGAGCGGGTAGCAGGCGGCCGGGGTCAGCACGACCTCGGTCGAGATCTGCCCGTCGGTCCAGTCGATCCCGTCAGCCACCTTGTGCAGCAATTCGGCATGGGCGCGCTCGTTACCGGCGAAGGAATGCACGGTGCCGGCAAGCTGCGGGAAGCTCTTGAGATAGCCGCTCTTCTCGAAATGCTTGCGGCTCATCGCCGGCGGAAAGCGCACGATCTCGGCGCCGTCCTGGCCGCCATGGCGGGTGATCAGATCGTCGAAGCGGGCGATGACCTCCTCGAACAGGCCGCTGCGGCCATAGAGCCCGTCGACTCCGGTGTCGATCAGCAGGCCGCTATCGATCAGTTCCGCGAGGAAGCCCTGCGGCTGGGGGCAGTTCTGGCACATGCGATCACCTGGAGAGGCTGGGGTCGTGCTTGTAGACCGCCAGCAGGTTGGAGGTGTTGCCGAGGATTCGGTCGTTGTTGATCATGATCGGCGCCGAGAGCGCATCGCGCATCAGGCGCGCCAGGCTCGCCGGGCTGTCATTGCGATAGCCCTGGATGCCGCAGATCAGGAAGGCCTGCATCACGATCTCGCCGACGCTCTGCGAGGCCACGACCTTGATGCTGTTCATCGCCACGACGAAGCCCATCGAGGAGAGTTCGTCGGCATCGCCGCGAGCGCGCTCATAGCGGTCGAGCCCGGCGACGACGAGCGCCTTGAACTGCTGCAGGCGGGCGAGCAATTCGGCCAGGCGCAGCGCGCTCGGCGGGGTCGAACCCGGGCGCTTGCGCGCCTCGCTGCGCACGAAGCCCTCGGCACGGGCAACGGCCTCGGCCGCAATCCCGTACCAGACCGAGGCCCAGAGCAGATGCGCATTGGGCAGCATCGACTGCGCCGCGATCTCGGCGAAGGAAACCGGGATGATCTGCTCGGCCGGGGCGCGGCCGGCGAAGGTGAAGTTGTCGGAACAGGTGCCGCGCATGCCCATCGTATCCCAGGCAGCGCTGCGCTCCAGCGTGTACTGGTCCTTGGTCAGGACCGACATGACCTGGTCGGAAGGCGGCGCCTCGGGCGTGCGCCGCGAGGTGATCAGGATGGCGTCGGCCTGCGCGCCGTAGGAGATCAGGCAGCCTTCCTTGTCCAAGGTGAAATCGTCGCCCTCGCGGACCACGCCGCAGATCGACGAGCGCAGGTCGCCGCCGACGCCGCCCCCCTCGGTGGTGGCTGAGGCCAGCAGCAGCTGCTCGCGGGCGATGCGCGCCATGAAACCGGCATGCCAGGGATCGTCATTGCAATGCACGACCAGGCTCGACGCCTTGATCTGGTGCATCGCGTAGATCATGCCGGTCGAGGCGCAGGCCTGCGCCAGCACCGAACAGATCTCGGCGATCGTCGCATGGCTCGCTTCCTCGCCGCCATGGGCCGCCGGGATCATGATCCCCAGCAGGCGCTCACGCTTCAGCGCCTCGAAGGTCTCGTGCGGGAAGCGCGACTTCACGTCGACATCGCCGGCATGCTCGGCCGCGAGCTTCGCGATCTTGCGTGCCTTGGCGATCATCTCCTTCTGTGCCTCGGCGCTCGCGCCGGGCATCTCGGAGGTGAGCTGGTAGCCGGCTTCGGCGAGGCGGGCGAGTGTCGTCATCAGACGTGCTCGCTCTGGATGGTGCGGATCGCGTTCTCGATCGCGGCGATCGAAGCGAAGTTGCGCCTGTTCATCATGTTGTCGGGGAACTCGACCTCGAAGGCCTCTTCGAGCGCCATCATCAGCTCGACCGTGCCGAAGGAGGTGAGGCCGGCATTGTAGAGATCGGCCTCGTCGGCGAGCGTGCCGACATCGACCGGCAGCTTGCCGGTGGTCTTGAGGATTTCGCGGATCCTGGTCTTCATCTTTCGGTCCTGCCCTGTCTAATTGACCGGCGCTGCCTCGCAGCGCTGTCTTGGCCCGCCCTCTGCGTGCGGCGGCACACGCTCGCGCTGGGCGCTTGCGATCGCCGTCGTGACGCGTCGGTTGCTTGGTTTGAAGCCTGTTGTTCGTTGCGTCAGGCCTAACGCATAAAATTTAAAGTTACCTTGCGCCCGCCGCAGAAAGACTGGAAGACGCGCTCCGCTCACTGACGTCTGGAGATGTGGTAAACGGCAGATTGCCGCGAATACTCATTTTTCTGAGGATTCAGCCTGTCGCGGCGGCAGAATAGCTCGGGGCCAAGCTGCGTTGCTCGGTCGACTCGGATGCGGCTCCCGCATCTCCATCGCTCGTTCCGGTCATGAACCAGAGCAACGCGGCCGTCTTGATCGAATAGACGGAGTCGCTGACGATCATCAGCAGACAGATATAGGTCGCGACACAGACCTTGAAGCGCCAGGCTCGAGGCGATCGCTCCGGTGCGAAGATGAACAGGCTCCAAAAGCCGATGACCCCGATCAACCCGATCTGGTTCAGCGAGTAGGCATAACCGGAATCCGACAGGAAGGGCTTGTCCGGCGACAGGCCGAAGACCGCGGCGGTAGAGAGCGACGTGATCAGCCGCGCCGTCCAGAGCATGCGGCCGGCGAAATTGTTCTCCCAGTTTACCTCTGCACTGACGAAGCCGTAGACGGCGAACCCGATCAGCAGCGTGAAAGGCGCGGCCAGCCAGACGAAACGCGGCGTGATCGGCGCCACCAGATAGGCAACCGTCGCAACGATGCAGACATTGGCGCCAAAGCGGGAATCGCTGAGCACGATCGCGGCCATGCCCGCTGCCATGGTCAGCCAGCGCTTCGCCATCGCCGGGCGGTTGAGCGCCCAGATATAGAGGATCGCACCGAAATTGCCGGTCGAGATCGGCTCGAGGAAGACCGAGGAGGCGCGGTGCGGCCCGAGGAAAGGCAGCAAGGTACGTGAATCCGGTCGCAGACCGCTGGCAAAGAGCGCGCCGGTCTGGCTGCTGACGTCGCTCGGCGCCACCGTACCGCGCGCGACATAGTATTTGATGATGTTGAAATAGCTCACATAGACGTCGAGGGCGAGGAACTCGAACAGACCGAAGACGACGACGATGATGCCGCAAAGCAGGGCGGCGCGATCGGCCAGGCGCGGATCGTTGCAGCTCTTGCCCAGCAGGTAGAAGGCGATCGGGATCAGGAAATCGCGCACCGCCTTTGGATCGATCAGCGGGCGCATGGCCATCAGCATGGCGGCGTAGGAGAGGAAGATCGCCAGCAGCAGATAAGGTGCGGCGTTGCGGCCGAGGCCGAGATAAAGCGCGGTCGCGACCAGCACCACCTCGCAGCCCATCACCATGGTGTCGTTGATGCCCGTGACGTTCGTGTTGATGAAGCACAACGCCATGTTGAAGGTGAGCGCGCCGACCAGGAGCAGGATCGGCAGGATCGGCAGAGGTCTGGCCGGCTCGAGCTCGGAAGCCATGGCCGAAGCCCTGCTCACGCGGCCGCCTGCGCCGGCCGGCGCAGCCAGCGCCTGGCCAGCCCGCGCGCACCGGCACTGCCGGTCTCGGGGACGACGAGCGCGACGATATGCTCGCCGGCCGGATCGACCGCTGCCGCCCGATCGACGAGGCTGCGCGTGGTCTCGCCGGCGAGGGAGGCAGCGAGCACGATCGCGTCGGGCCGTGCGCCGGCCCTGCCGTCCGACGGCGCGGCCTGCCGCATGATGATGAAGTTGCGCCGCCGCCCCGGCCTTGCCGGTGTGGTCGCCGCCGGCTCGATCCGGCGGATGTTCATGTCGCGGCCGGCGCCATCCTGGCAGAGCAGCACGCTCTCGCCATGCGCCGCCAGGCTGTTGGCGAGATGCTCGGCCAGTTCAGCCTGCGTGGCATCGTCGACCGAGCCGGCAATCATCACCGAAGCCGGCAAATGCGGGCCGAGCGTCTTCTGCAGCAGCCGCGTCACCGGCACGAGCGCGTCCTCGCGGCGAGCCGCGGCAGCAGGCAGCGAGACGACGGTGCCGACGCCGATCGCCAGACCGGCCGCCTCCGGCGTCAGAGGCTTCAACCGTTCGGGCATGATCCGGGAGGAAGGCAGCCATTCGATGAGATAGGCGATGCCCAGTCCGGCGCAGGCGCCGAAGAGCAGAGCTGCGGCCAGCACGAGCGGGGCCGGCGGCTTGGTCGGCGTGGCCGGCGCCACCGCTTCGGAGAGCATGCGCGAATTATTGGTCTCGATCCGCTTCTGCTGCTCCAGCTCCTTGGCGCGCTGCAGCGAGGCGCTGTACACCGCCCTCACCGCCTCGGCCTCGCTTTCGAGCTGGCGCAGCTTGATCTGGGCGGCGCCGCTGACCTCCTGCGACTTGGTCAGCTCCGTCGCCCGCTTCCTGAGATTGGCGAGGTTGGCCTCGGCCTGGCGATAGCCCTCCTGCACCGTGGCACGCAGGCGGGCCAGCTCGCCGGTGAGAAGCCGGCGCGTTTCGGCGAGCTCTGCGCGGATCTCGATCAGACGCGGGTGCTGCGGCGCCAGCGTCTGGGCGAGGCTCGCCGCCTCGCGCGCGCTCTGGGCGTATTGTGCCCGCAGCGAGGTCACCACCGATGAGGTGAGCGCCTCCGGCAGCGTGTCGGACAGCGGATCACGATTTTGGTAGCGGGCAAGCTGGTCGCGCCGCGCCTGCTGGCGCGCGGACTCGGCCTCCGCCAGGCTGATCTGGCCGTAGAGATCGCGCAATTGCTGGGAAATGATCAGCCCACCCTCGCCGGTGCTGACCAAGCTGTGTTGGCTGCGGAAGGCCTGGACGGCGCGCTCGGCCTCGTCGAGCTGCGTTCTGAGGCCGGCGATCTGGCCGATCAGCGTGGTGTTGGCGCGCTCGACGACGGCACGGCGCCCGTCATTGCCCTGGCGGAAATAGACCTGGGCCAGGCCATTGGCGATGTCGGCGGCCTTTTGCGCCTGCGGATGCGAGACGGTGATGCGGAAGACCAGCGAATTGTCGACGCGCTGGATCACGATCGACTTCTTCAGCGCGTCCACCGCCTGCGCCAGCCGCTGCTCCGGCGTTGGCTGCATCAGCCGGCCGAGCAGGCGCGAGAGCAGTCCGGGCGGACGGACGAAGGCGGGATCGTTCTCGAGGTCGAGTTCCTCGATCACCTGGCGCAGGACGCCGGTCGAGGTCATCACCAGCGACTGGCTGTCGACATTGGCGAAGTCGATCGAGGCCGAGGTGTCGGTGCGCACGATGTCCTTGCCGACGACCTGGAGCGCCTGCGGATCGACGAGCAATTCGGCGGTGGCGCGGTAGACCGCGACCTGAACCGAGAGATAAGCGAGGGCGAACAGCAGGCTGATGCCTGCGCTTGCGCTCACCAGTCGGCGGCGGCGCTGAAGCAGCTGGAGCAGTTCCGACAGGCTGAAAGCAGCAGAAGGCCGGCCCGGCGCCGACGCGTCATCTCTTCCACCCGCTCCAAGCGCAGCCGGCACCACACGTCTCCTCGATCCGTCCCGATCCGGCGCGCATCCGCAGCCGGACGCGCCGACGGGCTCGGCTGGAATTCCACCGCGCATCCTGGCCACGCGTGGTTAATATTTCGGTAACGGAATGATTACAATTTGTATCAAGTATTCAATGCGTCAGGTTTTTGAAAATTAACTAATTCATCAAAGGTGATATTGGAATCATTTCTTTCTTGACCCCGCAATGATAGTTCGACTTTTACGAAATTTGACATGATCAGGCTTGCGTCGGGGGGACCGCGCACACGATCCACGCGATCCCGTTCACGCCCCGTTTACAACAGGGAGAAATCCCCCGGTCACGCCAACCTTTGCTTAGCTCGCACCGGATATCCCTGTCGTAGGGGCAAGTCGGCTCTGCAAACGCGTCGTGACGAGGACAGGTCCAGACCGCATGCGTATCCTGATGGCCTGTGCAGCGTTCCCGCCCTTCATCGACGGCGGCGGGCCGATCTCGGCGATGATCGTCGCCAAGCTGCTGCTTGCGGCCGGCCATGACCTGACGGTCGTCAATGTCTCCGGCGAGGACCGGCATGAGACCTATGACGGCGTGCCGGTGCATCGCCTGCGCTCGCTCAACATCGACTGGAACTACCGGCTGCCGCGCCCGGCCTGGAAGAAGGCGATCTGGCACGCATTGGAGAACTTCAATCCGCGCGCCTTCTTCGTCATGCGCCGCGAGATCAGGCGCCTCCAGCCCGACGTCGTGCTGACCGACTCGATCGAGAACATCAATGTCGCGACCTGGGCAGCGGCGAAGAGCTGCGGCATCCCGGTCGCGCATATCCTGCGCAGCACCTTCCTGCTCTGCTGGAAGGGCAGCATGTGGCGCGGCAGCGACAATTGCGGCCGCGCCTGCACCTCCTGCCAGGCGACCTCCTATGGCAAGAAGCTCAATTCGCGCTTCGTCGACGCGGTGATCGGCGAGACCGACTTCATCATCAGCCGCCATACCGAGCACAGCTATTTTCCGAACGCGACGACGCACGCCATCCCCGGCGCGATCGCGCCTGTCCCCGGCGCCCTGCCCCGCATCGCACCGCCGACGGATCGCCCCCTGCGCATCGGCTTCATCGGCGTTCACGACCCGGTCAAGGGCCTCGACACGCTGGCGGCGGCTGCGCATCGGCTGGCGGGCGAGCCGGTCGAGTTCCTGATCGCCGGCACCGGACAGAGCGACTACGCAAAGACCCTGCCCGCCCGCTTCCCGGCGCAGAACACCCGCTTCCTCGGCTGGACCAAGCCGGAGGACTTCCTGCCGCAGATCGATGTTCTCGCGGTCCCCTCGCTCTTTCGCGAGCCCTTCGGCCGCGTCGTCATCGAAGCGTTCGCGCAGGGCGTGCCGGTGATCGGCGCGAAGTCCGGCGGTATTCCCGAGACGATCCAGCCAGGCGTCAATGGCGCCCTGTTCGATCCCGGTGACGATGCGGCGCTCGCCGCAGGGATTCTCGATCTCGCCCGGGACCGTGCCCTTGTCGCTCGGCTGTCTGCAGGCGCGCTTGCCGCCGCCGCGCGCTACGCGCCCGACAGGATCGCAACGGCCTATGGCGCGGTGTTCGACCGGCTGGTCCGCAAGCCGGCGGGAGACGCTTTCCTGCAGCCCGGCGAGGCGCGTCCATGAAGGCGCTGCTCGAACTGGCCTGGACCGGAGCCGGCCGTTTCCTGCCGGCCTTCTCCTCGCGTTTCAGCAGCACGTTGCTGAGCTTCTTCGTGCTGCTGGTCGCCAGCCATTTCCTGCCGACGCAGGAATACGGGCTCTATGTCTTCCTGTTCTCGATCGGCAGTGCGCTCGGGCTGATCGCCGTGCTCGGCCAGCAGATCCTGGTGGTGAAGCACTATCGCCGGACCGAGGCGACGAGCCACCCGCTCAACCAGGCGCTCGTCGGCGTGAACGCGCGCTGGCTCGCGCTCGGCTGCTTCGTGCTGCTGGCCGCGGCCCTGCCGCTCTGGCTCTTTGCCGGGGACTTACCGCCGACCTATCACTATCTCTGGCTCGCCTTCGTCTTCGCCGCGATCTTCGCGCTCAGCGAGTATCTGCAGAACTATTTCCGCATCCACGGGCGCATCAACATGTCGCTGGTGCCGCGCGAGATCGTCTGGCGCGGCAGCTCGATCCTGTGCATCGGCGCCGCCGGCCTCGCCGGTGTGCTGATGGGCGGCGCAGGCGCGATGGCGCTCATCACCGGACTGCTCGCCGCGACCACGATCTATCAGAGCGCGATCTTCCTGCAGGGCGAGGGGGTGGGCTGGCTGCGCGCGAGGCACCATGTCCCGGCTGAGACACATGCCGACTGGCGCCGCGAGAGCGGCTATTTCATCGCCAACAATGTGCTGAACTCAGCCTCGGCCTATCTCGAGACCATCCTGATCGGCGCCCTGCTCGGCCTCAATGAAGCTGGCTTCTATTTCGTGGCGCTGCGCATCGCCATGCTGCTCACCTTGCCGGTCGCGGCGATCGATACCGTCGGCATCCCGATGATCGCCGCCCGCTTCCAGAAATCCGACACCGAGGGCGCGCAGCTGCTGATCGGGCGGCTCTCCTTCGCGAGCTTCTGCATCTCGCTCGCCGGTGCGTTCGCGCTCGCGATCGTCGCACCGTTCATCCTCCACCTGTTCAATCCGGAGTTCGTCCGCCATGCCGACGTGCTGACTGCGCTCTGCGTGCTCGCCGTCTCGCAGGCCTTCTTCGGCCCCGGCTCCTGGCTGCTGATGATCGGTGGCGGCGAGCGCTTCTTCCTGATCGCGCGAGCCGTCATGTTCGTGCTCTATCTCGGCCTGCTCTACGGGCTGGCGCGGGTCGGCGGCCTGATGGGCATCGCCATCGCCGGCCTCGTCTTCAGCACGGCCTCGAACCTCGCCGCCTGGTACTGGATCAAGCGGAAATGGCGGATCGACAACATGGCCACGGCCTTCATCCGACCCTTCCTCTTCGGCGGCGCACCCGAGACTGGAATGGCACCGCAGCCGGGCGATCGCGCCACCGAAGGAGCCGGCCGATGACGGCAGTTGCAGCCTATCGCATGGAGCCGACCGATGGGCTGTCGGCGGCGCCCGATACGCTCTTCGGCGTGCCGGTGACCTTCGGCCGCAGCATGGGCATGCTCCATGCCGGCGACGCGCCGGTCGCGGTGCTGATGCTCGGCGCCATCGGCTATGAGGAGCTCTGCCTGCGCGCGACATGGCGCAACCTGGCGCAGGCCCTGTCGGACAAAGGGATCGCCTGCCTGCGCTTCGACTATCCCGGCCAGGGCGACGCGCATGAGGCCGCCGATGCGCAAGGGCTGGACGACTGGTTTGAGACTATCCGCGCCGCAGCAGGGTTGCTGCGCCATGCCAGCGGCTGCGAGCGCCTCGTCCTGCTCGGCCAAGGCCTCGGCGGGACGCTGGCGCTCAGGCTCGCCGAGGAGCTCGCACCGGTCGCCGCGAGCGTGCTGATGGCGCCGGTCGGCAACGGCAAGCGCTATCTGCGCGAGCTTTCGGCTTGGACGCGCATCGTCTCGGACCGGATTGGCATCGGCACCGACCCGGATGACGACACGCGCTGCGCCGTGGCGGGCCTGCGCCTCGCGCCCGGCCGCCTGCCGGCGATCGCGACGCTCGGAACGGGAGCACTCCAGAAGGCGCCGTCCGGGCAGGTCCTGCTGCTGTCCCGGCCCGGCCATGGCGGCGACGCTGCCCTCGCCGAAGCGCTCACCGGCCTCGGCGCCGCCGTGACACAGCGCGACTATGAGGGCTACGAGACGCTGACCACCGACCCGACCGCGGCGCGCCCGCCCAGGGCGACGATCGCGGGGATCGTTGACTGGATCGCCGAGCGCTCCCAGGCGGAGAGCCCCACTCCACGCGATATCAGAGTTCCCCAGATCCCCGCTCTAGCGGAAGGACTGCTCGGCGATGGCTTCGTCGAGCGGCCGATCCGCTTCGGCCCGGATGGGCGTCTCTTCGGCGTGCTCTGTGAGCCGCTCGGACCGGCGGCGCGCGAGCCGATCGTCTTCGTCAATGCCGGCCGCGACTATCATATCGGCTGGGCTCGGGTCAGCGTGAACCAGGCACGCGCCTTCGCCCAGCGCGGCGTCGCCTCGCTGCGCTTCGACGCCAGCAGCGTCGGCGACAGCGGAACGGCCGCCGACGGGCCGGAGGAGATCCTCTATTCGCAGGCGCAGATCGACGATGTCCGTCTCGCCATCGACGCGATGCAGGCGCGCGGCTTCGACGCCCCGATCCTGATCGGGCGCTGCAGCGGCGCCTATGCCGCCTTCCACGCCGCGGTCGTGGACGAGCGCATCTGCCGCCTCGTGATCGTCAACAATGAGCGCTTCGTCTGGGATCCAGACGAGAGCGTCGAGGACGCGATCCGCTATGCCCATCGCAGCGCCGGCGATCTCGGCGCGACCTTGGCCCGCAAGGACGGTTTGCGCCGTCTGCTCACCGGCAAGCTCCGGGTCGGGCCGGCGGGGCGCTACCTGATCTATCGCTACCGCAAGCGGCTCTCGGTCAAGCTCGCGCCCGTTCTCGGGCGGCTGACCAAGCATGGCCGGCTCCATCACCAGTGCCATCGCCATTTCGCCACGCTCGCGGCGCGTAATGTCGAACTCTCGCTGCTCTATGCCGATGGCGATGTCGGCCTGGCCGAGCTCCAGACCTATTTCGGCGAAGCCGGCAAGGGCCTCGCCGCCTATCCGAATGCCTCGCTGACCATGCTCGCCGACGCCGACCACAACTTCACGCATCTCGCCGCCGGGCGCCGGCTGCTCGACGCGCTCATGCGGATCGTCGCGCCGTGAGGCTGCCCGCCCTCGCTTTGGCCCTGCTCGCCACCCTGCCGGCGCAGGCGGAGACTTGCCTGCGCGGCGTCAATCTCTCGGGCGCCGAATTCGGAGATACGCCCGGCAAGGTCGATACCGACTACACCTATCCCGGCGAAGCGGCGATCCAGCGGCTCGGCAAGCTCGGCGCGAGCGCCATCCGCCTGCCCTTCCGCTGGGAGCGCATCCAGCCGCAGCTCAACGGCTCGCTCGACATCATGGAGCTGGCCTATCTCGATCAGACGGTCCGCCGGATCAACGAGGCTGGGCTCATCGCCATCATCGACCTGCATAATTACGGCTACTACGCCAAGAAGCAGCTCGCCTCGGCCGAGCTTCCGGCCGAGGCGCTCGCCGATGTCTGGGGCCGACTCGCCAGGCATTATCGCGACCGGCCCAAGCTCGTCTTCTCGCTGATGAACGAGCCCCATGACATCCACAGCGGGAATTGGGCAAAGATCCAGAACACCGCGATCGCCGCGATCCGCAAGGCAGGCGCCAAGCAACTGTTGCTTGTCACCGGAACCGCCTTCGGCGGCGCCCATAGCTGGACCTCCGACCTGCCCGTCGGCAACAACGGCCGCGACCTCATCGGCGTCGTCGACCCGCTCGACCGCTACGCCTATGATTTCCACCAATATCTCGACGCCGACTATTCCGGCCGCGCCCCGGAATGCTCGGCCGCCGCCAATGCGCTCAAGGCGATCGACGACGTCACCGCCTGGCTCAAGGCCAATGGCCGCCGCGGTTTCCTCGGCGAGTTCGCCGCCTCGAGCAAGCCGGAATGCCTGATCGCCCTCAGGCAGATGGCAGCCAAGGTCGACGCCAATCCGCAGCAATGGCTCGGCTGGACCGCCTGGGGTGCCGGGCCCTGGTGGCCGGCGGATTATCTCTTCAATCTCGAGCCGACCAAGGCCGGCGAACGCCCGCAGATGAAGGTGCTGATCGAGCGCTTGAAGACGAAGCGGCCCAGCGCCATTTGCGGCCGGGAGGCCAAATCGTGACCGCTCCGTTCTCCCATCGCGCCGCGCCCGCTCTGCCGGCGGGCACGCGCATCGTCCATGTCGTGCGCCAGTTTCTGCCCAATCGCGGCGGACTGGAAGATGTCGTCGCCAATCTCTGCCGGGCGCAGCTGGCGCTGGGCCTCAAGCCCTCGGTGGTGACGCTCGACCGGCTGTTCTCTCGGCCAGAGCTTATCCTGCCGGCGAGCGAGGTGATCGACGGCATCCCCGTCACCCGCATCCCCTTCCGTGGCTCGACGCGCTATCCGCTCGCGCCCGAGGTCTTCAAGCACCTGCGCGACGCCGATCTCGTCCATGTCCACGCGATCGACTTCTTCTTCGATGCGCTCGCGCTCGGCTGGCTGCTGCATCGCAAGCCTCTCGTCGCCACCACCCATGGCGGCTTCTTCCACACCACCGACTTCGCCGGCCTGAAGAAGCTTTGGTTCAACGGCCCGACCCGCCTCTCGGCGCAGGTCTATCGCGGCATCGCCGGCTGCAGCACGAACGATGCCCGCATGTTCGAGCGACTGGCGCCCGGCAAGGTCAGGCTGATCGAAAACGGCGTCGACCTCGACAAGTTCGCCGGCGCCTCCAGCCCCGACCCGCAGCGGCGCCTGGTCAGCATCGGCCGCTTCTCCAAGAACAAGCGCCCGGACCGGCTGATCGCGATGATGGCGGCGCTGGCGCGGCGCGAGCCTTCCTGGCAGCTCGACATGCTCGGTGTCGCCTCGGACTGGACCGAAGAGGCGCTGCGCAAGGCGATCGCCGATGCCGGCATGAAGCAGAACGTGACGCTGCATCTCGGCCTCGACGATGCCGCCGCGCGAACGGTGATGAGCCGCGCCTCGCTCTTCGTCTCGGCCTCCGAGTTCGAGGGCTTCGGCCTCGCTCTCGTCGAGGCGATGAGCGCCGGGCTCGTGCCGATCGTCCAGCCCAATGCCGCCTTTGCCGGCCTGGCGAGTAAGTTCCCGGTCGTCCGCACCGTCGATTTCGCCGATGCAGACGAGGCTGCGTTGGCCGTCGAGCAGGCTCATGCCGATCTCGTCCGCTATCCCGGCAATACGCGCCCGCGCCTCTTCGACCTCGCATCCTATTCCTGGCACGAGGTCACGCGCCGCTATCTCGAGTTCTACGCCGCGGCGCTGTAGGTATTGTTGCCAGTTGGCGCCGCAGGTTTGCGCGGAATCTCTGCCGTCATTCTGGGGCTTCGCGCAGCGAAGAGCCCGGAATCCAGAACCGCGGCGTCTTCCAGACGATGCGCCGGGATTGTCGCACCGCTTTGATTCCCGTCACCGGTTCTGGATTCCGGGCTCACGGCTTCGCCGCACCCCGGAATGACGGGAAGCATCCGCTCCCGACGCCATCGCGCCGTCACCGCGCAAGCCCCTTGCGCGCCGTCCGATTCTGGCTTTGTAATAGTGGATACACTCATACAGAGTAGTTGATCGAGTGCAGACGGCTTGCGGGGAAACGGGATGAGCTTCGCCTCGAAAGGCATGGCCGCGACGGCGCAGGACGAGGCCTATCGCGCCATTCTCCAGGACATCCGCAGCGGGCGCTATCAGCCTGGCGAGCGCCTGATTCCGGAAACGATCGCGCGCGAGCTCGCCATGAGCCGCATGCCAGTGCGCGAAGCCTTCCAGCGCCTCGCCAATGAAGGCCTCGTCCTCATCCGCCCCAATCGCGGCTGCATCGTCTCGGGCCTGACCATCGAGGAGATCTACGAGCTCTTCGAGATCCGCTCGGTGCTGGAAGGGCTCGCCGTGCGCCTGGCCATGCCGCGTTTCGACGCAGCGGCACTCGCCGAGCTCGACGACCATGTTGTCCGCATGCACCGCGCCGGTGCGGCCGGCGGCGCCGACTGGCTGAGCAGGCACCAGGAATTCCACGCCTATATCTGCGGGCTGAGCCGGCGGCCCAAGCTGATCGCCCAGATCGCGGCGTTGCATATCGCCGTGGAGCCTTATATGCGCGTCTGGCTCCACCATGTCGCCCAGCCAGCCCACGCCACCGAGCGCCAGGACGAGGTCGTTGAGGCAATCAGGACCGGCGATGCCGAGCATGCCGAGGCGGTGATGCGCGACCATGTCCTGCGCACCGCGCCGCGCCTCGCCGAATTCCTGCACAGCCGGAGCCAGGCGGCAGGCGTTCCATCGACCCTGCCAGCCAGCGCCCAGCTCTGAACCAAACGACGCAGCGGCTCGCCAGAAAGCCGCGCTTCTGAGGACGCCCGAGGGCCAGCCAAAACAACGAGGGGACCAACAATGGATCGACGCCAGTTCCTGAAAGCCTCGGCCGCGGCCACCTTCCTGCCGGCCGCGCCGCATCTCGCCAGCGCGCAGGACAACAAGACCTTGCGCTTCGTGCCCTATTCCGACGTCGCGATCATCGATCCGATCTGGACCAATGGCTATTCGACGCGCACTCACGCTCTGCTCGTCTGGGACACGCTCTACGGGCTCGACGACCAGTTTCAGCCGCAGCCGCAAATGGTCGAAGGCCATGTCGTCGAGGAGGACGGCAAGCGCTGGACGCTGACGCTGCGGCCCGGCCTCGTCTTCCATGACGGTAGCAAGGTGCTGGCGCGCGACGCCGTCGCCTCGATCAAGCGCTGGGGCGCCCGCGACACCTTCGGCCAGGCGCTGATGGCCGCAACCGACGAGCTTTCGGCGCCTGATGATCGCACCATCGTCTTCCGGCTGAAGATGCCCTTCCCGCAGCTGCCGGCGGCGCTCGCCCGCCCGAGCGCGCTCGTCGCCGCGATCATGCCCGAGCGCCTCGCCCAGACCGATCCGTTCAAGCAGATCCCCGAGGCGATCGGCAGCGGTCCCTATCGCTATCTCACCGCCGAGCGCATCGCCGGCGCCCGCCATGTCTATGCACGGCATGAGGGTTACGTCCCGCGGCCGAGCGGCACGCCGAGCTTTACCGCCGGGCCGCGCACGCCCTATCTCGACCGCGTCGAATTCACCGTCATGCCGGATGCCGCGACTGCGGTCGCGGCACTGCAGACCGGCGCGGTCGACTGGGTCGAGCAGCCGATCATCGACCTCTTGCCGCTGCTGCGGAAGGACCCGAACATCGTGGTCGAGGTCAAGGACAGGACCGGCATGGCCGGGCAGCTCCGGCTCAACCATCTGCAGCCGCCCTTCAACAACCCGGCGATCCGCCGCGTCATCCTCCAGGCGATCGACCAGGAGGAGTGCATGAATGCCGTCTGCGGCGGCGACCCTGAGGTCGAGCGCGGCAGCATCGGCTTCTTCCCGAACAACTCGCCGATGGCGTCCGACGTTGCGGCCAAGGCGCTGAAGGGCCCGAAGGATTTCGGCAAGCTCAAGCAGGAGCTCGCCGCCGCCGGCTACAAGGGCGAGCGCGCCGTGTTTCTCGCAGCGCAGGACGTGCCGCGTATCGCGCTGGTCTGCGATGTCGCCGCTGACGCGCTGCGCAAGATCGGCATCAATGTCGACTTCGTCGCCGCCGATTGGGGCACCGTCCTGCAGCGCATCAGCAGCCGCAACCCGGTCGAGCAGGGCGGCTGGAGCTGCTACGTCACCTATTGGGCCGGGCTCGATCTCGGCTCGCCGGCAACGAGCTCACCCTTGCGCGGCAATGGCGCCAAGGGCAGCCCGGGCTGGCCCGACAGCCCGCAGATCGAGGCGCTGCGCGCCCGCTTCCTGACCGCTGCCGACCCGGCGCAGCAGAAGGCGATCGCCCGCGAGATCGAGCTGCAGGCGATGCAGGACGTGCCCTATGTCCCGGCCGGGCAGTACCTTCAGCCAGTCGCCTATCGCAAGAACCTGACGGGCATGCTGAATGGCGTCCCGGTCTTCACCAATCTGCGCAAGGGCTGACCGCTCTTCGCTTCCTTCCCGAAAACCCGGCGGCACTGCCGCCGGCCCCTATCTCCACGAAAGCCTCTTCCATGCGCGATCTTGAGCTTCCCGGTCGGTCCCTCGCCATCAGCCGCAATGCGATGGCCGCGACCTCGCATCCCGCCTCGACGCTCGCCGCGCTCGACATCATGAAGGCTGGCGGCAATGCGATCGACGCGGCGATTGCCGCCTGCGCCGTGCAGTGCGTGGTCGAGGCTGGCTCGACCGGCGTTGGCGGCGACTGCTTCGTGCTCTATTCGCGCGGCGGCTCGACCGACATTCTCGCCTATAACGGCTCGGGCCGCACGCCCACCGCCGCGACGCTGGATTGGTACGCGAAGGCCGGCATCGCCTCGCTGGAAAGGCATTCTCCCCATTGCGTCACCGTGCCCGGCGCGATCGATGCCTGGACGCGGCTCAACAAGGATCATGGCCGCCTGCCGCTCGCCGAGGTCCTCGCGCCTGCCATCGCCTATGCCCGCGACGGCTATGCGCTGACGCCGCGCGTCGCCTATGACCTCGCCGCCCAGCACGAGCTGCTGATCAAGGACGCCAACGCCGCCGCGACCTTCCTGGTCGATGGCAAGGCTCCGCTGGCCGGCACGGTCCAGCGCCAGCCGGCTCTCGCCGAGACGCTTGAAGCGATCGGCCGCGAGGGCCGCGATGCCTTCTATCGCGGCGAGATCGCCCGGGAGATGGTCGACTATCTCCAGGCTGCCGGCGGCCTGCACACAACTGACGATTTCGCCGCGGCCGAGGGCGAATACGTCACGCCGATCAGCGCCACGTTCCGTGGCCGCACCGTCTATGAGTGCCCGCCGAACGGCCAGGGCGTGATCGCGCTGCTGATCATGAAGATCCTCGAGCGCTTCAAGCCCAAGGGCAGCCCGCTCGCGGTCGAGAACCTGCATATCGAGCTGGAAGCGACCCGCCTCGCCTATGCCGCCCGCGACCGCTTCCTCGCCGACCCCGCCAAGGCCGACGTCCCGGTCGAACATCTGCTCTCCGACAAGCTCGCCGATGAGCTCGCTGGCATGATCGATCCCGATCGCGCGCTCGATCCGCTGCCGGTCATCCCCGGCGGGGCCGAGCACAAGGACACGGTCTATATCAGCGTCGTCGACAAGGACCGTAACGCCGTCTCCTTCATCAACTCGATCTTCTCGCCTTATGGCAGCGGGCTGATGACGAAGAAATCCGGCGTGCTCTTCCATAATCGCGGCCAGAGCTTCGTGCTGACGCAGGGCCATCCCAACGCGATCGCCCCGCGCAAGCGGCCGATGCACACGATCATCCCCGGCATGCTCGCTGAGGGCGGCCGCGTCGTCATGCCCTTCGGCGTGATGGGCGGGCATTACCAGGCGATGGGCCACGCGCATTTCCTGGCCAAGCTGTTCGACCACGGCCTCGATTTGCAGGAGGCGATCGACCTGCCCCGCCTGTTCCCGCTGCCGGGCACGACCACGGTCGAGACTGAAAGCCGCCTGCGCGAGAGCGTCGGCGCGGCCCTAACTGCCCGCGGCTTCAAGGTCGAAGTGCCGAAGTCGCCGATGGGCGGTGCCCAGGCGATCTGGATCGACTGGGAAAAGGGCACGCTGACCGGCGGCTCCGACCCGCGCAAGGACGGCTGCGCCCTCGGCTACTGAACCCAACGCGAGGCCGCCCTGCACAAGGCGGCCTCGACAGCGCCGGCGATCCCGGCAAGCTTCTCCTCAGAACAAATCGAGGGAGAAGCGGGCATGGCGGGTGAGAAGCCTAAGGGGCTCGGCATCGCCGGCGGGCTGACCAATTACGGCGACCCGGCCTTCGCCGCCTATCTGCGCCGCTCCTTCGCCCGCTCCATGGGCTATTCCGACGAGGCGCTGGCGCGCCCGATCGTCGGCATCGCCAACACCTATAGCGGCTTCAACAACTGCCATCGCCATTTCCCCGAATTGCTGGAGGCGGTGAAGCGCGGCGTGCTGATGGCCGGCGGCCTCCCCGTCGAGTTCCCGACGATCTCGCTCGGCGAGGTCTTCCTCAACCCGACCAGCCTGAAGTTCCGGAACCTGATGGCGATGGGCACGGAGGAGATGATCCGGGCCCAGCCGATCGATGCCGTCGTGCTGATGGGCGGCTGCGACAAGACCGTGCCCGCGCAATTGATGGCGGCGCTCTCCGCCAATGTCCCGACCGTCGAGCTCGTCGCCGGGCCGATGTCGACCGGCCGTCACAAGGGCGAGCGGCTCGGCGCCTGCACCGATTGCCGGCGCTTCTGGGCCCGCTTCCGCGCCGGTGAGATCGATCAAGAAGAGATCGACGTGGTCGAGGGCAGGCTCGCGACCACCGCCGGCACCTGCGCGGTGATGGGCACCGCCTCGACCATGGCCTGCATCGCCGAGACGCTGGGCCTGTCGCTGCCGCGCTCGGCCGCGATCCCGGCCGTCCATGCCGACCGGCTCCGCAACGCCGAGGAGAGCGGCAAGCGCGCCGTCGCGCTGATCGGCACGCAAACCCTGCTGCCGCGCCAGATCGTCACCGAGCAGACGATCGAGAACGCCTGGCGCGTGCTGCTGGCGATCTCAGGCTCGACCAATGCGGTGGTGCACCTGACCGCAATCGCCCGCCGCGCCGGCATCAAGGTCGACCTTAACCGCCTCAACCAGCTCTCGGACGAGACGCCGGTGCTGGTGAACCTGAAGCCGGTCGGCAACAACTACATGGAGGACTTCTTCGCCGCTGGCGGTGTCCCGGCGGTGCTGCGCGAACTGCGCGACCTGCTCCATCTCGACTGCCTCAGCGTGACCGGGCAGACGCTGCGCGAGTTGATCGACGCGCCCCTCGCCGACCAGGTCGACCGCGCGATCATCCGGCCGCGATCAGAGCCGGTCGATCCCGATGGCGGACTCGTCGCCGTGTTCGGCTCGCTCGCGCCGCGCGGCGCCATCGTCAAGCGCGCCGCGGCCGAGAAGCGCCTGCTCGAGCACGAGGGCCGTGCCGTCGTCTTCTCCTCACTGGAGGATCTTGCTGCCCGCATCGACGACCCCGATCTCGATGTCGGCCCGGACGACATCCTCGTTCTGCAGCATGCCGGCCCGAAGAGCACCGCTGCCATGCCGGAAGCCGGCTATCTGCCGATCCCGCGCAAGCTGGCGACCAAAGGCGTCAAGGACATGGTCCGCATCTCCGACGCCCGCATGTCCGGCACCGCCTATGGTGCGATCGTGCTGCATGTCGCGCCGGAAGCGGCGGTCGGTGGTCCACTGGCACTCGTCCGCAATGGCGACCGGATCAGGCTCAGCGTCGCCGAGCGTCGGCTCGATCTGCTGGTCGACGAGGCCGAGCTCGAAGCGCGCCGGGCCGCCTTGCCGCAGCCGCCAGCGCGGGAGCGCCGCGGCTATGACCGGCTCTATGACGAGCACGTGCTCCAGGCCGACGAAGGCGTCGATTTCGACTTCTGCTGAGCCAACTCAAGCCAGGTGGCAGGCGATCTCCAGCTCGCCTTCGCGGCGAAGCGCCGGCGCCTCGGTGCGGCAACGCTCGACCGCCTGCACGCAACGCGGATGGAAGGCGCAGCCCGGCGGCGGCGCGATCGGGCTCGGCACCTCGCCCGACATCGGCCGGCGCTCGCGGTTCGGCTGCTCGACATCGGGGATCGTCTCGAGCAGCAGCCGCGTATAGGGATGGCGCGGCCGGCCGAACACCTCTTCCGCCGGTCCGCTCTCGACGAAACGGCCGAGATACATGATGGCGAGCTGGTCCGACATGTGCCGGACCACCGAGAGATTGTGGCTGATGAAGAGATAGGTCAGCCCGAATTCCTTCTGCAGGCGGACCATCAGGTTGAGGATCTGCGCCTGCACGGAGACGTCGAGGGCCGAGGTCGGCTCGTCGCAGACCAGGAAATCGGCCTCGGTCGCCAACGCCCGAGCAATCGAGATACGCTGGCGCTGGCCGCCCGAGAACTCGTGCGGGAAGCGGCTCGCATCGGCCCGGGACAGGCCGACGATCTCCAGGAGGTCGCCGACGCGGGTTCCCGTCTCGCTTTCATCCTTGCGCAGCTTCAGTTCGCGGATCGGCTCGGCGATGATGTCGCCGACACGCCAGCGTGGATTGAGCGAGGCGTAAGGATCCTGGAAGATCATCTGCACGCGCGGCGGCCCGACCGAGCCGTCGGCGCGCTTGATGTCCTTGAAATCCAGCATGCCCTGCGTCGGCCTCTGCAGGCCGACGACCATGCGCGCCAGCGTCGACTTTCCGCAGCCGGATTCGCCGACGATGCTGAAGGTGGTGCCGCGCTGGACGCTGAACGAGACGTCCTCGACCGCGCGCAGCACCCGGCGCGGCTCATGCGAGAACAGCCGCGACAGGGCAGGCGCCGAGACGTCGAAGCGGCAGGAGGCCGAGGTGACTTCGAGGATGGTGTTCGTCTCAGCCATGGGCCGCCTCCTGGAGCGGAAAATGGCAAGCCGCGGCATGGCCGGAGACCGGCAGGCCGGGCTTGTTCTCCCTGCAGAAATCGGTGGCGAAGCCGCAGCGCGGATTGAAGGCACAGCCGGCCGGAATAGCGTTCAGGCGCGGCATCGCCCCGTCGATCTGGTTGAGATGGGCATTGCGGCGGTGGACGCTCGGGATCGAAGCCATCAAACCAGCGGTGTAGGGATGGCGCGGCCGGCGCGTCACTTCCTCGACCGGGCCGATCTCGACAACCCGCCCGGCGTACATAACGGCGACCCGGTCGGCCGTCTCGGCGATCACGCCCATATCGTGCGTCACCAGCATGATCGCAGTGCCGTGCTCGCGGCAGAGCCGCTTCAGCAAGGTGGTGATCTGCGCCTGGATGGAGACATCGAGCGCCGTCGTCGGCTCGTCTGCGATGATCAGCGTCGGCTCGGCGCAGAGCGCGAGCGCGATGACGACACGCTGGCGCATGCCGCCGGAGAACTGGTGCGGATAGTGGTCGATCCGCGTCTCGGCCGCGGGGATGCCGACCTCCTTCAGAAGATCGAGCGCACGCTTGCGCGCCTCCGTTTTGCCGACCGGCAGATGCGTGGTGATCGTCTCGACCAGCTGCTCGCCGACGGTCAGCAGCGGATGCAGCGAGGTCAGAGGGTCCTGGAAGATCGCGCCGATCCGGCGACCGCGCAGCTTGCGCATCGCCTCCGCCGGCAAATTGTCGATGCGCTGGCCGGAGAGGCGGATCTCACCGCCGGCGAGGCGCCCGGGCGGATCGAGCAGGCCGATCACCGCCGTGCCGGTCAGCGACTTGCCAGCACCGGACTCGCCGACCACTCCGAGGATTTCGCCCGGCGCGATCTCGAAGGAGATGCCGTCGAGCGCTGTCAGCGGGCCACGCCGCCCGTCGAAGACGATTCGCAGGTCACGAACCGAGAGCAGCGCTGGCTGGGCGTTCACGCGGCGTCCTCCTTGCGTTCGATCGGATAGCTGGACGAGAAGATCTCGCTCATCGGCGGATGGCCCAAAGTGCGCTGCGGATAGCGCGCCATCACGCCCTCGAACTGCTTCTGGGCGCGGATGTTGTCAGCGGCCTCGTCCTGGCCGGGAATGGCCCGGTCTTCCATGACGAAGCGGCCGTCGATCACCACGGTCGAAAAGTCGCGGCCATGGCCGGCCAGCATCATCGTCTGGATGGGGTCGATGACCTGCCCGCTATGCAGCCGGTCGAATTGGAAGACGGTGATGTCGGCGCGGGAGCCCGGCTGGAGACGGCCGAGATCGGGCCGCCGCAGCGCATCCGCGCCGCCGATGGTGGCAGCATCGTAATAGTCCTCGGAGCGCACGGCGCCGACATTGCCCGCCATGGTGCGAGCGAGGATCATGCCGACCTGCAGGTTCGTCACCATGTCCGGCGGGGCGGTATCGGTCCCCATGGCAATGTTGAGCCCCATGGCGCGATAGCTGCCGAAATGGTTGATGGCGTTGCCGTGCCGGCCCGAGACCAGCGGGCAATGCACGATGCTGGCGCCGGAATCGCGGATGATTTCGAGGTCGCGGCCGGGGCGGTCGATCAGGCGGCTGCCGGAGACTACGGTGCCATGCGGCAGCAAGCAGCGCTCATTGAGGAAGCCGAGGCTCTCCAGCCATTCCGGCGGGCTCATGCCGTGCTGGGCGAGGACGAGATCATATTCGATCTTCGACTGGCAGCAATGCAGCCGCACCGGCACGTCGAGCTCGCGCGCAGCAGCGGCGGTGCGCCGCAGCAGCTCGGCCGTCGAGGTTTCGATACGGTCGGGCGCGAACATCGCGCGGATCAACCCGCCGGCCGCGCCTTCATGTCGCCCAGCGAAATCGACGGCGGCGTCGAGCTCGGCGAGCCCGCGCGGCTCGTCGTAATGGGTGACGATGCGCCCATCGGCCTCGACCAGCTGATTGCCCGTGCGATAGGCGGGCCCAAGATAAGCGCGCAGGCCGAGATCAGCGGCGGCTTCCGCGGCGTCCTCGAACTCCTGCACCGTCTCGCCCCAGGCGCGATAGAACAGCGAGGCGATCGGCAGCGCCGTGGTGATGCCGTTGCGGATCAGCTGGGAGAAGGCATAACGCTTCTGGAAGGCCAGCTCCTCGCGCGAATACATCTCGTAAGGGCCGGCCTCGAGATAGCTGCGCGGCCAGACGCGGCCCTTCTTCCAGGCCGGCTGGTTGTCATAGCCGAGGATGGTGGTGTCGAGATCCGAGAGCGCATCGCAATCGATGAAGCCCGGCCCGATCAGAGCATGGCCGTAATCGATACGCCGGGCGACCTCGCGCGGGAAGCCGTGGCCGACGAAGACGACCTCGCCGTTCTCGAACACGACCTCGCCGTTCTCATAAAGGCGATGGCGGCCGTCCTTGTGGCCGACGACCCAGCGTGCGGTCATCAGGATGCGGCCGTCCGGCCGCTTCTTGGCTTGCAAGGTCACGGCGCGGGCCTGATCGAGACGCCGTCGCGGGCGACGACCTTGCCGCGCTTGATCACGCGCCGCTGTGCCGGGCGGGTGGCGACGGCCTCGGCGATCGACTCGGTCGGCAGCAGGACGAGGTCCGCGACGCAGCCGACATCGAGCCCGTAGCCCTCGATCTCCATCACCTTGGCGCCTTCGGTGGTGCAGACGTCGAGCGCCAGCCGGACCTCGTCGTCGCGGCGGAAATTGTTGCGCAGGCCGACGAACATCGCCCGCTCCAACATGTCGGCATTGCCATAGGGGCTCCAAGTGTCGCGGATGCCGTCGGAACCGGAGCAGACGCGCACGCCTGCCTGCAGCAACTTCTTGACCGGGGGAGCGGGACGGCTCGCCGGAGCCGTCGTCATGATCGCGATGTCGAGCGCGGCGAGTTCGTCGATCAGCGGGTCGATCAAAGCCGGGTCGGGCGTGCCCAGGCAGAAGGCGTGGCTGACCGTGACCTTGCCGGTCATCCCGAGCGCGCGGGTGCGCTCGATGATCAGGTCGAGCGAGAAGGCGCCGACCTCGCCGGGTTCGTGCAGGTGGATGTCGAGCGGCTTGCCATAGCGCTGGCAGAGGCCGAAGACCGCGTCGAGATGGCCCTTCGGATCGCGGTCGATCGTGCAGGGGTCGAGCCCGCCGACGATCTCGCAGCCGGCCTTCATCGCCTGGTCCATCAATTCGAGCGTGCCCGGCCGGCGCAGCAGGCCCGATTGCGGGAAGGCGACGAGCTCGATGTCGACGATGTCGCGATAGGCGTCACGGGTCTTCATCACGCCCTCGACGCCCCACATCCCATGCTCGGTGTCGACATCGACATGGCTGCGGATATGGGTCGTGCCCTTGAGCGAGGAGAGGATGCTCTGGCGGGCGGACTGGCGCGCGGGATCGATGTCGAGCCGCTTCTTGTTCTCCCGCTCATTGTCGATCTTGTCGAGCAGCTTGGGGCCGACCTCGTTGGTGTACCAGGGCAGGCCGAGCAGGCTCTTGTCGAGATGGGTATGGGCCTCGACCAGACCAGGGATGACGATCTCGCCTTTGCCGTCCTCGACCGCGACCCCGGCAGGTGCGGACAGGTTCGCGCCGACCTGCGTGATCTTGCCGTTCTCGATCAGGAGATCGACGGCCTTGCCGGCATAGGGGCGGACATTGCGGAGCAGCAGGGAGGCGGTCATCGCAGGCGTATCCTCTTTGGTTTCTTGTCGTCAGCGCAGCTTCGGGTTCAGCGCATCGCGCAACCAGTCGCCGAGCAGGTTGACCGAGAGCACGATCAGACCGAGCTGCAGCGATGGGAAAACCACGAGCCACCAGGAGCCGGAGAACAGGTACTGATTGCCGATGCGGATCAGCGTGCCGAGCGAGGGCTGGGTGATCGGCATGCCGACGCCGAGGAAGGACAGGGTCGCTTCCGAGAGGATGGCGAGGCCGAGATTGAGCGTCGCCGCGACCATCACCGGGGTCAGCGTGTTCGGCAGGATGTGCCGACGCATGATCCGCCCGGCCGGCACCTTGATGATCCGCGCCGCCAGCACATACTCCTTGCGTCGCTCGACCATGGTCGAGGCGCGCACGGTGCGGGCGTACTGGACCCAGCTGGTCAGCGCGATCGAGACGACGAGCACCGCCGCGGCGAAGGGGTCGCGCAGCGCCGGCGGCAGCAATTCGCGGAAGATCGCCGAGACCAGGATCGCCATCAGCAGCGTCGGGATCGACAGCACGGTGTCGCCGAGCCGCATCAGGAGGTTGTCGATGCGCCCGCCATAGAAGCCGGCGACTAGCCCGATCGTGACGCCGATCGCCATCGAGACCATGACGGCCGAGAAGCCGATGATCAGCGAGACCCGCGTGCCGTAGAGGATTGCGGAGAAGACGTCGCGCCCCTGCGGGTCGGTGCCGAGCAGGAAGGGCCATTCGCCATCGGCCGACCAGATCGGCGGAATCTCGGCCTTGTCGATGAAGATCTGGGCGAGGTCGTGCGGGTTCTGCGGCGCGATCAGCGGACAGAACAAAGCCGTCAGGATGAGCAACGCCAGCACCAGCGCCGAGAGCCAGGCCGCCGGCGTGCGCCGGAAGCTCCAGCCGATGTCGCTGTCGAGGAAGCGGCGCAGACGGCCCGGCTTGGCGGCGGCTTCAGCGGGCATTGGCGCCTCCCGAAAGCGCGTCCTCGCGCAGGCGCGGATCGACCCAGGCATAGGTCAGGTCGACCAGCGTGTTGAGCGAGACGAAGATGAAGGAGACGACGATCAGATAGGCCGCCATCACCGGGATGTCGACGAACGTGACGGCCTGGACGAAGAGCATGCCCATGCCGGGCCACTGGAACACCGTCTCGGTCACCAGCGCGAAGGCGATCAGGTTGCCGATCTGCAGGCCGGTCACCGTGATCACCGGCATCAGGCAGTTGCGCAAAGCGTGGCGGAAATTCACCGCGCGGGCCGGCAGGCCGCGCGCCCTGGCGAAGCGGATGAAGTCGGTCCGCATGGTCTCCAGCATCTCGGCCCGTACCAGCCGCATCACCAGCGTGATCTGGAACAGCGACAGCGTGATGCCGGGCAGGATCAATGCCTTGCGGCCCGATGCCGTCAGCAGCCCGGTGCTCCACCAGCCGATCTGCACGACCTCGCCGCGGCCGAAGGCCGGCAGCCATTGCAGGTTCACCGAGAAGACCAGGATGAACAGGATGCCGAGCGCGAAGCTGGGCAGGGAGACGCCGAGCACCGAGACGAATTGCAGCGCCTTGGCGAGGAGGCTGTCGCGCCGGATCGCGGTATAGACGCCGAGTGGAATGCCGACCGCCAGAGACAGGAAGGTCGCGACCAGCACGAGCTCGAAGGTCGCCGGGAAGCGTTCGGCGATCAGCGTGAACACCTCCTGCTGGTTGCGGTAGGAGATGCCGAAATCGCCGCGCAGGGCATTGCCGACGAAGGTCGCGAACTGCAGCACGAAGCCCTTGTCGAGCCCGAGCCTGGTGCGCAGTTCGTCGCGCTGCGCCTGGCTCGCCTGCTCGTTCAGCATCAATTCGACGGGATCGCCGACGAAGCGGAAGGTCAGGAAGGCAAGGAACGCCACCGCCAACATGACGCCGGCGGCATTGACGAAGCGCTTGAACAGGAAGGCGGGCATCTCAGTCTCCGTTCTGAGGACGGCCGGGCCGACAGGCCCGGCCGGACGACGGACGCCTTCACTTCATCTTGGTCAGCCACAGACGCGGCTTGTTGTCCGAGGCCTGCACCGTGGAGGCGACCGTGTTGCGCATCGCCCAGGCCATCGGCTGCTGGTGCAGCGGGATGAAGAGATGCTCGGCCTTGGCGATCTTCAGCGCCTCCTTCATCATCTCGATGCGCTTGGGCGTATCGAGCTCGACGCCGGACTTGTCGACCAGCGCGTCGATGCGCGGATCGCCCCAATTGCCCCAGTTGAAGACGCCGCCCGTGCCGCTCTTGGAGCGCAGCACCTGCACCAGGAGCGAATAGGCGTCGATCATCGGCTCGTTGGCCCAGCCGAATGAGATCAGGTCGAAATCGCCCTTCACCCGCTTCGGCGCCTGCTGGCTGCGCGGCGCCAGGCTGAGATTGGGCTTCAGGCCGGCGCGTGACCACATCGCCGCCACCGCCTGGCAGAACTCCTCCTCGTTGACGAGCGAGTCGCTCTGGCAGTTCATCATGAAGGAGAAGCCGTTCGGATAGCCGGCCTCGGCGAGCAGCTTCTTGGCGCCGTTCAAATCGAAGGGCAGGCGCTGGTCCTGCGACGGCTCGTAGCCGGGGATTGCGGGCGCTACGAGCGCGCCGGTATTGCGCGAGAGGCCTCGCATCGCCCGCTTCTGCACCGCGTCGATGTCGATGGCGCGATAGAGCGCCTCGCGCACCTTGATGTCCTTGAAGGGGTTCTTGTCCTTGACGTCGCTCTCGATCAGCTTGTCGGTCAGGTTGAAGGCGAAGAAGACCGAGCGCAGTTCATTGGTCTGCAGCACCTTGACCTCGCTCGAGGCCGAGAGGCGCGGCAGGTCCTGCAGCGGCGCGACATTGGTGAAGTCGATCTCGCCTGAGAGCAGCGCCGCGACGCGGGTCGAGGACGAGGTGATCGGCACGAACTCGATCAGGTCGATATTATGCTGCGGCTTGTCCCACCAGTCGGCGTTCTTGGCGAAGACGGTCTTCGCGTCGGCGCGGCGGCTCTCGACCTTGAACGGGCCGGTGCCGTTGGCGTTGTCGGTAGCGTAGCCCTTCACGCCCTTGCCGGAATCGGTCGGGAGCAGCGAGTTGTTCGCCTCCATCCACTCCTTGTCGAAGATGAAGATGTTGGTGAGGTCGTTGAGCAGCAGTGGATAGGGCCCATTGACCTCGATCTCGACAGTGTAGTCGTCGATCTTCTTCGAGCTCTTATAGGCCGGCAGATTGCCCTTGAGCGGTGAGGTGTCGTGCGTGACGCGCGCCAGCGAGGCGATGACGTCGTCGGCCGTGAACGGGTTGCCGTTGTGGAACTTGACGCCCTGGCGCAGCTTGAAGCGCCAGATGGTCGGGCTCACTGTCTCCCAGGATTCCGCAAGCGCCGGCTCGATCTTGAGATCGCCGGTATAACGGACCAGCCCCTCATAGACGTGGTTCAGCACCGACAAGGTGAAAGTCTCGCCGAAGGAATAGGGATCGAGCGAGGCGATCTCGCGGGCCGAGCCCCATTTCAGCGTCTTGGCTTCGACCGCGCCGTTCAGCGCAAGAGCGGCGACAGCCGCCAGCAACCAGGCCTTCTTCATCGATCTCTCCCCTTCTCGTTGCTTGCCGGCCCGCTTCGCGCACCGGGAAATGCCGTCCGTTGCCACCTCTGTGATCACCGTGGCGCTTTGCGCGCCATCTCGTGTGCGATCGTTGAGCAAACTTGCATACGATACAATAACCGTATTGTATGCGATTATTGAAGACAAGCGGAAACTCGATTCATGCCGCGCCCTAGCCGCACGCTCGCTGCGAACAAGTCCGGACCCAACGGCAAGATGCCTGAAACGGGCGCGCCGGTGCCGCGCGCGCAAGCGGTCTACAAGGCGTTGCGCCGCGCCATCATCGAGCAGGCGCTGAAGCCGGGCGTGAAGCTGCCGGAGGATGCGATCGGTGAGCAGCTCGGCGTCAGCCGCACGCTGGTGCGCGAGGCCTTCGGACGGCTGGCCGTCGAGGGCCTGGTCGAGCTCAAGCCAAACCGCGGCGCCAATGTCGCCTACCCGACGCTTGAAGAAGCGCGCGACGTCTTCGAGGTCCGCCGCGGGCTGGAGCGGCTCGTCGCCGAGAACCTCGCAGGACGGCTGACCGCGGCGCAGTCGGCCGAGCTCGAGGCCCATGTCCGGCTGGAGGAGAAGGCGCACGAGCAGGATGGGCCGGAATCGATCCGCCTCTCAGGCGAGTTCCACATCAAGCTCGCCGAGATGACCGGCAACGCCCTGCTGCTGCGCTATGTCCAGGAGGCGTCGTCGCGCTGCTCGCTGATCCTCGCCATCTACGGCCGCCCGCACTCCTCCGAATGCGCCGTCTCCGAGCATCGCCAGTTGATCGAGGCCCTGCGCGCCGGCGACGCCCCCCGCGCCGCCGCGCTGATGGACCACCACCTGCAATCCGTCGTCACCCGCGCCTTGCTGGCGCCGCGCGGCGAACGCGACATCCGCGACGTGCTCGCACCCTATGCCCTGAGTGAAGGATTGACCCCATCGTGACCCAGCCCCTGACCCAGGACCGCTCGGCCGCCGCCGAGATCGTCACCTTCGATTTTGCCGCGCTGACCCCGCGCGAGCGCTACAAGCTCCTGATCGGCGCGGTGGTGCCGCGCCCGATCGCGCTGGTGACCACGATCGACGCCAACGGCGTCGTCAATGCCGCGCCGTTCTCGTTCTTCAACTGCCTCTCGGCCGACCCGGCGATCCTGGCGCTTGGCGTCGAGTACCGCCAGACCGGCGGACAGAAGGACACAGGCCGCAATGTCCGCGAGAGCCTCGCCTTCACCGTCAACATCGTCTCCGACGCATTGCTCGACGGCATGAACGCCTGCGCCGTGCCGTTCGAGCCGGGCACGGACGAGCTCGCCGAGGCCGGACTCACCGCCATGCCCGGCATCAAGGTGCCCTGCCCCTGGATCGGCCAGGCGCCGGCCGCCTTCGAATGCCGCCACCACACCACGCTCGGCATCGGCAATTCGCGCGAGATCATCCTCGGCGAGGTCGTCTATGCGCATTTCCGCGCCGATACGGTCGATACACTGAAGCACTATGTCGACCCGGTCGCGCTCGATGCGATCGGCCGCATGGGCGGGCATGGCTATGCCACGACGCGCGACTATTTCGACCTGCCGACCATGTCGGTGGCCGATTGGCGCGGCGACCGTTCCAAGGCGCGGCGCACCCGTCCCGGCAAGCGCTGAGCGAATGCATCATCTGCTCGGGAGCGGTTGACCCGCGGCGGATTTCCGCCAGCAATGCGGCCTCGCAAATCAGTTCGACGAGGCCCCCATGAACAAGCACGTCTCCGGCATCGATCCCGCCAAGCTCGATCGTTTGGCCGAGGTCGCAATCAAGGTCGGCCTCAATTTGCAGCCAGGGCAGGACCTGTTCCTGACCGCGCCTGTGGCGGCGCTGCCGCTGGTCCGGCGCATTGCCGAGCACGCCTACAAGGCCGGCGCGGGCTTGGTCACGCCGATCCTCTCCGACGAGGCGCTGACTCTGGCGCGCTACCGTTTTGGGCAGGATGCCAGCTTCGACCGCGCCCCCTCCTGGCTCTATGAGGGCGTCGGCAAGGCCTTCGCTGCCAACACCGCCCGTCTCGCCATCGTCGGCGACAATCCGATGCTGCTCGCCGAGCAGGACCCGGCCAAGGTCGCCCGCGCCAACAAGGCGAACTCGATCGCCTACCAGCCGGCGCTGGAGAAGATCGCCAATTTCGACATCAACTGGAACATCGTCTCCTATCCCGGCGCGGCCTGGGCGAGCCAGGTCTTCCCTGGCGATGCCGAGGAGGTCGCGGTCGCCCGTCTCGCCGAGGCGATCTTCGCGGCATCGCGCGTCGATCGCGACGATCCGATCGCGGCCTGGGCGGAGCATAACGCCGCATTGGCGCAGCGCACCAAATGGCTGAACGGCCAGCGCTTCTCCGCACTGCATTTCACCGGGCCGGGCACGAACCTCACCATCGGCCTCGCCGACGGCCATGAATGGGAAGGCGGCGCCTCGACCGCGAAGAACGGCGTCACCTGCAACGCCAACATCCCGACCGAGGAGGTCTTCACCACCCCGCACGCCCGCCGCGTCGAGGGCCATGTCTCATCGACCAAGCCGCTCTCCTATCAGGGCATATTGATCGACAATATCCAGGTGCGCTTCGAGGAGGGCCGCATCGTCGAGGCCAAGGCGAGCCGCGGCGAAGAGGTACTGAACAAGGTGCTCGACACCGACGAGGGCGCACGCCGGCTCGGCGAGGTCGCGCTGGTGCCACACTCTTCGCCGATCTCGCAGAGCGACATCCTGTTCTACAACACGCTCTTCGACGAGAACGCCTCCTGCCATATCGCGCTCGGCCAGTGCTATTCGAAGTGCTTCATCGACGGCACCAAGCTGACGCCGGAGCAGATCGCGGCGCAGGGCGGCAACAGGAGCCTGATCCATATCGACTGGATGATCGGTTCCGGCGAGGTCGACATCGACGGCATCAAGCCGGACGGCAGCCGTGTCGCAGTCTTCCGCAAGGGCGAGTGGGCCTGAGGATCGTCCCAGCTAGCACCTACCGCCTGAAGCGGTTGCGGTAGGCCGCCGGCGACGTCCGGGCGATCTCGAAGAAGGCCTTCCGGAAGCTCTCCGGCGAGGCGAAGCCGCAGGCGGCGCTGATATCGGCGAGCGCCATGCCGCTCTCCTCGAGCAGCTTCATCGCCCGGCCGATGCGCTCGCGCCTGAGCCATTTCAGCGGCGTCACCCCGGTGCCGTCGCGGAAACGGCGCAGGAAGGTGCGCTCGCTGAGGCCGGCATGGCGCGCCATCGCGCCAATCTCCAGCGGCTCAGCCAAGCGCTCGCGCCCCCAGTCGAGCACGGCCGCAATCGAGCGGCCGGGCCGCGCCTGGATCGGCGCCTCGACATATTGCGCCTGGCCGCCATCGCGATGCGGCGGCATCACCAGCCGGCGCGCGACGATATTAGCGATCTTCGCGCCATGGTCGGCCCGGATCAAATGCAGGCAGGCGTCGATGCCGGCGCTGCTGCCGGCCGAGGTGACGACGCCCTCATCCTCGACATAGAGCACGTCGTCGACCAGCGTCGCGCCCGGGCAGGCATCGGCGAGATGCGGTGCGTGCCGCCAATGCGTCGTCGCCCGCCTGCCATCAAGCAGGCCGGCCGCCGCCAGGACGAAAGCGCCCGAGCAGATCGAGAGCAACCGCGCCCCGCGCCGGTGTGCCGTCTGCAGAGCCTCGATCAGCGCAACAGGTGGTGCCTCGTCGCGATTGCGCCAGCCGGGGATGACAATGGTCTGTGCTTCGCTGAGGATCTCCAGCCCGGCATCGACCTGCAGCGAGAAGCCGCCCATCGCCCGGATCGGCCGCTCGGCCGCGGCGACGCGAAAGCGGTACCAGGGAAAGTCGAACTCCGGCCGCGGCAAGGCGAAAGCCTCGACGACGATGCCGAACTCGAAGGTGCACAGCCCGTCATAGGCGACGGCGACGACCTCGTGCGGTGTTGTGAGGCGATCCATTCCAGCGTCAGCATGCATTTGGCGGAAACCTGCCAGACATTGTCATTTCCGCTACTGCCTGAAATCCGTGCCGACCGCTACCCCTGTCGCCATCGCAAGCCCGATGAGGATCGCCATGGCCACCGCAGTCACCGAAATCCCCGCCGCTCCCGCGCATATCGCCCGCGCCCATTTCGAGGCGATGCTGACCTTCGAGACCGATTGCTGGGACACGCATGAGGCGCTGAAGGCGAACGACCGCGATTTCGTCCTCGTCGATGTGCGCTCGCCCGCACTCTACGCCGAGGGCCACATCGACGGCGCGATCAACATCCCGCATGGCAAGATGACCGCCTCCCGGATGGCCGAGCAGCCGGAGGGCAAGACCTTCGTGGTCTATTGCGCCGGCCCGCATTGCAACGGCGCCAACCGCGCCGCGGTCCGGCTCTCGCGCCTCGGCCTGCCGGTCAAGCTGCTGATCGGCGGCGTCACCGGCTGGCTCGACGAAGGCTTCTCGCTGACAAGCCCTGGCTGAGCTAGGCGATCCGACCCAGCGCCTGCTCGATCGCGGCGAAGATCTCCTCGATCTCGGCAGGCGCGATCACCAATGGCGGCGACAGCACCAGAGTGTCGCCGGCATTGCGGATCAGCACGCCGGCATCGAGGCAGAGCGTGTTGGCCTCCCCGCCCCTTGCGCCATCCGCGCCCGGCCGCGGCGCGAGGTCGATCGCACAGAGCAGCCCGGCGGTGCGGATGTCGACGACATGGGGCGCACCCTTCAGCCGGTGCGCCCGCTCCTCCCAGAGCGGCAGCACCTTGGCGAGGCCACCAAGGATGTCCTGCTCAGCGAAGACGTCGAGCGTCGCGAGGCCGGCGGCGCAGGCGAGCGGATGGGCCGAATAGGTGTAGCCGTGGAAAAGCTCGATCGCCTCGGGCGGCCCGGCCATGAAGGCGTCGTAGACATGGCCGGCAACGAGGACGCCGCCCATCGGCACGGCGCCATTGGTCATGCCCTTGGCGCAGCTCATCAGGTCCGGCCTGACGCCATAGGCTTGTGCCGCGAAGGGCGCGCCGAGCCGACCGAAGCCGGTGATCACCTCGTCGAAGATCAGGAGGATGCCGTGCTTGTCGCAGATCGCGCGCAGGCGTTCGAGATAACCCTTCGGCGGCGGATAGACCCCGCCCGAACCCGTCACCGGCTCGATGATCACGGCGGCGACCGTCTGGGGATCATGGATCTGCAGCAGCGTTTCCAGCGCCTCGGCCGCAGCGAGCCCGCCTTCCGGCCGGCCGCGCGAGAAGGCCATGCTGCCGCGGTCATAGGGCAGCGGCAGATGCGCGACATCGGGCAAGAGCGGCCCGAAGGCGGCCTTGTGCCGGCCGATGCCGGAGACCGAGAGGCCGCCCCAGCCCATGCCGTGATAGCCCTTGGCCCTGCCGATCAGCTTGGTCCGCCCGGCCTGGCCGCGGGCCTGATGGTAAGCGCGGGCGATCTTCAACGCGGTGTCGACCGCTTCCGAGCCGGAATTGACGAAGAAGACATGGTCGATCCCCTCGGGGGCAAAGTCACAGAGCCGCGCCGCATAGGCCTGCGCATCGGGATGGCTCATCTTGAAGGAGGAGACAAAATCGAGCTTACCCGCCGCGGCGCGGATCGCCTCGGTGATCCTGGCCTGGCCATGCCCGGCATTGACACACCAGAGCCCGGCCATGCCGTCCAGCACACGCCGTCCGTCCGGCGTGATGTAGTGCATCCCCTCGGCCCGCTCGAACAGCAGCGGCGCCTGCCGGAAGGCCCGCATCGGCGTGAACGGCATCCAGAACGCATCGGGAGCGTTGTCCCGGCGGCTTTGGGCGGCAAAGGCAGGCGCGTTCATCGGCGGGTCCTCGCTATGGATCACCTCATAATGTCTTTCTTAATATCAAAAGACAATAGCGAGAGTGCCGAGCAGTTTCAGTCCAGCCCGTCCGGACGGCGCAGTTGCATGGCGCGCTGGAGATGGCTGCGCATCAGGGCACTGGCGAGCTGGAGATCGCCGGCCTCGATCGTCGCAAGCATCTGCAGGTGCTCGCGGCTGTTCACCACGACGCGCTCATAGCCATAGGTCCAGTCGTAGTTGGAGAGGCGGCGCATCTGGTTCTGCCGGCGGATGGCGGAATGGATGAAGCGGTTGCCGGAGGCCGCCGCCAGCCCCTCGTGGAAATCGGCGTTCATCTCGTAGAAGCCGATCGCAGAGCTTTCCTTCCAGGGCTGCGACAGCGTCAGCTCATGCCGCACCCGCATCTCGTCGATCCAGCTCTGCTCCAGCGAGAAGCCGGGCTCGAGAAAGACCATCGGTTCGATCAGCAGGCGGAAGCGGTAGCGCTCGTCATGTGCCGACTGGTCGCGTGCCTCATGCAGGAAGCGCCAACCATAGCCGCGCTTGCGCTCGACCATATCGAGATCGGCGAGCCGCGCCATCAGGCGCTGCACCTCGGGTCGGCCGAGCTCGTAGCGCCGCATCAGCTCGAGCTCGGAGATCTCGTCCGGCAGGCGCCCGCCATGGCGATCCTGCGCGACCTTAACCATGACGAGTTCGGTCGCATCGGTGCTCGCGCCGGGATCGGCACCGGCCTCCGGCGCGCTGAGCAGCTCGACGCCCTTGTTCGGGTGACGACGCACCAGCCCCTGCCGGGCGAGATGGTCGATCGCGGCCCGCACCGGCGTGCGCGAGACGTTGAGGCGGCGCGCCGCGCTGTTCTCGTTGAGCCAGGCGCCGGCCTCCAGCCCGTCCTCCCGGACCATGCGGAGGATCCGCTCGGCGATCTCCTGCTGCAATCGTGTCGGCGTCGTCATTGAAAGGCTCTTGATTGTCTTAGTTTGAAATGAAATACATTATAGTCAGACACAGCAACAGCGCGAACCCGCGGAGATCCGGCCATGGTCGAGCCCTTTCCTTTCGTCGATGTCTCCGGCACGCCTTATGAGCGCGGCCGCCAGCATGGTGCGGCGGTGCCCAAGCGCGTCAAGCGCTCGATCGAACTCTATGGCGGACAGCTCGGCGATCTCGGCTATGACGCCGCGGCCAAGTCGCGCCTGATCGGCGAATTCGCCCGCGAGATCGAGGCCTTCGGCAAGCACTATGTCGAGGAGATGCGCGGCATCGCCGACGGCGCCGGCGTCGCGCTCGAAGACGTCATCATGATCAATGCTCGCACCGAGGTGATCGCCAAGGCCAAGCTGGAGAAGAGCAAGCCGGCCGAAGCCGAGGAAGAGCTCGACGACGGCTGCACCGGCGCGATCATCCTGCCCGAGCGCAGCGCCTCGGGCGAACTGATCCACGGCCAGAACTGGGACTGGAAGGCCGAATGCGCGGAGACGGCGATCGTGCTGCGCGTGCGCCGCGATGACGGCCCGGACTTCCTGACCTTCGTCGAGGCCGGCGGCCTCGCCCGCTGCGGCATGAACGCGGCCGGCATCTCGATCACCGCCAATTATCTCGAAAGCGAGCGCGACTTCACGCAAGTTGGCGTGCCGCTGGCGCTCATCCGCCGCAAGGTGCTGGAGCAGGAGCATTTCGCCTTCGCGATCAAGGCTGTCGCGACCACGCCGAAGGCCTGCTCGAACAACATGATGCTTTCGACGGTCGCCGGCTTCGGCATCGACTTCGAGTGCGCGCCCGACGCCGCCTTCCCGCTCTACCCCGAAGACGGGCTGATCGTGCACGCCAACCATTGGGTCGGCCAGGTCGCGCTGACCAAGATCACCGATACCGGCACCCCGCGCGTGCCCGAGAGCTTCTATCGCGATTGGCGCGTCAGGAAGCTGCTGAACGAGGTCGGCCGCAAGCTTACGGTCGACGACCTGAAGCAGGCCTTCTTCGACGATTTCCTGACCCCGCATTCGGTCTGCCGACCACCGCGCCCCAACGATACCGGCAATCTCTCGGCCACCGTCTCGATGGTGATCATGCAGCCGGCCAAGGGCACGATGGAGGTCGCGCCACTGCCGGCTCTCAACCGCACCTTCACCCGCTACAGCCTCACCGATGAACCGATGACGCTGGCGCAAGCCGCCGAATAAGGCGGCAACGACAGCGTCCAAGCCAAAGCCATAAGACAAGGGGAACCCGCCGATGCAGAGCCGACGCCGCCTTTCCCTCGCCCTCGCCGGATTGGGCCTCGCGACCGCAGCCATAGTGCCGGCCGCAGCCGCGACGTTGCGGGTGCACCTCAATGCCGACATCCGCAGCATCAATCCCGGCGTCAATCGCGACGACAACACCGACTCGGTCGTCCTGCATGTCGTCGAGGGCCTCGTCGCCTATGGCGAGGACTCCGAGGTCAAGCCACTGCTGGCCGAAAAGGTGGAGGTTTCGCCGGACGGGCTGAGCTACACCTTCACTCTGCGCAAGGGCGTGAAATTCCACAACGGCGCCGAACTCACCTCCGCCGACGTGGTCTGGAGCTGGAACCGCTATATCGACCCGAAGATCGATTGGCGCTGCCTGTCGGAGTTCGATGGCCGCGGCCGCGCCAAGGTCGAGGCGGTCACGGCGCCCGATCCGGCGACCGTCGTCTTCAGGCTCGACAAGCCGAGCTCGCTCTTCCTCGCCAACATCGCCCGCACCGACTGCGCGATGACCGCGATCCTGCACAAGGATTCGCTGAAACCCGACGGCTCCTTCGACAAGCCGATCGGCACCGGCCCCTACAAGCTCACCGAATGGAAGCGCGGTGAATTCATCCGCCTTTCCCGCAACGAGGCTTATGCCAGCCTGCCGGGAGCGCCGGACGGCTATACCGGCGGCAAGCGCCCGCTCGTCGACGAAGTCCGCTTCATGGTCATTCCCGATGGCGCGACCGCCAAGGCGGCCTTGCTGCGGGGTGACATCGACATCGTCCCCGACGTCGCCAACGCCGAGGTCAAGGAGCTCAAGAAGGATCAGCGCGTCGGGCTTTCGATCTCGCAGAACATGGGTCTGGTCGGCATCCTCCTGCAGACGCGCGATCCGCTGCTCGGCAACGTCAAGCTGCGCCAGGCGATCGCAGCGGCGATCGACACCGAGGAGCTGGTTGCGCAGGTCACCGACGGACTCGGCAAGCGCAACAACTCGATCGTGCCGGCGCTGTCGTCCTATTACGATGCGGTCCAGGCCAAGGGCTACAAGCACGACCTCGCCGCCGCCAAGAAGCTGTTGCAGGAGGCCGGCTACAAGGGCGAGCCTTTGGTGATGCTGGCGAACAAGCGCTACCCGCAGAGCTTCGACGCCGCCGTCGTCTCGCAGCAGATGCTGCAGGCCGCCGGCATCAATGTGCAGATCGAGGTGCTGGAATGGGCGACGCAGCTCGACCGCTACAGCAAAGGCAACTACCAGCTCCAGGCCTTCCCCTATTCGGCCAGGCTCGACCCCGCCCTCTCGTTCGAATCCGTCACCGGCCCGAAGGCGACGCAGCCACGCAAGGTCTGGGACAATCCGGAGGCGCAGGCGCTGCTCGACAAGTCGATGGTCGTCTCGGACAAGGCCGAACGGCAGAAGCTCTTCGACGAATTGCACCAGCGCTTCATCGCCGAGGTGCCGATGGTGATGCTCTATAACGGCATCGACGCCGGCGCTTATGGCAAGCGGATCAAGGGCTACAAATCCTCGATCCTGTCGAAGCCGCGGCTCTGGGAGGTCACCGTCACCGACTAGGCTGCGCCGTTGACCTCGATCAGGTCCTTGATGATGTGATGGGCGGTGAGCTCGGCCAGGCGCTCGCCGTCCCCGGCGCGGATCGCCGCGACCATGGCATGGTGGTCGGCGTCGCTGGCGAGCAGGGCCTGATGCGAAGCCCAGACCGTGACTGCCGAGCCGCGCGAGCGGTCGCGCAAGCTCCAGATCGTCTCCGCCAGCACCGGATTGCCGCAATGAGCATAGATCAGGCTATGGAAGGCGCGGTTGATCTCGCTCTGCTGCGGACGCGTCCCGCTCCGCACCGCCTCGCTGAATTCATGGGCAAGCGCATCGAGCCTGGCGATCACGTCATCGTCCATCCTGCCGATCACGAGACGGGACGCTGCACTCTCCAGGATGATGCGGGTGTCGCGGATCGCGCGATAGGTGGCGATGTCGATCTCGGCCACCCGGTAGCCGCGATTGGGCACATGCTCGATCGTCTTGCGCACGGCGAGCTCGTCGAGCGCGGCGCGAACGTCGAAGCGCGTCGCCTGGAAGGCATCTTCGAGATCGATCTGCCGCAGCCACTCGCCCGGCCGATAAGCGCGGCCATGGATCGCCCGGGCAATCTCGTTGGCGAGTTCGCCCTTGGCGCGTTGGGTCTTGGGGCGGGTGGCCATGACGGGTCTCTAGAGCATTTCAACGATGCTTGTGAACTGGTTCAGCCGCATCGCGCACAGCCGGCTCGGCATCTGTCGAATCCGGCTTGCGGCCTCAATCATATCATGCAACAAAATTGGCGCCAATCTTATAGCCAATCAGGAAACGCCGCATGACCGCTCCCCTCGCTAGCCAGGCCAAGCAGGACGATGCGGCCGCGATCGCTCGTGCGCTCTACGACCTCGGCCCGACGCCGGTCACCGCCTGCAAGGCCGATCCACGCTTCAGTTATTGCCTCTATGTGCCCAAGAGCCTCGGCAAGGGCGGCCAGGCGCCCGAGCTCGTCGTCGCCATGCACGGCACCGGCCGCGGCTTCACCGGCTATCGCGACGCCTTCGAGGCTTTCGGCCGCTGGAACAACTGCATCATCCTCGCCCCGCTCTTCCCGATCGGCGTGATGGGCGACGGCAACCGCAACGGCTTCAAGTACATGCGCGAGGGCGGGGTCCGCTACGACCACATCCTCCTTGCCATGGTCGAGGAAGTCGCCCAGCATTACGGCCTGCGCTTCGACCGCTTCGCTTTGTTCGGCTACTCCGGCGGCGGCCATTTCACCCATCGCTTCCTGATGCTGCAGCCCCACAAGCTCTGGGCCGCCTCGATCGGCGCGCCCGGCTCGGTGACCCTGCTCGACCCGACGCGGGACTGGTGGGTCGGCACCCGCAACATGGCCGAGCTCTTCGGCACCGCGCCGGACATCGAGGCGATGCGCAAGGTCGCCGTCCAGATGATCGTCGGTGCCGCCGATCTCGAGACCTGGGAGATCACCCATCAGCCCGGCAATGCCAGCTGGATGCCGGACGCCAACCATGCCGGCACGAACCGACCGGAGCGTCTCGACCGCTTGCGCCGCAACTTCGAGGAGCACGGCATCGACGTGCGCTTCGACCTGGTGCCGAACATGCCGCATGACGGGCTGAAGGCGGTCTCGCGGGTCGAGGACTTCTTCGCCGACGCGCTCGCCAAGCGCCGATCCGGCGCGGCCAAGGCCGCCTGAGATCGTCTAGCCGGAAACGCGAACAGCGAGGGGAACGACAATGAACCGCCGGCTCGTCTCCGCCTTCGCTCTCCTTGCTCTCGCGAGCCCCGCCACGGCGCAGACAATCAATGTCGCGCTCAATGCCGACATCCGCTCGACCAATCCCGGGGTGAATCGCGACGACAACACCGATGCCGTCGTCCTGCACATGGTCGAAGGCCTGGTCGGCTATCGCGAGAACGGCGCAGTCGCGCCGCTGCTGGCGGAAAAGGTGTCAACCTCGGCAGACGGGCTGACCTATACCTTCAGCCTGCGTAAGGGGGTGAAGTTCCACAACGGCGCCGAGCTGACCTCGGCCGACGTCCTCTGGAACTGGACCCGCTACATGGAGCCGAAGACCGACTGGCGCTGCCGGTCGGAATTCGATGGCCGCATCGGCATGAAGGTGACGAGCGTCACCGCGCCCGATGCCGCGACCGTCGTGATGACGCTGGAGAAGCCGAGCGCGCTCTTCCTCGACACCATGGCGCGGACCGACTGCGCCATGGTCGCGATCATCCACAAGGACTCGCTGAAGCCCGACGGATCCTTCGGCAAGCCGATCGGCACCGGTCCCTTCACACTCGGCGACTGGCGCCGCGGCGAATTCGTCTCGTTGAAGCGCTTCGATGGCTACGTCTCGCCACCCGGCGACAAGCGCGACGGCTATGTCGGCCGCAAGAACGCCCTGGTGCCGGAGGTCAAATTCCTCGCCATCGCCGATGGTGCGACCGTCAAGGCCGGGCTGCTCTCGGGCGCGCTGCATGTCGCCGACATCCCGGATTCCGATCTGCCGGAAATGCAGAAGAGCAACAGCGTTCAGGTCGTGACCGCACCGAGCGCGACCAAGCACGCATTGCTGTTCCAGAGCCGCGATCCGCTACTGAGCGACGTCCGGATGCGTCAGGCGATTACGGCGGCGCTCGATCTCGACCAGCTCGTCGCCCACGCCTCGAACGAGCTCGGCAAGGTCAACAACTCAGCCGTCCACATGGCCTCGCCCTATTACAGCGAGGTCCAGCGCCAGCGTTACAACTATGAGCCGGCCCGGGTGAAGAAGCTGCTCGCCGAGGCCGGCTACAAGGGCCAGACGATCAAGCTGATCGCCAACAAGCGCTCGACCGTGCCGAGCTTCCCGGTCGCGGTGGTGGCGCAGGCCATGCTGCAGGTGGCCGGCATCAACAGCGAGATCGAAGTGCTGGAATGGGCAACGCAGCTCGACCGCTACAGCAAGGGCAACTACCAGATGATGTCCTTCAGCTATTCCGCCCGTATCGATCCGGCCCAGAGCTACAACCAGTTCAGCGGCCCCAAGGATACCTATCCCTCCAAGGCCTGGGACAGCCGGCACGCCGACGAACTGATCGAGAAGGCGACGGTCACCGCCGATGAGGGCGAGCGCCAGAAGCTGTTCGACGAACTGCACAGGCTGATGCTCGCCGATGCGCCGCTGATCTTCCTCTACAATCAGGTCGACACCGCCGTGGTCTCGAAGCGCCTGCAGGGCTTCGCGCCCTGGGTTGCCTCGAAGCCGCGGCTCTGGGAGGTCGGCCTCGCCAATTGACCCGTCGCGGACGCGGCGGCCTCACGATCACGACGACAAACCAAAAAAACGACAGGGGACCGAGATGAAGTATCTTTTTGCGCCGGCCGCCGCGCTCATCGCCACCGCCGCCTTCGCAGCGCCGGCCATGGCGCAGTCGATCACGGTGGCAGTCGCCGCCGACATCCGCAGCAATAATCCTGGCGTCAACCGCGACGACAACACCGACGACTTCGCGCTGCAACTGGTCGAGGGACTCGTCGGCTACAATGAGGGCGGCGTCGCGACGCCGCTGCTCGCCGAGAAGGTCGACCTCTCCGCCGACGGCAAGACCTACACCTTCACGCTGCGCCAGGGCGTCAAGTTCCACAACGGCGCCGAGCTGACCTCGGCCGACGTGCTGTGGAGCTGGAACCGCTACATGGATCCGAAGACCGACTGGCGCTGCACCATCGAGTTCGATGGTCGCTCCGGCCTCAAGGTCGAGGAAGCGACGGCGCCGGATCCACGCACCTTCGTCATGAAGATCGACAAGCCGAATGCACTCTTCCTCGACACGCTCGCCCGCACCGACTGCGCGATGACCGCGGTCCTGCACAAGGATTCGGTCAAGGCGGACGGCTCCTGGGACAAGCCGATCGGCACCGGCCCCTACAAGTTCGGCGAGTGGAAGCGCGGCGAATATTTCACCATGACCGCCTTCGAGGGCTACAAGTCGCCGAAGGACGGCGGCAAGGCCGACGGCTATGTCGGCTCCAAGCGCCCGCTGCTCAAGGACGTGAAGTTCCTAATCGTCAAGGACCCGGCCACGGTGAAGGCCGGTCTCATCTCCGGCGCGCTCGATCTCAGCGAGATCCTGCCGAGCGACGCGGCCGAGCTGAAGAAGAACCCCAAGCTCTCGGTCGTGGCGGAGTCCAATGCCGTCAGGCACGTCTTCCTGATCCAGGTCAAGGATGCCGTGATGGGCAACCAGAAGCTGCGCCAGGCGATCGCCGCTTCGCTCGACATGGATGAGATCGTCGCCGCCTTCTACAACGACCTCGGCAAGCCCAACACCTCGCCGATCTATTCCGGCTCGAGCTATTTCGGCGAGGTCGAGAAAAAGGGCCTGAGCTTCGATCCGGCCCGCGCCAAGAAGCTGCTGCAGGAGGCCGGCTACAAGGACGAGAAGATCATCATCCTCGCCAACAAACGCCCGGTCGTGCCGAGCTTCCCTTCCGCGGTGGTGGCCCAGCAGATGCTGCAGGCCGTCGGCGTCAATGTCGAGATCGAGGTGCTCGACTGGGCGACCCAGCTCGATCGCTACAACAAGGGCAACTACCAGATGCAGTCCTTCTCCTTCTCGGCCCGCTTCGATCCCGCGATCGCCTTCGAGCAGTTCTCGGGGCCGAAGGACAAGCAGCCGCGCAAGGTCTGGGACAATCCGGAGGCGCAAAAGCAGATCGACAAGCTGTTCGTCACCTCAGACCGGGCCGAACGCCAGAAGCTCGTCGACGAATTGCACAAGCGCGTCATCGACGAAGTCCCGATGATCTTCGCCTTCAACGGCCTCGACATCATCGCCCATGCCAAGCGCGTCCAGGGCTTCAAGCCGTGGCAGTCCAAGCTGCGCATGTGGGAAGTGACGCTGGCGAACTGACGTCACTCGGATCATCCGCACACCGGGAGGAAACCGATGCTGCGCTTTGCGCTGACGCGCATTCTCATGTCCGTGCCGACACTGCTGATCGTGTCGGTTTCGGTTTTTGCCTTGATCCGGCTGATCCCGGGTGACCCGGCCTCGCTGATGCTGGGGGACCTGGCGACGCCGGCCTCGATCGCCGATCTGCAGGCGAGGCTCGGCCTCGACCAGAGCGTGCCGGTCCAGTTCGGCATCTGGTTCGGCAATCTGCTCAAGGGCGATCTCGGCCAGTCGATCAACTCGCAACAGGCGGTGCTGCCACTGATCCTGCAGCGCTTCTGGATCTCGGCGCAGATCGTGCTGGTCGCGGTCGCGCTCGCCAGCCTGGTGGCCGTACCGGCCGGTGTGCTCGCCGCCTGGAAGCAGGATACCTCGCTCGACCTCAGCCTCGTCGCCGTCGCGACGCTGCTGCTCTCGATCCCGACCTTCTGGCTCGGCCTGCTGCTGCTGCTGTTCTTCGGCCTCAAGCTCGAATGGCTGCCGGTGGTCGGCTATGTCTCGATCGCCGAGCACCCGATAGCCGGCGTCCTCTATCTGATCATGCCGATCATGACGCTGTTCCTGCACGAGATCGGTGTGATCCTGCGCATGGCCCGCGCCTCGACGCTCGAGGTGCTGCGGCTCGACTACATCACCCATGCGCGAGCCAAGGGCCTGACCGAGAGCGCCGTGCTCTGGAACCACGCCTTCAAGAACGCCTTCGGCCCGACCTGGACGCTGATCGGCCTCGTGCTCGGCAATCTGCTCGGCGGCATCGCGGTCGTCGAGACGGTCTTCACCATCCCCGGACTGGGCCGCCTGCTGGTCGATTCGATCTTCGCCCGCGACTATCCGGTGATCCAGGGCTGCATGCTCTTCGTCGCCTTCACCTATGTGCTGGTCAATCTCGTGATCGACCTCTGCTATCCGATCTTCGATCCGAGGGTGACGGCGCAATGAAGCTTCCCGCTCCCAACGCCCTGGTCGGCGGCACGCTGATCGGCTTCCTCGGCATCGTTGCCGCGCTCAGCTCGCTCTGGACGCCCTACGATCCCTTGCGGCTCTCCTTCCGTGCCAAGCTGGTGCCACCCTCGGCGATGCATTGGCTCGGCACCGACGAGTTCGGCCGCGACGTGCTCTCGCGCCTGATGGCGGGCGCCGCCACATCAGTCTGGATCAGCCTGCTCACCGTCGCGCTCGCCGTCTCGCTCGGCACGGTCATCGGCCTGTTCTCGGGCTATGTCCGCGGCTGGGTCGACCGCACCATCATGGCCTTCAACGACGCCCTGCTCGCCTTCCCCGGCATCCTCCTGGCGCTCGGCCTGCTCGCCGTGGTCGGCGCCAACAAATACGGCATCATCCTGGCGCTCGGCATCGCCTATGCGCCCTCGGTCGCCCGCATCGTACGCGGCACGGTGCTCTCGCTGCGCGAGCGCGAGTTCATCTCGGCCTCGCGGGTGATGGGCAATTCGGAAGGCTTCACCATGGCCCGTCACATCCTGCCGAACTGCATCGCGCCGCTGACCGTGCTGGCGACCTCGATGTTCGGCTGGGTGCTGCTAGCCGAGAGCTCGCTCTCCTTCCTCGGCCTCGGCGTGCCGCCGCCGGCGCCGACCTGGGGCAACATGCTGGCGGGCTCGCGGCCCTATATCGGCCAGGCCGTCTGGCTCGGCGTCTTCCCGGGCCTGTGCATCTCGCTGACTCTGCTCGGCATCAACCTGCTCGGCGACGCCCTGCGCGACAAGCTCGACCCGCGGATGAGGGGTGCACGATGACCTCCACCAAGCCATTGCTCGAGGTCGATGGCCTCACCCTCAGGATCGGTGCGAGCGGCCGCACCGTGGTCAATGATGTCAGCTTCTCCGTCTCGCCCGGCGAGATCGTCGGCATCGTCGGCGAATCCGGCTCGGGCAAGACGCTCGCGGCCCGCGCCGTGATGGGCTTCATCCCGCCGGCGGTGCGCCTGATCTCGGGCTCGATCCGCTTCGACGGCGAAGAGGTCACGACCATGGCGCCAAAGCGCCTGCGGGCGATCCGCGGCGCCAGGGTCGGCATGGTCTTCCAGGAGCCGATGACCTCGCTCAACCCGTCCATGCTGATCGGTCGCCAGCTCGAGGAAGGCCTCGCGCTGCATCGCAAGCTCGACGCCAATGGCCGGCGCGAGCTCATCCTCGACATGCTCCGGCGCGTCGGCATCCGCGATCCCGAAGGGGCGTTCAACGCCTATCCGCACCAGTATTCCGGCGGCATGCGCCAGCGCATCATGCTGGCCTCGGTGATGCTGCTGAAGCCGGCGCTGCTGCTCGCCGACGAGCCGACCACCGCGCTGGACGCGGTCGTCCAGCGCGACGTCATGGAGCTGATGGTCGACCTGACCAAGGAGAACGGCACTGCCGTGCTGCTGATCTCGCACGATCTCGGCATGGTCGCGCGCTATTGCAGCCGCATCGTCGTGATGTGCCAGGGCGACGTCGTCGAGCACGGCAACAGCGACGACATCCTCGCCCGGCCGCAGCATCCCTATACCCGCAAGCTCCTCGCTGCGATGCCGCATCGCGAGCCGGCCCGCGCGCTGCCGGAGGCAAAAACGCCACTCGTCGCGGTCAATGACCTCGTCGTCGACTATGGCGGCCGCCAGGGCTTCTTCCGCAAGGAGCAGCCCAAGCGTGCCCTGCACGGCATCAGCCTGTCGGTGAAGCCGGGCGAGGTCGTCTCGGTCGTCGGCGGCTCGGGCTCGGGCAAGACCACGCTCGGCCATGCCATCGCCGGGCTGATCAAGCCGAGCGAGGGCGCGATCCTGTTCAACGGCAAGCCGATCGACAAGAGCGAGACGGCTTATTGGGACTACCGGCTCAACTGCCAGATGGTCTTCCAGGACCCGTATTCCTCGCTCGATCCGCGCATGACCATCGGCGAGCTCGTCGGTGAGCCCCTGCGGCTGGTCAAGGGCATGGGCGCCGCCGACAAGAAGGCGCGGCTCGCCGAAGTGCTGGGCGAGGTCGGCCTCGGTGATGGTTTCGCCGAGCGCTATCCGCACGAGCTCTCCGGCGGCCAGCGCCAGCGCGTCGCCATCGCCCGCGCCATCATCCGCCGACCGAGCTTCGTCATCGCCGACGAGCCGGTCTCGGCGCTCGATGTGACGGTGCGCGCGCAGGTGCTGGAGCTCTTCGCGCAGCTGCAGAAGAAGCACGGCTTCTCCTGCCTGTTCATCAGCCACGATCTCGGCGTGGTCGAGCAGGTCTCCGACCGCGTCATCGTCATGCATGAGGGCCGCATCGTCGAGGAAGGCACGCGCGACCAGATCTTCGATGCGCCCCAGCACGACTACACCAGAAAGCTGCTCTCGGCCGTACCCGGGCTGGAAAGCACCGAAGATGGCGGCGTGCGCCTGTTCTGGCGGCTCGCCGATGCCGGGCAGGCCACGGCCATGGCCAATGCCTGACCGGCGATGACGCGCAGCCTCTACCTGCTCGGCGATATCAATCTGAAGGGCGTCGCCGAGCCCGATGCAGTGTTCGATCTGATCAGGCCGCGATTGGCCGAGGCTGACCTGGCCTTCGCCAATCTCGAATGCTGCCTGTTCGACGATGCCGCGAGCGTCAGCGAGCAGCGCGGCTTCTATGTGCCGACCCGCTTCGCGTCGGCACTGAAGGCGGCCGGCCTGCACGCCGTCGGCCAGGCCAACAACGTCAATATCGGGCGCGAAGCGGTCGCCTCCTCGCTCGCCGCGCTCGACCGGGCCAGTATCGCCACGGTCGGCGCCGGGCTCGACATGGCAGCCGCCTACCGGCCGCTCATCATCGAACGCGACGGGCTGCGCTACGGCATCCTGCAACGCACCGCCGTCTATTGGCCTGATGGCCACGAGGCCAGTCCCGGCAAGCCCGGCGTCGCCGTCATCAGGGCGCACACCGCCTATCGGCCGCGGCTCGAACAGCAGGCGGCGCGGACCCGGCCGGGCGTTCCGCCGGAGGTCGTGACCTTCGCCGACCCGGCTTCGCTGGCGGAGTGCTCGGCCGCGATCGCGGCCCTGCGCCAGCAGACCGATATCGTCATCGCCTCCTTCCACTGGGGCTACCGCGCCGAGGTGCTGAGTTATCAGCGCGAGTTCGCGCATGCGGCGATCGCTGCGGGCGCCGATCTCGTCTTTGGCCACGGCCCGCACATGATCCTGCCGATCGAGCTCCATGCCGATCGCCCGATCTTCTATGGCTGCGGCAACTTCTCCTTCCAGTACGCCCATGACAGCGCGCTGCATGACGACTGGACCGGCATGCTCCTGCGCGCGCCGATCCGCGATGGCGCGCTGCAGGCGATCGAGATCGCCTTCGTCACGCGCAATGCCGAGAATCAGACCGTCCCTCGCCCTGTCGCCGATCTCCCGCTGGAACGCGACCGGCTGATCGCCGCCTCGGCCAGGCTGGGCGCCCGCCTACAGGCCGAGGGCGAGATTCTGCGCCTCCAGCTGAAGACCTAATCCGCAATGAACGAGACGCTGCCATGAAGAACGGAATGATCGTCGCCCCGCAGCCGGAAGCGGTCGAAGCCGGCGCTGCCGTGCTGGAGCGCGGCGGCAATGCGATCGATGCGGCGATCGCCTGCGCCTTCATGCAGGGCGTGGTCGATCCGCTGATGTCGGGCATCGGCGGCTTCGGCTCGATGCAGCTCTACATGCCCGGAAAAGGCGTCCATGAGATCGTCGAGTTCTACGCCCGCGCCTCCTATTCGGCAAAGCCGGACATGTGGCTCGACAAATTGCGCGGCCAGTCGCGCGACGGCTTCGCCTTCCTGCTCGAAGGCGGCATCAACGAGTTCGGCCATCTCGCCGTCTGCACGCCCGGCAGCGTCAAGGGCTACGACCATGTGCTGTCGCGCTTCGGCACGATGGACTGGGCCGATGTCATGGCGCCGGCGATCAAGCAGGCGCGCGAGGGCGTTCTGGTGCGCCCGCACATGCACTGGTTCTGGACGCAGGACCAGAGCGGCTCCGGCCAGGTCAACACATCGGACAAGCTGCGCTACAGCGAGACCGGCAAAAAGCTCTATTTCCGCCCGGATGACAGCGCGAAGCGCCCTGGCGACGTCATCGTCAACACCGACATGGCCAATACGCTGGAGCGTTTGGCGAAAGGCGGCGCCGACCTGTTCTACCATGGCGAGCTCGCCGAGGAGATCGCCGCCGACTTCGCAGGGCATGGCGGGCTGATCTCGCGCGAGGACCTCGCCCGCTACGAGCTCTCGGTCGCCGAGCCGATCTGGGGCTCCTATCGCGGCCACCGCATCTCGACCTCGCCGCCACCGGCGAGCGGCATGTCGATGCTCCAGATCCTCAACATGCTCGAGGCCTTCGACATCGGTTCGCTGGCCCATGGCAGCGCCGAGCATGTCCGCCTCTTGGCCGAAGCGATGAAGCGCATGACCATCGACAAGGACCAGTTCATGGGCGACCCCGCCTATGTCGACGTCCCGGTCGAGCGCCTGATCTCGAAGGAGCATGCGGCGGAACAGGCCGAGAGCATCCGCCGCGGCGAGCGCGCCGACGTCAAGCGCCTGGAGCGCTCCTCGCAGCGCGAGACCACCCATGTCACCGTGATCGACCGGCACGGCAATGCCGTCGCGCTGACCCATACGCTCGGCAGCCCGTCCGGCGCGATCACCGAGGGGCTCGGCTTCATCTACAACGGCACGATGAGCCGCTTCGACCCGCGTCCCGGCCGCGCCGGCTCGATCGCGCCCGGCAAGCGCCGCTCATCCTCGGCTGCGCCGACCATCGTCTTCAAGGGCGACAAGCCCTTCATCGTCATGGGCGCGCCGGGCGGCAGCTATATCGCCCCGGCGATGGCGCAAGGCATCATGAACGTCATCGATTTCGACATGTCGATGCTGGAAGCGGTGGCGGCGCCGCGCGTCATGGGCGTGTCGAATTCCATCGACATCAGCAACCGCATCCGCCGCAGCGTCGAAGCCCAGCTCAAGGCCGATGGCTACGACGTCAAGCGCTCGGCGCAGAGCTATCCCTTCGCCGCGCTCCATGGCGTCAAGATCGAAGACGGGCTCGCGACCGGCGGCGCCGACCCGCAGCGCGACGGCATGGCGATCTCGGTGCCTGCGTAAGCCTGCTAAACCGGCGCGATCTGCAGCGGGTCGACCGAGATCGCCCGCTTCAGGGCGCGCAGGCCGAAGGTCGTGCGCGACTGCCGCATGCCCGGCAGCCGGTAGATATTCTCGCGCAGGAAGCGCTCATAGTGCTCGGTGCCGCTGACCACGGCCTTGACCAGATAATCGTAGTCGCCGGTGACGAGATAGGCCTCGACCACCTCGGGAATGCGCGCCAGCGCCTCGCCGAAGCGGTCGAGCAGCTTGTCGTCATGCTTGTCGAGCGTGATCTCGATGAAGACGACATTGTCGAGCCCGAGCGCGCGATGGTTGAGCACCGCGACGTATTTCTCGATCGCGCCATTCTCCTCGAGCCGCTTCACCCGCGTCCAGCATGGCGAGGGCGAGAGCCCGACCTTCTCGGCCAGCGCATTGATCGTCAGCCGGCCATCCTCGTTCAGGGCCGAGAGGATACGCCGGTCGATCTGGTCGAGCTCGTCGCTGCGCCGCGCCTTGATCGCCATCGGGTGAATTTTCCGCACTAGACCGAGATGACAGAATAATCCTCCGGTCAGAGTCGAATCTCAAGGCCATTTCGGCAAGAAATCGATGTGTCACCACCCTATCATGCCCGAATAACGACGGCGTCTCGACGGACGCCCCTGCAAACGCGCCTTGCGGCGAGAGCCGCATGGCGAAATGCTGGGTCGGACTAGAGCCTAGGGAGCGTGGACATGACAGACCCCTCACCGCTTCGGTTCCACGTTCCAGTCCCCGCCAGTCGCCCCGGCGAAAAGCCCGATTTCTCCCATGTCGTGATCCCCAAGGCCGGCTCGGTGCAGCGTCCGCCGGTCGATGTCGATCCCCGCGAAATCCGCGACCTCGCCTATTCGATCATCCGCGTGCTCGACCGCGAGGGCGAGGCGGTCGGCCCCTGGGTGCCCGAGCTCTCCAAAGACGATCTGGTCCGCGGCTTGCGCCACATGCTGACGCTGCGCGCCTTCGACGCCCGCATGCAGATGGCGCAGCGCCAGGGCAAGACCTCGTTCTACATGCAGCACACCGGCGAGGAAGCGGTGAGCTGTGCCTTCCGCATCGCCCTCGGCAAGGGCGACATGAACTTCCCGACCTATCGCCAGGCCGGGCTGCTGATCGCGCACGACTACCCGCTCGTCGAGATGATGTGCCAGATCTACTCGAACGAACGCGACCCGATGAAGGGCCGGCAATTGCCGGTGATGTACTCCTCCAAGGAGAACGGCTTCTTCTCGATCTCGGGCAATCTCACCACCCAGTATGTCCAGGCGGTGGGCTGGGCGATGGCCTCGGCGATCAAGGGCGACAACAAGATCGCGGCCGCCTGGGTCGGCGACGGCTCGACCGCCGAGTCGGACTTCCACGCGGCTTTGGTCTTCGCCTCGACCTACAAGGCCCCGGTCGTCCTCAACGTCGTCAACAACCAGTGGGCGATCTCGACCTTCCAGGGCATCGCGCGGGGCGGCTCCGGCACCTTCGCCGCCCGCGGCCTCGGCTTCGGCATCCCGGCCCTGCGCGTCGACGGCAACGACTACCTCGCGACCTATGCCGTGGCGCAATGGGCGATCGAGCGCGCCCGCCGCAATCTCGGGCCGACGCTGGTCGAATACGTCACCTACCGCGCCGGCGCGCATTCGACCTCGGACGACCCCTCCGCCTACCGGCCCAAGCACGAATCCGACGACTGGCCGCTTGGCGACCCGATCGTCCGGCTGAAGCAGCATCTGATCGCGATCGGCGCCTGGACCGAGGAGCGTCACAAGCAGGCCGAGGCCGAGATCATGGCGACCGTGATCGCCGCGCAGAAGGAAGCTGAGAGCTTCGGCACGCTGCATGCCGGCGGCAAGCCCTCCTCGCGCGACATGTTCGAGGACGTCTATGCCGAGCTGCCCCCGCACCTGCGCCGCCAGCGCCAGCAGATCGGAGTCTGAGCCATGGCCCGCATGACCATGATCGAGGCGATCCGCTCCGCCCTCGACGTTTCCATGGGCCGCGACGACAACGTCGTCGTCTATGGCGAGGATGTCGGCTATTTCGGCGGCGTCTTCCGCTGCACCCACGGCCTCCAGCAGAAATATGGCGTCAACCGTTGCTTCGACGCGCCGATCAGCGAGCTCGGCATCGTCGGCACCGCGATCGGCATGGCGGCCTATGGCCTGCGCCCCTGCGTCGAGATCCAGTTCGCCGACTACATGTACCCGGCCTACGATCAGATCGTCTCCGAGGCAGCCCGCCTGCGCTACCGCTCGGCCGGCGACTTCACCTGCCCGATGGTGATCCGGATGCCGACCGGCGGCGGCATCTTCGGCGGCCAGACCCACAGCCAGAGCCCCGAGGCGCTGTTCACCCACGTCTCCGGCCTGAAGACGGTGGTGCCGTCCAATCCGCGCGACGCCAAGGGCCTGCTGATCGCGGCGATCGAGGATCCCGATCCGGTGATCTTCCTCGAGCCGAAGCGGCTCTATAACGGCCCGTTCGACGGCCATCATGACCGCCCGGTCACGCCCTGGTCGAAGCATGAGCTCGGCGAGGTCGAGGAAGGTCACTACACCATCCCGCTGGGCAAGGCCGCCATCCGCCGCGAAGGCTCGGCCGTCACCATCGTCACCTACGGCACCATGGTCCATGTCGCGCAGGCCGCCACCGAAGAAACTGGCATCGACGCCGAGATCATCGATCTGCGCACCCTGCTGCCGCTCGATCTCGACGCGATCGTCGCCTCCGTCTCCAAGACCGGCCGCTGCATCGTCCTGCACGAGGCGACGCTGACGTCGGGGTTCGGCGCCGAGCTCGCCGCGCTCATCCAGCAGCACTGCTTCTACCATCTGGAGGCGCCGATCGTACGCGTCACCGGCTGGGATACGCCTTATCCGCACGCCCAGGAATGGGACTATTTCCCCGGCCCCGCCCGTCTCGGACGAGCGCTTCGCGACATCATGGAGGCACGCTGATGGCCGAGCGCATCATCAAGCTGCCCGATGTCGGCGAGGGCATCGCCGAAGCCGAGCTGGTCGAATGGCACGTCAAGGTCGGCGACATCGTCCGCGAGGACGATCTGATCGCCGCGGTGATGACCGACAAGGCGACCGTCGAGATTCCCTCCCCCGTCGAGGGCGAGGTTACCTGGGTCGGCGCCGAGATCGGTGACACCGTCGCGATCGGCTCGGCGCTGGTGAAGCTGAAGGTCTCCGGCGACGGCGCCGCGACCGAGGCGCCAGCCGAGGCTGAAGCGCCGCTCGAGCCGACGAAGGAAAAGCCCGCTGCTGCGGCTCCTCCGGCCGCACCGGTCGTGGCTGCGGAGCCCGCTCCCAAGCAGATGCCGACGCCGAAGCCCGCGGCTCCGGCCCGCCCGGTCCCGGTCATCACCACGCCGGCGCCGCGCCGGCCGGTCGGCGAGAAGCCGTTGGCCTCGCCGGCCGTCAGGCTGAAGGCACGCGAGGCCGGCGTCGACCTGCGCCAGGTCCAGGGCTCCGGCCCGGCCGGCCGCGTCAGCCATGAGGATATCGACGCCTTCATCCTGCGCGGCCCCGAGGCTCCGACCAAGGGCGGGCTCGTCGCCAGGACCGCGATCACCGACGTCAAGGTCGTCGGGCTACGCCGCCGCATCGCCGAGAAGATGGCGCTGTCGAAGTCGCGCATCCCGCACATCACGATTGTCGAAGAAGTCGACGTCTCGGCGCTGGAAGACCTGCGCGCCGCGCTCAACAAGAAGCCGACGGCCGAGCGGCCGAAGCTGACGATACTGCCCTTCCTGATGCGGGCGATGGTCAAGGCGCTCGGCGAGCAGCCCAATCTCAATGCGCTCTATGACGACGATGCCGGCATCGTCCACCAGCATGCCGGCATCGATATCGGCATCGCCACGCAGGCGCCGTCCGGCCTGATGGTCCCGGTCGTCAAGCATGCCGAGGCGCGCGACCTCTGGGGCTGCGCCATCGAGCTCTCGCGCCTGGCGGAGCGTGCCCGCGACGGCTCGGCGACGCGCGACGAGCTCACCGGCTCAACCATCACCATCACCTCGCTCGGCGCGCTCGGCGGTATCGCCACCACCCCGGTGATCAACCATCCCGAGGTCGCGATCGTCGGCGTCAACAAGATGGTGGTCCGCCCGGTCTGGGACGGCACCACCTTCGTGCCGCGCAAGATGATGAACCTGTCCTCCAGCTTCGACCACCGCGTCATCGACGGCTGGGACGCGGCGGTCTTCGTGCAGCGGCTGAAAGAGCTGCTGGAGACGCCGGCGACCCTGTTCGTGGACATGTGAGCGGCGGAGCGAGCCATGACCGACATCACCTGCAAGCTTCTCGTCATCGGCGCCGGCCCGGGCGGCTATGTCTGTGCCATCCGCGCCGGCCAGCTCGGCATCGATACCGTCATCGTCGAGAGCACCAAGCTCGGCGGCACCTGCCTCAACATCGGCTGCATCCCCTCCAAGGCGATGATCCATGTCGCCGAGGAGTTCGAGAAGGCCGCCCACGCCGCCGCCGGCAAGACGCCGTTCGGCCTGACCGCAGCCGAGCCCAAGCTCGACCTGAAGCAGGCCGTCGCCTGGAAGGACGGCATCGTCCAGCGTCTCAACAACGGCGTCGCCGGCCTCTTGCGCAAGGCCAAGGTCAAGATCGTCCACGGCCAGGCCCGCTTCCGCGACGGCAAGACCGTGGCGGTCGAAACCGAGACCGGCCCGAAGACCATCACGGCCGAGACGATCGTGATCGCGACCGGCTCGGTGCCGGTCGAATTGCCCTTCCTGCCCTTCGGCGGCAACGTCATCTCGTCCACGGGCGCACTCGCGCTGACCGACTTGCCGAAGCGCCTCGTCGTGGTCGGCGGCGGCTATATCGGCCTCGAGCTCGGCACCGCCTTCGCCAAGCTCGGCAGCAAGGTCACCGTGGTCGAGGCGCAGGACAAGATCCTGCCGCTCTACGACGCCGAGCTGACCGGGCCCGTAGCCAAGAGCCTCTCGGCGCTCGGCGTCGAGGTCTTGCTCGGGGCCAAGGCGCTCGGACAGACCGCCAAGGGCGACGGCCTGCGCATCGAGACCGCCGACGGCAAGGAGCGCGAATTGCCGGCCGACAAGATCCTCGTCACGGTCGGCCGCGCGCCTGCGACGGCCAAGCTCGGCCTCGACGAGCTCGTGCTCGACATGGATGGCCGCTTCATCCGCATCGGCGAACGCTGCGAGACCTCGATGCGGGGCATCCATGCCATCGGCGATGTCACCGGCGAGCCGATGCTGGCCCACCGCGCCATGGCGCAGGGCGAGATGGTCGCCGAGATCGTCGCCGGCGAGCCGCGGGTCTGGGACAAGGCCTGCATCCCGGCAATCTGCTTCACCGATCCGGAGATCGTCTCGGCCGGCCTGTCGCCGAGCGAGTCCAAGGCCGCCGGCTTCGAGACCAAGATCGGCCTCTTCCCGCTCCAGGCGAATGGCCGCGCCATGACCCGCCATGGCGAGACCGGCTTCGTCCGCATCGTCGCCCGGGCCGACAACCATCTCGTCCTCGGCATCCAGGCGGTCGGACAGGGCGTCTCGGAACTCTCCGCCGCCTTCGGCCTCGCCATCGAGATGGGCGCGAGGCTCGAAGATGTCGCCGGCACGATCCACGCTCACCCGACCTTGGGCGAGGCCTTCCAGGAATCGGCGCTGAAGGCGCTCGGCCACGCCTTGCACATCTGAGGCGAACGCAGGCCGGGGTTCAACCCGACGAGGGTTGACGCAGGAGCACCGACCGCTTCGACTGGCAGGACAGGTCAGGACGACCCGCCCTGACTGCCGGAGCTTTCTGCTGTGACCGAACCCTGCGATCTCGATGCCGTCACCGCCCGCCGCCTGATCGGCGAGAAGAAGCTCTCGGCGAGCGAACTGCTCGAAAGCTGCCTCGCCCGGATCGATGCCGTCGACCCCGCCGTCAACGCCATGGTGGCGCGCGACGACGAGCGGGCGCGTACCACCGCGAAGGCGGCGGACGCTGCCACCATGCGCGGTGACGCTCTGCCGGCGCTGCACGGCCTGCCCATCGGCATCAAGGATCTCGAAGACGTCGCCGGTCTGCGCACCACCTATGGCAGCCCGCTCTTCGCCGACCATGTCCCGACGCAGGACCAGGGCATCGTCGCCTCGGTGCGCAAGGCCGGTGCGGTCATCGTCGGCAAGACCAACACGCCCGAATGGGGCGCCGGCGCCAACACCCGCAATGCCGTCTACGGCGTCACCGGCAACCCGTTCGATCCCTCGCGCTCGGCTGCCGGCTCCTCCGGCGGCTCGGGCGTCGCGCTCGCGACCAATATGGTGCCCATCGCCACCGGCTCGGACACCGGCGGCTCCTTGCGCAACCCTGCCGCCTTCAACGGCATCGTCGGCTTCCGGCCGTCGCCGGGGCTGGTGCCCAGCGACAAGCGCCCGCTCGGCTGGAACCCGCTCTCGGTGCTCGGCCCGATGGCGCGCACCGTGCCCGATCTCTGCCTCCTGCTCTCGACCATGGTCAGCGACGACGCGGTCGATCCGCTGGCGACGACGATCCACGGCAAGCAGGTCAGACGAGCGGGAGACTTCGCCCGGCCCGATCATTGCGACCTCGCCTCGCTGAAAGTCGCGATCACCCCGGATTTCGGCTTCGCTCCGACCGAGAAACACATCCGCGAGGTCTTCGCCGACAAGGTCGGCCGCTTCAGCAGTGTCTTCGGCCGCGCCGACGAGGCGACACCCGATTGCGCCGGCACCGATGAGAGCTTCGAGGTGCTGCGCGCCGTCTCCTTCCTCGCCAGCCATCACGAGCGTTCGACCAAGATGCCCGACATGGTCGGCCCCAATGTCCGCGCCAATGTCGAGGAAGGGCTGCGCTATGGCGCGCTCGACGTCACCCGCGCCCTGAAGCAGCAGACCGTGCTCTACCACGAGTGGCAGCGCTTCTTCGAAAAATACGACGTCATCCTCTCGCCCGCGATGACGCTGTCGCCACGGCCCTGGTCCGAGCTCTACCCGGCCGAGATCGACGGCAAGCCGACGCGCACCTATTTCCACTGGCTCGCCATGGCCTATGCCGTGACGATCGTCGGCCATCCCGCGATCTCGCTGCCGGTCGGGCTCGATCGCAACGGCATGCCTTTCGGCCTGCAGATCGTCGGCCCGCGCGGCGGCGACGCCAAGGTGCTTGCGGTCGCTGCGGCGCTCGAGTCACTCTTGGCGGGTGATCCGCTGACGGCGCGCCCGGTGCCGGATATCGCCGGACTCAGGAAGGCCCCGAAGCTCAAGGACAGCCCGAATTTCCTCGGCTTCGACTAGTCGAGGCCAACCATTTTCGTCCTATCAAAAGCAGAAGAGAACAGGGTTCATCGGCAGTCAGATTCAATCATAAAAGGGGAGAGATCTTATGAAGCGTCGTCAGTTCCTGCAGGGCACGGCCGCTGCCGCCCTGTTCGCTCCAGCGCTTGCCCGCGAGGCAATGGCACAGGCGCCGAGCGCGGCCGTGCTCAAGATGGCGCCGCAGGCCAACCTCACCTCGCTCGATCCGATCTGGACGACCGCGACCGTCACCAACAACCACGGCTATTACGTCTTCGACACGCTCTATGGCGGCGACCTCAATCTCAAGCCGCAACCGCAAATGGCAGAAGGTCACGAGATCTCGGCCGACGGCAAAGTCTGGAAGATCAAGCTGCGCGAGGGCCTCGCCTTCCATGACGGCCAGCCCGTCCGCCCGGCCGACTGCATCGAGAGCCTGAAGCGCTGGTGCCAGCGCGACCCCTATGGCCAGCTCCTGATCAAGGCGGTCGAGGCCTGGGGCGCCCCGGACGAGCGCACCATCGAGATCAAGCTGACCCGGCCCTTCCCGATGATGCTCGACTGCATGGCCAAGGCCGACAACCCGCCCTTCATCATGCCGGAGCGCCTGGCCAAGACCGACGCGACCAAGCAGGTCACCGAGATGACCGGCTCCGGCCCCTATAAATTCGTGGCCAGCGAATACGTCTCCGGCAGCCGCGTCGTCTACGAGAAGAACGAGGCCTACAAACCGCGCAGCGAGCCGCCGAGCCGTAATGCCGGCGGCAAGGTCGCGCATTTCAAGCGGATCGAATGGCCGATCCTGCCCGATCCGGCGACCGCCGCCGCCGCCCTGACCAAGGGCGAGATCGACTGGTGGGAGCGCCCACTCGCCGACCTGCAGCCGCTGCTGGCCAAGAGCCCGGACATCACCCGCGAGGTGATCGACAAGAACGGCCGCGGCTCGATCATGCGGCTGAACCACCTCCAGCCGCCCTTCAACAATCCGAAGGTTCGTGCCGCGGTTCGCCTGGGCGTCAACCAGGAAGACTATATGCGGGCGTCGCAGGGCGACGACACCACGGCCTGGCAGGTCTGCCGGAACCTGTGGTGGCGCGGCACGCCCTATTACACCGGCGAGCTCGAGGACCTGATGCCGCAGAGCCTCGACAAGGCCAAGGCGGCGCTGAAGGAGTCCGGCTACAACGGCGAGAAGGTCGTCATCATCAACCCGACCGACTTCCCCGATATCGGCCCGCTCGGCGACGTCACCTACGAATTGCTGAAGGCGATGGGCATGAATGTCGAAATGGCCGCCAGCGACTGGGGCACGGTGATCCAGCGCCGCAACAGCCGCGAGCCGGTCGAGAAGGGTGGCTGGAGCATCTTCCACACCACCGGCGCCGCCGTCGGCTGGGGCAACCCGGCGCTCTCCAATCTCGTGCGCGGCCCTGGCGACAAGGGCTGGTTCGGCTGGTGGACCAATGCCAAAGCCGAGGAAATGGCCGAGGAATGGCTCTACGCGCCTGACGAGGCCAAGCAGAAGCAGGTCGCGGTCGCGCTCGGCCGGCTGGCGCTGGAGGAATGCGCCACAATCCCGCTCGGCCAGTTCGTGATCAAGACCGCCTATCGCAAGGGCCTGACCGGCATGCTGCCGGGCTCGGCGCCCTATCCGTGGGGGTTGAAGCGGGGGTGATAACCCGCCTCTGACCGTGACGAGTGAAACGCGGGGAACCCTCTCCTGTAAGGAGAGGGCAGGGTGAGGTGTAGGCCCTTTGACCAGTTGTGTGCGGCCTGACCGCGCGGTCAGGCTCACGCTTACATTTCCGCTCCGAACACCTCACCCCTACCCCTCTCCTTCCAGGAGAGGGGTTTCACGTTGTGGTTCCAGCGTCTCAATTCGCCGCCACCGCCGCCGACCAGGGCGAGGCGGCGTCGCTGATGCCCTCCTGCCCGTCCTGTCCGGTCCGCACCATGTTCGGGCAGGCGAAGTTGAGCGGCAGCACGCCGTGTTCGACCACGGTCAACGGACCGGCTGCCGCCAGCGCATCGAGCGTGCCGTCCGGCAGGCGGGCATCGGCGCTGGTGCCGTCTGGGCCGGAGACGTCGATGCGCGGCTGATGCGCGGCATCCTCGAGGCTCATGCCGCTATCGAGGGTGAAGGCCAGCACCTGGTAGACGCTGGCGAGGATGCGCCGCCCGCCCGAGGCGCCAGCACCATGGCGCGGATAGCCGCCATCGGCAGGGGTCACCACCACCGGGCACATATTGCACAAGGGCCGGGCTCCCGGCGCGATCGCATTGGCACTGCCCGGGCGCGGGTCGAACCACATCATGCCGTTGTTCATCAACACGCCGGTCTCAGGCAGGACGAGGCGGCTGCCCATCGACGAGAGCAAGGTCGTGGTCAGCGCGACGATGGTGCCCTCGCCGTCGACGACGGTGAGATGCGTGGTGCAGGTCTCGCTTGGCTCCTTCGCAGCTTGCGCCGCACCGAGCCCTTCGAGCCGGCTAGCGTAAGCTTCGCGCATCACCTGCGAAAGCCTGGCGAACCAGGCCGAGTCCGGTCCGCCCTCCGGCGGTGGGCTCGAGGCCATGCCCTCGACCACCGCCTGCAGGGTCGGCGCCGCCGTCAGACCGCCGGCAGTGTGGATGCGGTGCGTGCCGCGCCAGTCGATCACCGGCGCTTCGCGCACGCTCGCACGGCAATCGGCGAGATCCTGCGCATCGACCACGCCGCCGACCGCGGCGATGTCGGCCGCCAACCTCTTCGCCAGCTCGCCGCGATAGAAATCGTCGAGCCCGGCTTTGGCGAGGTGCTCCAGCGTCGCGCCGAGATTGCCGAGCGTCCTGAAGCCAGGCACGCCCTGATAGGGCGGCACAGGCGGCAAGCCGCCCGGCAGATAGATGCGCGCACTCTCCTCGTAGAGCCGGAGCACCGCGGCCGAGGAGGCGATCTTCAGCGTCGTGTACCAGTCCTGCGCCAGGCCACGCTTCGCCAGTGCGATCGCGGGCTGAAGCAACTCGGAGACGGGCATGCTCGTCCCGAACGTCTCCTTCAGCCTGGCGTAGCCGGCGACAGAAGACGGGATGCAGAAGGACAGCGGTCCGTGGATATTGCGATCGCCTTCGACCTCCGGCCAGGCGAACAGGTCGAACTTCATCGCGCCGGTCAGCGGATAGTCGGCCGGATCGGCGCGGCGCGGCGCGACAGGGCCGAAATCGACGACCTGCGCCCGGCTCTCGCCGGCCTTGAGCACGACACCGAAGCCGATGCCCCCTAATCCACTGTTCCAGGGCTCGACCGCCGCCAGCGCGAAGGCGGTCGCGACCGCGGCGTCGGTAGCATTGCCGCCGGCTTCAAGGATCGCCGCGCCGGCCGCCGCCGCCTCATGGTTCTGCGAGACGACGATGCCTTTGCGCCCGCGCGCCGAAGGCTTGGTCAGGCTCCAGTTCTGGGTGCGGTAGGCGCGGTGCGGCGTGGCAGTGGGCATGACGATCTCGATCAAGGATGGAGGCGACCGGGATCGTGGCATGCATGCTCGGAAAGGTCATCGCCCGGTGATGCGGAGCGGCTCCGCGCCGCGCGTCGGTCCCGCTGCGCCATCCTGCTGGATCGATTGGGCCGTTCCGTGCGAGATTTGCTGCTCCTTCTCTATCGTCTGGAGGGGGAAATCCGGGTGGCGCGCCGATGGCAGTCGGCGCGCCACCTACCGTTTGCGCCTACTTCGCCGGCGCGACCTTGCCGGGCAGGCTGAGATTGCCCGAGGCGACCTTGAAGACATTGGCGACGCAGAGCAGCGGCGCGTGCAGGTTGGCATTGACGCGCAGGCCCGCAGTGACGCCGTCGAAGGAAGCACCCTTCAGCGCGCCGAGCTTGTCGAGCGGGACATGAACCTCGACCATGCTGCCGGCGAGCGCTGTCTTGTAGGCGGGGCTGTCGATCAAGAGCGGCACACCGGGCCAGGTCTCGGGTACGCGCGGCTTCGCCCCGTCGGGAATGTCGCGCACCTTCAGCCCGCCGCCGCAGGCCTTGTCCTCGGCCAGCACGACCCAGTGCGGGTGCCAGACATCGCGATTCCTCGCACCCTTGGCGCCATCGTCGAAATCGGGATGGAAGGTGACGGCGAGCGCGACGATGCCCTGGCCCTTGTCGAAGCCGACCTCGGCGCTGTCGAGCGAGGTCGGCCAGACATAGGCGTAGACCTCGGAGCCGGCGAAGTTTCCGGTCGCGGCAGGCTTGGCCGCACCCGCATCGCCACGCAGGCGGCTGCGGAAGATTGCATGGCCGTGATCGGTGGCGATCGTGGTCTCGACGATGTCGAACGAGGCCTGCACCGCGGCGTTGCTGGCGCTCTTGATCTCGTGTGCTCCGGCCGCGCCGATCAGGCCGAGCGCGACCGTTGCGGCGAGGCCCATGCCCCGCAGCCCAAAACTCTTCATGATCTGTGGTCCTTCCTGCCTAGCGGTTCGTCTGGAGGGGCGCGGAAGCCCTTGTGAAAGCCCGCCAGGTGGCAGCCTGGGCGGACGGCTCCGCAGTTTCATGCTCGCCGCAATCGAGCCGGAGATGCCGGGTCCCGAAAGCGGCGTTCACGAAGGCGCAATGATGCGGCGCGTCGGCGCCGGGATGGATGTTCGGCCGGAAATGGCGGCAGGTCACGCAAGTCCGCTGCTCCGGTAGGGCGCCGGTAATCTGCAGCGAGCGGATCAACTTGACCACGAGCAGGAGCAGGTCGGCTTGCTCGGCGGTGGAAAGGCCGGCCAGAGCCGTGTCGGTCGCCATGGTCGAGAGCCCGATCGCTTTGACCGCGTCACGACCGGCCTGCGTCACCCTCACCGCAACGGCACGTGCATCACCGGCATCGGGCCCCTTGGCGACCAGCCCCTTGCGCTCCAGCGCCGCGATCGAATCCGTCGCGGTCGGCTGCGTAACGCCGAGATGCTCGGCGATCGCCTTGACCCGCATTCCCATTTCGCCGCGACCGGCCAGGAATGAGAGGACATGGGCCTGGGTCGGATTGAGCCCGGCCGCATTGGCCACCGACCATTGATCAGCTTTGAGCACGCTCGCAAGCCGCTCCAGCCCGTCCCGGAGACGGCGCGGCAAGGGCCCGGAGCTGGCATCGAAGAACGACATATCTATTGAATAGGATTCCTATGTAAAATCGTCAAGCCGCCTATTAGCCCACCCGCCCTCAGCCGACAGATCGCTCTAATGCGCCTGGCGATCCTCGCCCGGCAGATGCACCACCGCCTTGATCGGCAGGTGGTCGGAGGCCAGCCGCGACAAGTCGGTGTCGTGCAGATCGACCTGCGTGATGGTCTCGGCGGGATAGGCGACGATGCGATCGAGCGCCCAGATCGGGAAGCGCGCCGGGAAGCTCGGGATTGCCGCCTGCAGCGGCCCGAATTTCGGCGCCAGCCCGTGCAGGCTCGATTTCTTGCCGATCCGCCACTCGTTCAGGTCGCCCATCAGGAAGATCGGGCGCCCGTCCGTCGGCCTGGAGGCGGCGATCAGCGTCTCGACCTGGCGCGAGCGTGAATGGCGTAAAAGGCCGAGATGCGCGGCGACCACCCGGATCGGCGCGCCGCTGACGGTCAGGTCGGCGATCAGCGCTCCGCGCGGCTCGACGCCGGGCAGGACGAGCTGCCGAGTCGCGGTGACCGCCCCATCGCGGAAGAGCACGACATTGCCATGCCAGCCATGGCCCTGCCAGGCACTCTGCACCGGCACCGGCTTCAGGCCGGTCCTGCGCTCGAGCCGGGCGAGGTCGAGCAGCCCGGCGCGCTCGCCGAAGCGCTGGTCGGCCTCCTGCAGCGCGACGACATCAGCGTCGATCTGCCGGATCACCTCGATGATCCGGTTCGGATCGAAGCGGCGATCACGCCCCACCGCCTTGTGGATATTGTAGGAGGCGATCCTGAGCTCGGTGGCCGGCGGCGCGCTCGCAGGCGCCTGCTGCGCGGCGGTCTCGCGCGTCCAGCTCGACATCTGGGGTGGGCGCAGCACCCTGATCCGGCGCAAGCCGCGCCCTTCGAACTCTAGCATCCGGCCGGCATCTCCAATCGCTCGCCCCAGCTCGTTAGCAAGAGCCCTGCCATGATCAATCCTTGACGCACGCTACGGTTCGATCGGCCCGGGGCGAACGACTCGCTCGGATCAGCGTTAGCGGAAAAATTCGGCCGATACAGCCTGTCTGATGCCACGTCTCGACCTGTTGATCGCCTTCGCGGCGACGCCGCATCACGACCAAGTTGTGTCCTCGCCCCGGCCCGACTGCTGCGCGAGCCACTATGCTGCGGGCATGGTATCGGCAGCGGCTGACGGGCCAGCATCCCCTGCCGCCGGATTGCGCACAAGGCGCGGCGCAATTGCATCGAGGAGAGGCAGCGCTGCCGCGCCGAGCGCCGCCGTCAGCTGACCGGTCGTGCCACGCTGGAGACGTGGGATGGCGCGACCGTCGCGCCTGGCGACGGAAATCGGCAACGGTTCGGCCGCCGCAATCAGGGCATCGATGACGCTGTCCGGCAGTGCCCCTCCCAGGATGATCGTCTCCGGATCGAACAGGTTCTCCAGCATGGCGAGCACCGGCGCGAGCAACGGCCCGACCTGGGCGATCCAGCCGAGCACCGCCGGATGCCCGCTGGCATGAAGCCTGGCAATGCTGGCCGCATCGACCTGGGCGATGCCCGCGCCGCGCAGCGTATCCTGCAGGGCTGACGGCGAGACATAGCGCTCGAGGCAGCCCTGACGGCCGCAGACGCAAGGCAGGCCCTCCGGCACCGCCGGAACATGGCCGATCTCGCCGGCATTGCCGAAGGCACCGCGATAGGGCTCGCCGCCGAGCATCAGCCCGAGACCGAGGCCAAGCCCGAAATAGATCAGGCAGAAATGGCGGAGATTGCGACCGATGCCGTAGAGATGCTCGCCGACCGCCGCCGCCGTCGCATCGTTCTCGACCGTCACGGAAGTCCCGAGTGCCGCGCTCATCAGCGCCGTTACATCGCGCCCGGTCCAGCCTGGCAGCGCAGTCGAGCCGACGGTGATCGTCCCCTCGAAATCGAACGGCCCGGGCATGACGACGCCGCAGCCGAGCAGGCGTTCAGGTAGATCCTTCCCCGCCCGCGCTCGCTTGAGTTCGGCGGCCGCCAGCGCCTGTACGGCCTCGACCGAAAGGTCCGGCAAGGGCACGACCCGCTGCGCCCTGACCTCGCCAGCGAGGTCGACCAGCACGGTGGTGATGTGGTCGGCGGCGATCTCCAGGCCGGCCGTCACGCCGCCATCGGCGTTGAGCGCGAACTCGACCGGCGGCTGGCCGCGCGCCGTACGTCGCCGCCCGAGCTCCATCAGGAAGCCCTCTTCGAGCAATTCGGCGACGATGTTCGAGACAGCCTGCGCGGTCAGCCGCGTCAGATTGGCGATGTCGGAGCGGCCGAGCCGGCCATGCTGGCGCAGCGTCTCCAGCACGACGCGCCGGTTGTGGCGGCGCGCCCGCTCGGGGTTGGCGCCGAGGGCGACGCTTGGCGCGGCCGGGAGCTTGCGATGCGGCATGGTGGGCAGCCTCTTTCGTCCGCACAGGCTGCGCCGGCCATTAATCAAACTCAAGTGAATTAATCTATTGACAGCAGGCGGGCCGCGGGAGAGCCTGCTTGCCGAACGTCCGGCAGCCGGGAGCGAGCATGCGGGCGGACGTCGCAACGAGACGGGGAGGAAGACCTATGCGCGGCTTTCGCGGATTAGTCCTGGGCATTGCCATGTCGATCGGCGCCATTGCCGGCGCCCGCGCCCAGGCGGTCGAGATCGAGTACTGGCAATATGTGTTCGACGCCCGCATCAAGGCGATGAACGAGCTGATCAAGCGCTTCGAGGCCGCCAATCCCGGCATCAAGGTCAAGCACACGACCTTCCCCTATGCCGACTACCAGACCAAGATCGCCGCCGCCGTGCCGGCCGGCCAGGGGCCGGACGTGGTCCAGCTCTATTATGGCTGGCTCGACAATTTCGTCTCGGCCAAGTTCATCCAGCCGCTGCCACGCGACGCCTTCCCGCACGACGTGATCGAGAAGGAATTCTACCCGATCGTCCAGACTATGAAGCGCGACGGCGAGTATTATGGCCTGCCGACAGCGGTCCGCACGCTGGCGCTGTTCTACAACAAGAAACTGTTCCAGGAGGCCGGGCTCGACCCGAACAAGCCGCCGCAGACGCTCGACGAGTATCTCGAAGCTGCCAAGAAGACGGTGAAGCGCGACGCCGCCGGCAATATGCTCTCGGCCGGCGCCGTGATCGACATGCCAGGTCAGGACCTGCACTGGTGGCGCGAGGTGCTGCTGCGCCAGATGGGCGGCAAGCCCTATTCCGACGACAACAAGAGCGTCGCCTATGACAGCGAGGCCGGCGCCAAGGCGCTGAACTGGTATGCCGACCTGCAGCGCGTCCACAAGGTCGGCCAGGCCGGCTTCATGGACGAGGGCCAGGCCGCTTTCCGCGCCGGTCGCGCCGCGATGACAGTCGACGGCTCCTTCCGCCTCGGCGCCTTCGGCGGCATCAAGAACTTCGAGTGGGGTGTCACCGAGCTGCCCGCCAGCGCCGATGGCAAGCGCTCGAACTTCGCCAGCTACTGGGTCAACGCCATCACCGGCAAGCCGACCGGCGCCAAGCTTGAGGCGGCCAAGAAGTTCATGGCCTTCACCACCTCGCCGGAAGCGATGCAGGTCTGGCTCGACATGGTCGGCGAGCTCCCCGCCCGCAAGGCCGCAGCGGAGACGCAGGCGAACCTTGCCCACCCGATCTACGGCCCCTTCCTCAAGGCCCTGAACTATTCGCAGGCGACCATCTTCGTCGACGAATTGGCGCAGCGCCAGGTCGGGCTCGACATGGCCAACCGGGTGTTCATCCAGAACCGGGACGCCAAGGCCTCGCTCGCGGAAGCGGCCAAGGCCGAGCAGGCGATCCTCGACCGCTTCTACAAGAAGTGATCGCGGCAAGCTGAGCCATCCCAAGACGGCAGGACGCGCCATGACCGCCAATACCGAAGTCGCCCGCTCCGGCGGGCGCCTCTGGCAGGGCCTCACCTTGCAGCAGAAGCAGGTGGTCTGGGCCTGGGGCTTCCTTGCCGTGCCGATCCTGTTCTACGGGCTGATCCGCTTCTACCCGACGGTCGAGGCCTTCATCATCTCGACCACGAACTGGAACCTGATGAGTTCGCCTTCCTTCGTCGGGCTGGCGAACTTCAAGCGGCTGATGGCCGATCCGGTGTTCTGGCAGGTATTCCGCAACACCTTCCTCTACCTCCTCATCGGCACGCCGCTCAGCCTCGTGCTCGCCTTCACCATCGCCTACCATCTCGACCGCGTCCGCTTCATGCACGGCTTCATCCGGGCGCTCTACTTCCTGCCCTTCCTGACCACGGCGACGGCGATGGCCTGGGTCTGGCGCTGGTTCTACCAGCCGGTGCCGATCGGCCTGATCAACGACCTGCTCTCGTCCTTCGGCTTGGCCCAGCAGCCCTTCCTGCGCTCGACCACGCAGGCGCTGCCGGCGGTGTTGGCGCCGGCGATCTGGGCCGGCCTCGGCTTCCAGGTGGTGATCTTCCTCGCCGGCCTGCGCGCGATCCCGACGACCTATTACGAGGCGGCGCGGATCGACGGCGTCTCCGACCTCGCGATCCTACGCAAGATCACCCTGCCGCTGCTCAAGCCGACGATCATCTTCCTCGTCGTCTTCTCCTCGATCGGCTTCCTGCGCATCTTCGACCAGGTCTACAACATGACCAGCGGCGATCCCGGCGGCCCGCTCAACTCGACCAAGCCGCTGGTGCTGATGATCTATCAGACCGCCTTCTCCTCTTTCGACATGGGCTATGCGGCGGCGCAGACCGTCGTGCTCTTCCTCGTCCTGCTCTGCGTCTCTCTGCTGCAGCTGCGCCTCTTGAGGGATCGCTGATGACCGGCTCGTCCCTGATGCATCGTTTCGCCCCAGGGCGCGTCATCGCCTGGTTGCTGCTGCTCGCCGGCGGCCTCCTGATGCTGATGCCGCTGCTCTTCATGTTCTCGACTTCGCTGAAGGACTCGGCCGATATCTACGATCTCCGGCTGATCCCGGCGGCGCCGACGCTCGACAACTACAAGACCGTGCTCTCGGACGGGCGTTTCCTGCGCTGGTTCTGGAATTCCTTGGCGATCGCGACGATCGTCACCCTGTCGAATGTCTTCTTCGACAGCCTGGTCGGCTACACCCTGGCCAAATTCCAGTTCCGCGGCCGCTATCTCGTCTTCCTCGCGATCCTCTCGACCCTGATGATCCCGACCGAGATGCTGGTCATCCCCTGGTACGTCATGGCCAAGAACTTCGGCTGGCTCGACAGCTATTGGGGCATCATGTTCCCGGGCATGATGACCGCCTTCGGCACCTTCCTGATGAAGCAGTTCTTCGAGACGGTACCGAACGACTTCCTCGAAGCGGCACGCGTCGACGGGCTCAACGAGTTCGCGATCTTCTGGCGCATCGCTTTGCCGCTGGTGACGCCGGCGCTGTCGGCGCTGGCGATCTTCACCTTCCTCAGCAACTGGACGGCCTTCATCTGGCCGCTGATCGTGACCACCAGCAAGGAGCTCTACACGCTCCCGGTCGGGCTCGCCTCCTTCGCGGTCGAATCGCAGATCCAGTGGGAGCTGATCATGACCGGCGCGGCGCTGGCGACGATCCCAACCCTCGCCGTCTTCCTGCTGCTGCAGCGCTACATCGTCCGCGGCGTCGTGCTCGCCGGACTCAAGGGATAGTTGCGATGACCGCCCACATCGATCCACGCACCAGCGACAGCTCCGTCTTTCCCGATCCGGTCTACAAGGAAACGGTGCTGCGCCCGCTCTTTGACGCAGTGAAGACGCATCATGTCGCTGGCTTCCGCGCCGTCGACCGCGCTCATCTCGTCATGCTGGCAGAGACCGGCATCCTCTCGCGCGAGACGGCCTCCGGTATCGCCCGCGCCCTGATCGAGATCGAGCGCGAGATCGATCCGGCGACGCTGACCTATACCGGCGAGGTCGAGGATTACTTCTTCCTGGTCGAGGCCGAGCTGCGCAAGCGCCTGAAGCCCGACGATAATGGCCGCCTGCACACCGGCCGCTCGCGCAACGATATCGAGCACACCCTGTTCAAGCTGGCGCTGAAGCCGAGGCTCGACAGGCTCGCCGCCCAGCTGCGCGCCCTCATCGCCGCAGCGCTGACGCTGGCCGAGCGCGAAAAGGCGACGCTGATCGTCGCCTATACCCATGGCCAGCCGGCCCAGCCCTCGACGCTCGGCCATTATCTCTCGGCCGCCATCGAGGTGATGTTGCGCGACCATCAGCGCTTGATGCAGGCGCGCGAATTGCTGGACCTCTGCCCGCTCGGGGCGGCCGCGATCACCACCTCCGGCTTCCCGCTCGACCGCCACCGCACCGCCCATCTGCTCGGCTTCAAGGCACCCCTGCAGAACTCCTATGGCTGCATCGCCGCGGTCGATTACGTCACCGGCGTCTTTGGCGCGATCGAGCTGGTCTTCCTGCATCTCGGCCGGCTGATCCAGGACCTGCAGTTCTGGACCGCCTTCGAGGTCGGCCAGGTCTATGTGCCCAACGCCTTCGTGCAGATCTCCTCGATCATGCCGCAGAAACGCAATCCCGTGCCGATCGAGCATCTGCGCCATCTCGCCTCGCAGAGCGTCAGCCGCGCCCGCATGGTCCGCGACATCGTCCACAACACGCCGTTCACCGACATGAACGACAGCGAGGGCGAGACGCAGGAAGCCGGCTACCAGACCTTCGAGAGCGGCGGACGCGTGCTCGACCTGCTCGCGGCGCTGCTGCCGGCACTGTCGGTCGACAGCCGCCGCGTTGCCGAGACGATCCGGCGCTCCTGCATCACCATTACCGAGCTCGCCGACACGCTGGTGCGCAAGGAGGACCTCTCCTTCCGCGCCGCCCATGAGGTCGCCTCGGCGGTCGCCCGCGCTGTGGTCGCCAAGGACGGCGACCTGCCGCGCGACGGCTACGAACCCTTCAGTGAAGCCTTCCGTCACGCCGCCGGCCGCGAGCCTGCTCTCAGCCGCGAGGACTTCGCCACCGCCGTCTCGCCGGAGAACTTCGTCGCCCTGCGCGAGCGCTTCGGCGGACCGGGGCCGAAGGTGCTCGGCGAAGCGCTTGCCGGCTATCGCGCCGAGCTCGCCGCGGCTGAGGAAACCGCCCGCGCCGTCGCAAGCCGCGAGGATACTGCACGTCGCGAGCTCGACGCCGCCTTCACCGCCCTCGCAGGAGCCGCCTGATGGCCGGGATCGCGATCGAGAAACTGGTCAAGCGCTATGGCACGACGCAGGTCGTGCATGGCATCGACCTCGACATCCAGGACGGCGAGTTCGTCGTCTTCGTGGGTCCCTCCGGCTGCGGCAAGTCGACGACACTGCGCATGATCGCCGGGCTCGAGGAGATCAACGACGGCACGATCGCGATCGGCGGCCAGGTCGTGAACCGGCTCGAGCCGAAAGAGCGGAACATCGCCATGGTGTTCCAGAACTATGCGATTTACCCGCATATGAGCGTCGCCGAGAACATCGCCTTCGGCCTCTACACCTCCGGGCTCGACAAGGCGCAGAAGCGCCACCGCGTCGAGGAAGTGGCCGAGGTGCTCGGCCTGACCAAGCTGCTGGAACGCCGCCCCTCGGCGCTCTCGGGCGGCCAGCGCCAGCGCGTCGCCATCGGCCGCGCCATGGTGCGCGATCCCGCCGTCTTCCTGTTCGACGAGCCGCTCTCCAATCTCGATGCGCAATTGCGGGCGCAGATGCGGCTTGAGATCAAGCGCCTGCACCAGCGGCTCGGGACCACCATCGTTTTCGTCACCCATGACCAGGTCGAAGCGATGACGCTCGCCGACCGGATCGTGGTGATGCGCGACGGCCATATCCTCCAGGTCGGCGCGCCGATGGAGCTCTACGAGAAGCCGGCCGATGTCTTCACCGCCCGCTTCATCGGCTCGCCGACGATGAACATCATGCCGGCGAAGGCGACTGCCGAGGCCGGCCGCAGCACGTTGCAGCTCGGCGAGATGCCGATGGCATGGCCGACCGCGCTCCCGGCCGAAATCCTCGTCGGCGTCCGGCCGCAGGAATTGCGCGTGCTCGAACAGGACGAGCGCGCCGATCTCATCCTCTCCGGCACGGTTGCCGTGGTCGAGCCGCTGGGACCTGAGACCTTCGTCCATGTCGAGGCCGAGGGCGGCTTGCTGCTCGCCTCGGCCTCGGCCAAGCATCCGCCCGCTGTCGGCAGCGCCGTCAGGCTCGGCGCCCCCAGTTCGGCGCTGCGCCTGTTCGATGCCAAGAGCGAGCGTGCCTTGTGACGTCCCGGCCACCTCGGCCGGACGGGCTCGTGCTGAGCGCCGGCCGGCTCTATTGCGATCTCGTCTTCCGCGGGCTGGAAGCGATGCCGCGCCTCGGCGAGGAGCGCTTTGCCGATGATGTCGCGATCGTCCCCGGCGGCGGCGGCTTCATCACCGCGGCCCATCTTGTCGGGCTCGGCCGCCCCTCCGCCCTGCTCGCGCGCCTCGGCGAGGACCCGCTCTCGCAATCGCTCCTGCCGGCGCTGGAAGGCAGCGGCGTCGACCTCGCCTTCCTGGAGCGTGCCGTCGATGCCGGCCCGCAGCTCACAGTCGCGATGGTCAAGGATGGCGAGCGCGCCTTTCTCTCCCGTCGCGCCGGCCCGGCGCGGCCGGGGACGCTTCCTGCCGCCCTCGGCCATGTCCGCGCTGCCCACCTCCACATCGCAGAGTTCGCGACGCTGGCCGAGATCCCGCATCTGGTGACCGACGCCAAACATCACGGCCTCACCGTCTCGCTCGATCCGAGCTGGGACGATGCATTGATCCGCTCGCCCGATCTCGTCGCACGCTGCAGCGGCGTCGATGTCTTCCTGCCGAACGCATCGGAAGCTCGCGCGATTGCCGATAGCGACGATCTCGATGCGGCTGGCCAACGGCTGGCGCAACACTTCGCGCTGGTGGTGATCAAGGATGGCGGTGCCGGCGCCTGCCTTTACCACGGCGAGAAGAGCATCACGCTTCCTGCCGCGCCCAGCCAGGCGGTGCTCGATACCACCGGTGCGGGTGATGCCTTCAATGCCGGCTTCCTCGCCGCCTGGCTTGCCGGGAGTTCTCCCGAACGCGCCCTCGCCGAGGGCATCGCCTGTGGTACGCTTTCGGTCCAGAGCGTCGGCGGTGCCGGCCACGTGCTCGATCCGCACCAGGTCGCCCGCATCGCCGACCGATTGCTCGAAGAGCCCCTGCGTCGCCATGGCTGAAGCCCTGCTTACTTGTGAGGCGGCCGAGGCCGCCATCGTCGCGCGCCGCCAGCTTGCCGAGAACGCGGCGATCATCGCCGATCTCGTCACGCGCTTGCGCATCAAGCGACCGGCCTTCGTCGCGACCTGCGCGCGCGGCTCCTCCGACCATGCCGCGACCTATGGCAAATACCTGATCGAGCGCGCCCTCGGCCTGCCCGTCGCCTCGCTCGGCCCCAGCCTCGCCTCGGTCTATGGCGGCGAGCTCGATCTGTCCCGCGCCGTGTTCATCGCCGTCTCGCAATCCGGCCGCAGTCCCGATGCGTTGCTGCTGACCGAAGCGGCCAAGCGCGCCGGAGCGCTCGTGGTCGGCTTCGTCAACGACGAGGCCTCGCCGCTCGCGGGGATGGTCGACGTGCTCGTGCCGCTGCGGGCCGGGCCCGAGCGCAGCGTCGCCGCGACCAAGAGCTTCCTCGCCACCTGCCTCGCCTTCCTGCATCTGACGGCGGAGTGGGCACAGGACGAAGCCTTGTCCGCCGCGCTTGCGCAGGCACCCGAAGCATTCGACGCTGCCGGGCGTTGCGACTGGAAGCCCGCTCTCCTGTCCTGGCGCGAGGCCAGCAGCCTCTATGTGATCGGCCGGGGGCTGTCCTTCGGCATCGCCCAGGAAATCGCGCTCAAATTCAAGGAAACTTGCCGCATCCATGCCGAGGCCTTCAGCGCCGCCGAAGTGCTGCATGGCCCGCTGGCGTTGGTTGGCCCTGGTTTCCCAGCACTAGCGCTCGATCCGGGCGATGAGGGCAGCGAGAGCGTGCGCGCCGCGGCCACGGCCTTCACCGGCCTCGGCGCCGACCTGCGCTATGCCGGAGGCGGCGCGGGAAAGAGCCTGCCTCTGCCGCCGGATTTGCCAGTCGCCCTGCTGCCGCTGGCGCAAGTCCGCGCCTTCTACGGTGCGCTCGCAGCCCTCGCGCAGAGCCGCGGCCTCGATCCGGACCGCCCGCCCCACCTCTCCAAGGTGACGCGGACGGTGTGACCAGCCCTACTTGCCGAGCATCAGGTTCGGCAGCCAGGTCGAGAGCGGCGGCCACAGCGTGATCGCCACCAGCGTCGCCAGCAGCGGCACCAGCCAGGGCATGATCGCCTTCGACATCGCCTCGAAGCTGATATTGGCGATCTTCGCGGTGACGAAGATGACGACGCCGACCGGTGGATGGATCGTCCCGAGGATCAGGTTGAAGATGAACATCATCCCGAAATGCACGGGGTCGATGCCGTAGGAATTCGCGGCCGGCACCAGGATCGGGATCAGGATCAGCATCGCCGCCAGCGCTTCCATGAAGCAGCCGACCACCAGCAGAAGGATGTTGCAGACCAGCAGGAAGACCAGCGGGTTGGTGATGTTCTCGACGATCGCCGGCGTCAGCGTTTGCGGCACGCGCGAGATCGACATGCACCAGCCGAGCGCGCCGGCGACCATGACGAGGCACATCACCACACCGGTGGTTTCGACGGTGTCGACGATGATCTTCGGCAGGTCGCGCAGGTCGAAGTCGCGATAGACGAAGAGGCCGAGGATCAGCGCGTAGACCGCGGCGACAGCTGCAGCTTCCGTCGGCGTAAAATAGCCGCTCATCATGCCGCCGAACAGGATGACCGGCGCCATCAGCGCCCAGAAGGCCTCGCGGAAGGCCTTGACCACGCCCATGAAGCCCGGGAATGGGTGACGCGGCAGATTGCGCTTGGTCGCGATGTACCAGACCATCGCCATCATCGCGCCCGCCATCAGGAAGCCTGGGATGACGCCAGCGAGGAAGAGCGCGCCGATCGAGACGTCTGCGCTGACGCCGTAGATCACCATCGGCAGCGAGGGCGGGATGATCGGCCCGATCGTCGCCGATGCCGCGGTGATCGCCGCCGCGGTCGGCCGGTCATAGCCCTCGTCGATCATCGCCTTGATCTCGATCGTGCCGACTCCAGCGGCATCCGCCACGGCCGAGCCCGACATGCCGGAGAAGATCACGCTGGCGATGATGTTGGCGTGGCAGAGCCCGCCGCGCATCCAGCCGACCACCGCGGTGGCAAAGGCGAAGATCTTCTCGGTAATCCCCGCTGAGTTCAGGATATTGCCCATCAGGATGAAGAGCGGCGCCGCCAGGAGCGGGAAGGAGTTCGCCGCCTGGGCGATCTTCTGTGGCACGATCGAGAGCGTGAGGTCGCCGAAGAAGACGAAGGCGAAGGCGGCAAGGCCCATCGAGGCGAAGAGCGGCACACCCGCCAGCATGGCGAGGAGCCAGACCCCGCCGATCTGGAACATCAGCGTGGTCATTCGATCACCTCGCTGGCGACCTGCGAGACGAAGCGGCGCCCGGCAAGCGCGTCACTGCATTCGGCCAGCGCCTGGAACACCACATAGATGCCGACCAGCACCATCGGCGCATAGATCCAGCCGACCGAGATCGGCATCGCCGTCGCCTCGAGATCGTAGTTGCGCTCGACCAGCTCGGCGCCCTGCCAGATCATCAGGAGACCGAACAGCGCGACCGCGAGCTGGATGACCACCTCGGCCATGCGGTGCAGGCGCTCCGGCAGGAAGTCGATGAAGAAGGTAATGCGGATATGGACGCGCCGCCGCGAGGCCAGCACCCAACCGAGCGCCGCGGCCCAGACCAGGAGATAGCGCGAGAGTTCGTCGGTCCAGATCAGCGGGTCGTCGAGCGCGCGGGTGATGACGCCGAGCATCACCGCCGTCAGCATGGCGATGAGCACGATCACGGCGAGGACTTCGATGGCCCGGTCGGACCATCGAGCGATGTGCTGGAGCATGGCGGTGGTTCCGGTGGCGGATAAACGGAGCAATCAAAGGAACCGTCATCCCGGCCGAGGCGCAGCGGAGTACCGGAATCCATCGTAAAGTTCGGAGCCCTACGATGGATCCCGGACCTGCGCCGCTACGCGGCTTGTCCGGGATGACAGAGCCAGGTCACAGACCCTGGATTCGGTCCCAGAGGCCCTTGCCCCATTTGCTCTCGAACTTGGCCGGCAGGGTCGCCAGCACCGGCTTGCGGAAGCTTTCGAGGTCGGGCGTGATCACCGTCATGCCGGCCTTGCCGAGCGTGTCGGCGAGGCCGCTCTCCTGGGTGATGATCTCCTTGTCCTGCCAGGCGGCGGAAGCGTCGACCGCGGCCTTCAGCGCGGCCTGATCGGCGCCTGAGAGCTTCTTCCAGGCCGCCTCGTTCACGATCACCAGCCGCGGCGTGATGATGTGGGCGCTGAGGATCAGGTATTTCTGGACCTCGCCAAGCTTGGCCGAGGCGATGGTTGGCAGCGGGTTCTCCTGGCCGTCGACCGCGCCCTGCGACAGAGCGAGGTAGAGCTCGCTGAAGTTCAGCGGCGTCGGCTTGGCGCCCCAGGCCTCGGCCATCGCCTTGAAGGTGTCGACCTCCGGCACACGCAGCTTGAAGCCCTTCATGTCCTCGGCTGAGCGGATTTCCTTCTTGCCGCTCGTGATATGGCGCACGCCGTAGTAGTTGACGCCGATGACGCGCATGCCGCGCTTCTCAATGAGGACCTTGTTGAGCTCCTCCATCAGCGGTGAGGACAGCGCGCGGGTCATATGCGCCGGGTCGCGCCAGATATAGGGCGCCTCGATGATCGAGAGCTGCGGCACGAACTGGCCGAGCTGGGCGGCGCCTTCCGTCACCATGGTCAGCGCGCCGGAGGCGACCGACTCGACCATGTCCCGCGAGGAGCCGAGCTGGCCGCCCGGAAAGCTCTGGATCTCGATCCGCCCGCCGGTCTTCTCCTTGATCTCGGCGGCAGCCTTGAGCGCCGCCTGCGGCGAGGGATGCGTCACCGGCTGGCCATCGCCCCAGCGCAGCACAGTGGCCTGCGCGCGCAGCACGGTCGGCATCGCGATCATGCCACCGGCGGCGGCAGAACCGGCGAGAAAGGCGCGTTTCGTCAGCTTGGTCATCGTTGCTCTCCTCCCTGAGCGGCCGGTTTTCCGGCTCGCTGTTCCAGCGCCTTGTCTTGATGGGCGCCTGATCGCTGGTCAGTAGCTCATCGCCCTCGTCCGGGCGTTGTTGATGTGTGCGCTCATCTCCGCCGCAGCCGCCTCGGGATCGCGCGACTCGATCGCCGCGATGATCTTGAGATGGTCCTGCATCACCGGGATCAGGATGTGGTTCTGGATCCGCGTCTCGTATTGCCGGATCAGCCTGATCTTCAGCCAGGTGACCCGGAAGGCCTGGCTGACGATGTCGTTGTCGAGATGGTCGATGATCATCTCGTGCATCAGCCGGTCGACATCCTCGGCATCCTCGATCAGCGTCTCGTCGCCGCCGGCCTCGGCGCGGCGGATGATCGCCTCATGGCGCTGGCGCTGCTCGGCGACCTCTTCGTCGGTCGCGGTCCGCGTATAGGCAGCCGTCGCCTCCTTTTCGAGGAAGAGGCGGAACTGGAAGGCGTTGCGGATCAAATTGAGGTCGACATGGGCGACCTGCATGCCGCGCTGCGGCACGGTCTTGATCAGCCCTTCCGCCTCCAGCCGCGGGATCAATTCGCGGATGGCGCCAAGCGGATAGCCCGTCATGGCGACGAGCTCGCGCTGGGTGACGAACTGGCCCGGCCGGATCTCGCGGGCGAGCAGCCGCTCGGTGAAGCTGGCATAGGCCCGCTCCCTGAGCTTCAGCGGCTCGCCGTCGCGGTCCGGATCGGGCTGGCTCATCACACGCTCCTTCAGGCCGCCTTGGCGCGGGTGATCCGGTCGAAGGCGGCGAACAGCGCCTTACGCTGGCCTTCGTCGAGCGCGGTCAGCGGCGCCCGCATCGGGCCATAGCCGGCATCGCCATGGAGATGGCCGACCAGCGCCTTGACCGCCGGGAGCACCGGATAGGAGCAGATCTCGTCGACCAGCGCGTTCACCGTCGCATCCTCGGCGCCCTCATAGACGATCGGGCGCAGCAGATGCGGCACCAGATTGGCGACGCCGCAGATCGAGCCCTGCGCGCCGGCACGAACGGCGCGGCCGAGAAGACGCTCGTCACCGACCAGGATGGCGAGCTCGCCATGCGCCTTCAGGAAGGCCTCGGTCGTCGGATAGTCGCAGGAGGAATCCTTGACGCCGGTGACGACGCCCGGGAAGGCCTTCTTCAGCCGCTCGACCAGCCCGACGGAGATGTCGACCGCCGTCACCGAGGGGATGTGGTAGAGGATGGTATTGCGGGCGGAGGCGCCAAGCTTCTCGAAGAACTGCGAGAACCAGGCATAGAGGCCCTCGTCGCCGACGCCCTTGAAGTAGAAGGGCGGCGCGACCAGCAGGCCCTTGGCGCCGATGTTCAGCGCAGTCTGCGCCTGGTCGACCGCCTCATGCAGCGAGGCGGCGGCGACGCCGGCATAGATCTGCCTGGCCGGGTCGATGCCGGCGCCGACCAAAGCGCCGAGCATGGCGGTGCGGGCTGGGGCGCCGAGCGCCGCGCCCTCTCCGGTCGTGCCGAACAGCGTGACGCTGTCGCAGCCATTGGCGAGAACGTGCTTGGCGTGGTGGACGAGCCGCGGCAGATCGACGGCGCCGCCTTCCCGCATCGGCGTAGTGATGGCGCAGGAGAGGCCGAAGCGGTTGGGATTCAGAGCCATTGCGAAGCGTCTTTCCGTGAGGTGTGCGATTGGGAGATTGGGCAGGCGATGTCAGCCATCCTTGAGCCCTCCGGCGGAGAGGCCGGCAACGATCTCGCGCTGGGCGAGGACGGTCAGCAGCAGGACGGGCAAGGTCACGAGCAAAGCGGCCGCCGCGAGCGGGCCCCAGGAGATCTGCTCGAAAGTCAGCGAGTTGTAGACGGCTGAGGGCAGAGTCCGGCTCGCCTTGCCGCCGAGCACGACCGAGAAGATGAAGTTGTTCCAGGAAAAGATGAAGGCGAGGATACCGCCGACGACGATGCCGGGCCGGGCCAAGGGCAGTGCGACATGGCGGAAGGCCTGCCAGGTCGTGGCGCCATCGATGCGGGCAGCGTCCTCAAGCTCCATCGGGACGTTTTCAAAGTATCCGATCATGATCCAGACGATGATCGGGATGGTGATGACGAGATGGGTGATCACCAGCGCCGTCACCGTGCCGACGAGGCCAGTGATCTGGAAGAGCAGGAAGAGCGGGATCAGATAGGACAGCGCCGGCGTCATCCGCGCGACCAGGATCAGGATCGCGAATTTATGGGCCTTGCCGCGGGCAATGCCGTAGCCGGCCGGCACGCCGACCGCGAGGCCGACCAGCACCGCCCCGCCCGTGACCAGGATCGAATTCCAGAGGTAGAGCGCGAAATTGTTCTTCTCGAACACATCGAGATAGTTGGCGAAGGTCGGCGGGCTCGGGATGAACACCGGCGGGAAGGCGGTGTTGTCGAGTTCGTTCTTCAGCGAGAGCGAGATCATCCAGAGGAAGACCAGCACCGCCGGCGAGACCAGCACGAAGACCGACGCGTAGAAGCCGAATTTGGAGAGGAGCCGCTTCATCACGCGTTCCACTTCGACTTCTGGCGCGCATAGAGCAGCAGCAGCGACAGCATGATGATGATCACGAAGAAGATCACCACGACCGCCGAGGCGTAGCCGATCTTGTAGAACTGGAAGGCCTGCAGATAGAGGAAGATGTTGAGCGTCTCGGACGCCGTTCCGGGGCCGCCCTGGGTGATCACGAAGATCGTGTCGAAGGCCTTCAGCGCATCGATGGTGCGGATCACGATCGCGACCATGATGAACGGCCAGACCAGCGGCAGCGTGATGTGCCGGAACATGTGCCAGGCATTGGCACCGTCGATCAGCGCGGATTCATAGGGCTCTCGCGGCAGGCCGGCGAGGCCGCCCAGCACGATCAGCATGACCAGCGGGGTCCAGTGCCAGACCTCGACCAGGATCAACGTCGGGATCACCGTGTTCGGCGAATAGACCCAGGTCTGCGGGCCGATGCCGACCAGCGAGAGCAGATAGTTCAGCACGCCGAGCTGGGGGTGGAACATCATCGTCCAGACCAGCGCGACCGCGACGGGCGTCGCCATCATCGGCATGACGAAGATGGTGCGCAGCAGGCCGCGGAACGGGAATTCGCGATGGAAGACCAGCGCCGCAGCCGTACCAAACAGGATCGGCAGCACGACCGCGAGCACCGTGTAGTAGAAGGTGTGCCCCATCGACTCAATGAAGCGCGGGTCGCGCAAGAGCTCGACGAAGTTCTGCAGGCCGATGAATTCCTGGCCGCCGCCGATCTTCCAGTCCTGCGTCGACATGTAGAGCGTGAACAGCCAGGGGAAGACGATCACGCTGGCGATGATCAGCACCGCCGGCAGGGAGAACAGCCAGTAGCGCGGCGTGAAATCCCGAGAATCCGCTGCCGAAGGCGGCGCTGGGCTCGTCAGGCTACTGGCTGGCAAGGTGGTGCTGGTCATCTGTTGGAACCGTCATACTCGGGCTTGACCCGAGCATCTCTTGGAAAATGCCCTCTGGTCACGAGATGGCCGGGTCAGGCCCGGCCATGACGCGTAACGACTGGCCTTAGCCCTGCTCGCTCTTGGCCAGCACCGGCGCGAAGGCTTCCGTCGCCTTCTTCAGCTCGGCTGCAACATCCGCGCCGCCGATCGCATTGGTCAGCGCCACCCCGAAGACGTCGCGGAATTCGGTGACCGGGACGATCTGCGGCAGTGCGGCGCGGGCGATCTTGGCCGAGTTCAGCAGGCAGTCGAAATACTGCTTGCCGAATTTCGACGCCTCGATCGTCGCCGTGTCGAGATAGGCCGAGGAACGCGCCGGAGCGCCGGCGCCGGCCTTGAGCATGGCAAGCTGCTGGACCTTGTTGGTGATGAACTGGATGTAGAGCCAGGCCGCCTCCTTCTTGGAGGAGCCGCGCGAGATGCCGATGCCGTCGCCGAACATGCCGGCATGATGCGCCTTCGGCCCAGGCGGCGTGACGCCATAGCCGACCTTGCCGACGATGCGCGACTTGCTGGGGTCCTCGAGCGGCGTCGCAAAGCCGATGCCGTCGAGCCACATGGCGGCGCGGCCCTGCATGAAGGTCGTCTGGCATTCGTTCCAGTTGAAGCCGACAGAGCCGACCGGGCCGGTGTCCTTGTTGAGCTTCTTGTAGAGTTCGGCGGCCCAGATCGCCTCGGGCGTATCGGTCAGGAGCTTGCCATCGGCCGAAGTGGTCTCGACGCCCTGGCCGAGCAGCAGGCAGGCCCAGACCGGGACGTTGGCGTTCTTCAGGCCGCGCGAGACGAAGCCGGCGACACCCTTGGCTGGGTCGTGCAGCTTGGCGGCGGCGAGCGCCATCTCGTCCATGCTCTTGGGATAGGCGACGCCCTTCGCGTCGAACAGTTCCTTGTTGTAGTAGAGCATCCAGTAGTCGACGAAATAGGGCAGCGTATCGAGCGCCCCATCGGCCTGGCGGGCATAGGCGACCGCGCCGGCGCCGAAATCCTCGAAGTTGAAATCGGGCGAGGTCAGCGAGGCGTCCTTGATCATGGGCGAGAGGTCGGCGAACCATTTGCCCTTGGCCGCCATGCGCTTTTGCACATGCAGCGAGATCGCGCTGACGTCGAAGCTCGGCTTGCCCGAGGCGAACTCGATCACCGCCTTCTGGCGCTGCTGCTGCTCCGGCACCTGCTCGGAGGAGACCTTGATGCCGGTGAGCTCGGTGAACTCCTTCTCTGCGGCCTGGAACAAGTCCGAGCGCGGATTCTTGACCAGCAGCACATCGATCGACTGGCCGGAGAAACGCTTCCAGTTGAAGGCGGCCTGGGCCCGCGCCTCGCGCAGCACCAGAGGCGAGGCGATGGCGCCGGTCGCGCCGAGCGCGGCGGCGCCGCGCAGCAGGCCACGCCGTGTCGGCTTCAAGATCTCGGTCATGGATGTCCTCCCGTGGACTGGTACGCGGCCGTTGCAGGCCGTCTTGATGCTGTTCCAGCAGGCTGGCTCGTCATCGCCCCTCGCCTGCCGGAATGGAGCGCACGCTAGTCCGGAACGAAGGCGGTTGCAAGCTAACATGTTGACGTGCACATAGTGATGCAACACGACCGAGCACCCGGCCTCCGATGACGATTCCCACGCTTCCAACTCGACCGCTCGGCCGCTCCGGCCTCAAGGTCACGACGCTCGGCTTCGGCGGCGCGCCGCTCGGCGATCTCTATGCCCATCTCGACGAATCCCGTGCGATCGCCACGGTCGAGGCGGCGCTCGCCTCCGGCATCAACCTGATCGACACCTCACCGCTCTATGGCCACGGCCTCTCCGAGCACCGGATCGGCGCGGCGCTGCGGCGTTCCGGCCGAAAGGACGTGGTGATCTCGACCAAGGTCGGCCGCGTCGCCGAGCCCTTCGCCGGCCGCGGCAACGGTTCCGGCTATCTCGGCGGACTGCCGCACGGAATGCGCTTCGACTATTCCTATGACGGCGCCCTGCGCTCGCTGGAGCAATCGGCACTGCGCCTCGGCGTCGATCGCATCGATGTCGTGCTGATCCACGATGTCGATGTCTGGACGCATGGGGAGAGCGCGATCGAGGCCCGTTTTGCAGAGGCCATGGGCGGCGCCTATCGCGCCCTCGACAAGCTGCGCGCCGCCGGGGCTGTCAAGGCCATCGGCGTCGGCGTCAATGAAGCCGAGATGTGCGAGCGCTTCGCGAACGCCGGCGACTTCGACACGATGCTGCTCGCCGGGCGCTACTCCCTGCTGGAGCAGCCGGGGCTCGCCTCTTTCATGCCGCTGGCGCAGCAGAAGGGTATCGACCTGATGCTGGGCGGTGTCTTCAATTCTGGCATCCTCGCCACCGGCCCGATCGCAGGCGCCAAGTACAACTACCAGCCGGCGCCGCCCCAGATCCTCGCCCGTGTCGCGGCGATCGAGGCGGTCTGCGCTCGCCATGGCGTGCCGCTGCGCCGTGCCGCGCTGCAATTCCCGCTTGGCCACCCCGCGGTTGCGAGCCTGGTCATGGGCGCGGTCAAGCCGGAGGAAGTTGCCGATCAGGTTGCCGAGCTCGCCGCCCCGGTTCCCGCCGCGCTCTGGACAGAGCTGAAGGCCGAGGGTCTGCTTGGCGCCGATGTCCCGGTCCCGGTCTGATCTCATGCGCATCGATGCCCACCAGCACTTCTGGAGCCTCGCCCGCGGCGATTATGGCTGGCTGACGCCGGCGCTAGGCGTGATCCATCGCGATTTCGGCCCGGCCGATCTCGCGCCGCTCCTCGCCACCCATGGGATCGAACGCACCATCCTGACCCAGGCAGCTCCGACCGAGGCCGAGACCACCTATCTGCTTGAGATCGCGGCGAAGACGCCCTTCGTCGCCGGCGTCGTCGGCTGGACCGATTTCGATGCGCCCGATGTGGCGGAGCGCATCACGGCCCTCGGCGGTGATCCTCTGCTCGTCGGGCTCCGGCCCATGGTCCAGGACATCGCCGACGATAACTGGCTGGCACGCCCCGCTCTGGCACCTGCTTTCAACGCGATGATCGCGCATGGTCTCACCTTCGACGCCTTGCTGAAGCCGCGCCATATCCCCGCGATACTCACGGTGCTGGAGCGACACCCCGATCTCGCCTGCGTCATCGATCACGGCGCCAAGCCCGACCTCGTCAGCGGCGACCTCACAGCCTGGCGCGACGGCATCAGCGCCCTCGCCAAACATCCACGGCTTACCTGCAAGCTCTCCGGACTCGTTACCGAAGCCGACCCGGACTGGACGCCGAACACGCTGGCGCCGGTCGTCGAGCATCTCCTCGCCACCTTTGGTCCAGAGCGACTGATCTTCGGCAGCGACTGGCCGGTGGTGACGCTGCGCGCTTCCTATGCTCAATGGTTCGAGGCGGCCGAAACGCTCCTCGCCGGCCTCACTGAAGCGCAGCGCGCTGCCGTCTTCGGCGGCAATGCCGCAAAACTCTACCTCTCGCAGCGCGGACGCAGGTGACATGCTCAAGGATATCGACCCGGTCCTCTCTGCTGATCTGCTCTGGGTACTGGCAGCGATGGGCCATGGCGACGACCTTGCCCTCGTCGACGCCAACCATCCCGCCGAAAAGATAGCGCGCGCCACCACCAGCGGCCGGCTGGTGCGCCTGCCCGGCCTCTCCATGGCCCGGGTAGCCCGCGCCATCCTCTCGGTGCTGCCGATCGACGATTTCGAGCCGCAGCCGGCCAGGCGCATGCTGGTGGTCGGGGATACCGCAGCGATCCCCGAGGTGCAGAGCCAGGTCCAGGCCGAACTCGACCGGGCCCTCGGCCGCCCCGAGCTGCTCGCCGGCATCGAGCGCTTCGCCTTCTACGAGACGGCAAAGCAGGCCTTCGCGGTGGTGCAGGTCGGCGATCCCCGCCCCTATGGCTGCTTCCTGTTCCGCAAGGGCGTGATCGCCGGCGAGCCCGGCTGAGCTACTCAGGCTTGGCCAATCAGGCCGAGCATGCCACCGGCGATCGCGATATTGGCGACGAAGCCGTTGATGCGGTTGGCACGATCCAGGCCCTGATGGTCCCAGAAGTTGTTGAACATCGGCGTCGCCGCCAGGAGGAAGGCGAGCAACATCAACGCGGCCAGCGAGACCTTGATGCCACAGATGATCATCAGTCCGGCGATGATCTGCAAGACGATGCCGAGCCACAGGGTGACGGCCGGCAGCGGCACACCGCGCGCGCCGATTAGGTTCGCCAGCAGGCCCCTGTTGACGATGTTGCGCAGGCCAGCAAAGGCGAAGGCTCCGCCCAGAAGCAGCCGCCCTGCGACAGCAGCGGTCTCCGTTCCAACCAGAAAAATGTCCGTTGCCATGTCCGTCCTCGCCCGGCGAAGCGCGCCTCACAGGACGGCATGGCCGCTGCAGCGCTTTCCACAAGGACGAAACAGCTCGGCCAATTGTGACATGCCGGGCAATTTTTTATCATCCGCCAAATGGCAGACTCGCGACTTCCACTCGCGACAGGGACTAGGGCTTCGCGCCGGCCGCTCCCGGCATCGAGATCACCCTGCCGTCGGGCAGGATGACGTCGCCCGGCTTCTGGCCGGGGCCGCACTCGCCGAGACGCGTGGCCTCGACCACGAGCTTGCGCTCGACCGTTCCTGCCTGGCCGGGCATGCCGGTGAGCCTAGTGGTGCCCTCGGTGCGCACGGTCGCCTGGAAATCACCGCTGACGACGCTGTTGCCGACCGCCTTGATCTGGCCGACCGTGCATTCGGTCGCGACGGTATAGCCGGCCCCGACCTTCTTCACCTCGACCTTCGCGCAGGCGCCGCCGGTCATCCCGCCCAGCATGGCGCGATCGGTGCCCGGACCGACGCATTGCTTGGCGGTGGTTTCGCCCTCCGCTCCCGTCGACTTGGTCTCCCATAGCCCCGCCTTGCGCTGCGGGAGCTCATCCGCAAGCACTGGGATGGCTCCGAAAACGCTGGCCGCGACGGCGATGGCGACTGCCCGCATGGTTCTACTCCTCGGCTGACTGGAATCGTCGATTCGAGGCGGCAAGACAGAGCGAGGGTGAGCGGCGATTTTAGGGCGGGCGCCAATCTGCCGCACGGATGGACGAATTCAGGCGCCCACCCGGGAGAAGAGAACAACCTGGAGTGTATCAATTTGGCAGACCATGCCGAAAAAAGGATGCAGCCCTTCGAGCCATCACAGTTGTTGCCGGCGCCCCTTTGGACTATTTCATGGTTCTGCCGGATAGAATTTCCATGTAAAATTTATGATTCACGGATTTTTAAAAATTGAAATGTAAATATATTATGGCTGTAGCGTTATATTCTGACTTTCCGATCGTAAAATAAAAATATTACTTTAGCTAAACTATACGAAAATCTACTTGACGAAAAGACGACAAAACAGAAGACTTGATTGACCATTCACTCGGCGGCCGCTTGCAAGCAAGCTTTTGGGAGAAGTGATATGGCTGATGACATCTATGGCGCCAATTCGAACCCCATTTTCTACGAGTATGTCGATGATGGCACCGGGACCGACACGTTGATTGCGCGGGGCACCCATGGGGCGCCCGCGACGATCGACCTTGCCTATGGCGGCGACAATACAGTGGCTTTCGGGCGCGCTCCGACGCCAATCGGTGCCGATTCGGGCTATACCATCGTCAGAAACGGCCCTGTCGAAAATGCCATTGGCGACCCGAACGCGCGTAATACCATTTCGGGAAACAATGTCGCGAACACGCTGACCGGCGGCAATTTCGATGATCTCATCTCCGGCCGTGACGGGAATGACACGCTGTTCGGACTGAACGGCAACGACAGGCTCTTCGGTGACGCTGGCGACGATATACTCAATGGCGGCGCCGGGAACGACTATCTCGACGGTGGCGCGGGCACCGACATCGTCTCGGGAGGCGACGGCGACGACACCATTATTTGGCAAGGTTGGGGACGCTTCTCGTCCAATCCCGGCGATTCCTACAATGGCGGCAACGGCTTCGACCGCCTCATCATCCAAGCCGTCGACACCGAGGTTGGCGTCCGGCAGTTCGACCTGTCTGACAACGGCTTCGAACTCGCCGAGGTTCGTGGGGGTAGCTATACCGACTACTACGTCGACGGGTGGGTACTGTACGCCCAGAATATTTATGACTCTCAGAGCAGACTTTCAGAGTCTCTCATCTATGACTATGCCGGAACGAATTCCTGGTCGAGCTATCGACAGAAATTCACATCGAACGGCGTCACGGAATGGCAGGTGACCTATAACGACGACGGCACGCGCACGACGCAGGTCTTCGATGCTGCATCGAGCCAGTCCTGGTACTCCTATACGGACTACCACAATAGTTCGGGCACGCTCGCCGCAAGGCAGGTCCTGAACGACAACGGCAGTTACGAGTCGACCTATTTCGACACGACCGGCCAGTCCTGGAGCCGGTACACGGACTTCCACGCGAACGGTGGAAATCTGATCGCCCGCCAGGCGCTTTTCGATGACGGCTCTTACCAGAATACCTATTTCGACGCGGACAACGCGAACGCCTGGCAGCAATACACCGACTATTACGACGCTGCCGGCACCTATGTCGGCCGAACCGGCATCTACGACGACGGAACCTATTTCTGATCGCTATGCGAGCCACGCATCCGACAGGGGCGCCGTCCGGTGAGTGAGGGCAGCTTCCAGGCCCCGTTTCCGCTCGCCTGAACTCGATCTGCTGGCGCGGCTGGACAGGTCGCGCCTGCACGATGGCCGCTGGGCAGCGGCAAGGCATAATGGGAAATGACGCCCCTGGTCGAGGTCGATCTTAGCTAAGATATTGAATAATCTAATGAAAAATTTGTTATACGGAACATAAGCCAACGAATAAGCCAACAGAAACTGTTAGGTCATCGCGCAAACGTGCAGCGACTACGAATGATTTGCAGGACCTCACTGCTATGCGCTTAGCTTCACTCCGCAATTTTTAATGCTTACACATATAAACTATTGTAATTGCTTGCTTTTTTGAGATTGGTTAAGCTGCTCGCGCCTTTGCTGCAGCCTGTCATTCCGAGCGGTCTTCATGAGTAGCCAGTACCTCTCGTCTTCCTCGATCGTCTCTGTATGCCCGGATCGGGAGACCGCCCGGCTTCGCTCGGCTGCGATGAGACCGGTCAGGACGATCTTCAGCACGGCGGTTTTCGAAGGGAAGACGGAGATTGGGATCGACCATCACGGCGAACTCTATCGCCTCAAGATCACGCGGCAGGGAAAACTGATCCTGACCAAATGACCACCGGCGACGGATTACGTCGCCGTAGAACCCCACGGCCAGGAGGCATGGCCGGATCGAACTCAATGCGGCCATGCCGCCACGAGCCAGCACACACAAGGGATCGAGATCATGGGTAACGCCGATGGAACGGGCGTGCTGAGCGAACGCCTGCCGATGCGCCAGCGTCACAAGGTGGTACTGCGGCAGTTGCACGTCCTGCGCGTAACTGATCTCAGCCCGTCGATACGGCGCGTGACGCTGGGCGGTCCGGAGCTCGAAGGCTTCGTCAGCCTCGGCTTCGACGACCATGTGAAGATGTTCTTCGCCGCTCCCGGCGAAGTGAAGCCGGTCTTGCCCGTCGCCGGCCCGGACGGGTTGGCATTTCCGGAGAGCGGCCCGCGGCCGTTGGCGCGCGATTTCACACCGCGGCGGCATGATCCGCAGGCGGGTGAACTCGATATCGATTTCGCCCTGTTGCACGAAGGGCCGGCCAGCTATTGGGCGTCGACGGTCGAGCCCGGCGATTCCGCCTGGATTGCCGGCCCCCGCGGCTCCTTCATTGTCCCCTTTGATTTCGACTGGCATCTGCTGATCGCCGACGAGACCGGGCTGCCTGCCCTGGCGCGGCGCCTGGAGGAACTGCCGTCGGGCAACCGGGCGCTCGCTTTGGTCGAGGCTGGCGGAGCGCACGAGGAACTACCGCTGCATCGCTCGGCCGGCATCGAGGTGGTCTGGACTCATCGTGCTCCCGGGGCGCAACCCGGTGCAGCGCTGCTCGCAACCCTGCCAGCCCTGGCTTTTCCGGATGGCGACTACTTCGCCTGGATCGCCTGCGAATCAAGCGCCGCCAAGCAGCTGCGCAGCGTTCTCGTCGACGAACGCGGCGCCAATCGCAAATGGGTCCGCGCCCATGGCTATTGGCGTCGCGGCGCCGTCGCCGTGCACGACGATTTCGACGAGTGAGGCGGCCCGCCCGCCATACACCGACATCTGCCGAAGCGAGAGGAAACCAGCAATGGCTGCCGACTTCGATCACCTGCTGACGCGCGACGAGCAGCGGCGTCTCGATGCCGCCAGGCAAAAGTTCATCGGGACAACGGCGCCGGGCACGCCGGCAGCGCTCGCTCCGACCCAATACGAGGAGCATGTCTGGCTGGCCCAGCAGCAGGATCCGGACGCGGTCCTGAAGCATGTCGTCGCCTGCCGGCTGACCGGCGATGTCGATCTCGCAGGGCTCGCCGGAGCGGTCGGCGCTGTCGTCCGTTCCTGGCCCGATCTCAATACCCGCTTCCGCTTCAGCGATGACGGCGAGTTGCACAAGCGCTACGCCGGCGAAGAGGGAAGGCTCCTGCGGCTGGTCCGGGCCGAGACCCGCGAACAGGCAATCGGCATGATTCTCGACCGGCAGGGCAGCAGCTGGGATTGCGAGAGCGAGCCGCCCTTCGAGACGCTCGTGATCGCCTGCTGCGAGCAAACGATCCTCGCCGTGATTCTGCACCGCATCCTCGATGAGGTCGCACCGATCGATCAGCTTCTCAGCGCGCTCGCGCAAGCCTATGCGGGCAAGACCGTGCCATCGGCACCGCGGATCAAGGCTCGCATGCGTGGCGTTGCCCCAGCGCCGGGCGAGACGTCGGCGATGCTGCCGGGCTGGATGCGCAAGAGCGCCAAAACGCGCTCTGTCATCACCGACCATGGGGCGCGCGGCGAGCCGCCGCTGCCCGGGTTGGCCGGGCGCTGCAGCGCCCGGGTCGAGGCCGATCTGCTGACCGGGCTCGAACCGGATGCCCCGGATCACATGATCCTCGCGCATCTCGTCGCGCGCTTTGCCGGATATCTCGCGGCACTCAGCGGCCGCGGCGAGATCGATGTGCGGCTCGGAGTCTCAGAGTTCGCCGATCCATCGCCGGAAATTGTCGATCACGGCCTTCCCGTCCTGACGGTCGATGGCCACGGAGAGACCGGCACGGCCGTCTGCGCGATCCTCAATCGTCTCGACCAGACGGACGCGGCGGTGGCACGGGCCGGCAAGGGCAGCCGCCCGACGCTGACCGCGAGCTGGCTGGGCGATCCCGCCGCCAGGCTTTGCCTCGCCGGCGTCTCGGTCGAACGGCTGCCACTGCCTACTTTCGAAAACAGGCCGGATCTGGCGCTGGCGGTGGGGCGCGACCAAACCGGCGGCATCGTCCTCGAACTGGTGACGGGACAGGCGCTCACGTCGCACATCGGCCCGATCCTGCTTGAGCGCTTCCTGGCGTGGCTTGCCGAGGGCGGTACCGCCCTGCCCGGTGTTGCATCCACGGCCGCGGACTCGACCGCGGACCTGGCGCGAGGCTCGGCTCCAGTCGAAGCGCCGGCTGCCGACCTGACGACCGCTTTGATCCTCGCCGAGTTCCGCGCCGCTCTCAACGCGCCTGAGCTAGGACCGGACGATGATTTCTTCGATCATGGCGGCCATTCACTGATCGCGACGCGCATCATCGGGCGCCTGCTCAGCCAGCATGGCATCGAGCTGCACTTCAACGACCTCTTCAGCTATCCGAGCGCCGCCGCGCTCGCGCTTAAGGCGTGCCGCACCGGCGAGGCCAGCCCGGAGCCAGTGCGTGCGGCTGCGATCGAGAAGGCGCCGAGCGCGCCGCTGTCGCTGGCGCAGGCTTCGCTGTGGAAGGCCTATGCCGCCTTCGGCTTCAACGAGATCTTCAACTTGCCCTTCGCGCTCGATTTCCTCGAGCCGGTCGACGAAGCCCTGTACGGGCGTGCCTTCACCGACGTCCTCGAACGCCATCCCGGCCTGCGTAGCCTGTTCCGGCAGGAAGGCGAGGGCATGGTCCAGCAGGTCGTGCCGGCCGCCGAGCTGTCGCAGTACAAATGGTTCTGGGCGAGCGCCGACAGCTTGGGCGTCGATCGCCGCGACGAGGCGCAGCACCATTTCGACCTAGCGAAGGAACTGCCCTTCCGCCTGCGCTTCCTGATCGACCCGACAACGGGCCGGCAGGTGCTGTCCTTCCTGTTTCATCACGTTGTGCTCGACGAATGGTCGGTCAACTTGATGATGGACGAGATCGCCTATTGCTACCGCGTGCGTGCGGCCGGCGGCATGCCGGTCTGGTCGGATGCGCCGGCGCCTTTCCATGAATTCGCCCGGCTCCAGGACGCTGCCGGCGTCGACCAGGAGCATCTCGGCTATTGGACAGATATGCTGCGTGGGGCGCCCGAGCCGCAGCCGATCCTGCGGCGTCAGGACCGGGTCGAGCCTGCCGGCGAGGAGGCTTCGGCCGCCGGCGGCTGGGTCGAGTTCAAGCTCGACCGGGAGGCGACGGAAGGACTCTATGCTCTCGCCAGGCAGAGCAGCGCCTCGCTGTTCAACGTGGTCTATGCTGGTATCGCCGCTTCGCTGCGCCAGCTCGGTTCGCTGTCGGAACTGGTGGTCGGCACCTCGGCCTCGGGCCGTAGCGACGCCGCCTTCTTCGACACGGTCGGCTATTTCACCACGGTCGTCGCCCACCGCATCTGCTTCGACGAGGCGATGAGCCTCGGCGGCCTGGTCGGCCAGGTCAGGAACCTGGTCAACGAGTCGCTGCCATCGAGCGAGATCCCGATCGACCTGGTCGAGGAGGCGCTCGGCATGACGCCGGGCCGTGATCATCTCTTCGAGGTCTTCATCCAGATCCACGCCAAGAACAAGCTGAACGGCGAGCTGGCGCTGCCGGACGGGCGCAGCATCGCCTTCCGGCAGGTCGATCCCGAGCGGCATGAATCGATGCTCGGCCTGCATTTCGAGGTGATGGAGGAGACCGATTTGTCCGGCGACCGCTCGATCCGCGTGCTAATGAGCTATCGCTCCGAGCATTACGGGCCGCAGGAGGTCGAGAAGATCACGGCGACGACCAGCGCGGTCTTCGCGCTGATGGGCCGGACTGGCGGGGCACAGGTGAAGCTCGCCGAACTGGGCACGCATCTGCCGGAGGGGTGAGCGAATACGGGCGCTGCCTTCCCCGTCATGGTCGGGTTTGTCCCGACCACCCACGTCCTCCTTCGGGCAGGGTGGAGTTCAAGACATGGATGCTCGCCACAAGGGCGAGCATGACGATGTCATCGCGCTCACACCAAGCCGAGCGCATCCTCCCGCTGCTTTTCCAGAAGCGCCGCGACCGGATGGGCCAGCGCCTCCGGGGCGAGTGCCCGCGCCAGGAAGGCCGGCAATTCATCGCCATGCTGCGCGAACGGCTCCCTTGCGAACATCGCCGGGTCGGCCGACATCGCGAACGACAGCTCGCTGCCATCGTCCTCGCCGCGGAAGGTCAGGTCGATGCCCTCGCCCTGGCCGCTGCCCATGATCTCCCGCGTCACCGCGCAGCCATGGAAGCTCGGGGCGCTGAATGGCAGCACGTTGATCAGCGGCGAGAAGAAATAGCGGCTGCCCTCCGGCATGCCGTTGTCCATGGCGATCTGCTCAATCCGGTAGCGGCCATGGCGGCGCTGCGTTCGCAGCGTGGCGGCGTTCCCGCGCAGAACGTCTTCGAGGCTCTCCTCCGACCCGAAGGAGAGATGGAAGGGCAGGATGTTGACGACCATGGCGGGCGTGTGGGCGGCGAGGCTGCCCCAGCGGCTCATGAACGGCAGCCAGAAGGCCAGGACCTCGCGCCCGTCGATCCGTTGCCGCGGCAGGTGGCGCGAAAGATGGAGCCCGGAGAGCAGCACCAGCAAATCGGGCCAGCCGATGCCCGTCACCGTTGAGAGTCGGCGCAATCCGGCGCTCACATCCGCTGAGAGCGTGCCATAGACTTCGTGCGGCGCCCCGCCGGCCTGCTTGTCGCCACGATGCAGCACCGGTAGCGGGGCATGCGCGGCGAACTCCTCCCGCCAATAGGCACGGTCGCTTTCGTGTCGGCGGCCGGCGCGATAGGCCTCTTCTTCCGCGATGAAGCTGGCGAAGGAGTGGAAGGCTGGGCCGGCCTCGTTACCCGCCAGGGCTTGCGAATAGAGCTGGCCGCAGCGTTGCTCGATCAGCGTGAAGCCATAGCCGTCGAGGATGATATGGTGGGCGCGGATATACCAGAGATAGCGCCGCTCACCGACACGCAGGAGCCAGGTCGCCGCAAGGCCGGCGCCGCGCAGGTCGAGCGGCGCCGCGACATCCGCTTCCATGCGGCGCCGCGCGTCCTGCAGGGGATCGGCGACGCCCCTCAGATCGATCCGCTGCAGGGCGGGTCGCAATTGCGGATCACAGCTCTGAAGCGGCGTCTCGCGGCCCTGCTCGGCGTGGAAGCGCACGCAGAGCACGTCGGATTCGGCGATGGTCTGGGTGATGGCCGAGACCAGTGCCTGCTCGTCCATGACACCGTCGATATCGAGGCAATGCGCGACGGTCGCGATCGGCTCCTCCGGATGGAAGGTAAACTCCTCCCAGAAATCGAGCTGCGGCAGGGTGAGCGGCATCAGGGCGCGGCGCGAATCGGCCTGCGACATGGGAATCTCCTGTTCGGACTGTGCGGCGGCGGCGCGTTGCCTCACCGCTCCTGGTCGCGGAGCAGCGATGCGACCTGCCCGGCATTGCGGCAGCGCAGCAGCTGATGCGGTGTCAGATCGGCATTGAGCTCGTCGCGGATCCGGCTCGCCACGGATTTGAGGTGGGACGGCAGCAGGCCGAGGCGGATGAAATCGGTGCTGTCGTCGATCTCCGGCGAGGCCCGCTGGCCCAGCACGGCGAGATAGAGGTCGAGGATCCTGCGGCTGCGCGGATTGACTGGAGGCGCGGCCGCGCTCGCGACCGGCTCGCGCCGATCGGTAGCAGCCAGCAGCTCACGGGCCTTGCGCCGATCGGGCTTGCCGTTGGCCGAGAGCGGCAGCGCCTCGACCTCGACGAAGCGGGTCGGGACATGTGAATCCGGCACGGCGCGCCTTGCATGGGCGCGCAAGTCGGCGGCGCTCGGCTTGCCCGCTTGCGCCGGCACGTAGATCACGCCGATCTCGGCCTCGCCGTGCTGCTCGACGCCGCAATCGACTACCAGCAATTGGCGAATCTCCGGGTGGGCGCCGAGTTCCGCCTCGATGTCCGGCAAGGAGACACGCACGCCGCGGATCTTGACGTAGCCGTCGACCCGGCTGGCGAAGAGGATGGTGCCGTCATGGCGATAGCGGCCGCGATCGCCGGTGCGGAAGGCGCGCACCGACTTGCCGGCTTCGTCCGCAACAGTGACGAAGTCACTCTGGCCGAGCACGCCATCCTGGAGATAGCCGAGCGCGACATTGACGCCGGCGGTGTGGATGCGCCCGACGACCTCAGGCGGACAATGCTCGCCGCGCTCGTTCAGGATGAAGTAGCGATTGCCCGGCAGCGGCCGGCCATAGGGGACCTGCCTGGTGTCCTCAGGCCCGATCTCGTGCCAGATGCTCCAGATCGTGGTCTCGGTCGGTCCGCCGAGCGAGACCAGCCGCAGCGCCGGATCGAGGCGGCGCAGTTCGGCGATCACCGCCGGCTTGATGTAGTCGCCGCCCTGCGCGATCAGCCTGAGCGAGCGCAGTTCGTCGCCGCGCCGACAGGACAGCAGCATCTCAAGGATCGCCGGCACGGAGCACCAGAGCGTGACCTTGTGCTCGGCGACGAGCCGGTTCCAGGCGATCGCGTCCTTCTCCTCGCCCGGCGCCGGCTGGACCAGCGTCGCGCCCGCCGTCAGGCAGCCGAGCACGTCGAAGACCGACATGTCGTGATGCAGCGGCGTCACCGAGATGAAGACGTCGCTCGCCGTCGCCTGCCAGTTCTCCAGCGTGCGGCCGATGACGTTCGAGGTCGCCCGGTTCGAGAGCACCACGCATTTCGGCCGGCCGGTGGTGCCGGAGGTGTAGAGGTAATAGGCGGGCTCATCGCTGGCCGAGAGCACATCGAGCGCCGGCAGCAGCGCGAGCGGGTCGGCCGGCGGCTCGCCTGCCAGCAGGGCTTCAGGCGTCGCCGTATCATGCCCCGCAACGGGGCCGGCCGCCACCACCAGGGCCGGCCGGCAATTGGCGAGGAGATAGTCGAGCCGTTCCGCTGGCGAAGCCGCGTCGATCGGCACCCAGATCGCCCCCAGGAGCGCGCAGGCGAGCGTGATCGCGGTGTGCTCGGGGCCACGCGGCAGGCAGATCGCGACGACATCGCCCTTGCCGACGCCGCGCTGCTGCAGCGCCAGCACCGCCTTGCCGGCATTCGTGCCGAGCTCGCCATAGGAGATCCGACGCGCGCCGCAGATCAGGGCGGGCTTGTCCGGATCTCCCGTGAAGAGATTGTCGGCGATGCGTTGCAGGAAGCGGCTGCAGGCGAAATCGCTTTCCGAGCCGTTGAGCCGGTAGTGGCCGAGATCGAGCAATTCGCCTGACGTAATGTCGAAGGTGCCACGCTCGCAGATTGCTGCGATCTGCCGGTCCAGCGCGGCGAGGATGTCGCTGATGATTCCGCCGTCGATCGCCTCCCGGGCATGATCGATGTCGACGACGAGATTGCCCTGGGCATCATCCGAAAAGCGGATATCGACGGCGACCTGCGGCGTCTGGGTCAGGCCGCCATGGCGGCGGATGCCGGCATCCTTCGCCAGCTTCGGCCAGCCAAGACCATTGGTGACGACGACAGGCAGGGCTGGGCCACCCGGATGGGCGTTCATCAGCAGTCGGCTGATCTGGACGCCGGATTGCGAGAGATGCTCCAGCCCTTCCAGCACATCGCCTTGCAAGGCCTGCGCCCGCTCGCGGAAGCTCCCCTGCCGGGCATCCCAGTTGACCGCGATGAAGCTCGACCGGTTGGCAAGCTCGGCCGAGGCGGCGGGGGCGACGGGGATACCGACGCAGAGCGCGCCGTCACCCAGCCAATGCGACAGGGCCTCGAGGATGACAGCCGTCACTGCCGTGTTCTTGAACAGGCGTTCCCTGGCAGCGAGGCGGCAGAGCGTCGTGAAACGCTCGCGGGAGATCGTCAGGCTCTTGCGCTCGTAGCGTGAGGCGGGAATCGCTTCCAGCGGCTTTGTCCAGGGCAGTTGCGGCAGTCCCTCGACCGGTTGGAGCTTCCGGGCCCAATAGGCGGCATCCTCGCGCCGCTTCGCCTCGTTGGCCGGCGGCGGCAGGGCTGCGGGCTCAAATCTCGCTACTTCGCCGCCCAGCAGTTCGACCAGCAGCGAGGCGATGGCGCGCCCGTCGAGGATGAGTGCATCGAAGCGGGCGAACAGCACGCAGGTCGTCGGGGCGGGATCATCCGCTTCCGGCTCGGGCAGACGGAAGGCCGTCACGTTCCAGGGCGAGCGCGCGAGATCGAATAGGCGATGGGCGTAGTCCTCGCGCTGCCCGTCGATCCAGGCCAGCGCCTCTGCCGGTGATAGGCCGCGCAGGTCGATCTCATCATAGTTGACGCCCGGCTCGGACGAGACCCACGAAACCCGGCGCTGCGCGTCGATATGCGTCCGCAAGGCGGGATGCCGCCCGACCAACGCCAGAAGGCGCTGCGGCAGCGCCTCGATGTCGATCACACCGCGATACTCGCGGAATTCCTGCATGGGAACGCCGCCCAGCGGCAGATGCCGCTCGCGCCCGAGCAGATAGGCCTGCTGCAGATCGGTCAGCGGCGCTTCGTCCCCGCCCAAGGCTCCGCCCTGCGCGGCATCGGAAAAGTCATCCCGCATCGATCGTCTCCAGGAAGATGCGCGCGATCTCGTCCGAGACGCCGCCGGATCGGGCGCGGACGAGACAAGCGAGGCTGCGAGGCGTCACCGCCTCGTCGAAATCCGGACGCGACAGCGCGCCGGTGGGGCAATAGCGGTCTAGGAAGCGGGTGATCTCGGCCTGGGCGGCCTTGCTGATCACGCTGCCCTCGTGCGCCGCTTCACCCGGTGACAGGCGCCCGAGCAGGTTGATCAGCATGTCTTCCGTCGGGTTGGCGGGCTCTCGGCTCGGCCCTGCATTCACCGCGGTCGGCGCGGCGTCGAGCGCCTTCGGCTGAGCCGCGACCTCGCGCAGCAGCGCGACATAGGCCTCGAAGGTCTCGCGGACCCAGGCCTCGGGCAGCGCGTCGAGGCGGACATCCCAGTTGATCAGGATGCCACCGCCGCAGGCCACGACCTGGGCATCGATCGCCACCTGCGGCCCCTGCGAGATCACCCAGTTCATCGCGCCGAAGACGCGCCTGACGGTCTCGCTGAAGAGCTCGCCGCCGGAAAGCCCGAGGCCTGCGGTGAAGACGACCGGCGCGGTCTGCACCGAGCCGTGCAGCCGCGACAGGTCGCGCATCATGCTGACACCGGGATAGGCGTCGTGGGCGATGAGCAAGGCCATCTGCTGGCCGATGTCGCGGCACAGCTCGGCCAACGTCGTTGCGGCAGCTAGGTCGACGCCGAGGATCAGTACGTTGGAGAACTCGCCGACGATCCGCTCAACCTCGGGAATGACCGGAGCACGCCAGAAGCTCGGGACATTCAGGCGGAAGTGGGCTTGCCCAGTCGCTCGGCCGAGCACGGCTGCGAAGAGGCCAAGCGTCAGCACGGACGGCGTCACCCGCAGATCGCGGGCGCGCCTTTCGAGGGCACAGCGCTCGTCGGGAGAAAGCCGGGCCGCCAGGCGTTCGCTTGTCGGCTCTGCCAGAGCATGAGATGCCGTGGGCAGGTCGGGCGCCGGGGAGACGTCAGCGAGACGGGCGCGCCACCAACCTCTGTCGCGATCGCGCCGCTTCGTGAAGCTGGCATCCGCCGCCATCCGATCCAACCAGTCGAAGAAGCCGTGCGAGGCCGGCTCGGCGGGGTGATCGGTATGGTCGTAAAGGCGCGCGAGATCCTCCATCACGATCCTGAAGCTGTTCGGATCGATCGCGATCATGTCGGTATCGACATGCAAACGGCAGGCGCCGCCCGGCAGCAGACTCAGGCCGAATGCCGCCGCCTGGCCGTCCGCGAGGTCGAGCTGGCGATGAGCCCAGAGCCGGCGCTTGGCGAGGAGGCGCTTCTCCAGCTCTTCCGGCGAAAGTCCCCGCAGGTCCTCGACCTCGAGCGGCAGCGCGGCAAGGGCAGGATCGAGATGCTGGACGCCCTCGGCGTCGACCCGCAATTGCAGCATCGGGTGCAGCCGGCAGAGCCCGCGGACAGCATTGCGCAACCGGCCCGGCTCAAGATCGCGACCATCGAACTCGCCATAAAGATGTGCAGCAACCTCGCCGAGCGGCGCGGAAGAGCGACGGCCAACCCAGTAAGCCGCCTGCATAGGTGTCAGTTCTCGTGATCTCATGATGTTTATTTTGAGAATTTACAATGAATGATCGTAAGTCGATTTTGGTTGACATTGCTTCTTACGAAAGCAAGAAGCTGTCAACGCTTGCGATCAGCATTGCGAATGAAGCCTCTTTAGAAGTAGAGTAACTTCAATGCTGGAAAATTTAGGTTTGCAACAGAACGTTAATTTCAAATTTGGTGCTTTATTTGCATCAAATGGGAAAGAATTACTTTCTTCCGGCGTTCACGAATGTGTCTCAGTGCCAGCCCGGGGCGGACGGGAGCGTGGACAAGGTCTGCACGCGGCAGTTGAGGCCGCCTTCGAGCGGGCACGGCGGACAGGTCAGGACAATCCGATCTTGATCGGCGCCATTCCCTTCGATGTGCGGGAGCCTTCCTGCCTCTATGTTCCGGCGGCGTATGAGTGGCGCGAGCAGGCCGCTCTTGCGCAGCCGCCAACCGAACCATCAGGCGTTCCCAACCTGCTTGACCAGCGCAGCCTTCCGGACGAGGACGGCTTCAAGAAGGCCGTCGAGCACGCCATCGTCAATTTCCGCCACAGCGATGTCCGCAAGGCGGTGCTGTCGGTGGTCCGCGAGCTGCGTTTCGCCGACAGCATGGATGTTGGCCGGCTGCTGGCCAGCCTGCGCGCCCAGAACAGCCAGGGCTATCTGTTCAGGATCCCTCTGCCCGACGAAGGCGAGCTGGTCGGGGTCAGCCCGGAATTACTGATCCGCAAGGAGGGTGGCCGGATCGTCTCGAACCCGCTTGCCGGGTCGGCCAAACGCCAACGCGATCCCGATGCCGACAGAGCCGCGGCCGACGGCCTGGAACGCTCCGAGAAGGACCAGTACGAGCACCGGCTGGTGATCGAGAACATCCAGGCGATCCTCGCGCCGCTTTGCGCGGACCTCGATGTTCCCGATGCGCCATCGCTGATGAGCACGGCGGCGATGTGGCATCTCTCGACCCGGATCGAGGGCGCGCTGAAGGACCCGGCGATGACCGCGCTCCAACTCGCCTGCATCGTCCACCCGACGCCAGCTGTCTGCGGTTTCCCGACCGAGAGCGCGCACAAGCTGATCCGCTATGTCGAGCCGTTCGAGCGCGGCCTGTTTACCGGCCTGGTCGGCTGGTGCGACGCCCAGGGCAATGGCGAATGGGCGATCACAATCCGCTGCGGCATCGCCCGGCACGACACGCTGCGGCTCTTCGCCGGCGCGGGCATCGTCGAAGCCTCGAATCCAGCCTCCGAATGGGAGGAAGTCCAGGCCAAGCTGGGCACCATGCTCAGCGCCTGCGGCCTGGCTGCCTGAGCTTTCGGAGAGCCGAGATGATGACCGAATTCCAGCGCTGGCCGGCGGAGCTCGCCTCGCGCTATCGCGAGCGCGGCTACTGGCTCGACCAGCCACTGACCCGCATCCTCGACACACAGCGGCAGGAGCGCCCCGACGCGGTGGCGATCATCTGCGGCGACAGGCAGATCAGCTACGCCGAGCTCGACCGGCGCGCATCCAGTCTTGCCTTCCGATTGAGCGAAGCCGGGCTCGGACAGGGCGATACGGCGCTGGTGCAGCTGCCGAACTGCGCCGAGTTCTACATCGTCTTCTTCGCGCTGCTGAAGATCGGCGTCGCTCCGGTCAACGCGCTCTTCAGCCATCGCAAGCTGGAGATGGCCTCCTATGCGCAGCAGATCGAGCCAAGTCTGGTGGTCGGGGCCCGGGCGCACGAGCTCTTCGCCGATGACAGCTTCACCGCCGAGCTCAGGACGCTCTCGCCGCGCCTGTCGCTCGTGCTCCTGCTCGGCGGCAACCGGGCCTATAACGATCTCGAACGCTGGCTGGCGTCCGAGACCAGCGCCGCGCCGGCCGGCTCGCCATCGCCAGCGGATGAGGTCGCCTTCTTCCAGCTCTCCGGCGGCAGCACCGGCACGCCGAAGCTGATCCCGCGCACCCATAACGACTACGACTACAGCGTCCGGGCGAGTGCGGAGATTTGCAGGCTTTCGCCGCAAACGCGCTTCCTCTGCGCGCTGCCAGCCGGGCACAATTTCCTGCTGTCATCGCCGGGCGCGCTCGGCGTCTTCCATGCCGGCGGCTGTGTCGTGCTGGCGGCGAGCCCCGAGCCACTCGCCTGCTTCTCGCTGATCGAGAAGCACCGGGTCGACATGGTCGCGCTGGTGCCGACGGCCGTGGCGCTCTGGCTCGAGGCGGCAGGCCGGCAGAAGCCGGCTATCGACTCGCTCAAGCTGATGCAGGTCGGCGGCGCCAGCTTTGCCGAGGCGCTGGCGCGGCAGGTGCCTGACGTGTTCGGCTGCGCGCTGCAGCAGGTCTTCGGCATGGCCGAGGGGCTGGTGAACTACACCCGTTTCGGTGACGACGATGAACTCGTCTTCACCACCCAGGGTCGGCCGATCAGCCCCGATGACGAGATCAAGATCGTCGACGAGGACGGCGATCCCGTTCCGGAGGGAGCCAGCGGCGAGTTGGCGACGCGTGGCCCCTACACCTTCCGCGGCTATTACCGCGCGCCCGAGCACAGCGCGAAGGTTTTCGACGCGGACGGGTTCTACTACTCCGGCGATGTGGTCCAGCGTGTCAGCGGCGGCTATCTGCGCGTGGTCGGCCGCGTCAAGGACCAGATCAATCGCGGCGGCGAGAAGGTCGCGGCCGAGGAGATCGAGAACCTCCTGCTGCGCCATCCTGAGGTGACGCATGCAGCGCTCGTCGCCATGCAGGATGTGCTGCTCGGTGAGAAGAGCTGCGCCTTCATCGTCGCCCGCGATGCCGCCCTGCGTGGACCGGCATTGAGGCGGCACCTGCTGGAGCTCGGCGTCGCCGAATACAAGCTCCCGGACCGCGTCCGCTTCATCGAGACGATGCCGCTCACCCCCGTCGGCAAGATCGACAAGAAGCGCCTGCGCGCCGAGCTCGCCTGACCCCTTCCCCATGTGTTGAGAGATCCCATGGCCATTCCGCAGATCACCGACTATCCGATGCCGGAGCCGAGCGCCTTCCCGGCCAACCGCACGCAATGGCGGCCCGATCCGAAGCGCGCCGTCCTGCTGATCCATGACATGCAGCGCTACTTCCTGCGCTTCTACGATGCGAAGGGCCGGCTGCTGCCGCAGCTGATCGGCAATCTCGTGCGCCTGCGCGACTGGGCGCGGGCCAATGGCGTGCCCGTGGTCTACACGGCCCAGCCGCATGAGCAGCCGCACGGAGACCGCGCTCTGCTCAATGACATGTGGGGGCCTGGTCTCACCGTGGCCGCGCCCGACCTCCAGGAGGTCGTCACCGAATTGACGCCGGGGCCGGAGGATATCGTCCTGACCAAATGGCGCTACAGCGCCTTCAAGCGTTCGAACCTGCTGGAGCGGATGCACGCGCTCGGTCGCGACCAGCTGGTGATCGGCGGCGTCTACGCCCATATCGGCTGCATGGTGACGGCAGTCGATGCCTTCATGAGCGACATCCAGCCCTTCCTGGTCGGCGACGCCGTCGCCGATTTCTCCGAGGCCGAGCACCTGATGGCGCTGCGTTATGTCGCGACGCGCTGCGGCGCGCTGGTCTCGACCGAGAGCCTGGCGGGGGTGGCGGAGCGTCCGCAGGCGACGCGCGAATGGCTGCAGGCGCGCGTGCTCGAGCTGGTCGAGGACGAGACCGAGCTCGATCCTGAGGAGAATCTGATCTATTACGGCCTCGATTCCGTGCAGGTCATGGTCCTCGCCGGCGAGTTGAAGGAACGCGGCGTCATCGTCGGCTTCGACGATCTCGCCCGCGTGCCGACGCTGAACGGCTGGTGGTCGTTGATCGAGCAGCGCCGCCTGGCGGCTTGAGCCGGGCCGGAGCCTCGATGGAGAGCCGGCCAAAGCTGCTCCATCCCTGGCAAGGCGAGCCCATCGACTATCGCTGCGTTGCGATACGGTTTTCGCGCGAGCCCGGTCCGGCAGACTACGGCATCGTCCTGCCGGATCGCATCGCGCGCGCCGCGCCCCGGCGCCGCGCCGAATGGCTGGCCGGCCGGCGCTGCGCCAGCGAAGCGCTGAGGTCGCTGACTGGGCAGGGCGCCTGTCCCGGCATGGCGCCCGATCGCTCGCCGCTATGGCCAGGCGGCACGCTCGGTTCGATCTCGCATAGCGGTGACATGGCCGTCGCGATCGCTGCCCGCGCGGACAGCTGTCTCGGCATCGGCCTCGATATCGAGCGGGTCATGGACGGGCGGGCGGTGGGCGAGATCGCGCCCGAGGCACTGACACCTTGGGAACGCCGCTATCTTGCGAATGACCCCTTCTCGGTGACGCTGGCCTTCTCGGCCAAGGAGAGCCTGTTCAAGGCGCTCCATCCGCTGCTGCGCCGGCCGATGTCCTACCAGCTCTCCGAGCTGATCGCCTGGGACGGCCAGGGCACGGCGCGCCTGCGCCTCGTCGAGGAGCTGTCGCCGGAGTTCCCGGCCGGCCGCGAGATCGAAGCCCGCTTTGCACGCCTCGGTGATCTGCTGCTGACGCGGGTGCTGCTCCTGGCTTGATCGAGCTGACGCGCCACCCGCCTCAGCGCGGGTGGCGGAATTCGAGGATATGGAAGGGCGAGGCGGTCGGCGTGACCGAGGCGGTCTCGAAACCGCTCGCGGCCAGCAGCTGCGAGAACTCGCCGGCGCTGCGTTCCTGCCCGCCCATCAGCACCATCATCAGCAGGTCCTGCGAGGTTTCGTTCGGCCTGGCGCGGGCGGGATCGACCATGATGTCGACCACGACGAAACGCTCCGGTCCCTCGGTCGCGGCTTTCGCATTGGCGAGGATGCGGCCGGCGGCCTCGTCGTCGAAGTCGTGCAGGATCCGGCTGAAGACATAGACGTCGCCGCCGGACGGGATCTCGTCGAAGAACGAGCCGTGCTGAACCCGGGCGCGCCCGGCCTGCACCAGCTCGGCGAAGCGCGGATTGAGCGCCTCGGTCGCTCGCGGCAGCTCGTAGAGCACGCCGGTGGTGCCGGGATTGCGGCTGAGCAACTCCGCCAGCAGCGAGCCGTCGCCACCGCCGACATCGACGATCGTCTCGCCGGCCGCGAACTGGATGTGGCGCACCGCGACGCCGATCAGCGCCGTCGCGATCGCGCGCATCTGGATGTCGAAGCGCTCCTGCGCCCCTTCGTCCTGACCGAGCCAGCTGAAGAACGGGCTACCATGGGCGAGCTCGAAGGCAGGCGTGCCGCGCCGGATCTGCTCGCCGAGCCGCTCCCACGCGCGCCCGTGCAGCGGATCGAGCTCGAAGCGGACCCAGGGCACCAGCGAATGGGGATGACCGGGAACGAGGGCGCGCGTCGTCGGCAGGGCGACATAGCGGCCTGCATCATCACGGCCGATGATCTCTTCATTAACGAGATGCCCGAGCAGCCTTGCCAGCAGCTCGACCTTGCCGCCGATGCGTTCGGCGAGTTCGCCGGCGGTCTTTGGCCCCTCCTGCAGCAAGGCCGGAATGCCGAGCTCGACCGCGGTGCGGATGCAATGGGAGGTGCGATAGGCGGCGATCTGCTGGAGCAGGCGCAAAGGCGGGCCGGGCGGCGGCGCAGCCGGGCGCGACAGATCGTTCATACGAACCTCCTTGCAGGACATTAGGAGTGGGTAGGGGCGCGGCGGGCGCGATCGCTCCGCCGGCCCGCCTCGTCAGGCGCGCTATGTGCGCTTGGTCAAAACGTGCCCTTGATGCCGGCGCCGAACATGCGCGGCTCGGTCATGCTCGCCTCGGTGCCGCCGATGCCGCGGTTCTGCTGCATATAGGTCGGCGCGCGCTCGTCGAAGATGTTCTTCACGTAACCGTAGACCTGCAGATTGTCGGTGACCTGATAGCTCGCCCGCATGTCGGCGATCGTATAGGGCTTGATCAGGTAGAGGCGCGTATTGGCGACGTCGGAATAGTAGCCGTCGGTGTGGCGCAGCTGGGCGGTGAGGTTGAGCTTGCTGGTGACGTCCCAGCTCACGCCGAAGCTCAGCATGTAGCCCGGCGACTTCGCGAACTCGTTGCCCTTGTAGCCGGTATTGGCGGAGATCTTGTCGATCTCGGTGCGCAGCAGGCCGGCGCCCGCCTTCAGCGTCAGATTGTCGAGCAGGCGATAATCGGCGCTGACCTCAAGGCCATAGGCATGGGCCTTCTCGGCATTGATCGCATAGGACTGGACCACGCCTGTCGTGAGCACGACCGGGATGAAGTACTGGGCGTTCTGGAAGTCGGTGTAGAACAGGTTGCCGCTGACGTTCAGCCGGTTGTTCAGCAGGCTGGCGCGGGTGAACAGCTCATAGTTCCACAGCGTCTCCTCCTTGAACGGCTGCCACTGGCCGGCGGTGAGGTTGAGCGAGACGCCGCCGGGATTGTAGCCGCGATTGACCAGCGCGCCGACGGTCCAGTCCGGCGTCACCGCATAGGCGATCGAGGCCTTCGGCAGCACGGCCTGGAAGGTCTTGTCATAGTCGACGCCCTGCGCCGCGAAGACGGTGCGGCCGACGCGCTCGATCTGGTCCTGCTGGAAGCGCAGCGAGCCGGTGAAGGTCCAGCGATCGGTCAGGCGGTAGCTCAGCTCGCCGAAGACGCCGAGATTGCGCTTGGTGTCGTCGAAGGTCGACTGGCCGGTGAGATAGAGGATCTCGTCGGTCTTGGTGTGGGCGTAGTAGATGCCGGCGACGCCGCTGAGGACGTCGCTCTGGTCGCCATAGGTTACCCTGAGCTCGTTCGAGATGTTGCGCTGGTCGATATAGGCGTCGCCATTGCCGAGCAGGCCCGTCTTCCGGCTCACCGAGAGGTCGGTGTATTGGGTCTGGTTGAAGACCTTGAAGCGGTTGCCGAAATCGTAGCTGAGGTCGAGGATGCCGGTGTTGCTGTTCTGCCGGAAGCTCGGCATCGTCGTGGTGATGTGCTTCAGCCGGTCGAAGGGGGCCGACGCTGCCTCCTGGCTCGGCCGGTTGCTCTCATTGCGCGAATAGGTGAGCTTCGCCTCGAAGCCGGGCAGTTCGCTCGGGCGCCACAGCAGCTTGGCGCGCAGGTTCAGATTGCGGAAATCCTGGTCGGCATAGCGCGTCTGGAAGTTCGGGCTGATATAGTCGATGAAAGTGTCGCGGCCGGAATAGTCGAGCGTGATGCGCCCGGCGAGCTGGTCCTTGATGATCGGCCCCGACAGCATCAACGCCGCGCGCCGCGTCGCATAGCTGCCGAACTCGGTCAGGAAGCCGGCTTCGCGGGTGAAGGTCGGATCCTTGGTGTTGACGATGATCGCGCCGGCGATGGCGTTGGCGCCCTGCGAGGTCGTCTGCGGCCCGCGGAACACCTCGATGCTCTTGACGTCCCAGGGCGAGGTCGCGCCGAAATAGAACTCGTTGTAGCTGAGATAGTGGCCGTCGACATTGATCGTCGCGCGCGGCACCGTGCCGCCCCAGAAAGAGTTCTGGCCGGTGAGCGGGCCTTGCGTGTCCTGGCCGCGGATGATCGGGGCGCTGACCGTGTCGGTGTAGGTCACGTTGGGGGTACCGACGAGGATCTCGGAAACGGTCGCATTGCCGGTGTGCTCCCGGGCGATGTCCTTGTCGGTGATGACCGAGACCGACGACGCGGTGTTCTTCAGATCGCGCTCGACCTTCTCACCGGTGACCGTGATCGCATCGAGCTCGATCGTCCCTGCGGTCGGAGCCGGATTGCTCTGCGCGAAGGCCGGCATCCCCGCCGCGACGGCGATGAGCGATGCGAAGCTCACGCTACGCATCAGGACAAGCTTGGACGACATGATGTTCCCCACCACCCGGTCAAATCTCGCTGGCTGGGGACAGGGCCGTGGCTCGCGAGGTCACATTGAATGATCCTACAGTGTGGGATGCGTTCCACATGTCAACATGAAGCGAGCACAAGATCGCCGTATTGGCGTCCCGCTGTGCTTTTCCGGTCGCAGTTCTTGGGCCTAGCGTGGCGCGGTGTTTGGAAGGGCTCGAATGAGGGCGGTGCTTGTCCCCGGCGGGCTCCCGGTGTCACAAAGCGTGGGCCGGCATCTGCCGCGCTTTCCTGCCGCGATTCGCATGACGACCAGCCTCAGCACCAAACGCTCGCCGACGATCCAGTCGGTCTCGATCGCCGCCCGCTTTCTCGACATCCTGGCCAAGGCGGACGGGCCTCTGGTGCTGGGCGAGATCGCCCGGCGGGCGCGTACCGGCTCGTCCACCGCCCATCGCTATATGCAGAGCCTGGTGCGGGAGGGGCTGGCGGCGCAGGACGACGTCACCGGCCATTACGATCTCGGCCCGGTCGCGCTCAGCATCGGGGTCCGCGCGCTCAGGCGCATCGACGCCGTCGAGGTCGCGGCGCGGGCGATGAAGACGCTGGCGTCCGATATCGCCGCCAGCTGCGGCGTCGCGATCTGGACCGAGCGCGGCCCGACCATCGTGCGCTGGTACCGCAACACCGATTTCGCGCTCAGCACGGTGACGCTGGGCGACGTCCTGCCGCTCGACAACACCGCCTGCGGCTTCGTCTTCCAGGCGCATCTGCCGAAGGAGGCGATCGCCGCCGCACGCAAGCTGCAGCCAGCCTCCTTCCGCGGCAGCCGCCCGCCGGCCGAGATGCTCGATTCCGTCAGGCGTGACGGCGGCGCGGAGCTGAACGAGCACCTGTTCTCGCTACTGACCGGCAAGGCGGCGCCGGTATTCAATGCGCTTGGCGAGATCGCCTGCGTCGTCACCACCGTCTCGTTCGTCAAGACGGCCGAATCCGAGGGGCATCGCGCCGCCCTGTTCGCGGCGGCTCAGGCGGCGACACGGGACTCGGGCGGCGCCTGAGCCTTACTATTGCTCCGCGTCGATCCGCAGATGCTGGCGCAGCGTCGTGCCCTCATAGTCGCTGCGGAACAGGCCCCGCCGCGCCAGGGCCGGCACCAGTTCCTCCATGAACAGGCGCAGCGATTGCATCGAGCCGCCAGGGATCGCGATGAAGCCGTCGATCGCCCCGGCCTCGAACCAGTCGGTGATCTCTGCGAGGACGTCGTCGACGCTTCCGACGCAGACCCAATGGGCCGAGCCGACGACTTCCGGCCGGGCCAGCACCTGCGCCACCGTCGGTTCGTTCGTCTCGATGAAGCGCCGCAGCAGCTCGGCATGGGTGCGGCTGCGCACCGGTGTGTCGAGCGGCGGCAGCATCTCCGGCGTCACCCGCGCCTCGGGCGGAAGGTCGCCGAGATCTAGCCCGAGGACGGACTTCACCATCTTGCGGCGCTGCTCTGCTGTGAGATCGGCATGCGCCCGCGCATGCAGTGCCCAGGCTTCTTTGCGTGTCTCGGCGAGGAAGAAATGCAGGCCCGGCAGCACCCGCACCGAATCCGGATTGCGGCCATGCCCCTGCGCGCGCCGGCGCAGATCGCTACGCAACTCGATGCCGGCCTCGCGATCGGGCATGGCGGCGAAGGTCGCATCGGCGATCGAGGAGGCGAAGTCGCGCCCGACATCGGAGGCGCCGGCCTGGAACAAAGGCGGCGGCCCCGCCGCGTGGCCGGGCACGTTGAGCGGCCCTTTCACGCTGAAGAATTCGCCGCGATGGTCGATCGTGGCGCTCGGCGCCGCACCCGTTAGTGCCTCATGCGGATAGCTCTGCCAGAGCGTGCGCATGACATCAGTGAACTCGGCGGCCTTGCGATAGCGGACCTCCGGCGGCGGCATCGGCGCATCGCCGAAATTCTCCGCGCCCTCGATCGAGGTGACGATGTTGAGCCCGACGCGCCCTTGGCTGATCCAGTGCAGCGACTGGATCTGGCGCGCCACCACGAAGGGCGGGTTGAAGCTGGTCGAGACGGTGGTGACGAGGCCGATCCTGTCGGTCTGGCAAGCGAGCGCGGTCAGCAGCAGCGTCGGGTCGAGGCCGACGAAACCGCTGCCGGCGGCGCCGGGGTGCAGCAGGAGATAGTCGGGCTTGAAGACGAAATCGAGCTTGGCCTGCTCCGCCATCCGGGTCAGCGCGAGATTGAACGCGACGGGATCGCGGGACGGCGGGGCGTCCGGATCATCCGCCGTCCGGCCTTTCAGCCAGGTCGGCGTCAGGCTCAATCCGATGTGAAGCTGCTTGGTCATGGTCAGTTCGACCGGTCGCCGGAGTTCGGTGCTCGCGCCTGCCCCTTAGGCACGATCAGTGGGGTTCCCGCGACCGGGTCGGGGATGACGATGCAGGACAGGCCGAAGACCTCTTTGATCAGCTCGGCTGTGACGATGCCCGCCGGGCCTCCCTCTGCGACGATCGCGCCGTCCTTCATCGCGATGAGATGCGAGGCGTAGCGGCAGGCCTGGTTGAGGTCGTGCAGCACCGCAACGATCGTCCGTCCCTGCGCATTGAGCTCGGCGAGCAGGTCGAGCAGCTCGATCTGGTGGGCGATGTCGAGGAAGGTCGTTGGCTCGTCGAGCAGCAGGATCGGCGTTTCCTGCGCCAGCACCATCGCGATCCAGACCCGCTGGCGCTGCCCGCCGGAGAGTTCGTCGACCGGGCGCGTTGAAAGCGTGTCGACGCGCGTCGCCCGCATCGCGGCGGCGACCGCCGCTTCATCCGCCCCCGACCATTGCCGCAGGAAGGACTGATGCGGATAGCGGCCGCGGGCGACGAGGTCGGCGACGCTGATGCCGTCAGGGGCGATCGCGCTCTGCGGCAGGAGGCCGAGGCGCCGCGCGACCTCCTTGGCCGGGCGCTCACCGATCTGCTGTCCGTCGAGGATCACCTGGCCGGCGGCTGGCGTGAGCAAGCGCGACAGGGCCCGCAGCAGGGTCGACTTGCCGCAGGCATTGGGTCCGACGATCACGGTGAACGAGCCGTCGGCGATCGCGACCGAGAGACCGGTCGAAATCGTGCGCGCTTCGTAGCGGAGCGTGAGTGCATCCGCATGAAGGCGAGAATCGGGCTGCGTAGTACTTTTCAATTCTTCCAATTTACAGTCGACGCCGTCGAATTCGTGGCCTTCGACGGCATCCCTTTCGGTTCTTGTTGTGGTAAAGCAGTCACCGCTGGCAGTTTTACATTCGATAACTGACTCCCTGATCCCAGTCCATATTGCATGGCGGGATACGATCCGTCATGAGGAATGGTGTGCATGCGCTTCGACGTGCAGCGCGTGGCGGAGCCCGGTTCCCGGTCCGCAAGACGACACCGGCCAGATAGATCGACGATGCCCTTCATCAAGCTCCTCATCGCTATCATCACCCTCGCGGCTGCCCTCAGCGGGATTGGCCTGCCGGCCCGGAGCCAGGAGGCGGGCTGGCCCCGCACTATCCGGCACGCCGCCGGCGAGTTGACGCTGGCCAGGAAGCCGCTGCGCATCGTCTCGACCACGCCGAGCGTCACCGGCATCCTGCTGGCGATCGAGGCGCCCCTGCTGGCGAGCACGGCGACGACGCCGAGCCCGCTCACCGACGCCAAGGGCTTCTTCTCGCAATGGGCAGATGATGCCGACAAACGCGGCGTCAAGGTGCTCTATCCCAACCTAAAATTCGACATCGAGGCGGTGCTCGGCTGGAAGCCGGACCTGGTGATCGCCTCGACCACCGGCGCCGACAGCATCCTCCAGCATCGGGCTGAGCTGGAAGCGCTTGGCGTCCCGACGCTGGTGGTCGATTATTCCAGCCGGAGCTGGCAGGAACTCGCAACCGAACTCGGCCAGGCGACCGGCCTGGAACAGGAGGCGGCGGCCGCGATCGCCCGCTTCGATGCCGATCTCGGCGCCGCAGCGGCTGCCATCGCCGCGAACGGCACGAAGGCCAGCATTGTCGGCTACAATATCGCCGGCAGCTATTCGGTGGCGCGGACCGCGAGCCCGGTTTCCAAGCTCGTCTCGGCGCTGGGCTTCGAGGTGGTCGGCCTGCCGCCGGAGCTGAAGCCGAATTCGGCGCGTCCCTCGGATTTCGAGTTCTTCTCGCGCGAGAACCTCTCGGCTGCGATCGCCGCCGACACCGTTCTCCTGCTGCGCGCGACCGACAAGGATGTCGAGGCCTTCCTGGCCGAGCCGGTGCTTGCCAATCACCCGGCCGTCGCGAGCAAGCGGGTCTATCCGCTCGGGCTGACCTCCTTCCGGATCGATCCCTATTCCGGGCGCCAGATCATCGAGCGGCTGCGCGAGAGCTTCGCCAGGCGATGAGATGGCATAGGCGCCGGTGGTGGCTCGCCATCGGCATCATCGTGCTCGGCCTGCTGGCGCTGGCGAGCCTGGCGGTCGGCTCGCGGCCGATCCCGCCCGCCACCGTCCTTGCCGCGCTGCGCGCCTATGATCCCGGCGATGATCTGCATCTGGTCGTCTGGCAGTTGCGGGTGCCGCGGCTGATCACGGCTGCCCTCGCCGGCGCCGCGCTCGGCTTGGCCGGAGCGATCATGCAGGCAGTCACCCGCAATGCGCTGGCCGAGCCCGGCCTGCTCGGCATCAATGCGGGCGCGGCGGTCGCTGTCGTACTCGGGGTGACCCTGCTCAGCCTGACGCGGCCTATCCATTATGTCTGGCTCGCCGCGCTCGGAGCGGGCCTTGCCGGCGCCGTGGTGTTCCTGCTCGGGCGGGCGCATGAGACCGGAACCAATCCCGTTCGCCTCGTCCTCGCCGGCGCTGGCCTCTCGATCGTCCTCGGCGCGATCACCGGCATCATGGTGATCAACGCATCGCCCATCGCCTTCGACAATTTCCGCCATTGGGCTGCCGGCTCGGTGGAGGGGGCGAGCTTCGAGGTGGTCGCCGTGCTGGCTGTCGGCGTCGCGGCGGGCTTTGGTGTCGCCTTTTCGATCGTCGGCGGTCTCAACGTCCTCGCACTCGGCCAGGAGCTCGGCCAGGCGCTCGGCGTCAAGCCGCGCACGATCTGGCTGTCGGCCTGCCTGGCGGTGATGCTGCTGGCCGGTGCCGCCACCGCCGCAGCCGGGCCGATCGGCTTCATTGGCCTGATCGCGCCGCATCTGGCGCGCGCGCTCGTCGGCCCGGATCATCGCTGGATCCTGCCTAGCTCGGCGCTGTTCGCCGCGCTCCTCTTGCTCGGCGCCGATGTGATCGGGCGTGTGGTCGCTGCCCCGTCCGAGATTGCCGCCGGCATTGTCGCGACGCTGCTCGGCGGCCCCTTCTTCATCATGGCCGTGCGCCGTTTCCGGGTGAGCCGGCCATGAGCGCGTCCTCAACGTTCAGGGTCGGTTCGCTCTCGCTGCGCTGGCGGCCGCGCACTGCGCTGGTCTGCGCGGTCCTTGCCGGGATAGCTCTTGCCCTCGCCGTCGTCCTGCTCGGCACGGGCACGCTTGCCTTCGCGCCGGCCGAGGTCGCTGCCGCCTTGTTCGGCAGGGGCGAAAACCCGATGGCCGAGCGTGTGATCTGGGGCCTGCGCCTTCCGCGCGTCGTCACCGCGGCTTGCGTCGGGGCGGCGCTCGGCATGGCCGGCGCGATCTTCCAGTCGATCTCGCGCAACGCCCTCGGCTCGCCTGACATCATCGGCTTCACCACCGGAGCGGCGACGGGCGCGATCGTGCAGATCATTCTGTTCGGTGCCGATCCTTTCGCCGTCGCGCTGGCGGCGGTGCTGTCGGGGATAGCGACGGCCGCGCTCGTCTTCCTGCTCGCGTTGAAGGGGCGCGTCACCGGCGGCTACCGGCTCGTGCTGGTCGGCATCGGCGTCGGCGCAACCCTGTCCGGTGTCAACACGATCCTGCTGGTGGCGAGCGATCTCGACCGTTCGATCTCCGCCCAGATCTGGCTGGCGGGCTCGCTGACGGCGCGCAGCTGGTCGCATGCCGCTCCGGCCGCTCTCGGCCTGACGCTGATCGTGCCCGTCGCGCTCCTGAATGCCCGGCGCCTCGCTCTGCTCGAAATGGGCGACGATGCCGCCAGCCAGCTCGGCGTCCCCGTCGAGCGTACGCGGCTTGCCATGGTGATGACGGCCGTCGCTCTGACCGCGATGGCAACCGCAGCAGCCGGGCCGATCGCCTTCATCGCTCTGGCCGGCCCACAGCTCGCGCAGCGCCTGTGCCGCGCGCCGGATGTGCCGCTGCTGCCGGGCGCGGCGATGGGCGCGGTCCTGCTGCTGGCGGCGGACCTGATCAGCCAGCGCGTTCCGTCCGGCCTCAATCTGCCGATCGGGCTGACTACCGGATTGCTCGGCGGGATCTATCTTCTCTGGCGGCTCACTCGCGACGAGAAAGTATAACGGATAGCCGCGGCGCCTATGCCGGCGCCTCGGCAAAATGCTCGGGTAGAAGCTGCTCCCCTTACGCCAACACTGAGGCCCCTCGTCCGGCTATTGGACCGATCAGCCAACCAGTTTGCCTAAAGCCGGAGGTTGACAGCGTCAGTTCAGCGCCAGGAGCGGAAACTGACACGCATCCGAGAAGTGGACTTTGAGCGCAAGGAAGCAGCAAGCTTGATGCGCTCACCTCCCTTCGCGGCCGGCGGCTCATGCCGTCAGCGACGACCGTACCGAACTGACCTTACTTGCGCCCTGCAATAGCGGGAGGAGGAGTGCTGCGAGCAGCGGACACCTCGTTGACATACCCGGCATTCTGAAACTAGCATTTGTCCCACTAGCGTTTCAGGCGCAGCAATGAGGCTGCGGCAACATAACAGGCGATGCTGCCTCCATCGATCGGGCAAACCCCCGGTCGTGGGGGCATTTTTGTTTGGCGGAGGGACGGCCGAAAGGGGTTGCCTGAGCGGAATTACTCAGGGCGAGCGCAAAGAACGAGATGCCGCCCAACGCGTTGAGGGACGCGGGAGGAGATAAGAAACGATGAAAAAAGCGGTTCGTTGCGTAGAGCGGACATCCGCTCCGTGGCGTGTGGGTGTGCTGTTTTCGCGGACCGGCTTCATGTCGGTCATCGAAGAGACGCAGCTGCGCGGAACCCTGATCGCGATCGATGAGATCAACGATCGCGGCGGTATTCACGGCCGGCCGATCGAGCCGGTGATCTACGATCCGGGCTCGGATGCCCGTTCCTATGGCCAATATGCCAAGCGGCTGATGGTCGAGGACGGGGTCAGCACGATTTTCGGCTGCTATACGTCTTCGAGTCGCAAGGCCGTCCTGCCCGTGGTCGAGCGGCTCGACGGCCTGCTCTGGTATCCGACGCTCTACGAGGGTTTCGAGTTTTCGCCCAACGTCATCTATACGGGTGCGACGCCGAACCAGAATTCCGTGCAGCTCTGCCGGGCGCTGATGCAGCAATTCGGCACCCGCTTCTTCTTCATCGGCTCCGACTACATCTATCCGCGGGAATCCAACCGGGTGATGCGCGATCTCGTCCGCAGCAATGGCGGCACGGTCGTCGGCGAGCAGTACTTGCGGCTGGAGGCTGACCGCAGCGAGTTCGTGCCCCTGCTACGCGAGATCAAGCGCGCCCAGCCCGACGTCATCTTCTCGACCGTCGTCGGTGAATCCACCACCTTCCTCTATCAGGCCTATCACGATCTCGGCCTGAACCCGAAGACAGTCCCGATCGCCAGCCTGACCACCACCGAGGCCGAGATCCGGGAAATGGGTCACGATGTCGGGGAAGGGCACTACACCGCAGCGGCCTATTTCCAATGCGTCGAGAACGAGCGCAATTCGGATTTCGTCGCCCGCTATCACAAGCGCTACGGCGATGATGAGCCGACGAACATGTGCCTGGAATCGTCCTACTTCCAGGTCAATGTCTTCGCGAAGTCGCTGGAAGCGACGAACTCGCTGGATACGCGCTGCTTGCGTTCCTGGGTGATGGGCGCCGAATTCGACGCGCCGCAAGGCTGCGTCTCGATCAATCCGGTCTGGGGACATGCCGATGTCTGGACACGGATCGGACGTGCCAACCGCAACGGGCAGTTCGATATCGTCTTCCAGTCCGCCACGAGCGTGAAGTCGGACCCCTACCTGATGGGGCAGGGCCGCGCGCTCGAGCTGTGCTGAACATATAAGAATGGCCACCGGCCACGACGGAGAAGAGGCGAGCAGCTTCATGGCGATGTCAGGCTACGCATATGAACGTGCCGGCGGGCCGCATCCCGCCGAGCCCCGCGCCGCCGTTTCCGAACGACCGGCACGGCAGGGTTCCGTCGAACCGGAACTCAATATCGCCGTGATGGTCGAGCGCGACGATCATGGTGAATTCCTCATCCGCGAACTGCAGCGCCAGCGCGCCACGGTGCGGCACATCTGGCCGCTGCCGTCGCAGATTCCGTTGCAATACGACGCCATCTTCTGCGCACTCTCTGTGGACCTGCCGCAGCGCATCCCCTGGGTTCCGGGCGAGCCTTCTTCGGCGCTGATCCTGGTCGATGACGGCAAGGCGCCGCTGAACCTCAAGCTCATCCACAATTGCGCCGCGCACGGCCTGCTGCATTATCCGGCCACGTCGCGGGTGATCCAGTCGGTGCTGATGCTGGCGCGCGAGCATTTTCAGTATGAAAGGCGCCTGCGCGGCCGGATCGAGAAGCTCGACGAGAATCTGCGCACGATGCGGGTCGTCGAGCGCGCCAAGGTGCTGCTGATCCGGCTCAAGAACCTGACCGAGGACGAGGCCTATAACTTCCTGCGCAAGCAGGCCATGGAAAAGCGCGTCACCATCGCGGCCGTCGCCACGGCCGTGATTGACTCGCATGATTTGCTTAGTTAGCGTTGCTACAGTTTCAAGACGGCAAGGACGCCGTCGGCACATAGCGGGTCATGATGCCCCCACGCAGTCGCGGAAGCGAAGCGTGGGGTTTTTTGTTTTCTAGGCCCAGTTCGATACGCGTTTGCGCGGCGAAGCTGCCGCATTCCACATTCCGAGGCGAAGAAGCCCCGAACGACTCCGTCCACCCGGACGGCGCCGCTCGGGGCTTTTTCTTTTGCAAGAAAAAAGGGGAAGAGGGTGAAAAACGACAGGCGCACATTCATCAAACACGCTGCCGCGGCGGGTGCTTTCACCGCCGCAGGATTCCCGCATATCTGGTCGAAGAACGCTTCGCTGGCCTACGCTCAGAGCGGGCAGATCAAGGTCGGCGTCCTCTTCTCTCTCACCGGCACCACCGCCATCATCGAGGAGTCGCTGAACAAGGCGACGATCATGGCGATCGAGGAGATCAACGCCGCCGGTGGTATCAACGGCATGAAGATCGTGCCGGTCGTCGAGGATCCGGCGTCCGATCCTGCGACCTTCGCCGAGAAGGCCCGCAAGCTCGTGCTCAGCGACAAATGCGTGTCGGTGTTCGGATCCTATACCTCTGCCAGCCGCAAGGCGGTTCTGCCGGTCTTCGAGAGACAGGCGAACCTGTTTTTCTACCCGACGCTCTATGAGGGCCGCGAGTGCTCGAAGAACGTCATCTATACCGGCGCCGTCCCCAATCAGCAGCAGGACGACTTCGTGCCCTGGCTGGTCGAGAAGTTCGGCAAGCGCTGGTACATGATCGGCTCGAACTACATCTACCCGAAGGAAGAGAACAACTACTGCAAGAAGCTGCTGAAGAGCCTCGGCGCCGAGGTGATCGCCGAGGAATACGTCCCGCTCGGGCATTCCGAATTCTCGTCGGTGATCAACAAGTTCCGCTCCGAAAAGCCGAACGTGATCTTCTCCACGGTGGTCGGGGATTCAGTCGTGGCGCTGCATCGGCAATACCGCGCCGCCGGCCTCGACCCGGCGACGATGCCGATGGCGAGCCTGACCACCTCGGAGAACGAGGTCGCGGCGATGGGCGGTGACGCCGCCGCCGGTCACTTCACCTCGGCGCCCTATTTCATGGTGCACGAATCCCCCGAGAACAGGAGGTTCGTCGAGGCCTACCGGAAGCGTTGGGGCGCCGACAAGGTCACGCATTTCGTGTCGGAATCGTCCTATTTCCAAGTCTACCTGTTCAAGCAGGCGGTGGCGAAGCTGAAGGCGGGCGACATCAACCCGCTCACCATCCGCGAAGCCCTGAAGGGCGAGCAGTTCCAGGCACCTCAGGGCCTGGTCAAGGTCGAGCCCGAGAACCTGCATTGCTGGCTGCACCCCAAGATCGGCCAGTGCCAGTCGGACGGGCAGTTCAAGATCCTGAAGCAATCTGCGAACTGGCTCGAGCCAAACCCCTACAGCGCCTATCCGAACCAGAAGTGCACGGCCGAAGGGCTGAAGGAAATCTGATCTTTCGATTTCGCCGGTGGCCGCCTCAGGCGGCCACCCTGCACGCCTCCGGACAGGTTCGTCATGGATTTCGTCGTTTCCCAGCTGCTGACCGGGCTCAGCCTGTCGTCGATCCTGCTGCTCGTCGCGCTCGGTCTTGCCATCATCTACGGCGTCACCGGCGTCATCAACCTCGCCCATGGCGAGTTCGTGATGCTCGGGGCCTATTGTGCCTGGCTGTTGCAGACCCAGCTCGGCTGGGGGCTGCTGCCGAGCCTGATCCCGATCTTCGTCGCCGTGGCGCTGCTGGGCCTCGCCATCGAATATCTGGTCATCCGGCATCTCTACGACCGGCCGCTCGACACCATCCTGGCGACCTGGGGGCTCGGTGTCATGGCCCAGCAGATCGTGCGCCTACTGGCGGGCGGCGAATTGCGCTATGTCCAGATGCCGGGGGCACTTTCGGGAAGCGTCAACATTCTCGGCGCCACCGATTCCGCCTATCGCCTGTTCGTGCTGGCGGTCGCGCTCGGGCTGTTTGCCCAGACCTGGTATGTCTACCGCCATACCTCGATCGGCCTGCAACTGCGGGCAATCACCCAGAACCGCCAGATCGCCTCGAGCTTCGGCATCAATGCCGGCCGCGCCTACCGGCTGACCTTCGCCTACGGCGCCGGCATCGCCGGGCTGGCTGGGGCGCTGATCTCGCCGCTCAAGAGCGTCTCGCCGGAGATGGGCACGGGCTACGTCGTCGACGCCTTCATGGTCGTCGTGGTCGGCGGCGTCCAGAGCCTGTTCGGCACGGTCGTCAGCTCCGGCCTGCTCGGAGAGCTCACCGGCGCGCTCGCCTATCTCAGCAACGACACCATCGCCAAGGCGCTCGTGCTCGCCGCGGTCGTCGTCATCATCCGCTTCCGGCCGCAGGGACTCTTCACGCCCCGCATCCGCGCCTGACACCTTCATGAAACGAAGCTTGCCGATGTCAAACAAACCGATCCTGCAGCTGTCGATCTACGGGGCCGTCTGCCTGGCGCTCCTCCTGATCCCGGCCTTCGTCGACGACGCCTTTCTGCTCAACAAATTCGCGCGCTACCTGATCTTCGGCATGCTCGCCGTCGCGCTGAGCCTGTCCTGGGGCTATGCCGGCATCCTCAATCTCGGTCAGGCGACGACCTTCGGCCTCGGCTCCTATTGCATGGCCATGGCGCTGAAGCTGAAGACCGTGCCGATCCATACCGGCGCCGAGGGTCTGCCGGACTTCATGGTCTGGAACAACGTCACCGAACTGCCCTGGCTCTGGTTGCCGTTCCAGTCGCTGCCCTTCGCCGTCGCAGCCGGCATCATCGTTCCCGCCGCCTTTGCCGCGCTGCTCGGCTGGTTCATGTTCGGAGGCCGTGTCGCCGGCGTCTACTCGGCGATCATCACGCTGGCCGCGATGGTCGTGGTCAACCTGATCATCATCGATCAGCAGAGCTATACCGGCGGCTTCAACGGCATCACCGATCTCGCGCGTTTCGAGGTGCTTGGGATCACCTTCGACGCCTATGCGCGCTCCACTTATTTCCTGGTCGCGGGCAGCCTGACGCTGGCGCTCTTCACCGCGCTCGCGGTGACGCGCTCGAAGACCGGGCTGATCCTGCAGGCGATCCGCGATCAGGAGGAGCGCGTCCGCTTCTTCGGCTATGACGTCGCCCGCTACAAGACCTTCGTCTTCGCGGCCTCCGCCGCGATCGCTGGCCTTGCCGGGATGCTCTACACGATCGTGATGGAGTTCGCCTCGCCGACCTTCCTCGGCGTGCCGCTCAGCCTGTCCATCGTCATCTGGGCTGCGGTCGGCGGCCGTCAGAGTTTGCTCGGCGCCATGCTCGGCGCGCTCCTGGTGACGGGCGTGCAGGGCAGCCTGTCGGAATCGGAGGCCTTCCTCAGCACCTGGACGCTGGTGATGGGCGGGTTGTTCGTCCTGATCGTGCTGTTCATGCCGCGCGGACTGGCCGGCATCGTCTCCGGCCTGCGCCGCCGCGACCCAGCCCAGAAGGCCTCTGCGCAGCCGTCCCACCCCGTCGGTGCCGCCGGTGCTCCGGCAGGGCGGACGGCATGACCGGCGCGGCACAGGCGCAGCTCGCTCTGCGCAACGTCACCGTATCCTTCGGCGGCTTTGTCGCCGTGGCCGGCCTCAACCTCTCGGTCAATCGAGGTGAGCTGCGCTGCCTGATCGGCCCCAACGGCGCCGGCAAGACCACGACGCTCGATCTGATCTGCGGTCGTTCGCGGATCTCGTCCGGCGCGATCGTCTTCGACGGTAGGGAGATCCACCAGCTCAGCGAATTCGAGATCGCCCGGACCGGCATCGGCCGCAAGTTCCAGGTGCCGAGCGTCTTCCGTGAGCTCAGCGTGCGGGACAATCTCGAGATCGGCAGTTCGCGCCAGCACGGCGTTCTGCGCAATCTCGGCAGATTCGGCGGAGCGGCCGATCGGGAACGCCTCGAACGGCTTGCCGAACTCGTCGGCCTCTCGGACGATCTCGGCAAGCAGGCGGCACAGCTCTCGCACGGCCAGACCCAATGGCTCGAGATCGCGCTGATCCTGGCGCAGGACCCGCCGCTCATCCTGATGGACGAGCCGACCGCGGGCATGACCGCCCATGAAACCGAGAAGACGGCCCAGCTCTTCAACACGCTGCGCGGCAAGCACACGCTGATCGTGGTCGAGCACGACATGGGCTTCGTGCGCGACATCGCCGAGACGATCTCGGTGATGCACCAGGGCAGGCTGCTGGCGCAGGGCACGGCCGACGAGGTCTCCGACGATCCGCAGGTTCGCGAGGCCTATCTCGGCTCGGGAGGCATCGGCCATGCTTGAGCTCAACAATGTCGACGGCTTCTACGGCCGCAGCCGTGCCCTGCAATCGGTCTCGCTCAGCGTGGGCAGGGGCGAGTTCGTCAGCGTGCTCGGGCGCAATGGCGTCGGCAAGACGACGCTGCTGCGCACGATCCTCGGCCTGATGTCGAAAACCTCGGGCTCGATCCGGCTCGACGGCACCGAAATCGGCGAGCTGCCGACGCATCGCCGGGCCAAGGCCGGACTGGGATATGTGCCGCAAGGCCGGGGCATCCTGCCCGACTTCACCGTGCGCGAGAACCTGTTGCTCGGAACCTACGCCGCCGAGACCTCGGAGCGGCGTATCCAGGACTACGTCTTCGAGCTCTTCCCGATCCTGCGGGATTTCCTTAGCCGGCGTGGCGGCAATCTGTCCGGCGGCCAGCAGCAGCAGCTCGCCATCGCCCGCGCGCTGTTGTCGGAGCCCAAGATCCTGCTGCTCGACGAGCCGACGGAGGGCATTCAGCCTAACATCGTCGAGCAGATCGAGGACATCCTGATCGATCTCAACCGCAAGCGCGGCCTGTCGATCATCCTCGTCGAGCAGAACATCACCTTCGCGCGTCGCGCATCGCACCGTTTCGCGATGCTCAACCGGGGCAGCGTCGCGGTCAGCGACCGCATCGAAGCGCTCTCCGAAGATCTCATCCATCGCTACCTCGTCGTCTGAGACGGGCAAACCAAGGAGGCCAGACCATGTATCACGGCGATATTACGAGCAGTAAGGACACCGTCGGCGTCGCCGTCGTGAACTACAAGATGCCGCGCCTGCATACCAAGCAGGAGGTGCTCGCCAACGCACGCAATATCGCTGCGGTGATCGAGGGCATGAAGGTCGGCTTACCGGGCATGGATCTGGTGATCTTCCCGGAATATTCGACGCACGGAATCATGTACGATTCCAAGGAGATGTATGAGACCGCCTCGCAGATTCCGGGCGAGGAAACGGAGATTTTCGCCGCCGCCTGCCGGACGGCGAATGTCTGGGGCGTGTTCTCGCTGACCGGCGAGCGCCATGAGGAGCATCCCAACAAGGCGCCCTACAACACGCTCATCCTGATGAACAACAAGGGCGAGATCGTCCAGAGATATCGCAAGATCATGCCCTGGGTCCCGATCGAGGGCTGGTATCCCGGCGACTGCACCTATGTCTCGGAAGGGCCAAAAGGCCTGAAGATCAGCCTGATCATCTGCGACGATGGCAACTACCCCGAAATCTGGCGCGACTGCGCCATGCGCGGCGCCGAGCTGATCATCCGCTGCCAGGGCTACATGTACCCGGCCAAGGAGCAGCAGGTACAGATCTCGAAATCGATGGCCTGGGCGAACAACGTCTATGTCGCGGTTGCGAACGCCTCGGGCTTCGACGGCGTCTATTCCTATTTCGGCCATTCGGCGATCGTCGGCTTCGACGGCCGCACACTCGGCGAGTGCGGCACCGAGGAGAACGGCATCCAGTACGCCCAGCTCTCGGTGTCGGCGATCCGCGATGCCCGCAAGAACGGCCAGTCGCAGAACCATCTCTTCAAGCTGCTGCACCGCGGCTACACCGGCATGATCAACTCCGGCGACGGCGACAAGGGCACGGCGGCCTGCCCCTACAATTTCTACGCCAAATGGATCAACGATCCCGAAGGCACGCGCGAGATGGTCGAGGCGATGACGCGGACGACCGTCGGCACTGACGAGTGCCCGATCGGCGGCATTCCGAACAAATCAGCCCATCGCTGAACCGAACGAGACACGCCCGGCGCGCGAGCGCCGGGCGGCGCGACCAAACATCCGACAACGAAAAAGGGGGAAACGCGGTGTCCAAACATTCCGCAGGGCCGGGCGCGGCCGCGCCGGCCGATACTGATCACGTGCTCGGCGAGGAATACGAGCACGAGCCAGTGCCGATGGCGGCCCGGCGCAGCCTGTTCTCGATGGTGATGGTCTGGGCCGGCTTCCCGATGATCATCACCGGCGCCATGACCGGTTCGCTGCTGGTTCTGGGCATGGGCTTCTCCCGTGCGCTCGTCGCCATGATCATCGGCAACCTGGTCATGCTTGCCTATGTCGGCGCGCTCGGCCTGTCGGCGACCCGCAGCGGCATGAATTTCGCACTGATCGCGTCACGCGTCTTCGGCACGAAGGGGTATGCGCTCGCCTCCGGCCTGCTTTCCACCCTGCTGCTTGGCTGGTTCGCGGTCCAGACCGGCATCACCGGCGCACTCGTCGCCAGCACTTACGGGCTCAACTATGTCGCGATGACCATCGTCGCGGGGCTGCTCTATATCGGGATCACCTTCGTCGGCGTGCGCGGCCTGCACCTGATCGGCCTGGTCTCCGTCCCGCTGTTCTTCGTGCTCGGCCTCTTCGTTGTCGTTCACGCGGCCGGTACCACCAGCTTCGATGCGATCTGGAACTATGCCGGCAACAACGGCGTCGCGACGATGTCGATGGGCGTCGGCCTCACCGTCGTGATCGCCCTCTTCATCGACGCCGGCACCGTGACCGCCGACTTCAACAGATGGTCGAAGACCGGCAGCCATTCGCTGATCGCGACCTTCTCGGCCTTCCCGGTCTCGAATCTCGTCGCGATGCTCGTCGGCGGCATCATGACGGCCGCGCTCGCCGTGCCGAACGCCAATCCGTTCGGCGCCGACAACATGTTCGGCTACATGAACAAGCTGCAGATCGGCTGGCTCGGTGTCCTCGCCTTCCTGTTCCTCTACATCAATCTCGGCTCGGTCTGCTCGCACTGTCTCTACAATGCGGCGACTGGCTGGTCGCGCATCCTGCGCTCGAAGATGCGCCTGATGGCCGTCATCCTCGGCCTCGTCGGCATCGCTATCGCCGCCGGCAATGTCTGGGCCTTCTTCATCCAATGGCTGTCGCTGCTCGGGATCATCGTGCCGCCGATCGGCATGATCCTGCTCGTCGAGGCCTATGTGTTGAAGCACGGCTCGGCGGCGCCGAAGGAATGGCGCACGCTGCCGTTCGTCTCCTGGGCACTCGGCGCCGCGGTGGGCTTCATCGTTGAGTTCCATGCGCCTCAGCTCTCGACTGCGATCAGCGCCGGTCTCGTCGCCGCCATCGCTCATCTGGTCCTGAGCTCCTTCGCGGCCGGAAGGGCTGCAGACCGTGCTCCGGCCTGACCAGGCCGGTTCCATCGACATTCCCACCGAGAGAGTATCGCGATGACCACCGACTACGAGATCTTCGAGCTGGGTGATCTTGCCCTGCAGCGCGGCGCGACGCTGCGCAACGCCAAACTGGCCTACAAGACCTTCGGCACGCTCAACGCGGCCAAGGACAACGCCATCGTCTACCCGACCTGGTATTCCGGCCAGCACTACGACAATGAATGGCTGGTCGGTCGCGGCATGGCGCTCGATCCCGACAAATACTTCATCATCATCCCCAACATGTTCGGCAACGGACTGTCCTCGTCGCCGAGCAACACGCCCGAGCCCTACAACGCCGCCCGTTTTCCGAAGGTGACGGCCTACGACAACGTCCGCGCGCAGCACCGGCTTGTGACCGAGCACTTTCGGATCGAGCATCTGCGGCTTGTCACCGGCTGGTCGATGGGTGCGCTGCAGACCTTCCATTGGGGCGCACTCTATCCAGACATGATGGATCTGCTCGCGCCGTTCTGCGGCTCGGCCAAATGCTCCCGCCACAACTTCGTCTTCCTCGAAGGGGTGAAGGCGGCGCTGACGGCGGACGATGCCTTCCGCGACGGCTGGTATGTCGACAAGCCGCACAAGGGCTTGCGCGCCGCGGCGCGGGTCTATGCCGGCTGGGGCTTTTCGCAGGCCTTCTATCGCGAGGAACTGGACATCAAGACGCTGGGATACAGCTCACTCGAGGATTTCCTGGTCGCCTTCTGGGAGGGCTTCTTCCTCGACCGGGATCCCAACAATCTCTTGGCCATGCTCTGGACCTGGCAGAACGGCGATATCTCGGCCAACGAGCTCTACAATGGCGACTACAAGGCCGCGCTCGGCGCGATCAAGGCGAAGACCTACGTCATGCCCGGCCAGACGGATCTGTATTTCCCGCCAGAAGACAGCCGCAACGAGGTCGACAACATGCCGAATGCGAGCTTCGTCCCGATCCCGTCGATCTGGGGGCATTTCGCCGGCGGGCCGGGCACCAATCCGGTCGACATCAAGTTCCTCGACGACAAGCTCAAGGAACTCCTCGCATCCTGACGCAGCGCGCGCGGCGGTGTGTGTGACAGCCGCCGCGCGACCATCAAGGGCCTGATCGACGTGACGAATCTCGACGCCTACCGCATCGCCAAGGAACCATTCTACCGCTCGGTCGGAGGCGAAGTCGGACTGTTCGAGGCTGCCTATCGCAGCCGGATGCCGGTGATGCTGAAAGGGCCGACCGGCTGCGGCAAGACCCGCTTCGTCGAGCACATGGCCTGGCGCCTTGGCCGGCCGCTGATCACCGTGTCGTGCCATGAGGACATGACCGCCTCGGACCTCGTCGGGCGCTACCTGCTCGATGCGGAAGGCACGGTCTGGCACGACGGGCCGCTGACGCTGGCGGTTCGCCAGGGCGCGATCTGCTATCTCGACGAGATCGTCGAGGCCCGGCAGGACACCACCGTGGTCATCCACTCGCTCACGGACGACCGGCGCATCCTGCCGCTGGAGAAGAAGAACGAGGTGGTCAAGGCCCATCCCGACTTCCAGGTCGTGATCTCCTACAACCCCGGCTACCAGAGCGTTCTGAAGGACCTGAAGGAATCGACCAAGCAGCGCTTCGCCGCCATCCCCTTCGACTATCCCGAAGCGGCCGGCGAGGCCGAGATCGTGATGCGGGAGGCTGGCGCCGACAAGCGCACCGCCGAGACGCTGGTGCGCATCGGCGCGCGTTCGCGCAACCTCAAGGGCCGCGGGCTGGAGGAAGGCGCCTCGACGAGGATGCTCGTCAACGCCGCCTTGCTCGTCGCCGCCGGCGTCCCGATCATGGAGGCCTGCCAGGTCGCGCTCGTGATCCCGATCACCGATGACGACGATCTGCGCGATGCGTTGACGGGTGCCATCGCGGCCTGTGTCTGATGCCATGACGACGACCGAGGACCGAAAGGTGACGGTTCGGGCGTTTCCGGCCGAATGGCAGGGGCGCTGGAGTGCAGCCCATGCCCGCATTGACCACGCCGGCTATGGCGACCTCGTGGCCAGCGCCTATCGCAGCGCCGGGCCGATCGTCGCGACGAGGTCGGGGCCGGCCGAGGCGATCCGGCTCGGCGAAACCGTCTCGCTCGTCGCAATTCGCGCCGGCCGCCGGGCGGCCTGCCTGCTGATCGACGGGGCGCTGCATGCCGCCGAGGCCGCCCGTGACTCATCCGAGCTCGTATCGTGGCTCGAGTTGATCGACGACATCGCCAGGCGCGCGCCGAAGGTACTGAGCGCCTTCCTGCAAAACGGCTCTCAGGTTCTCGATAGACTCGGTTTTGCCGGTCTTGCAGCCTTTGCGCGAATGGGGCTCGATCTCGGCCGCGACGACGCGCGCCGGCTGGCCTTTTTTTCGCTGCAGAGCCCGGAAGCGCGCCAACTGCTCGAAAGACGGCACCCATCCGCTTCGTTGCCGGGATTGCTGCCTGGGCTCAAGCCCTATCTCCGCGCGCTTTGGGCCATCTCGCCGCCGATCGCTGAAGCGCCGGGAGATGCGCCCGAAGCGATGCGTCGCCGCGCCGGTTTCGGCGGGGGCGGCATCCGTCTCCCGCCATCCTATGCCGGTTTCCCGGCCAGCGATCAGAAACAGCTTCATCGCGCGACGCTGGCCCATATCGGCGCGCATCACTGCTTTACGCGCAAGAAATTCCTGGCCACAGGCCTGAAGCCGCTGCAGCTCGCGCTAGTTTCGCTGATCGAGGACGCGCGGGTCGAGCGGCAGGCCGTGCGCGAGATGCCGGGGCTGTTCGCCCTTTGGCGAGGCTTCCATGTGGCGCGTCCTGAGGGCGCGCCAGTTGCGATCACGCTGATGGCGCGGCTGGCGCGGGCCCTGCTCGATCCGTCCTACGAGGACCCGCATGGCTGGGTGAGCAAGGGGCGGGCACTGTTCGAGGACGCTGCCGCGGTCGACATCGGCTCCCAGCAGCTCAGCCGCCATGTCGGCGGGCTGCTGGGCAATGACATCGGCCAGATGCGGCTGCAGTTCGACGCCAAGAGCTATGTGGTGCAGCCCGCCTATCGCGACGACGGCATGGGGCTTTGGGACTTCGGCGACGACAATCCCGAGGTTCCCTACGAGATGCAGGCGTCTGCCGAAGGAGCGCGCCTCGAGCAACGCGATAGCGATGACGGTCGTCCCGAGCCCGACACCATCCCCGACGATTCGAGCGGCCGCGCAATCATGGTCGAGGCGAACGAGGATGTGGCCGTCGCGCGCTATCCGGAGTTCGACTATGTGACCGGGCGCGAACGGCCGGACTGGTGCACGGTTCGCGAGCCAGCCGTTCCCATGCTATCGCCTGCCGCGCTGCATCGCGCCATCGAGCAACGCGCCGATCTCGCCAACCGCCTGACCGCCATCATCAGGTCTTCCAAGGTCAGCCGTCAGCAGCGGGTTCGCCGGCAAGCGGAAGGCGAGTTTCTCGATATGGACGCCGCGATCGAGGCCGCGGTCGCGCAGCGCTCTGGCCAAATCCCGGAGGATCGTCTCTACGGGCGCTATGAGCGCCGCCACCGCGATCTCGCCATTCTCGTGCTCATCGATACCTCCGCCTCCACCGGAGAACGCATCAGCGGTCGCAGCGAGACGGTGCTGGAGACTGAACGCCTTTCCGTGGCCATGCTGGCGCGGGCGATGGTGGAACTCGGCGATCCCTTTGCGCTTGCAGCCTTCTCCTCCAACACGCGCGACAATATCGGCTATCAGCGGATCAAGGATTTCGCGGGCCGCTATGATGCGGCAGCCGAGGGCCGGCTGGCAGGCTTGCAAAGCCACCATTCCACACGGCTCGGAGCGGTGATTCGGCATGCCGGCAAGGATCTGAAACGGCAGCTGAGCTATCGCCGGCTTCTCCTGATCATTACCGATGGCGAGCCGCACGACATCGATGTCGATGACCGCCGCCATCTGGTCGAGGACGCCCGCGCGGCCGTGCACGAACTACGCAACGATGGGATCGATGTGTTCTCCATCGTCCTCGATTCGGAAGCCGAATCCTACGCAACCCGCATTTTCAGACGCCAGAATTGCGTTCAGTTGAAGTCGATCGACACCTTGCCCGAAAAGCTACCGGGCTTGCTGCTGCGGTTGGCGATACAGTGAGGTCATGCGCGACAAGTCGTTGAGACTGGACATCTTGCGCGAGCGCCGACTTTGGGATCAACGCCGATGCAGCGCGCTCCTCGGGCTCGGCGGTTCTGATGGCGATGTCCGGCAGCGGCATGTGTTGGCCTGCGAACGATGGCCTGTTGGCCCACGATCGACAGGAGGCCAGCAGTTTCTGCGACTGCCAATGAAGGCACGCGCAAGTCAGCGAAACGAAAAGCTCATAAAATTCGTAGCTTGAGAGGCCCTACGGTCGCCTACGACTGCCGGCGAAACTTGTTTTGGTGCCCCTGGCCGGGATCGAACCAGCACTCCTTGCGGAACTCGATTTTGAGTCGAGCGCGTCTACCAATTCCGCCACAGGGGCCCCTTTCGGGCCGGCGGACTATAGCGATCGGCAAAGGCCGGTCAATCTCGCGTGATCGCCTTTCTCTGTGGCGCCGGCGCCATGGACGGACGCCCCGGCGCCCGCTAAGGGGCAGCGATGTTCGAACGCCTTTATCTCTGGACGCTCTCGCTCGCCGCCCGCCGCAGCGCGCAGGTCTGGCTTGCCGTCGTCGCCTTCATCGAGAGCTCCTTCTTCCTGATCCCGGCGGATGTGCTGTTCGTGCCGATGGCCCTCGCCAAGCCCGCGCGGGCCTATCGCCTCGCCTTGATCGCCACCATCTTCTCGACGCTCGGCGGTATCGCCGGCTACGCGCTCGGCTATTACGCCTTCGACGCGCTGGCCCGGCCGGTGCTCGCCTTCTACGGCAAGCTCGGCGCCTTCGAGCAGTTGCGCGCCTGTGCCAGCCCGGACATGACGCTGCTCCTCCTGACCACCTCCGGCCTGGCGCATCTGCCACCGATCAAGGTGGTGACCATCCTGGCTGGCGCCGTCCATATCGGGCTCGGCTTCTTCGTCCTCTCCTGCATCCTCGCCCGCGGCGCCCGCTTCTTCGCCCTTGCCTTCCTGCTGCGTCGCTATGGCGAGACGATCCGGCACTTCATCGAGAAGCGGCTGAAGCTGATCGCGCTCGGCGGCGCCGCCCTGCTGATCCTGCTCTATTTCGGCCTCAAGCTGCTGACAGGCTCGGGCCAGATGTTCTCCTGCTGAGTGATGCCATGACCGGCTCCTTCTCGCGCCTGCTTGCTGATCCCCGCCGCCTGATCGCGCTGATCGGGATCGCGAGCCTCGCCTTGATCGCCGGCGCCTGGTTCTTCGAGCTGGTCCTGCATTTGCGGCCCTGCAAACTCTGCCTCGAGCAGCGGGCGCCGCACTACGCCGCGATCGGGCTTGCCGCGCTGGCGCTGGTTTTCGCCCGCTCGCGCCGCCTCCAGATCGCCGCGCTGATCGGCCTCGCGCTGCTGATGGCCTGGAGCACCGGGCTCGGCATCTATCACTCCGGCGTGGAATGGGGTGTCTTCGCCGGTCCGAACGATTGCGGGGGCACGCCCGCGCCGGCCGCGGCTGGAGTCCAGGACCTGATGAAGCAGCTGCAGACGACCCGCATCGTCTCCTGCACCGAAGCCGCCTGGCGCTTCCTCGGCCTCTCGCTCGCCGGCTGGAACGCGCTGGCCTCGCTCGCGCTGTTGGCGCTGGCGTTACTGGGGCTGAGCGACCTCGCCCGCCGGCAGTCGGACAAAGCAGCGGCCTGATTCGCGGTTCGGCCAGCCGGCCACGGCGCGGTGCCGATCACGCCATAACCCTGCAGAATACCCCATCCCCGATTTCGACTTGGACAGACTGGGAAGGCGATCCCCACTATCGCGCCAATAAATGGTCGAGGGATCAAACCATGAAGACGCATGTCGCCGGGCTTGCAGGCCTGATGCTGTTCGCGGGCCTGCAGGTCGCGCTGGCCCAGGAAACGGTCCTCCGCGTCAGCTCCGGCGCCAGCAATGTCTCGACGCTCGACGCCCACCGCGCCAGTGCGACCGATGACAAGTCGCTGATCGGCTGGCTCTATAACGGCCTCGTCCGCTTCAAGCCCGGCAGCGCCGATCCGAAGGACCTCGAGCCCGACCTCGCCGAGCGCTGGGAGACCTCGCCGGACGGCAACGTCTGGACCTTCCACCTGCGCAAGGGCGTCAGGTTCCATGGCGACTGGGGCACGCTCAATGCCGACGATGTCGTCTATTCCCTGCAGCGCGCCGGTGACCCGAAGCGTTCGACCTTCTCCTCGGATTTCTCGGCGATCGACAAAGTCGAGAAGCTCGATGACCTCACCGTCCGCGTCACGCTGAAATACCCGGACGTCAATTTCCTCGGCCGGGTCTCCAACTACCATGGCGGCAACATCGTCAGCCGCAAGGCTGGCGAGGAACTCGGCGACCGCTATGGCGCCAAGCCGGTCGGGACCGGCCCCTTCACCTTCGTCGAGCAAGTGACCCAGCAATATGTGAAGCTCGCCGCCAACCCCGACTATTTCCGCGGCAAGCCGAAGATCGACACGATCATGATGCGTGCCATCCCCTCCGACAGCGCGCGCGAGCTCGCCTTCACCTCCGGCGAGCTCGACCTCTTCTACGGCAAGCGCGAGCAGCGCTGGGTCGATTCCGCCCGCAAGCGCCCCGGCTTCAATGTCGAGATCTTCCAACCGGGCGAATACCGTTTGCTGCATATCAACCGCAGCCAGCCGCCGCTCGACGACATCCGCGTGCGCCGCGCCATCGCCGCCGCGGTCAATGTCGACGACCTCGTGCGCTTCGTCGGCAAGGATGTCGGCCCCAAGGGCTGCTCGATCGTGCCGCCGGGCTATCTCGGCGAGGATTGCACCGTCCGTTACGGCTTCGACCTCGCCAAGGCCAAGGCCCTGCTGGCCGAGGCCGGCCACAAAGACGGCATCACCATCAAGGCGATCGTCTCCAACATCTCGGCGCAGCAGCCCTTCATGGAGATCATCCAGGCACAGCTCGCCAAGGCCGGGATCAAGCTGGAGATGCAGGTCGTCGACCACGCGACCTATCAGAGCCAGAGCCGCAAGGACCTGAGCGGGCTCGTCTTCTACGGCGCGGCGCGCTTCCCGATCGCCGACACCTATCTCAGCGAGTTCTTCCACTCGCGCGCAACGGTCAACACGCCGACCGCCGCCACGAACTTCTCGCACTGCGCCATCGCCGACAAGGAGATCGAGGAGGCCAGGGTCGCGCCGAGCGCCGAGGCCCAGAAGGCGCTCTGGAAAGAGGCGCAGCGCAAGATCATGGACGATGTCTGCGCCATTCCCCTGTTTGAGCTACGCCAGGTCTGGGCGCGAAGCGACAAGCTCGATTTCGGTTACGAGCTGAAGGGCGCACTCAACCTCGCCCCGCCGATTACCGAGGCGACGACGCTGAAGGCACGCTGAGGCGAAGGCAGAACCGCGACATGGAAACGGTGCGCCGGCTCGCGGGCTATGTTGCCGGCACACACGGAGAGGCGCTGGCGGACGACCTGCGGGAGGCGGCCTGCCGGGCCCTGCTCGACCTCGTCGCCGCCACGCTCCCCGGTATCGACGCACCTGGCCCTCGCGCAGTCCGGCACGTGGCATCCGCGACGATGGCCGGCGGCGCCCTGCCGATCTGGTTCACCGGGCAGCGAGCCGGCCTCGCCAGTGCGGTCTGGTGCAACGCCTCCGCCGCTGCGGCGCTCGACCTCGACGACGGCCACCGCATCGCGCGGGGCCATCCTGGCGCGGCGATCATCCCGGCCGCCTTGGCGGCGGCCGAGGAGATCGGCGCCACGACGGAGGAGCTGCTGCGGGCGATCGTGGTCGGATACGAGGTTGGCGTCGCCGTCGGCGCGGCACGCCGCTTCTACGCCAATACCGGGATGTGGTCGGGCTATGGCGTCGTCGCGGCTCTGGGCGCGCTCAGGCGGACGCCGCCGGACGTCCTGGCCCATGCCTTCGCCATCGCCGGCATCAGTGCGCCGAACCAGCTCCATGCCGGCGCGGGGCCCGTCTTTCCGGCGCAGGAAGGCAACGACGTCAAGGAAGGCATCGCCTGGTCGAGCCTGATCGCCGTCAACGCCCTGCTCCTGGCCGAAGCCGGCCATAGCGGGCCGCTCGCTCTGCTCGACCACCCCGAGCATTTCCAGCTGGAGGGGCTCGTCGAGAACCTCGGCCGGCAGCGCTACATCGCCCGCAACTACATGAAATTCCACGCCTGCTGCCGGCATGTGCATGCGCCGGTCGAGGCGCTGCTCGGCCTCGTCGCGGAGCACCACCTCGCGCCTGACGACATCGAGTCGATCGAGGTCGCAACCTATGCCGGCGCTCTGCGGATCGCCAACCGGCCAGAGCCAAGCGGCTTCACCGACATCCAGTTCAGCATCCCCTATTGCCTAGCGCTGGTCGCGATCGATGGACCGGACGCCCTGCTGCCGTTGACGCCCTCGGCGATCGATCGCCCCGATGTCGTTGCGCTGGCACGGAAGGTTTCTCTACGCCTAGACCCCGAGCTCGACACCCGCTTTCCGGCGGAGACGCTGGCGCGCGTGACCGTCCGCAGCGGCGGGAACACGCTTACCTCACCCGTGACGGCTCCGCGCGGCGAGGCAAGCGCGCCGCCCTCCTGGGCCGATCTCGAAGACAAACTGCGTCAGGCGGGCCGCCTCGCCGCGACACCAGCCCAGCAGGAACGGTTGATCATGGCCTGCAACCGCCTGCGCGACGGCGACCATGCCCCGCTGCTCGACGCGCTCGCGACGATCAGGCTGGATTCGGCGTCAGGATAGTCCGCGAGATCTCCGCCGCCGCCTCGCGCGCGCTTTCGAGGAAGGCGGCGACCAGCCTGGCATTGCGGCTGTCGCGGTTGCGGCAGAGCTGGAAATCGAGCTGGAACTCCGGTTCGAAGCGGCGGATCGCGATCTTGTCACGCAGGCCACCGACGATCAGCGGATGCACCAGCGAAACGCCGACGCCGGCCGCGACGAACTCGCAGAGCGTCGGCGAGACATTGGCGATCATCACCACCTCCGGCGTCACCCCATGACCCTCGAGCACCCGGCTGATGCTGCGATGGGTGTGGCTCTCCGGATCAAATGAGATGAAGGGAACACCGGCGAGATCGCGCGGGGTGATCACTTCCTTTTCCGTCAGCTTATGGCCGAGCGGCAGAATGCAGACCACCGGATGGCCCATCATCGGCTCGGCAGCGACGTAGGGGTTGTCGACCGGAGCGATGATCAGCCCAACATCGAGCCTGTGGGTTACGAGCGCATCGGAAATCCATTGCGAGCTGCGCGACTGCACCGAGCAGAACACGCCGGGCTGCCTGGCGAGGAAGCGCGAGGTCGCCTCCTGGATGAAGGAGCCGGAGAGCGCCGGCATCACCCCGATCAGCAGGCGGCTCTGCTCGTCGCGCCGGATCGCCTCGACGGCATTCTCGACCTGGCGCACGCCGGCAAAGATCCGGTCGATCTCCTCATAGAGCCGCATGCCGCGCCGCGTCGCCACCAGCCGGCCCTTGACCCGGTCGAACAGGCGCAGGGCCGTATCCTCTTCGAGATGGGCGATCAGCTTGCTCATCGCCGGCTGCGAGACGTTCATCATCTCGGCCGCGCGGCTGACGGTGCCGTATTCGATCACCGCCTTGAAAGCCTCGACCTGGCGCAGGTTGAGCCGCCTCACCATTGCATAACCCCTGGGAATAGAGCGCAGAGAAAAACGACTTTGACGAAATACAATGTCGCTCCCTAACGTCAAGCCAACGAGGGAATTTCATGCGGCCGGACATCATCGTCATCGGAGGGGGAACGGTCGGCGCCGCCATCGCCTACGGCCTCGCCCGCAAGCAGCAGAAGGTGCTGCTGCTCGACGGCGACGACGGCGATTTCCGCGCCGCACGGGCGAATTTCGGACTGGTCTGGCTGCAGGGCAAGGGCTTGGGCATGCCGGCCTACCAGGCCCTGACCCGCGATAGCATCGCGCTCTGGCGCGGCCTGACCGACCAGCTCGAAGCCGAGACGGCGATCAATCTGACCTATGAGCAGAATGGCGGCCTCGCCTTCTGCCTGGGCGAGGAGGCCTTCGAGAAGCGCCGGCTCGACCTCTTACGCCTCCATAACCAGCGCGGCGACGACGAGCCGGATTGGGAGATGCTCGATCGCTCCACGCTAGCGCGGCTGTTGCCGAAGGTGACGCTCGGTCCTGATGTAGCGGGCGCCAGCTTCGGCCGTCGCGACGGGCACGCCAATCCGCTGCGATTGCTCGCCGCATTGCATGCCGGCGTCCTTCGCCATGGCGGCGCACTGCGTCATCGCGCCCGGGTCAAGCGCATCGAGAAGGCCGGTACCGACTTCAAGCTCGCGCTCGACGGCGAGACGCTGGTGGCGCCGCGGATCGTCATCGCCGCCGGGCTCGGCTCGCCCGAGTTGGCGCGTCAGGTCGGTCTCGATGTGCCCTTGCGACCGGAGCGCGGCCAGGTGCTCGTCACAGAGCGGCTCGCACCCTTCCTGCCGCTGCCGGCGAGCGGCCTGCGGCAGACCGGCGAAGGCACGGTGATGATCGGCGCGACTAAGGACGATCCCGGCTACGACGTCTCGACCACCGGCGAGGCGGCGGCACATCTCAGCCGCAAGACGGTGCAGATCGTCCCTGCGCTGGCCAAGGTCGGGCTCGTCAGGCAATGGGCCGGCCTGCGCATCATGACGCCCGACAGCTACCCGATCTATGCGCAGTCGCAGAGCCATCCCGGCGCCTTCGTCGCACTCTGCCATTCCGGCGTGACGCTTGCGGCCCTCCATGCCGAGGAACTCGCCTGCGCCATCGCGGCGGGCGCGCTGCCCGCGCGCTTTTCTCCCTTCCACCAGAGTCGGTTCGATGTTCCGCAAGCTGCATGACCCGGGGCCGCAGGCGGTCACCATCTTCATCGACGGGCGTCCCGTCGTCGCCGAGCTCGGTGAGAGCGTCGCCGCGGTGCTGCTGCGCCAGCAGGAAGGCTGGAGCCGCACGACACCCGTCTCGCAGAGCCCGCGCGCGCCCTATTGCATGATGGGCGTCTGCTTCGAGTGCCTGGTCGAGATCGACGGCCAGGGCTCGGTCCAGAGCTGCCTGACGCCGGTCGCCAACGGCATGCGCATCGCCCGCCAGCAGGGCCGCCGGAGCCTGTCGGCATGAGCGAGCAAACCGATCTCCTCATCGTCGGCGCCGGCCCGGCCGGCATGGCCGCCGCCGTCACCGCCCGCCGCCACGGTCTTACCGTCCGCGTCGTCGACGACCAACCGGCGCCCGGCGGCCAGATCTGGCGCGGCATCGAGACCGTGGCCGCGACGTCGCGTGCCAAGCGGCTCGGCGAGAGCTATCTTGCCGGCGCCGACCGCGCCGCCGCCTTCCGTGCCTGTGGCGCACTCTACGAGCCCGAGAGCCAGCTCTGGCAGATCGAGCCGGGCTTCCGCGCCTTCGTGACGCGAGGCGGCAAGGCCCGCACCGTGACGGCAGAGGCGATCATCCTCGCCACCGGAGCGCAGGAGCGGCCCTCTCCCTTCCCCGGCTGGACGCTGCCAGGCGTGCTGACGGTCGGCGCAGCGCAGATCCTGCTGAAAACAGCCGATTCCGTGCCGGAGCAGCCGGTCTGGATTGCCGGCTGCGGCCCGCTGCCGCTGCTCTACATGACCCAGCTGCTCGCGGCGGGCGGACGCATCACCGGCTTTCTCGACACCACCCCGCGCGGGCGCCTGCCCGCAGCGCTACGCCATCTGCCGCAGGGGCTCGGCCGTCTCGGCGATCTCATGAAGGGCCTGTCCTGGTCGCTGGCGCTGCGCCGGGCTGGCATCCCGATCATCCGCCATGTCACGGAACTGCGTGCCGAGGGCGAAGGCCGCCTCCAGCGCCTGCGCTACCGCACGGAAGGCGGGCGGGAGGCCGAGGTTCTCGCCGAGGTGCTGCTCGTCCATGAGGGTGTGGTTCCCAACATCCATGCGCCGCTGGCGCTCGGCTGCGCCGTGAGCTGGCATGCCGGCCAGCACTGCTATGTCCCGGTGCTCGACGCCTGGGGCGAGAGTTCGCAGGCCAATATCTTCGTCGCCGGTGACGGCGCCGGCATCGGCGGGGCCGAGGCAGCCGAACCGCGTGGGCGACTCGCGGCGCTGCGCGTTGCGGCCAAGCTCGGCCGGCTCGATGAAGCCACCACGGAAGCCGCCGCTGCGCCCGAGCGAAGCGCCCTTTCCAGTGCGCTCGCGCTGCGGCCCTTCCTCGATGCGCTCTACGCACCGCGCCCGCAGCTTTATGCGCCGCCGGACGAGACGCTGGTCTGCCGCTGCGAGGAGGTCACGGCGGGCGAACTGCGCGCCCGTGCAGTCGAGGGGCGGCCCGGCCCCAACCAGCTCAAGGCCTTCACCCGCGCCGGCATGGGCCCGTGCCAAGGCCGGCAATGCGGATACAGCATGGCCCATATCGTCGCCGCGGCGCAGGGTCGCCCCGTCGAGGAGGTCGGCTTCTACCGGATCAGGCCGCCATTGAAGCCGGTGACGCTGGGCGAGCTCGCCAGCCTCGACGAGCAGGAACCAGCGGCATGAACGAGGCCGCATTCGATGTGGTCGTGGTCGGCGGCGGGCTGCATGGCCTCTCCGCTGCGCTGCATCTCGCCCGCTCCGGCCGCAAGGTCGCGCTGGTCGAGCGGCGCTGGACCGGCCGCCACGCCTCCGGCGCCACCGCGGCGGGCGTGCGCACCCTCGGCCGCGACATCGCCGAGATCCCGATCTCGCTTGAGGCGATGGAGATGTGGCACCGGATCGAGATGATCGTCGGCGACGATTGCGGCTTCCATGCCCATGGCCAGCTGCGCATCGCCGAGATGCCCGAGCACATGCCGGCCCTGATCGAGCGCCAGGCGCGCACCAGCGCTCTCGGCTACGGCCATGAAGAGCTGATCGACGCCGCCGAATTGCGTCGCCTCGTGCCGTCGCTAAGCCCGCATTGCGTCGGCGCGCTGGTGGCGCGTCGTGACGGCGCCGCCGACCCGCACCGCACCATCGCCGCCTTCCGCCGCGCCTGCGAGGCTGAAGGCGTCGTCATCGCCGAGGGCTGCGGCGTCGAGGCGGTCGATCGGCAGGGCAGCGACTGGCTGCTCGTCTGCGGTGACAGGCGCTTTCGTGCATCTCACGTCGTCAACGCCGCCGGCGCCTGGGCCGGACGGCTCGCTGCCCTCTTCGGCGATGCGATCCCCCTTGGCGTCCGCGCCTCGATGATGATCGTCACCGAACGGCTCGCACCCCTGCTCGCCCCCGTCGTCAGCGTCGTCGGCCGGGCGCTCTCCTTCAAGCAATCGGTTCAGGGCACGCTGGTAATCGGCGGCGGCCTGCAGGGCTCGGCCGATCTCGATCGCGAGCGCAGCACCGTCGATTTCCGCAACCTTGCTCGGGGCGCCCGCGCCGCCAGCGATCTCTTCCCGGCGGTGCAGGGAGTACGTATCGCCCGCTGCTGGACCGGGATCGAGGCGGAGACATCAGACCACATACCGGTCATCGGCCTGTCGCCGAGCGCGCCCGGCCTCGTCCACGCCTTCGGCTTCTCCGGGCACGGCTTCCAGCTCGTCCCGGTGGTCGGCTCGATCCTGGCCGAGCTCGTCTGCGAGGGGCGGACGCGCCGCGAGATCGCCGCCTTTGCGCCGGCGCGGCTGATGCAGGAAAGGGCGGTGGCATGATCGGCTATCTGGTCAGGCGCATATTGCTGGCCATCCCCACCTTGTTCGTCATGCTGACCGCGATCTTCGTGCTGGTGCGGCTGGTGCCGGGCGACGCCGCCTCGGTCATCCTCGGCGATCAGGCCAGTGCCGCCTCGCTCGCGGCGCTGCGCGAGAAGCTCGGCCTCGACCAGCCGGTCCACGTCCAGTACCTCGCCTTCCTCGGCAAGATTCTGACCGGCGATTTCGGGCAGTCGCTGTCGAGCGGGCGCAGCGTCATCCGAGAGGTGCTGCTCGTGCTGCCCTCGACGATCGAGCTCACTGTCGCCGCCATCACGATCGGCCTTCTTTTTGGCCTGCCGCTCGGCGTCGCCGCCGCGCTCAGCCGCAATGGCTGGGTCGACTATGTCTCGCGCGTCGTCTCGCTGATCGGCCTGTCCTTCCCGGCCTTCGTCTCCGGCATCCTGATGCTGATCGTCTTCGCGATCCAGCTGAACTGGTTCCCGGTGCTCGGCAACACCAGCGGCGCCGGCAGCTTCGCCGAGCGGATGCGGGCGCTGGCGCTGCCGGCGCTCAATCTCGGCATCATCATGACCGCCTATGTGATGCGGGTGACCCGCGCCGCCATGCTCGGTGTGCTGACCGAGGACTATATCCGCACCGCCCGCGCCAAGGGCGTCGGCCCGGCCCAGCTCGTCGTCACCCATGCCCTGCGCAACGGGCTGATCCCGATCATCACCGTGGTCGGGCTCTATTTCGGCACGCTGATCGGCAATTCCGTGCTGACCGAGATCATCTTCAACCGGCCCGGCCTCGGCAAGCTGATCATCGGCGCGCTCAATGCCCGCGACTACACCCTGCTGCAGGGCCTGATGATCATCTTCGCGATCTGCGTGATCGTCGTGAACACGCTGACCGATCTCGCCTACGGCCTCGTCGATCCCAGGGTGAAATACTCATGAGCGCCGCCGACACCCCCGTCGCGATCCAGCCCGGCGGGCTCTGGCTCGCCTTCACGCAGAACCCGCTCGCCTGGGTCGGGCTCGTCCTGCTGGCGCTGATCGTCTGCGTCGCGCTGTTCGCGCCCTGGCTCGCCCCGCATGACCCGCTCGAGCAGAACATCGTGGCGCGGCTGGAGCCGCCATCGGCCGAATTCTGGCTCGGCACCGATTCCTATGGCCGCGACGTGCTCTCGCGCCTGATCTACGGCGCCCGCATCTCGCTCTTCGTCGGCTTCGTCGCCATCCTGATCGCCATGCTGGTCGGCACCGCGATCGGCGTGCTCGCCGGCTATATCGGCGGCGTCTTCGACCAACTCGTCATGGGCGTGCTCGACGTGCTGCTCGCTTTCCCGACCCTGCTGCTCGGTCTGATGATCGCCGCCATGCTCGGCGCGAGTCTCGAGAACCTGATCATCGCCATCGCGGTGACCGAGGTCGCGCCCTTCGCCCGTGTCGCCCGGGCGCCAACGATCACTCTGCGCCAGCGCGATTTCGTCGAGGCGAGCCGCTCCTATGGCTGCGGCCCGTTCCGGATCATGACCCGCCACATCCTGCCGAACATGATCTCGGACGTGGTGGTGATGAGCTCGCTCTGGCTGGCTTCGGCAATCCGCACCGAGGCCTCGCTCAGCTTCATCGGCCTCGGCGTGCCGCCACCGGCGCCGACCTGGGGTGCCATGATCCGCGAAGGCTTCGAGAACATCCTCGACGCCTGGTGGCTGGCGGTCTTCCCGAGCCTTGCCATCCTGGTGACGGTGCTGGCGCTCAACCTGCTCGGCGATGCGCTGCGCGACGCCTCTGACCCGCGCTCGCGGTCGCGCTGACGTCGGCAAGGCACTCTAGGCCGTCACAAGGGCGCCTGCGAGCTATCGCTACGGGCCTCGGCCTTGAGCCAGGCCAGCAGCTTGCGCGTCGCCGCCTTCGGCTCCCGGCGCGGATGCGGGAAGGCGACCAGCCCGTCCTGGATGGTCAGGACACCGAGCGGCGCGATCAGTCGGCCGTCGGCCAGCTCCGGCTGCGCAAGGCGCGTCTCGATCAGCGTCACTCCGAGCCCGCCGACGGCAGCCTCGATGCACATATGGGTATGGGGAAAAGTCAGGCTCCGCGCCACAATCGGCACGACGAGCGGATGATCGCGATAGGATGGCTGGATCGTGATCGGAAAATTGCCGATCAGCTGCGTCTCGGCCGAAAGGCGCCCGGCCTCGACGCGGAAGCGATAGCCCGGCGCGCAGACCAGCGCGAACGCCACATCGCCCAGCACATGATAGACCTGATCGTCCGGCAGGTTGTAACCGAGACGGTTCCAGCTGGTGACGATGTCATAGTCCTCGACCTCAAGAGCCGACGCGCCGACCATTGTCAGCCTTATCGAGAATTCCGGATGGGCCGCATAGAAGCGCGGCAGGCGCGGCACCAGCCAGCGGGTCGCCAGGCTCGAGCCGATGGCGAGCGTCACGGTCTCGCCGCCCTGCGCCGGCCGGAGCTGCCCCATGCAGCTGTCGAACGCCTCGAACGCCATCCGCGTCGTGGCGTAGAGCGCCTTCCCGGCGACAGTCAGTCCCAGCGGCACGACGCTGCGATCAACGAGCTGCAGGCCCAAAGCCTCCTCCAGCGCCTTGATCTGCCGGCTGATCGCGCTGTGAGTGCGGCCGAGCTCTTCGGCAGCGAGCGTCATCGACCCAAGCCGCGCGGTGGCCTCGAAGGCGGGCAGCGGCGAGAGCGGCGGCAACCGGAGCTGGCCGGTGTTCGCGAAACGCACGCCGATGTTCGAATTCATCATGTGCGCGTCGCTCTGGCTGCCGCTACCGGTCATCGCATCACGTCTTTCGCCGGGAGGCTGCAATGGGCGAGACCTTATCCGCGCAAGTCATATCGCTGGGCGCGCGTGTCGTCGCGGAGCGATCCGGAGCTGTCAAGATCGGGCTGGCAGGTTGCACCGCCAACACCGATCTGCTGCGGCCATCGTTCGAAGCCGAGCTCATGGCGGGGCCGCGGCTCTGGCTGCGACGCCTGCTCTGGCGCCGCCGACTGCATGCCGCTTTCCATGACGAAGCCGATGCGGTGCTGGAGGATTTCGGCCTGTCGCGGGAGCGCCTGGAACGCTACCTGGCGCAGCCCTTCTGGCGCGCATAGGGAGCCGCGCGACTACGGCTCCAGTTCGGAATCCCAGTAGAGATAGTCGAGCCAGCTATCGTGCAGGTAGTTGGGCGGGAACAGCTTGCCATTGCGATGCAGGTCGTTGATCGACGGCGCGAACGGCTTCTGCATCGGGATCATGCCAACTGCCGTCGGCATCTTGTCGCCCTTCATCAGGTTGCAGGGCGAGCAGGCGGCGACGACATTCTCCCAGGTGGTGAGCCCGCCCTTCGAGCGCGGCACAACATGGTCGAAGGTCAGTTCGTCGCGCGTGCCGCAATACTGGCAAGCGAAGCGGTCGCGCAGGAAGACGTTGAAGCGGGTGAAGGCCGGGGTACGCGAGGGCTTGATATAGGTCTTGAGGGAGACCACCGAGGGCAGCTTCATGTTGAAGCTCGGGCTGCGCACCACCGTGTCGTATTCGGAGACGATGTTGACCCGGTCCATGAAGACCGCCTTGATCGCGTCCTGCCAGCTCCATAACGAGAGCGGATAGTAGCTCAACGGCCGGAAATCGGCGTTGAGCACCAGCGCCGGACAACCGTCCGGCGAGGCCATCGGATGCATCACATGCGCCGTCACCCGTATCGCGCCTCCGCTTCTAGGGCTCGCACGAATCCTGCCGCATCAATGTAAGCGCGATGCGACAGGAATGTGAAGCGACGATGTTGCGGCGCGAATGCGCATTCTCCGCAGGCGAAAGCCTACGGAGAAGCGAAACTGGCGGAGGATGATTTCGGACGAGGCGCCCGGCGTGTATCCGGGCGCGGTAGTGCGTCTCAGCGCGTCGGAATCGGCTTTTCGCCGCGATAATCGTAGAAGCCGCGCTTGGTCTTGCGGCCGAGCCAGCCCGCCTCGACATACTTCACCAGCAGCGGGCACGGCCGATACTTCGAGTCGGCCAAGCCGTCATGCAGCACCTGCATCACCGACAGGCAGGTGTCGAGACCGATGAAGTCGGCGAGCTGGAGCGGACCCATCGGGTGATTCGCGCCGAGCCTCATCGCCGTGTCGATCGCCTCGACCGAGCCGACGCCCTCATAGAGCGTGTAGACGGCCTCGTTGATCATCGGCAGCAGGATGCGGTTGACGATGAAGGCGGGGAAGTCCTCGGAGACCGACGCCGTCTTGTGCAACGAGGCGACGAAGTCCTTGGCGCGCTCGAAGGTGCCATCGTCCGTGGCGATGCCACGGATCAGCTCGACGAGCTGCATCAGCGGCACCGGGTTCATGAAATGGATGCCGATGAAGTGCTCGGGGCGATCGGTCGCCGCGGCGAGCCGCGTGATCGAGATCGACGAGGTGTTCGAAGCCAGGATCGCGTCGGGCCGCAGATAGGGGCAGATCGCGGTGAAGATCTTGCGCTTCACTTCTTCGCTCTCGGTCGCAGCCTCGATCACGAGGTCGCACGGCCCCAGATCCTCCAGCTTCGGCGCCGAGACGATCCGCGCCATCGCGGTACGGCGGTCCTCGTCGGCGATGGCGCCCTTGGCGACCTGCCGGGCCATGTTGCCGTCGATCGTCGCCAGCGCCGCGTTGATGCGGTCTTCAGCGATATCGTGCAGCCTGATGTCGAAGCCCGCGACCGAAGCGACATGGGCGATGCCGTTGCCCATCTGCCCGGCCCCGATGATGCCGACGGTCTTGATCTGGTGATCCATGTGACGCTTCTGTTCCCCGGGGGAGCTGGCGCGGGCGGCCCCATGGCCGCCCGCGGCGCGACTTGATTTTCCGGCTACTTGCCGGCTTTTTCGAGTTCTTTGTCGAGCTCGGGCAGGATGGTGAAGAGGTCGCCGACAAGGCCGTAATCGGCGATCTGGAAGATCGGCGCTTCCTCATCCTTGTTGATGGCGACGATGACCTTCGAATCCTTCATGCCGGCGAGATGCTGGATCGCGCCGGAGATGCCGACCGCGACATAGAGCTCGGGGGCGACGACCTTACCGGTCTGGCCGACCTGCCAGTCGTTCGGGGCATAGCCGGCATCGACCGCGGCGCGCGAGGCGCCCATGGCAGCGCCGAGACGATCCGCCACCGGCTCGATCACCTTGGCGAAGTTCTCGGCCGAGGCGAGCGCCCGCCCGCCCGAGACGATGATCTTGGCCGAAGCCAGCTCCGGCCGGTCGGACTTGGCGACCTCCTCGCCCTTGAAGGACGAGGTGCCGGGGTTCGCCGCGACCGCGACATTCTCGATCGGGGCGCTGGTGGAGCCGTCGCCGGTCGCCTGGAAGGAGGCGCCGCGCACGGTGATCACCTTCTTGGCGTCGCCCGACTGCACCGTCTGGATGGCGTTGCCGGCATAGATCGGCCGCTCGAAAGTGTCGGCCGAGACGATCTTGGTGACTTCCGAGACCTGCATCACGTCGAGCAGCGCGGCGACGCGCGGCATCACGTTCTTGCCGGTGGTGGTGCCGGGCGCAACCAGCGCGTCATAGCCGGGCGCAAGCGAGACGATCAGCGCCGCCAGTGGTTCGGCGAGACGATGCTCGTAAGATCCGTCGTCGGCGAGCAGAACCTTCTCGACGCCGTCGAGCTTGGCGGCGGCCTCGGCGACGGCCTTGGCATTGTGGCCGGCGACCAGGACATGCACGGGCGCGCCGAGGTCCTTGGCGGCGGTCAAGGCCTTGCGGGTGGCCTCGTTGAGGGCCTTGTTATCGTGCTTGGCGAGCAGCAGCGTGGTCATCAGATCACCCCGGCGGTCTTGAGCTTGGAGACGAGTTCGGCAGCGTTGGCCACCTTGACGCCGGCGGAGCGTCCGGCCGGCTCGGCCGTCTTCAGCACCTTGAGGCGCGGGGCGACGTCGACGCCGAGCGTCTCCGGCGTGGTCTCGTCGAGCGGCTTCTTCTTTGCCTTCATGATGTTGGGCAGCGAGGCATAGCGCGGCTCGTTGAGACGAAGATCGGTGGTGACGATCGCCGGCAGCTTGAGCGCAACGGTCTGCAGGCCGCCATCGACCTCGCGGGTGACGTCGGCCGAGCCGCCGTCCAGCACCACCTTCGAGGCAAAGGTTCCCTGCGGCCAGCCGAGGAGGGCCGCCAGCATCTGGCCGGTCTGGTTGCAGTCGTCGTCGATCGCCTGCTTGCCGAGGATGACGAGCTCGGGCGTCTCCTGCTCGACGACCTTCTTGAGGAGCTTGGCGACGGCGAGCGGCTCGACGGCGGCATCGGTCTTCACCAGGATGCCGCGATCGGCGCCCATGGCGAGGCCGGTGCGGATCGTCTCTGCCGCCTGCGCCGGGCCGACGGAGACCACGATCACCTCGGTTGCCTTGCCCGCTTCCTTCAGCCGCAGCGCCTCCTCGACGGCGATCTCGTCGAAGGGATTCATCGACATCTTCACATTGGCCAGCTCGACCCCGGAACCGTCGCCCTTCACCCGGATCTTCACGTTGAAGTCGACCACTCGCTTCACTGGCACAAGTATCTTCATAAGGGCGTCACCGGTTGCGGAAAGATGCGATCGGATGCCGATCCGCCGGCCAGGCGATGACCGGCATCGCGGCGCGCGGCAGAAATGCGGACGGACCGTAGCGACGGGGATTTACGCTTGTCAACGCCATGAAACTCAGGGCAGCCCCCGTATGCTGCGCCCGAACAGGCGCAGCTCGCGCCGGATCAGCAACGGCGTCAGCGCCGCTCCGGCGCCGAGCCCGCCGAGATGCGCCCACCAGCCGACCGCGCCCTGCTGGTCGAACAGCGCCGACAGCAACTGGAACAGGATCCAGGCGCCGAGCGCATACATCGCCGGGATGTGCAGCGGGATCCATTTGAAGGCGAGGCCCCAGACGCGCACGCGCGGGTAGAGCATCAGATAGGAGGCGATCACGCCCGAGATCGCGCCGGACGCGCCGATCAGCGGCTGCTCCGATTCGGGATTCATCAGCGCGTGCAGGATGGCGCCCGCCACACCGCAGAGAACGAAGAAGAGGAGGAAGCGCAGATGCCCCATCGCATCCTCGACATTGTCGCCGAAGACCCAAAGGAACAGCATGTTGCCGATCAAATGAGCGAAGCTGGCATGCAGCATCACGCCGGTCATCAGCGTCAGCCAGGGCGGCGCCCGCAGCAGCTCCGGCGGCAATTGCGCCTCGCCGAACAGCACAGCGGGAATCGTGCCGAAACCGGCCATGATCGCGATCTCGCTCGCCTCGCTGGTCCAGTGCATCAGCATGAGCCGCAGCACGATGCAGATCGCGATCAGCGCATAGGTGACATAGGCGACGCGGATGAAGCGCATCGGCACGCCGTCATGCAGCGGGACGAACATCGGATCAGCGGTTCTGGCCGGGCGTCCAGAGCACGTCGCCCCCAGCCCTGGCATTGAGGTGGCGCGAGGCGACGAAGAGGAAATCCGAGAGCCGGTTGATGAATTTCAGCGCTGGCTGGGCGACGCTTTCGCCCTCCCCCTGCGACAATTCGACCATCAGCCTTTCGGCCCGCCGACTGACCGTGCGGGCAAGATGTAAGTGCGCCGCGCCTGGCGTGCCGCCCGGCAGCACGAAGGAGCGCAGCGTTCCGAGCGGCCGGTTGAGCAGGTCGATCTCCGCCTCGAGCCGATCGACCTGCGCCTGCACAATGCGCAGCGGCTCGAAGGCCGGCTTCTCGCCGGTATCGGGCGAAGCGAGCTCGGCACCGAGGTCGAAGAGGTCGTTCTGGATGCGGCCGAGCATCGCGTCGAGCTGCGGATCCTCGCCGGCACAATGCAGCCGCGCCAGGCCGATGCAGGCATTGGTCTCGTCGACCGTGCCATAGGCGGAGACGCGCAGATCGAATTTCGGCCGGCGTGCGCCGGTGGCGAGCGCCGTGGTGCCGTCGTCGCCAGTACGGGTGTAGATGCGGTTGAGAACGACCATCAGCGAGTTATAGCGCGCTGCAGCATCGGCGGAAGGGGCAATCTCACCCCATCGCCAGGGGCAGAAGTCCCGGCTCCTTCAGCGTCTCCAGCGCGATCTCCGAGCGCACCCGCGCGACGCTCTCATGCGGCAGCAGCACCTCGTTGACCAGGCGCGCCAGCTCCTTGAGGTCGCCGACCGCCACCTTCAGCATGTAGTCGGCCTCGCCGGTCAGCGCATGCGCCTCCAGCACCGACGGCGTCAGCTTCACCAGATCGCGGAAGCGCCGGGCATTGTCGCGCGAATGGGTGTTGAGCGCGACATGGATGAAGACGGTGACGGAGAGCCCGATCGCCTCCGGATCGATCAGGGCGCGATAGCCCCGGATGGCACCCGAATTTTCCAGCGCCTGGCGCCGCCGCGAGACCTGGCTGGCGGAGAGGCCGACGCGCTCGGCGAGCGCGCCATTGGTCAGCGAGGCATCCTGCTGGAGAGCTTCGAGCAGGCGCCAGTCGAAAGTGTCGAGCTGCGGCATTCCGTGAGCTTTCCTGCGTACTGATGCACGATCTGTGCAAATTCAATCCGAGAGCGCGGGATTTTGCAAACCTTTCGCCTTCCGGATGCGCGACGATCAATCAAGCGCACAGTCAAGGAGGACACACCATGGGCCCGTTCCCGCATGATTCCGCCCCGCCGGCCATCTCCGACGCCAATCCGATGGGCACCGACGGCTTCGAGTTCGTCGAATACGCCCATCCCGAGCCGGAGAAGCTCGGCGCGCTGTTCGAGACCATGGGCTTCACCAAGGTCGCGAGGCACCGCTCCAAGAACGTCACGCTCTATCGCCAGGGCGACGTCAATTTCATCGTCAATGCCGAGCCGGATTCCTTCGCGCAGGGCTTCGCCGCCGAGCATGGCCCCTGCGCCTGCGCCATGGCGTTCCGTGTCGTCGATGCCAAGCACGCCTTCGATCGTGCCGTCGCGCTCGGCGCCGAGCCCTATGAGAGCAAGGTCGGGCCCGGCGAGTTGCAGATCCCGGCGGTGAAGGGCATCGGCGGCTCGCTGCTCTATTTCGTCGACCGCTATGGCGCGAAGGGCTCGATCTACGATGTCGACTTCGAGTGGCTCGGCGAGAGCGACCCGCATCCCGAGCAAGCCGGGATGTATTATCTCGACCACCTCACCCATAACGTCATGCGCGGCCGCATGGACCATTGGGCCGACTGGTATGGCGAGCTCTTCAATTTCCGCGAGATCCGCTTCTTCAACATCGAGGGCAAGCTCACCGGCCTGATCTCGCGGGCGCTGACCTCACCCTGCGGCAAGATCCGCATCCCGATCAATGAATCCCTCGACGACAAGAGCCAGATCGAGGAGTACCTGCGCCAGTACAAGGGCGAAGGCATCCAGCATGTCGCGCTCGGCTCGCGCGATATCTATGTCAGTGTCGAGCGGCTCCGCCAGAACGGCCTGCCCTTCATGCCCTCGCCGCCCGAGACCTATTACGAGAAGGTCGATGGCCGCGTGCCGAACCATGGCGAGCCAGTGCCGCGGCTCAAGCAGAACGGCATCCTGATCGACGGCGAGGGCGCGGTCGCGCTCGGCGAGAAGGCCGGCCGGATGAGCAAGGTGCTGCTACAGATTTTCTCGGCCACCGTGGTCGGCCCGATCTTCTTCGAGTTCATCCAGCGCAAGGGCGATGACGGCTTCGGCGAAGGCAATTTCCGCGCTTTGTTCGAGTCGATCGAGGAAGACCAGATCCGCCGCGGCGTGCTGAAGCCGCAGGCGGCGGAGTAGCGCACTCGCCCGGTGAATACTTGCAGCCTTCTTCCACATAGGTGGGAGAAGGCTCTCGCTTTCAAGTGATCGACAGTCCTCGGCCCAGGCTTGCCGCCCTTCCGGAATGGGCGTAGCCCTTTACTGACGCGCTGCACAACAAGCGCGCCAGCAAGGGGAAGCGACCATGGCGACAGCGTCGGCAGAGGTCATGCGGGGCCATCAGGGCCCCTGGTGGACCCATCTTTATGTCCAGGTGCTGACCGCGATCGCCATCGGCGTGCTGCTCGGCCATTTCTATCCCCAGACCGGCGAAGCGATGAAGCCGCTGGGCGACGCCTTCATCAAGGCGATCAAGATGATCATCGCGCCGATCATCTTCCTCACCGTCGTCCACGGCGTCGCCTCGATGGACGACATGAAGAAGGTCGGCCGGGTCGGCCTGAAAGCACTGATCTATTTCGAGCTCGTCACCACGCTGGCGCTGATCGTCGGCCTCGTCGTGGTCAATATCTGGAAGCCGGGCGTCGGCATGAGCGTCGATCCCTCGACGATCAACACCGCCGGCATTTCCGCCTTCACCGCCAAGGCGCATGACCAGAGCACGCTCGCCTTCCTCATGAACATCATCCCCGACACGGTGGTCGGCGCCTTCGCCAATGGCGAGATCCTGCAGGTGCTGTTCTTCGCCCTGCTCTTCGCCTTCGGCCTGCAGATGCTCGGCGAGCGCGGCAAGGCGGTGCTGCACTTCATCGACGACATCGCCCAGATCTTCTTCAAGATCGTCGGCATCATCATGAAGGCCGCCCCGATCGGCGCCTTCGGTGCGATGGCTTTCACCATCGGCAAGTTCGGCGTCGGGACCCTGCTCTCGCTCGGCTCCTTCATGGCCTCGTTCTATGCGACCTGCCTGATCTTCATCTTCCTGGTGCTCGGCACGATCGCGCGGCTGACCGGCTTCTCGATCCTGAAGTTCATCGCTTTCATCAAGGAAGAGCTGCTGATCGTGCTCGGCACCTCCTCCTCCGAGAGCGTGCTGCCGCGCATGATCGCCAAGATGACCCATCTCGGCTGCAAGGAGAGCGTCGTCGGCCTCGTCATCCCGACCGGCTATTCCTTCAACCTCGACGGCACCTGCATCTACCTCACCATGGCCGCCGTCTTCCTGGCCCAGGCGACCAACACCGACCTCTCGCTGTCGCAGGAGATCGGCATCATCGCCGTCCTGCTGCTGACCTCGAAGGGCGCTGCCGGCGTCACCGGCTCGGGCTTCATCGTGCTGGCCGCCACGCTGGCCACCGTCGGCCATATCCCGGTCGCCTCGATCGCGCTGATCCTCGGCATCGACCGCTTCATGTCGGAGGCGCGTGCGCTCACCAACCTGATCGGCAACGGCGTCGCCACCATCGTCGTCTCGAAATGGGAGAACTCGCTCGACGAGAAGCGGATGCAGCGCATCCTCGCCAAGGAGACCGGTTACGACGCCGACGAGCCGGAACGGATCGCGGTCTAAAGCCATTCCAGCAAAAGTGCGCAGCGGTTTTGCGTCCGGAATTGCGTCAAACCGAAAAGCCTAGAGCGGCAAGGTCGCTCTGGGCCCTCAGGCCGCCAGCCGCGGCGCCGCCATCGCCTCGCGCAAGGCTTGCGCGAAATGGCGCGCGGCGACACCAGCCTGCGGCGCGATCACCAGCGCGACCGAGAGCTCGAACAGGGCAGGCAAATTCTCGGATGGCTCCAGCCGGCGCAACGACGCGGGCGCCGCACTCTCGGTGATCGCGGTGACGCACAGGCCAGCCTCGACCGCCGAGAGCAGGCCGGCCATATGCGAGGACGAGAACACCAGACGGTGCGGCCGCTCCGATGCCTCCAGCGCGCTGAGGATGCGCGGGCGCGCCCGGCACCCCTCGTTGAACAGGCCGAGCGGCAGGACCTCGCTGAGCTCCGGCCGATGGCCGCGGGCCGCGACCCAGACCAGCGGCTCACGCCGCAGGCGCTCGCCCTTCGGCCGGCCGGGGTCCTGGGTGATGACCGCGAGGTCGAGTTCGCCCGCCGCCACCGCCGGCTCGATCCGCTTCGAGAGCTCGCAATGCACCTCGATCTCAACGCGCGGATGCTCCTCGGCGAAGCGTACGATCAGCGGCCTGAGGTAAGCGTCGACGTAATCGTCCGGCAGGCCGATGCGCAGGCGGCCCACCGCCTTGTCGCCGTCGAGCTCGGCCCGCGCCTCACGTTCGATCGCGAGCAGGCGGCGGGCCTGGGCGAGCAGGCGCTCGCCTGCCTCGGTCGGCGTGACGCCGCGGCGCGAGCGCTCCAGCAACTGCTTGCCGAGCGCTGCCTCCAGGTCCTGGATGCGGCCCGAAACCGCCGATTGCGTGCGCCCCAGCTTAGCGCCGGCAGCGGTGAAGCCACCGGTCTCGGCGACGGCGACGAGCATGGCGAGCGCATCGAGATCGAGATGGGTCGACATCACCAATCCATCGGAAGCGGAAATAGATAAATCAGGATAATCCGTTTTTCCGATTGCTGGAAGCGGGCTATGTTTTAGGCAATTGAACAGCCCTCATCATGAGGAGCGGTCGCAGATCGCGGCTCCTCTGGATGAGGGCTGTGGAATTCACGCCCGAAAGTTCGACCTCATGTCCGCCCCGAGCCTTTCCGTGCCTGATCGTCCCGCCGCGCCGGCGCTCGGCATGTTCCTTGTGCTGCTGCTCGGCGCGACCTGCATCGGCTTCTCCGGCATCTTCGTGCGCTTCGCCGATGTCGGCCCCGCCGCCGCCGGCTTCTGGCGCATGGCCTTCGCGCTGCCGGTGCTCGCTGCCTGGATGGCGCTTGAGAACCGCCGTGACAGCGCTGGCGGAGTGAAGCCCGGCGCCATGCTGCCGATCGCGCTCGCCGGCCTCGCCTTCGGCGTCGATGTCGTGCTCTACAACGCCTCGCTCGGCTTCACCTCGATCGCCAATGCCTCGCTGCTCGGCAATCTCTCCCCGGTCGGCGTCATCCTTGGTGGCTGGCTGCTGTTCCGCGAGAAGCCGACGCGGCGCATCCTCGGTGCGCTGCTGCTCGCCATTGGCGGCGCCGGCCTGCTGGTGCTGCCGAAGCTGACGGGAAGTGCCGTGACGCCGCTGTCGGGCGCTGGCTTGTTCGGCGACGGCCTCGCCATCGGTGCCGCCTTCTCCTACGCCGCCTATATCCTCGCCGTCCGCCGCGCCCGCAACCGCGCCGCCGCCGGCCGCATCGGCCTGATCTCCAGCGCGATCTGCGCCGTGTTCTGCCTCGTCGCCGCCCTCGGCCTCGGCGAGACCATCCTACCGCAGAGCCTGACCGGCTGGCTCGCCGTCGCCGCGCTTGGCCTGGTCTCGCATGCGATGGGCCAGGGCCTGATTACGCTGGCGCTCGGCCATTACGGGGCCAACGCCGCCTCGCTGGTCATGGTCTGGCCGGCACTGGTCTCGGTGCTGGCCGCCTGGGCGATCTTCGCCGAGCAGCCCTCGCCTGCGCAGGCCTTCGGCGGCGTCGCGATCCTGGCGGCGGTGCTGATGGTGCGGAAGGGCTGAAGCCGCTCGGAGCCTGCCGCCCTGACAACGGGCCTGGCGACAGGAGAATATTTGCCCCGCCGATCTACGCATGCTGCACGATCGAATCGGCGATGCAGAATAAAAAGCCGTTTGACCCCTGATATTTCCGGCGCACAGTCGGCTCTGCTTCATCGTGAGGCGGGGAGAAACAGCCATGATCGCTCGGGTTTCCGCTTTTATCTTCACTTGCCTCTTGGTCAGCACCCCAGCAAGCGCGCAGCCACGGCAGTTCGGCCCGGCGACCGGAACCGTCTCGATTCGGCAGGTGCAGGTGGCCTTCATCGGCTCGGGCGCGATCGGAGGCGGCACGCTCCGCTTCAACAAGCGCAACTATGAGATCACCGTCGGCGGCCTCGGCGTCGGCGGCATCGGCGCCTCGCGCCTGACCGCGACCGGTTCGGTCTATCGCCTATCCAATCTCGAGGACTTCACGGGAGCCTATCTCCAGATTCGCGAGGGATGGGCGATCGGCGACGAGGGCCGCGGCACGCTCTGGCTACGCAACGCCAAGGGCGTGGTCATGCGGCTTGCGACGAAACGCCGGGGCCTGCAGCTCTCGCTCGGCGCTGACGGTGTTATGATCGGCTTCAAGCAATAAGCACGAGAGAGTGCACTGCTGCCGGTGCGGAAAGGGTAGAAGCGCCCTTCCGCAGAGGTTGACCGGCCACGCCATCAGTTTCCCGGCGCGTAACGCAGGATCACCGTGCCGTTCTTGAGCGGGCGGTTCTCCAGCAGATCGAGCTTCTGGCGCTCGCCGCCTGCTTTGAAGAACGGTGTGCCCGCGCCGAGCCGCACCGGCACCACCGCCAGCATCAACTCGTCGATCTGCTTTGCCTTCAGCAGCGCATCGCAGAGCTCGGCGCTGCCGAAGACGAGGATGTCCTTGCCCGGCCTGGCCCGCAGGGCGGCGACCTCGCCGACGATGTCCGCGGTAACGCGGGTGTTGTTCCAGTCGGAGCTCTGAACGCTGCGCGAGGCCACCAGCTTGGGCAGCGCGTTCATATAGCGCGTAACCTCGCTATCTTCGTTGGCCTTGGCCGAGGCCCAATAGGCCTTCATCCCGTCATGGGTGACGCGGCCGAAAACCAGGACTTGGGCGCGCTTGCCGAACTCCTTGCTAAGCGCGTCGAGCTCCTCGCCCCAGGCGTCGTTGTGAAACGACAGATCCCACTTCTCCGTGCCTTCGAAATAGCCATCGAGCGTCACGAGGTTCCAGACAATCACCTTGGCCATCACACCCTCCATCCAGGAGCCATCTCGGCACCCGTAAAACCGCTTGCGATTTGCAAGCAGTTGGCTTCTAGCGAAACCGATTGTAGAATGCAAGCGGTTTTGGAGAAGCACATGAAAGAGACCGGCCGCTCGGGCTGCCCGATCAACCTGACGCTCGAAATCCTCGGCGACCGCTGGAGCCTGATCGTCCTGCGCGACATGATGTTCGGCAATCGCCGGCATTTCCGCGAGTTGCTGGCGAAATCGGACGAGGGCATCGCCTCGAACATCCTCGCCGATCGGCTGAAGCGGCTGCTCGAGAACGGCCTGATCTCGCGCCGCGACGACGCCAGCCACAAGCAGAAGGGCATCTACAGCCTGACCGAAATGGGGATCTCGCTGGTGCCGGTCTTCGCCGCCATGGCCGACTGGGGCCGGCGCTTCCTGCCGGTGACGCCGGAGATGTCGATCCGCGCCGAGATCCTGGCCGAGGGCGGCCCCGCCCTCTGGCGGAAGTTCATGGACGAGCTGCGCTTCCTCCATCTCGACGCGCCGCGGCCGGCGCAATCCGTGCTCGACGAGCTGACAGCGGCCTATTGTGAGGCTGTCGAGCGCAAGCGCCTGGCCGACGCCGAGCCGGAAGCCGTGTGACCTATCGACCGCCTCATCTCGCCCAGCATTGATCAAAATCGCTCCTGAGACGTTTAGCCGGCAGGAGGGATGATCATGATGCGACACGACCTGGCGAAAGCGTTCGCCGCCGCGGCGCTACTGGTGCTGACCCAACCCGGCCTTGCCGATCAGGAAGCCGGTAGCGCTGAAGCCGGCTTCCTCAACTCGCTGGAGGGCCGCTTCAGCGGCAATGGCACGCTCCAGAACGCTGGCGGCAGCAGCCGCTCCTTGAAATGCCAGTTCAATGGCGACCAGGAGGGCTCCCGCCTCAGCCTCGACGGCAGCTGCAGCACCGCCCTGATCTTCAGCGCGACGATCAGGATCGAGCTGCGCCACGATTCGAAGACCGGCCGCTATGCCGGCACCTTCAAGGAGAGCACCGGCACGGTGGCGAATCTATCCGGCACGCGCCAAGGCCAGCGGCTGACGCTTGCCTTCAACGAGACGGCAGAGAGCGTCCGTCCGAACCCGCCGGCGACGCTGACGATCTCGCGCCAACAGAGCAGGGTCGCGCTGACCCTGCGTGGCAGTCAGCCAGGCAAGGGGCAGAACCTCGACCTGTCGCTGAAGGAGAACTGAGGCGGCGCCGACGGCCATCTCCATGCAGCGGCCTATCCGTCAGGCCACTGCAGAAGCTCGCCTATCCGGACCGCGGTGTAGAGCCTCACGCCCCCGATCTCGGCAATCTGCCTTACCGACAGGTCAATGGCGAGAGCACGGTCGAGCTCGATATGCGAGACCACGAAGACAGTGACACCGGACGGCAGCCATGCCAGTTCGGCTGCCACATCCGCTAATGTCTGGGACGTGGCTGGGTCGGGCAGTTGCGGGAGTTCGGAAGCCCGCTTCGCCCAGAAATTCAGAAAAACCTGCGTCGGCAGCACATTCCGGCCAGCGAGATGCCTGAGCAGGAGATGCGGATGCTCGACGAAGACATGCGCGTCGGCGGCAGGAACCGGTTGAAGAGCCGAAACCAGCTTTGCAAAGCGCCTGGCACGCTCGATCGCGCCTGGCCGCGCCTCCTCGACAGGTGGGGCGAAGAGCACGATCGCATGTGCGGGAATCTCCTTGGCAATAGCCGCATAGGTCGCGTCGAGCTGCTTGAGCGGAGCCCAGAGATAGACCAGGAGCCCGGCCTTCACCGCCACAATGGCCACGAGAGCCATGGCTGCAGCCTTGTCCGACCTTGCAAGGTGCAGAGGCGGGCCGCGTAGAAATATCGCCGCGATCGTCACGATCGCCGGGACCAGGCGCCTGTCGGCGGCCCCGACACTCATCAGATATTTCGGCATGATGACGAACAGCAGGCCGCATGCGAGCAACCCGGCCAGTTCATGGCGGCCGGCATTGAGCCCCCGCCGCCAGGCCAGCCAGCCGACAACGACCAGAACGAGCGCCGATAGAAGGTATTCGAACGAGAGGTTGCTCGATTTACCGATCGAGAAGATGCCGGTGATCTTGGTGGTGAGGTGCCATTCCGTCTGCCCCGACTGACCCGGTTCCATGACCAGCGCAAGCATGACCACCACAACGGCCGAAAGCCAATGTGATCTGATGAGATCAGCGCTGTCAGCGAAGCGTTGTCCGCGCCAGTCGTCGCGGACCGCAACCGCGAACATGCCGAAGCAGAAGCACACATAGAGTATGATGGGGAATATGCTGATCAGGCACAGCCCGCCGAGGATAAGGGCTTGCGTGACGACGAAGCTGTTCGAGGGGCTCTTGCGCTGCTCGCTCGCCCTTTGGAGTGCGACGAACATCACCCCGAGCCCGAGAATGTAGTTGAACAGCCCCCAATAGAGCGGCTCGGAATAGACCGCGAGAAGGATGACGAGAAGGATAGGCAGGTCCGTGCCTTCCCCCCGCGCCTGCCGGCACCAGACGACGGCCAGGATGTAGACGCACACCGCCGCCCAGATGAACAAGGTCAACGCGGTTGGCGGCGGCACGACCTTGCCGAGCACGCTGGTGAACACATCGATGGCGAGATTCGGATAGAGCCTGTCGCCGGGCTGAAAGAACTGGGTGACCGCGTCGTCGGCCAGCATCATCTCCCATAGCGTCACCCGGAAGAGATGGTTCGGCCCGTCGACGAAGAAGGCTCCGCCCGAGACCAGGATCGGCAGAGTGGCCGCCAGGATGATGAGCGTCACATGCCCGCGACGCGACCGTTTTGCAGGCAGAAAGACGGCACCACGACCATGCTGGTCCTGGTCATCCGGTGCTCTCGCGGCGAGGAGCTGGTCTTCCATGGCAGGAGTGTAGGCTGCCGCCTTCCATAGGCAGCAGCCGCGCAAAATAGGTAGCTCATCGTGGCGCCGCGCGTCCGCTCCGATGGACTGCCGATCCGGCTGAATGCCGCTAGCGCGTCACTCCGCGGCCAGCCGCGGCGGTGGCAGCTTGCCGGCCATCGCCTTGGCGCTGGCTTCGCCGGGCGTCTCCTCGTCGCCCATCGGAGCCCAGGTGCTCTCGTCCTCGGCCTTGCCGAGGAAGCGGCCGAAGATCCAGCCGGTGAGCCGGCCGAGATCGTCCATCACCACATAGAAGGACGGCACGAAGACGAGGCTGAGCACGGTCGAGACGATCAGGCCGCCGATCACCGCGATCGCCATCGGCGCGCGGAACTCGCCGCCGTCGCCGACGCCATAGGCCGAGGGCAGCATGCCGGCGGCCATGGCGATCGTGGTCATCACGATCGGCCGCGCCCGCTTGTGGCCGGCTTCCAGCAGCGCCGTCAGCCGGTCCTTGCCGCGCGCGACCTCCTCGACCGCGAAATCGACCAGCATGATCGCGTTCTTGGTGACGATGCCCATCAGCATCAGCAGGCCGATATAGACCGGCATCGAGACCGGGTTGTGGGTGGCAAGCAGCGCGATCACCACGCCGCCGAAGGAGAGCGGCAGCGAGAGCAGGATGGTGATCGGCTGGAAGACCGAGCCGAACAGCAGGATCAGCACGGCGAGCACCAGCATCAGGCCGGTGGTCATCGCGGTGATGAAGCCCTCGACCACCTCGCCCTGGATCTCGGCGTCGCCGGTGGCGGCGATGCGCACGCCTTCGGGCAGGCCGACCTCCTTGACGATCTCCTGGAACTTCTCCTGCGCCGTGCCGAGCTCGAAGCCGCGCTTCAGGTCGGCGCCGATGGCGGCGCGGCGGACGCGATCATAGCGGTCGATCGAGGACGGGCCCTCGCCGAAGCCGATCTCGGCGACAGCGGTGAGCGGGACCGAGACGCCGGAGGCGCTGATGACGCGCAGTGCCGCGATATTGCGGATGTCGGTGCGGGCCTGCTCGTCGAGCTGGACGCGGATCGGCACCAGCCGGTCGCCGGCGTTGAACTTGGCGAGGTTGGGCCCGATGTCGCCGATCGTGGCGACGCGCAGCGCCTCCGAGATCGCCTCGGGCGTGACGCCGAGATTGGCGGCCTGCTCGAGCTTCGGCGTGACGCGCATCTCCGGCCGGCTCAACGAGCCGGCGGTGGCGACGTTGAGATAACCATCGACCTGGCGCATGCGCGCCTCGATCTTCGCCACCGTCTCGTCGAGCGCATCGCCATCCTTGGACAGGATCGAGAAGGCCATCTCGCGCTCGCCGCGTTCGTTGACGTACCAGGCGCGAACGTCGGGCACGCTGGCCAGCTTTTCGGCGATGGTGACCTTGAGCTCTTTCTGCGGGACGTCGCGCCCAGCTTTCGGCGTCAGCATGATGAAGACCGCGGCGCGGCGCACCTCGCGCTGGCCGGTCGGCGATGCCCCGCCGAGCACGAAGACGTTCGTGACCTGCGGGATCTCGCGCAGCTTGTCGACGATCTTGTCGGTGGCGACGGTGGTGTCCTCCAGCGTCGCGCCCGGCGGCAACTCGACCGATGCGACGATGCGCGCGGTGTCCTCCTCCGGGAAGAAGCCGGTCGGCAGCAGCGCCGTCGCCTGGATCGAGACGAACAGGAAGCCGAAGCCGGCGATCAGCGTGAGATAGGCCGTGTTGAACGGCAGCTTGCGCCAGGTCCGCGAGCCGTCGAAGCGCGGCAGCACCGGGATGCGCCGCTTCCTCAGCGAGGCCTCGAGCAACCAGGCGTAAGCGCGCATCACGAAGCCGTCCTTGGCATCGTGGTGCTTCACCGGCTTGAACAGATAGGCCGCCATCATCGGTGTGATCAACCGCGCGACCAGGAGCGAGAACAGCACCGCGATCGCGACCGTCAGGCCGAACTGGCGGAAATACTGGCCGGCGATGCCACCCATGAACGAGACCGGCGCGAAGATCGCGACGATGGTCAGCGTGATCGCGATGACCGCGAGCCCGATCTCGTCGGCCGCCTCCATCGCGGCGCGATAGGGCGACTTGCCCATCTTCATGTGCCGGACGATGTTCTCGATCTCGACGATGGCGTCGTCGACCAGGATGCCGGTCACCAGGGTGATGCCGAGCAAGCTGACGAGGTTGAGCGAGAAGCCGAGGATCTCCATCGCCCAAAAAGTGGGGATGGCTGACAGCGGTAGAGCAATTGCGGTGATCAGCGTCGCCCGCCAGTTGCGCAGGAAGACGAAGACGACGAGCACGGCGAGCGCCGCGCCCTCCAGCAGCGTTTCCATCGCCGCCTTGTAGTTGCCGTAGGTGTAGGCGACGGCATCGTCGATCGGCGCGAGCTTGATCGTCGGGTAGCGCTTGTTGAGATCGTCGATCTTGGCCGCGACGACATCCTTGACCGAGAGCTCGCTCGAGCCCTTCGAGCGGAACACGGCGAAGGAGACGACCGGCTGCTTGTTCAGCCGGCCGAAGGCGCGCGGCTCGGAACTGGCGTCCTCGACGCGACCGAGCTCCTTCAGGCGGACCTCGCGCCCACCGGTGAGCTGGATCTTGCTGTCGGCCAGTTCAGCGACGGTCTTGGCGCTGGCGAGCGTGCGGATCGCCTGCTCCTGGCCACCGACCTCACCGCGCCCGCCGGCGAGATCGACATTGGTGGCGCGGATCTGGCGATTGACCTCGCCAGCAGTGGTGCCGAGCGCGAGCAAACGATCGGGATCGAGCGAAATCCTGATCTCGCGGTCGACGCCGCCATAGCGCTCGACGCGGCCGACGCCCTTCAGCCCCTGCAGTTCGCGCGATACGACGTCGTCGACATGCCAGGAGAGCTGCTCCAGCGTCATGCCGGGCGACGAGGCGCCATAGGTCAGGATCGACTGGCCCTCGACATCGATGCGCTGGATCACCGGCTCGTCGATGGTACGCGGCAGGTCGGCCCGGATCTTGGCGATCGCATCCTTGACGTCGTTGACGGCGCGGTCGGTGTTGGTCTCGAGCCTGAACTCGACCAGCGTCACGGAGGAGCCGTCGGTCAGCGTCGACATCACATGCTTGACGCCGGTGATGTTGGCGACCGCGTCCTCGACGCGCTTCGAGACCTGGCTTTCGAGCTCGGCCGGGGCCGCTCCCGACTGAGTTACCGTCACCGAGACGAAGGGCACGTCGATATTCGGGAAGCGCGTCACCGGCAGCTTCGAGAACGAGAGCAGCCCGAGCACGCAGAGCACGACGAAAAGCAGGATCGCCGGAACCGGCTTCCGGATCGACCAGGCAGAGAAATTGACGCTCACGGATGGCTCCGTCGGTTCAGTTCGTCACGACCGGCGTGATGGCGTCGCCATCGCGGACGAAGGTGCCGGCGCGGGCGACCACGCTCTCGCCCTCGGCGAGGCCCGACGCGATCTCGGCCCGCCCGCCACCGATCAGGCCGAGCGAGACCTTCTTGGTCGTCACCCGCCCGTCCTTGACGGCCTGGACCATGGCGCCGCCGCGCGCATAGGTGATCGCCGAAAGCGGCAGGACGATGCTGGTCTTGCGACCGGTCTCGATCACGCCACGCGCGAAGGAGCCGACGGCGACCGGCGGATTGCCGGTGAGCGCGATGCGCAGGCGCCCGAGCCGCGAGGCCTTGTCGACCTCCGGCGCGATCAGCCGGATCTGGCCGGCAAGCGGCTTGTCGGAACCGGCCGGCGTGACGGCAACCGCCTGGCCGACCTTGAGATTGGGCAATTCGACCTCGGCGACATCAGCCTCGAGCTCGATCGCGCCATCGGCGATGATCCTGAACAGCGGCTCGGCGGCCGCCATCGTCGCCATCGCGCCGAGCTTGGCGCTGCGGCGGCTGACGATGCCGGCCTTCGGCGCCTTGATCTCGGTGCGCGCCAGCTTGACCTCGATATCGCGGCCCTGTGCCTGGGCCAGCGCCAGGTCGGCCGTGGTGATCGCAAGCGCCTGCTTCATCGAGTTCAGTCGCGCCTGCCCGCCCCGTGCCGCGGCAGCGCGCTGGTCGAAGGTCTCAAGGCTCGCATTGCCGTTGTCACGCAAAGCCTTGGTGCGGTCGAAGGCATTGTTGGCCTGGACGAGATTGGCTTCGGCCTCGACGATCTGCGCCTTCGCCTGGTCGACTGCCGCCTCTGCCCGCTTGATCTGCGCATCGTTCTGGGAGCGCTGCACCTCGAGCGTGGTGCGCGACAACCGCGCCAGCACCTGGCCGGCGGCAACGCGGTCGCCCTCCTCGGCAAGCAGCTCGGTGATGACGAAGCCGTCGATCTCAGGCGCGACCATGACCTCGTCGCGCGCGATCATCGAGCCGGAGACGACGACGCTCTGCACGATCTCGTCACGCCTGGCTGATGTCACCGTAATCGACGGGCCGGCGGAGGGCTGCTGGGCGGTGGCGGCGGAGGCCGGCGCCTGGGCAAAGGCTGCTCCGGGCGCGCATGCGAGCGCGACGAGCGGCAGCAGGATCAGGGTCTTGGTCGAGATGGACATGGTCGGGTCTTCTTACGGGTTTTGGCCGTCGGCAGGCGGCAGCAGCATGGTCTGCGCCAGCCCCCGCATCGCGGCGAACAAGGCTTCGGCGCCAGCAGCGGCATCGAAGTTGGGATCGACAGCGCGCCGGCAGAAGAAGCCGTCCGCCATCATGAACAACGCTTGCAGGAAGCGCGCTTGATCGAGATTGCTCGGCAGCTCCCCGCTTTGCTTGGCGGCCTCGACGGCTGCGCCGAGCCCCTGCTCGACCGTTTCGTCGAAGCCGGCACAGATCTTCGCCATCTCGGGGGTGCGCGAGGCTTCCGCCCAGATCTGCAGCGCGATGATCGCCTTCTCGCGCGGCTTGCGCACCATATGCCGGCGGCCGAGCTCGTCGAGTTGATCGAGCAAACCGCCCTTGCTCGGGTCGAGCTCGGCGAAGTCGGCGGCGATCTCCATGCGGTCGCGCTCGCTCATGCCGGCGATGATCGCGTCCTTCGAGGAGAAGTAGCGGTAGAGATTGCCCGGGCTCATCCCGGCTTCCACCGCAATGTCGTTCATCGTCGCCGCATGGAAGCCGGCACGCGCAAAGACGCGCTCAGCCGCATCGAGGATGCGGACATGGCGCTCCGAGAGACCGCGCTCGGCCGGGAATGAGGTGACGACCTGCGACATGCTTCTTTGGAAGATTGAGAATGAACGTTCATTCTCATGCCTGAGGCTGCTCCGGAAGTCAACCGGAATGATCACTGCGGGTTGCATTACCGGACGAGTATTGAGGGAAGATTGCACGGAGCATGCACGGCGCTGGCCTCGGCCATGTCGGCGCATGGCGCATAATTTGCTTGCTGCAAAGGCCGGCAAACAGCATTTTAGGCATGTCCGGCGGGAGAATCCGGTCTCGGGAGCGCAATCGAACGCCGCGATGAACGACCTGTCCTATCGCTTCGAGGCCCGCCGCCGGCTCCGCACCCGCCTCGACACCCGGCCGCGGCGCAAACCCGTTCTGATCGTGCTCCATCAGGAGCATTCGACGCCCGGCCGCGTCGGCCGCTTGATCGCCGAGCGTGGCCACGCCCTCGACATTCGCAGGCCACGTTTCGGCGACCCGCTGCCGCAGACCATGCAGGACCATGCCGGCGCAGTGATCTTCGGCGGCCCGATGAGCGCCAATGACCCCGACGACTTCGTCAAGGCCGAGACCGACTGGATCGGCGTCTGCCTGAAGGAGGAGGCCCCCTTCCTCGGCCTTTGCCTCGGCGCGCAGATGCTGGCCCGCCATCTCGGCGCCAGCGTCTACACCCATGCGCAGGGCCGGGCCGAGATCGGCTATTACCCGCTCAGCCTGACCGAAGCCGGGCATGCCGATGCCACGGCGTCCGGCAGCCCCTGGCCCGCAACCGTCTATCAATGGCACCGAGAGGGCTTCGATTGCCCGACCGGCGCCGAATGCCTGGCAACGGGCGGTGACTTCCCGGTCCAGGCCATCCGCGCCGGTCGCAAGGCCTATGGCCTGCAATTCCACCCCGAGGTAACGCTGGCGATGATGTGCCGCTGGTCGGTGCGCGCCCATGAGCGCACGCTGATGCCGGGCGCGCAACTGCGCCACCAGCATCTCGAGGGCTGGTACCAGTATGACCCGGCCGTGCGTACCTGGCTCGACGGCTTCCTCGATCACTGGCTGAAAGCACCGGCTGAGCAGGGTCTCAGCGCGTGAGCCGCAGCATCATCGTCCTCGGCGCCGGCATGGTCGGCGTCTCCTGTGCGCTCGCTCTGCAGAAGCGCGGCCTCAAGGTCACGCTGATCGACCGGCGCGAGCCTGGCCGCGAGACCTCCTACGGCAATGCCGGCGTGATCAGCCGCTCCTCGATCATGCCGCTCAACAATCCCGGCCTGTGGAAGAATCTGCCGAAATATCTGAGCAACCGGCATGCGGCGGTGCGCTATCGGCTCGGCCATCTCCTGGCCAACCCCGGCTGGATCCTCGGTTTCCTCAACGAGGCCAAGCCCGACCGGCTCAGCCACCGCGTCGCGGCGCTGGAAAGCCTGATCGCGCCCTCCCTGCCGCTGCACAAGCGGCTGATGACGGAAGCCGGCATCGCCTGGCGCCTGCGCGACACCGGCTTCCTCGAACTCTGGCGCAGCGAGGCCGGCCGCACGGCAGCCGAAGCGCGCCGGACCTTTCTCGAAGACCACGACGTGCGCGTCGAAGCGCTCGACCGCCAGGCGCTGTCGGCGCTGGAACCCAGCCTGAACCCGATCTTCTCGGCGGCGCTGTTGCACAAGGACAGCGCCTCGGTCGATTGGCCGGGCGCGGTGGTCGAGGCCTATGCCACGCTGTTCGCTACCCGCGGTGGCACGATCCTGCACGACGAGGTCACCGCTCTGTCGAAGCAGGGCGAAGGCTGGCGCGTCACCAGCAAGTGCACGCATCACGACGCCGATCTCGCAGTGGTCGCTCTCGGCCCATGGAGCGCCGATCTGCTGCGGCCGCTCGGGCTGAAGGTGCCGCTCAATGTCGAGCGCGGCTATCACCGCCATTACAAGCCCGCGCAGGGGCGCTTCCTCAATCGCCCGATCTATGATGTCGAAGCGTCCTACATGCTGGCGCCGATGGAGCTCGGCCTGCGCCTGACCAGCGGCGTCGAACTCGCCCATCGCGATGCGCCCGACGATCACGCCCAGATCGAGCAGGTGCTGCCCCGGGCGCGCGAAGCCTTCCCGCTCGCCGAGCCGGCAGAAGAGACCACCTGGCGCGGCTCGCGCCCGACCTTGCCGGATTCGCTGCCGATAATCGGCGAGGCGCCGCGCAACCCTGGCCTTTGGCTCGCCTTCGGCAACCAGCATATCGGCTTCTCGACCGGCCCCGTGACGGGGGAGATCCTTGCCGCCCTGGTCTGCGGCGAACGGGCTCCGGCCGACCCGGCGCCTTTCGCGCCGGGCCGCTATCTGTCCTAGGCGTCACGCCGACGCGCTCGGCCTTGCCGGATCGCTCGTGACACTCTTCGCCACGCTGTCACCGAGGCCGGACCAGTTGACCCGGGCCGTCCCCAGCATCAGCGTCGCCAGTGCGATGAAGGCGCCGATCGCCCCGGCGAGCAGGGCGAAATCCTCCGATTTCAGCAGCGCATAGACCAGCCCGTAGCCAGTGGTCAGAATCAGCCCCAGCACGGCGCCGCGCGCAAAACTGCGCAGGACGAGCCCGATATAGAGCGCGATCAGCGCCGTCGTCGCTGCGGCAGCCACGAGATAGGCCGTCAGGAAGCCGAGATGCTCCGCCAGCGACAGCAGCAGCACATAGAACAGCACCAATGCGAAGCCGACGAGCGTGTACTGGACGGCATGCAGGTTATCGCGCGCCACCAGCTCCAGCCCGAACACGGCGAGGAAGACCGCGCCGACGAAGAGCACCCCGTATTTGATGGCGCGATCGACCAGCTGGTAGAGATCGACCGGCTGGTAGAAGCGGGCGCCGACACCACCTGCGAGGAAGGTCACGTCGGCACGCTTGTCATGCGTGAAGGCGAGCGGCAGGTTGCGCGCCAGATGCGAGACGCGCCAGGAGGCGGAGAAGCCGTTGGCGTCGATTACCCGGTCATCCGGCAAATGCGCGCCGGAAAAGCTCGGATGCTGCCAGTTTGAGCTCATCCGGAGCGCGCTGTTCTTCGCCAACGGCACGATCGACAGGCTGCGCGAGCCGTTGAGATCGAGCCCGACCTCGACCGATAGCGGCTTGGTCAGGTCGACGCCGCGCAGCGCGGCATGGATGCCGTTGCCATCGCGGATACCGGCGCCGAGGGTCGGCTCGAACTCGATGGCCACACCGTCGCGGATTTGCGCCGTGGCGCGATTCTTCAGGCCGCGGACGTCAGCGACCCCGACCGCGAGCACCGCCTCGTTCCAGAGCGGCTGCACCTCCTCCGAGGTGATCGCCTTGAAGTCGGGTGGCAGGAAGCGCGCGTTCAGCCCGACCTTGCTGCGATAGACCGGCACGTCGAAGATCGAGCGCCGCCGGATCTCGGTCTGTGCCTCCGAGCTCGCCTGGAGATCGTCCGGCAGGAAGACCGCGACCTCGCGCGTCGGCGCGGCATTGGCGATCCTGGGTGGCACCAGATAAGGCACGAGCAGGGCTGGGCCGCCGACGATCTGCTCGCGGCCCCAGGCATCGCCGATCTCGCGAGCCGCCTGATTGGCGGTAGCCGAGCGCTCACCGCGCAGCCCGGAGACGAAGGTCAGCGGGATCAGCAGCAGCAGCGCCAGGAAACCGATGACGAAGAATTTCAGGCCGGGACTTCGCCCGAACCGCTTCGGATTGATGCCCACGGAAAACGAGGGCGGTTCACCTTTGCCCTCGTTCTGTTGCGCTTGCTCTTGCGACATGATTCGCCCTCATGCAGTGACTTTGCGTCAGCAAGAGAGCGCGGCGTCTTGTCGCGGGCGTGATCGATTAAGGGCCGAAACCGGCGGAATCGGCGGCGGAATTGCGAAAAGCCGCACGGCTCGAAACCGAACCTCGCTGAGGCGAGCCGGAATTCGCTGGCGTGAGTCGACTGGCTCGGCGGCCGAGAACCGGAGCGGAGCGTACATCAGTACGTGAGTACCGGAAGCGCAGGCCGTCGCGTCAGGCGGCCGCGCCAGTAGAATTCGGGGCGCCTCAGACCTGGCGGGCCACCATCATCTTCTTCACTTCCGCGATCGCCTTGGCCGGATTCAGGCCTTTCGGGCAGGCGTTGGCGCAGTTCATGATGGTGTGGCAGCGATAGAGCCGGAACGGATCCTCGAGATCATCGAGGCGCTCGCCGGTGGCTTCGTCGCGGCTGTCGATCAGCCAGCGATAGGCCTGAAGCAGCGCCGCCGGCCCAAGATAACGATCGCCATTCCACCAATAGCTCGGGCACGAGGTCGAGCAGCAGGCGCAGAGGATGCACTCATAGAGACCGTCGAGCTTCTCGCGGTCGTCCTTGGCCTGCTTCCACTCCTTTTCGGGCGCCGGCGTCGTCGTCTTGAGCCAGGGCTCGATCGAGGCGTGCTGGGCGTAGAATCGGGTGAGATCGGGAACAAGGTCCTTGACCACCGGCATGTGCGGCAGCGGGTAGATCGCGACCTTGCCCTTGCTCCCGCATTCGTCGATGCCGGTGGTGCAGGCGAGCCCGTTCTTGCCATCCATGTTCATGGCGCAGGAGCCGCAGATGCCCTCGCGGCAGGAACGCCGGAAGGTCAGCGTCGGGTCGACCTTGTTCTTGATCCAGATCAGCGCGTCGAGCACCATCGGCCCGCAATCGTCGCGATCGACATAATAGGTGTCGGTGCGCGGATTGGCGGTGTCGTCGGGATTCCAACGATAGATCTTGAACTCGGTGACCTTCTTGGCCCCGGCCGGCTTCGGCCAGGCCTTGCCTTCGGTCAGGCGGGAGTTCTGCGGGAGAGTGAATTCAGCCATCGATCAGATCGTCCTCAGTACACCCGCGCCTTAGGCTTGATGTATTCGATGTCGTTCGAGAGCGTGTAGGTGTGCACCGGACGGTCATCGAGCGTGACCGTACGCTGCTCGTCGTCGATCCAGGCGAGCGTGTGCTTCATCCAGTCCTTGTCGTTGCGGTCCGGATAATCCTCGCGGGCATGGGCGCCGCGGCTCTCCGGACGCTGCAGCGCCGAGTCCATGGTGACCACCGCCTGGGTGATCAGGTTCTCGAATTCCAGCGTCTCGATCAGATCCGAATTCCAGATCAGCGAGCGATCGGTCGTGCCGATGTCGGTGATCCCGGCCCAGACCTCGTGGATCGCCTTGTGGCCCGCCTCGAGCGTCTCGCCGGTGCGATAGACGGCGCAATCGGCCTGCATCGTCCGCTGCATCTTGTCGCGCAGCACCGCGGTCGGCGTGCCGCCCTTGGCGTTGCGGTACTTGTCGAGGCGGGTCAGCGAGAGATCGGCCGAATTCGCCGGCAGCTCCGGCTGCGTCTCGCCGGCCTTGACGGTCTCGGCGCAGCGCAAGCCCGCGGCGCGGCCGAAGACGACGAGGTCGATCAGCGAGTTCGAGCCAAGGCGGTTGGCGCCGTGAACGGAGACGCAGGCCGCCTCGCCGATCGCCATCAGGCCGGGCACGACCCGGTCCGGATCGCCGTCAACCTTGGTCAGCACCTCGCCGTGGAAGTTCGTCGGGATGCCGCCCATGTTGTAGTGCACCGTCGGGATCACCGGGATCGGCTCGCGGGTGACGTCGACGCCGGCGAAAATCTTGGCGCTTTCCGAGATACCGGGCAGGCGCTCGTGCAGGATCTTCGGGTCGAGATGGTCGAGATGCAGGTAGATGTGATCCTTGTCCTTGCCGACGCCACGGCCGGCCCGGATCTCCATCGTCATCGAGCGTGAAACGACGTCGCGCGAGGCGAGGTCCTTGGCCGAGGGTGCATAGCGCTCCATGAAGCGCTCGCCCTCGGAATTGGTGAGGTAGCCGCCCTCGCCGCGCGCACCCTCGGTGATCAGGCAGCCCGAACCGTAGATGCCGGTCGGGTGGAACTGCACGAACTCCATGTCCTGCATCGGCAGGCCGGCGCGCAGCACCATGCCGCCGCCGTCGCCGGTGCAGGTATGGGCCGAGGTCGCCGAGAAATAGGCGCGGCCATAGCCGCCGGTCGCCAGGATGGTCTGCTGCGAGCGGAAGCGGTGCAGCGTGCCGTCATCGAGCTTGAGCGCGATCACGCCGCGGCAATGGCCGTCCTCGTCCATGATCAGGTCGATGGCGAAGTACTCGATAAAGAACTCGGTGTTGTAGCGCAGCGCCTGGCCATAGAGCGTGTGCAGCATGGCGTGGCCGGTGCGGTCGGCCGCAGCGCAGGTGCGCTGCGCCGGTGGGCCGTTGCCGAAATCGGTGGTCATGCCACCGAAGGGACGCTGATAGATCTTGCCGCTCTCGGTGCGCGAGAACGGCACGCCCCAGTGCTCGAGCTCATAGACGGCGGCCGGCGCGTTGCGCACGAGATACTCGATCGCATCCTGGTCGCCGAGCCAGTCCGACCCTTTGACGGTGTCGTACATGTGCCACTGCCAGGTGTCCTTGCCCATATTGCCGAGCGAGGCGGCGACGCCGCCCTGGGCCGCGACGGTGTGCGAGCGGGTCGGGAAGACCTTGCTGATGCAGGCGGTACGCAGGCCGGCCTGCGAGCAGCCGACCGTGGCGCGAAGCCCGGCGCCGCCGGCACCGACGACGACGACGTCGAAGGTGTGGTCGGTGATGGCGTAGGCCTGGCCGGTATAGGCCGGGACGGGACGGGCGCGGGTGATCGCCATGATCAGCCTCCGAACGAGATCTTCAGGAGCGCGAAGGCGCAGGCGGCACCGACGGCAATCGCGAAGAAGGTGTTAGCCATCACCGCGAGGATCTTCAGCCCCTCGTGCTGGATATAATCCTCGATGACGACCTGCATGCCCAGGCGCATGTGCACGGCGCCGGAGACGGTAAAGAGCAGCATCAGGATCGCGACATGCGGCTTGGCCAGGGTCGCGATGGCAGTGCCATAGGGCTTGCCGATCAGCGAGAGCACGACGCAGAGGAAGCCGATCGTCAGGATGACATTGGCGACGGCGGTGACGCGCTGCAGCCAGAAATGACCGGTACCGGACTTGGCCGAGCCGAGGCCGCGAACGCGGCCGAGCGGAGTACGCATCGAGGAGTTGGAGAGCATCAGCGTATTCCTCAGCGCGTCAGGGCGACGATCCAGACCAGCACGGTGAGCGCGCCGGAGACGACGACGCTGTACTTGGCCAGGTTCGTGCGCGTCTGCGGGTCGAAGCCGTGGCCGAGGTCCCAGACGAAGTGGCGCAGGCCACCGACCATGTGGTGCAGCAGCACGAAGGTGTAGCCGAACAGCACGAGGCGGCCGAGGATCGAGCCGGCGATCCACTGCGCGGTCTCGTAGGCGGCCGGGCCGGATGCAGCGGCGATCAGCCAGAGCGCGATCAGCAGCGTACCGCCATAGAGCGCCGAGCCGGTGGCGCGGTGGGCGATCGACATCGCCATGGTCCAGGACCAGCGGTAGATCTGCAGATGCGGTGAAAGCGGGCGCGCCGCCGGTCTGGACTCGGCCAAGTTCGAAACTCCCGACCCTTCAAGCTCACGAAGCGAAGATCGCTTGGTATCGTTCTAGAGTGAATGGTTGTCTAACGAAACCATCCTCGTGCTGCAATGCGGCAAGCGAATGGTCGGTTACAGAAAATCAAATCTGTAACTTTACCTGATCCTCGACCAGCCCGGAGGCCTACCGGCGAAAAGCACCTAAAGCCGGACAAGCGCAGCTCGCCACCTTCCTCAGGACCATATCGCACAGGGCGAGGACCATCCATGAAACTGGGTATGAGCCTTCCACAGTTCGACGCCGAACTGAATACCGACACGTGCGATCCCTACAACAATGCCGAGTTGACCCTGACGCTCAAGCTCGGCTTCCGGCAGATCAATCCGGCCGCAGGCGCTGCCGAGGGCACCTATCACGACTATGGCCGCGCCACCGCGCCGAACCGCAAGATCGTCAAATGGACGGTCGGCAGCTGGAATCTGTGGCGGAAGAACTTCGTCGACACCGCAGCCCGCTTCTGGAACGGCAAGTTCTGGCTGTCCAACAATTTCCCGGTCTACGAGCTCGAGAAGAACGGCACGAAATACCGGCCCAACATCTGGTGCCTGCTGAAGATCGAGGATCGCGACATCGCGCTCGGTGGCCATCATCATGTCATCGACGTGGTCAGACTGCACAGGAGCGAGACCTGGTTCGGCTCGCATGCCAAGCTCTATGACAGCCTCGACACCAACTCGGTGCAGAAGGGCACCGATAGCAAGGGCAAGGCGATCATGCAGCGTGCTCACGTCCATGAGGTCGGTCATCTGCTGGGGCTCGGCCATGTCGACATCGGCAAGGCACATTGCCCGCCCGGCGGCGACACCAACGCCTCGAATTGCTACGGCGTCGCCGATGTCGACAAGTACTCGGTCATGGGCCAGGGCATGCAATTGCGCCTGAGCCACTCCATGCCCTGGCGCAAGGGGATGGTCGCGCTCTCCGGCAAGGGCAATGTGCTGACGGCGACCGACTGGGAGGCCAAGACGCAGCGCATCTACCCGCGCATTCCGGCCGAGGTCGCCGGCAACGCCATGCTCACGCACCGGCCCTTGCGCAAATGATACCCCGCTGGATCGTCATGCCACGAGCCATCTCACGAAACCTTTCGATGCTCATTCTCGTTCTCAGCGGAATGGCCGGCCTGCTCGGCCCCGCCCAAGCCACAGGAAAGCGCTGCCAGATGAACGCGATCGAACGCTCCAAATGCATCATCGAGGCGATCCTCGCCGATATCAGCCGGACCTACACCCAGGTCGGCGGCGGCGGGATCAGCGCGATCAAGCAGAACTCGACCACGTCCTTCACCGTCTCGATCTCGCAGGAGGAGCGGATCGACCTCCTGACCTATGAGGCAACCATCGACGGCAAGGGCAAGGTCAGCGTCAAGAAGACAGGCGAAGGCACAAAGTCACCCTGACCTTGCGAGATCAGCGCGGCAGCAAGACCCAATAATCGAAGTCGAGGATCACGCCGTCGGCGTACTGGTCGGCGTGCTTCAGCGGGTGCTCATTGCAAGGCAGGTTCTTGGTCGCGACGAGGCGAAGCCTGAGCGCGCCGACATCCTCGCGCCCTGGCACCGCCGCCGTCTCCAGCACCTCGCTCCAGGCGAAGACGGTGTCGCCGGCAAAGAGCGGCGAGACATGGCGTCCGGCATTGATCGCGGCGATGTGGAAGGCGTTGCCGAGGCCATTGAAGGACAGGGCCCGCGCCAGGCTGATGACGTGGCCGCCATAGATCAGGCGCTTGCCGAAGCGGCTCTCGCGCGCGCCATAGCCGTCGAAATGCACCTTGGCGGTGTTCTGGTAGAGCCGGGTCGCGATCTGGTGCTCGGCCTCCTCGACGGTCATGCCGTCGACATGGTCGATGCGCTCGCCCACCCGGTAGTCACCCCAGCGGAAGGGCGAGCCGGCGAGCGCATCGTCATAGGCGGCAGGATGCAGCGGCGGGCAGCCCTCGCCCAGCGCCTCCGGCGCGACGGCCTTCGGCAGCTCCGGCACCAGCTCGAACGCGGCAGGCGTCCCCGGCTGGCGCTTGCGCACCAGCACCCAGCGGGCATAGCTCAGCACGATGTCATTGTGCTGGTTGCGGCCGATCGAGCGGACATAGACGATGCCGGCATCGCCCCCCGAGGTCTGCTTCAGCCCGATCACCTCCGAGGTGGTCGAGAGCGTGTCTCCCGGGAAGACCGGCTTGAGGAAGCGCCCATCGGCATAGCCTAGATTGGCAACGGCATTGAGCGAGATGTCCGGCACGGTCTTGCCGAAGACGATGTGGAAGACCAGGAGGTCGTCGACCGGCGCGGCGGGATAGCCGATCGCCTTGGCGAAGGCGTCGGAGGATTGTACGGCAAAGCGCGTCCCGTAGAGCGCGGTGTAGAGCGAGACATCGCCGACCGTGACAGTGCGCGGCGTCGCGTGCACGATGGTTTCGCCGAGCCGGAAATCCTCGAAGAAGCGGCCGGGATTGGTCTTGCTGGGGATTTCGGACATCGGCGTGCTCTCGCGGCGGGCCTGCATTGTGCGCTGCGGCGAGGCCCGCCGTAAAGCTCGTCCAATGGCGGAGCGTTACCGGAAATCGCGCGGTCTCAGGCCTGCGTGGAACCAGTTGATCATCGAATAGATGTCGTAGGCCGGCAGCCCCGTCGCCGCCTGCACCGCCGCTGCATAGGGCGGCATGTTGGTGCATTCGAGCACGATGGCGCCGACCTCGGGATGGGCCTCGACCAGTCGCAGCGCCGCCTCGACCACGTCCTGCTCGGCAAGATCGATATCCATCTCCTCCTTCTCGGCCTTGATCAGCACGCGGAAGAATTCGCGGCCGTTCTCGGTGCCGGTCACCGGCGTGTCGGCGGGAACGCCGACTGCCGTCAGATGCTGCGGCGTCAGCGTCGCCGCCGAGACGGTGACGAGGCCAACGCGCTTGTCCGGCGGCAAGGTCGCCTGCACCCAGGGCACCTGCATTAGCGAGGAGGTCGCGACAGGGACGCCGACCGCGGCCGCCAGCTCCCGCTGGAACAGCGAGAGGAAGCCGCAATTGGTGGTGATCGCCTCGGCGCCGAGGCGAACCAGCTCCTGCGCCGCCGCGACGAAGTCGGGGAGCAAACCGGCCGCCCCCTGCAGCACGACCTTCTCCGGGCTCGCACCCGAAACGACGCGGTAGAGCACCGGGAAGGGCCAGGTCCTGGCATTGCCCATGTCGCCGAGGATGCGCGGGAAGCGCGCCTCGAGCATCAGCACGCCGAGCGGCGCGCCATAGACCGCCTTTCCGCCCTTCGCGATGCCCCGCTTGCTCATGCCGTGATCTCGACCAGCTTCGTCAGATCGACATTGGCGCCGCAGACGAGCACGCCGAGACGCTCGCCGGGCTGCGGCTTGTAGGCCCCACCGATCAGCGCACCGAGCGCCGCGGCGCCACCGGGCTCGACCGCGAGGCGGAAATCGCGCCAGAGCACGCGCTGCGCCTCGGTGATCGCCGCATCCGGCACCAGCGCGACATGGTCGACCGTACCTTCACAGACATCATAGACCAGCTGCCCGACATTGCGGGCGCCGAGCGAATCCGCTGCGACCGAGGCGACGGTCACGGTGACCGGCCCCTTCGCCTCCAAGGCTGCCTGCAGTGCCCGCGAGCCTTCCGGCTCGACGCCGACGACCTTGACGCTGGTATCCGCAAACCAGGCAGCGATGCCGGAGATCAGCCCGCCGCCACCGACCGCGACGAGAACCGTGTCGAGGTCGGGCTCCTGGCTGTGCCATTCGCGGCCGAGCGTGCCCTGGCCGGCGACCGTCTCCTTGGCCGAAAAGGGATGGATCTTCAGCGCGCCGGTCTCGGCCACGAACTTGTCGCAGGCGGCTTGGGCGTCGTCATACTGCGCGCCGCCGATCCTGACCTCGGCGCCGAAGCGGCGGATCGCCTCGACCTTCGCCGCCGGCGAGATCTCCGGCACGAAGATCGTGGCCTTCACACCGCGCTTGCCGGCGGCATAGGCGACGGCTGCGCCGTGATTGCCACCCGAGGCGGCGGCGACACCAGCGGCAGGCACGTCGAGCGAGAGCAGGTTGTTGAAGGCGCCGCGCGTCTTGAACGAGCCGGCATGCTGCAGACATTCGAGCTTCAGCGAGACATCGGCGCGCGAGCCGAAGGCGCCGGTGCCGAGCCGCATCACCGGGGTGGTGCGGGCATGGCCGGCAATGCGATCAGCCGCGGCCTCGATCATCGGGCGCGGCACAGGCTTCTCTGTCATGGTGGGATCCTGGACGAGGGAGCGATCCGCGACATAGGTCCAGATCGCGATAGGTAGACCGTGGCTATCGCGTCCCGGCGGATCAGGAAAGGGCTTCCCGCGCCCGGCAGCAATGTGCCGGGCGACGACCAGCGCCGCGAGCGCGTCGAGGGCGTCATCTGCGGCAGCACCGCGCGGCGGCCTCGCATGGACGATTGCCTCCGGCAGCCCTGCCGCCAGCAGCAAGGCACGGCGCTCGGCCATTCCCGCCGGATTGACCACGCCCTTGATCTTCTTCGGGTGCAGGAGCGGCACGCCGCGCATGGTCCGGAAGGCGAGCTCCGGATGCGTCTCGAAGATGCGTGCACGCCAGCTCGGCTCGGCCCGCAGCAGCGCGTCGATCTCGCGGATGCGCGGGAAGAGATGGAAACCCTGCTTCGAGACCTTGCGCGGCGGCTCGGATGACGCCAGCGCCAGCCGGCAGGCCTCTGCATAATCTTCCGCATGGACGGCGCTGCGCGAGGGAATTGAGAACACCGAGGATTGCCGTTCGCCGAGCAAGGCGCGCACCGCCTGCTCCGGCCCGCGCCCGGAACCGGCGATGAAATCCGGCAAGCCGATCGGCATGTCGACCGCGATCAGATCCGGCACAGGCGAGCCGGCGAGCAGATCGCTCCAGCGGGGGAAGACACGGACGAAGGGCGCCTCCACCCCCGAGAAGTGAGCGAAGGCCGCGATCCAGCCCGCCTTGCAGCCGTCGACCCCGGCAATCCAGCCCATCACAGCCCCGTCATCCGTCTTTCGCAGAACTGACATTGCATTGCGGCGCAGCTTAGTGTGCACTGCAGCGAACCCGGCGACCCTCAATCCGGAGAGACATAATGACCGACATCCGTCCGCGCCGCAGCGTCCTCTATATGCCGGGCTCCAATGCCCGCGCTTTGGAGAAGGCCCGCGAGATCGCCGCCGACGCGCTGATCCTCGACCTCGAGGACGCGGTGGCGCCGGATGCCAAGGAGCTGGCGCGCGAGCAGGTCTGCGCTGCGGTGAAAGCTGGCGGCTATGGCCGGCGCGAACTCGTCATCCGGACCAATGGCATCGACACCCCCTGGTTCGACGCCGATCTCGCTGCCGCTACGGAAGCGGCGCCCGACGCCATCCTGATCCCGAAGGTCTCCTCGCCGGAGACCCTGGTCGAGATCGGCCATCGCCTGACCGGGCTCTGGGCCAAGCCGGAGACGCAGGTCTGGGCGATGATCGAGACGCCGCTCGCCATCCTCGACTGCGAGAAGATCGCCCGCGCCGCCCGCGATCCCTCGACCCGCCTCGCCTGCTTCATCCTCGGCACCAACGACCTCGCCAAGGAGACCCGCGCCCGCTTCGTGCCGGGCCGCGCGCCGATGCTGCCCTGGCTGACCACGGCAATCCTCGCCGCGCGCGCCCATGGCGTCGATGTGATCGACGGCGTCTACAACGACCTCAAGGACGAAGCTGGCTTCAAGGCGGAGTGCGAGCAGGCGCGCGATCTCGGCTTCGACGGCAAGACCCTGATCCATCCCAATCAGGTTGCGGTGGCGAACTCCGTCTTCGCACCGGAGGAGAACGAGCTCGCGCATGCCCGGGCCATCATCTCCGCCTTCGCCGAGCCCGAGAACGCCGACAAGGGCGCGATCCAGCTCGATGGCCGCATGGTCGAGCGCCTGCACGCCGAGATGGCCAAGCGGGTGGTGGCGCTCGCCGAGGCGATCGCGGCCTGATCGCCCTCTCCGTCATGGTCGGGCTTGTCCCGACCATCCACGTCTTCCTTCGTGGTGTGGTGTTCAAGACGTGGATGCTCGGCACAAGGCCGAGCATGACGCGAAAGCTGCCCGACAGCGATACCCTCTGATACCAAACGAAAAAGGCCGGGAGCGAGCTCCCGGCCTTTTCAATTCCGTCCGATGGGCTGAGCTCAGGCCGCCTTGCGCTGCTCGAACACGCCCTTGAACTCGCGCAGCTGCACGAGCTGGTCGTGCAGGCGCTTCTTCTCGGCCTCGTCATGCGAGCCGGCATGGCGGGTCTCGGCGGTCAGGATCTCCTGATCGAGTACGGCGTTGTCGACGTCCTCGATGAAGCGGGCCTGCTCGGCCAGGATGGTGACGCTCGTCGCATTGACCTCGGCGAGGCCGCCCGAGACGAAGAACTCCTTGCCATTGCTGGCGCCGGTCTGGACCAGGACGATGCCCGGCTTCAGCACGGCGACGACCGGCGCATGGCCGGCGAGCACGGTCATCTCGCCCTCGACCGACGGCACGATGACGCTGACGGCTTCGCCCGAGAACAGGATGCGCTCCGGCGAGACGAGTTCGAATGTGAAGGTGGCCATCGTAAAATCTCTCCAGGCTCGTCATGACCGGGCCTGACCCGACCATCTCTGAAACCAGTGTCTTCTCGTCCAGAGATTCTCGGGCCAGGCCCGAGAATGACGCTCGTCAGGTCTTCCGACCGGCGAAGCCGGCCGGAATGGCCCGTGACGCTTACGCCGCCTCGGCAGCCAGGCGCTGGGCCTTCTCGATCGCTTCCTCGATCGAGCCGACCATGTAGAAGGCGGCTTCCGGCAGGTGATCGTACTTGCCTTCGACCAGGCCCTTGAAGCCCTTGATCGTGTCCTCGAGCGCGACGAGCTTGCCCGGCGAACCGGTGAAGACTTCGGCGACGAAGAAGGGCTGCGACAGGAAGCGCTCGATCTTGCGGGCGCGGGCGACGGCGAGCTTGTCCTCTTCCGAGAGCTCGTCCATGCCCAGGATCGCGATGATGTCCTGCAGGGCCTTGTAGCGCTGGAGGATCTGCTGGACCTGGCGGGCGACGCCGTAGTGCTCGTCACCGACGATCGCAGCCGAGAGCATGCGCGAGGTCGAGTCGAGCGGGTCGACCGCCGGGTAGATGCCCTTTTCCGCGATCGAGCGCGAGAGCACGGTCGTGGCGTCCAGGTGGGCGAACGAGGTCGCGGGCGCCGGGTCGGTCAGGTCGTCCGCCGGCACGTAGATCGCCTGCACCGAGGTGATCGAGCCCTTGTTGGTGGTGGTGATGCGCTCCTGCAGATTGCCCATGTCGGTGGCGAGCGTCGGCTGATAGCCCACCGCCGACGGGATACGGCCGAGCAGCGCCGACACTTCCGAGCCCGCCTGGGTGAAGCGGAAGATGTTGTCGACGAAGAACAGCACGTCCTGGCCACGGTCGCGGAAGTCTTCCGCGACGGTGAGGCCGGACAGGGCGACGCGCATGCGGGCGCCCGGGGGCTCGTTCATCTGGCCGTAGACGAGGGCGCATTTGGAGCCTTCGCCGCCGCCCTTCTTGTTCACGCCCGACTCGATCATCTCGTGATAGAGGTCGTTGCCCTCGCGGGTGCGCTCGCCGACGCCGGCGAACACGGAATAACCACCGTGGGCCTTCGCGACGTTGTTGATCAGCTCCATGATCAGCACGGTCTTGCCGACGCCGGCGCCGCCGAACAGGCCGATCTTGCCGCCCTTGGCGTAAGGCGCCAGCAGGTCGACGACCTTGATGCCGGTGACCAGGATCTGCGCTTCCGTCGCCTGATCGGCATAGCTCGGAGCCGGCTGGTGGATGCCACGGGTGCCCGAGGTCTTGATCGGGCCAGCTTCGTCGACCGGCTCGCCGATGACGTTCATGATGCGGCCGAGGCACTCGTCGCCGACCGGAACCGCGATCGGGGCGCCGGTATCGGTGACCGCCTGGCCGCGGACCAGACCTTCAGTCGAGTCCATGGCGATGGTGCGGACCGTGTTCTCGCCGAGATGCTGGGCAACCTCGAGGACGAGGCGGTTGCCGAGGTTGTCGGTCTCGAGCGCGTTCAGAATCTCGGGCAGGACGCCGTCGAACTGCACGTCGACGACGGCGCCGATGACCTGGGCAACGCGGCCCGTGCCGGTGTTGGCGGGCTTGTCGGTCTTGGTCTTGGTAGCGGCTTTGGCCATGGTTCGAACCTCGGATTCGCGTTCAGCGTGTCGGATGGCCGGCACGCCGGCCCAAATTAGGCGGTTAGAGCGCTTCCGCGCCGGAGATGATCTCGATCAGTTCCTTGGTGATCATCGCCTGGCGCGAGCGGTTGTAGAGCTGCGTCTGCTTCTTGATCATCTCGCCGGCGTTGCGCGTGGCGGAGTCCATCGCCGACATGCGCGCGCCCTGCTCGGAGGCGGCGTTCTCCAGGATCGCCCGCAGCACCTGCACCGTGAGGTTGCGCGGCAGCAGGGTCTCGAGAATCTCGCTCTCTTCCGGCTCGTAATCGTAGACCGCGTCGGTCGTCTTGGCGCCGGCCGGGATCTCGGCCGGAATGATCTGCTGCGCGGTCGGAATCTGCGAGATCACCGACTTGAACTTCGAGAAGAACAGCGTCGCGACATCGAACTCGCCATTGGCGAAGCGCGTCAGGATGTTCTGCGCGATCGTCTCGGCATTGACGAAGCCGAGCTGCTTGAAGGCGCGCAGATCGACGACTTCGATGATGTCCGCGGCGAACTGCCGACGCAGGATGTCGAAGCCCTTCTTGCCGACGCAGATGATCTTGACCGTCTTGCCCTCTGCCTTCAGCGCGTTCGCCTTGTCGCGGGCGAGACGGGCGATCGAGGAATTGAAGGCGCCGCAGAGGCCGCGCTCGGCCGTGCAGACCACGAGCAGCTGGACCTTGTCCGAGCCCGTGCCGGCGATCAGGCGCGGCGCGCTGCCATTGGCGAGGCCGCCGGCGAGATTGGCCAGCACCGCCTCCATGCGCTCGGCATAGGGACGCGCAGCCTCGGCGGCCGACTGCGCCCGGCGCAGCTTCGCCGCCGCGACCATCTGCATGGCCTTGGTGATCTTCTGCGTCGCCTTCACCGAGGCGATGCGGTTGCGTAGGTCCTTAAGGGACGGCATCCGGTCTTGATCCCCTATCCGTCATTGCGAGGGCACAACGACGAAGCAATCCAGAACTGGCGCAGCGGGGCTGGATTGCCTCGCTGCGCTCGCAAAGATCAGGCGAAGGACTTGGCGTAGCCCTCGACGATGCCCTTCAGCTTCGCCGCGTTCGCGTCCGAGAGGTCCTTCGAGGAGCCGATCTCGTTCAGCAGATCGGCGTGCTTGCCGCGCACCAGCGAGAGCAGCCCGTCCTCGAAAGCGCGGACCTTGCTGACCGGCAGCGGATCGAGATAGCCGTTGACGCCGGCATAGATCACGACCGTCTGCTCTTCCATCTTCAACGGCGAGAACTGGCCCTGCTTCAGGAGCTCGGTCAGGCGGGCGCCGCGGTTGAGCAGGCGCTGCGTGACGGCGTCGAGGTCGGAGCCGAACTGGGCGAAGGCCGCCATCTCGCGATACTGGGCGAGCTCGCCCTTGATCTTGCCCGCGACCTTCTTGGTCGCCTTGGTCTGGGCGGCCGAGCCGACGCGCGACACCGACAGGCCGACGTTCACCGCCGGGCGGATGCCCTGGTAGAACAGGTCGGTCTCGAGGAAGATCTGGCCGTCGGTGATCGAGATCACGTTGGTCGGAATGTAGGCCGAGACGTCGTTGGCCTGGGTCTCGATGACCGGCAGCGCCGTCAGCGAGCCGTTGCCGGCGGCGTCGCCCATCTTGGCGGCGCGCTCGAGCAGGCGGGAGTGGAGATAGAACACGTCGCCGGGATACGCCTCGCGGCCCGGCGGGCGGCGCAGCAGCAGCGACATCTGGCGATAGGCGACGGCCTGCTTCGACAGGTCGTCATAGATGATGACGGCATGCATGCCGTTATCGCGGAAGAACTCGCCCATCGAGCAGCCGGCGAACGGCGCCAGGAACTGCATCGGGGCCGGGTCGGAGGCGGTGGCCGCCACGACGATGGAGTACTCCATCGCGCCGCGCTCCTCGAGCACCTTCACGAGCTGGGCGACGGTCGAGCGCTTCTGGCCGACGGCGACGTAGACGCAGTAGAGCTTCTGGCTCTCCGGGGCGCCTTCGACGTTGAGCGGCTTCTGGTTCAGGATCGTGTCGAGCGCCACGGCGGTCTTGCCGGTCTGGCGGTCGCCGATGATCAGCTCGCGCTGGCCGCGGCCGATCGGGATCAGGGCGTCGATCGCCTTGAGGCCGGTCGCCATCGGCTCGTGCACCGACTTGCGCGGGATGATGCCGGGCGCCTTCACGTCGACGCGGGCGCGGGTCTTGGTCTTGATCGGGCCCTTGCCGTCGATCGGGTTGCCGAGCGCGTCGACGACGCGGCCGAGCAGCTCCTTGCCGACCGGCACGTCGACGATGGCGCCGGTGCGCTTGACGGTCTGGCCTTCCTTGATCTCGCGGTCGGAGCCAAAGATGACGACGCCGACATTGTCGCTCTCGAGGTTGAGGGCCATGCCGCGCACGCCCGACTCGAACTCGACCATCTCACCGGCCTGGACCTTGTCGAGACCGTAGACGCGGGCGATGCCGTCGCCGACGGAGAGAACCTGACCGACCTCGGTGACCGAGGCTTCCGAGCCGAAGTTCGAGATCTGCGACTTCAGGATAGCGGAGATTTCAGCGGCGCGGATGTCCATCAGCCGACCTCTTTCATGGCAAGACGAATAGAATTGAGCTTGGTTTTCAGGGACGCATCGACCATGCGCGAGCCCATCTTGACGACGAGACCGCCGATGATGGCCGGGTCGATCTTGACCGAGACGTCGACATCCTTGCCAGCAACCTCCTTGAGGGCGGCGGTGATGTCCTTGAGCTGGGCGGCCGAGGGCTGCTCGGCGAGCGTGACCTCGGCGCTGACCACGCCCTTGGCCTCGGCGACCTTGGCGCGGAAGGCGCGGATCATGCCGGGCAGCGCGAACAGGCGGCGCTTGCTGGCGACGAAGCCGATGAAATTGGCGGCAAGCCCGGCGATGCCAGCCTTGGCGGTGAGCGCGGTGATGGCGGAGACCTGATCCTGCGCCGAGAAGGCCGGGCTCCCGATCAGGCGCTTGAGATCGTCGCTCTCGGCGATCATCGCGGCGAAGCCGTCGAGATCCTTGGCGACGGCGTCGACCGTCTTGGCCTCGCTGGCCAGTTCGAACAGAGCCGTCGCGTAACGCTCGGCTACGCCCGAGACAGGGGATTGTTCCTGCGATCCGCCCTCGGCCACGCTCTCGCTCTCTCTTCCAGGGGACCGCTCCGGCGACCTTCTGACGAAGGTGGAGTGCATGGCCCCGACGCTGCGATGATCAAGCGCACGACAAACCTGTTCCAGGGCTTGCGGCGCTTGGATTGCGGCGGTGCGATAGCATGGGGTTTCGGGGTGTGCAACCGACGAAACACCCGCTTCTCATGCTTTGGATGCGGTCGAAAGAAGCAGTTGATGCACGGCACAGCGGCAGACGCGCCCATGCAGCCTGAATCCGGCTAAAGGAAGCTCTGTGGATCGACATCGACCGCGACCCTGACCGAGCCCTTCGGCCGCGGCGCCCGCTTGAGCCACGCCCGCAGATAATCCTGCAGGTTGATCTCGCGCGCCGTACGCACGATCAGCCGCATCCGATGGCGCCCGCGCAGGATGGCGAGCGGCGCTTCCGCCGGTCCGAGCACGGCGACGCCGGCCGGCGCCTCTGCGCAGCGCGCCAGCGCCCGCGCATGCGTCTCGGCCTCTCCCTGCGAATTCGCCGAGATGATCAGCCCGGCGAGCCGGCCGAAGGGCGGCAGCCCGGCGGCCTCGCGCGCCGCGGTCTCGGCGGCGTAGAAGCGCTCGGGATCGCCCGAGATCAGCGCCTTCAGCACGGGATGGTTGGGGTCGTGCGTCTGCAGCAGTGCCCGCCCCGGCTTCTCGCCGCGCCCGGCCCGGCCGGTGACCTGCCGCAGCACCTGAAAGGTGCGCTCGGCGGCGCGTGGATCGCCCGAGGTCAAGCCGAGATCGGCATCGATGACGCCGACCAGGGTCATCCCCGGAAAGTTGTGACCCTTGGCGACGAGCTGCGTGCCGATGACGATGTCGAACTCGCCCTCCGCCACCGCCATCAATTCCTGCTTCAGGCGTTCGGTCCCACCTGGAAAATCGCTCGACAGCACGATCGAACGCGCCTGCGGAAACAGCGTCGCGACCTCCTCGGCCAGGCGCTCGACGCCCGGTCCGCAGGCGACCAGGCTCTCCGGCTGGTGGCAGGCAGGGCACTCATGCGGCCGCCGCTCGACATGGCCGCAATGATGGCAGACCAGCGCCCGCCGGAACCGATGGTCGACCAGCCAGGCCGAGCAGTTCGGGCACTGGAAGCGATGACCGCAATCGCGGCAGAGCGTCAGCGGCGCATAGCCGCGCCGGTTGAGGAAGAGCAGCGACTGCTGCTTCGCCTCGAGATTCTCCTCGACCGCCTTGATCAATTGCGACGAGAGCCAGCGCCCGCGCTCCGGCTTGTCCTTGCGCAGGTCGACCAGGCCGAGCACCGGCAGTTCGCGCCCGCCATAGCGCTCCGGCAGCTTGAGATGAGTGTAGCGGCCGCGCTCGGCATTGATGCGGGTTTCCAGCGAGGGCGTCGCCGAGGCCAGCACCACTGGCGCATTTTCGATCTTGCCACGCACCACCGCCATGTCGCGGGCATGGTAGGCGACGCCGTCTTCCTGCTTGTAGGCCGCCTCGTGCTCCTCATCGATGACGATCAGGCCGAGATCGCGATAGGGCAGGAACAGGGCTGAGCGCGCGCCGGCCACGACCAGCGCCTCGCCCTTGGCGATCGCCGCCTGCAGGCGCTCGCGTCTCCGGCCGCTCACGCCCGAATGCCAGAGCCCCGGCCGGACGCCGAAGCGGGCCTCGAACCGGTCGATGAACTGCGCGGTCAGCGCGATCTCCGGCATCAGGATGACGCTTTGCCGCCCCAGCCGGATCGCTTCCGCCACCGCTTCGAAATAAACCTCGGTCTTGCCGGAACCCGTGACGCCTTCGAGCAGCGCGACCTGCCAGGCCTGCTTGCGGACGAGCTCGGCGAGCGCATCGCCGACCGCGCGCTGGTCGTCGGAGAGCTGCGGCTTGGCGTGATCGGGATCGGGCCGCGCCGCGATCGCCTCCTGAGGCAAGGGCTCCACCGAGAACGTGCCGGCATCGACGAGGGAATCGATCACCGCCGTGCTGACGGAGGCCGCCTCGGCCAGCGCCGATTTGCCGATCAGCAAACCGCCTTCGGCGGCAGCGATGGCTCGGGCACGGGCCGGCGTCATCCGCGCCGGCGGCGCGCCGATCAGCCTGACACCGAGCTTCGGCCGTTCCGGCGTATCGTCGGGTGGGCGGCGCAAGGCCAGCGCCAGCACCGAGCCCTTGGCAGCGAGCGTATACCAGGCGACCCAGTCGACCAGCTTGCGCAAGGCCGGATCGAGCGGCGGCATGTCGAGCTTGCCGACGACCTTCTTGAGGTTGCCGCCACGGCCCGAACCGGCCTCCCAGACCACGCCGACCGTCTCGCGCGGTCCGAGCGGCACCTGCACGACATCGCCCGGCGCGAGGCTGAGCCCCGCCGGCACGGCATAGCTATAGGCCTGGTCGAGGCCGAGCGGGATCAGCACCTCGACCGTGCCGCCGCCCTGCCCTTCGTCGAGCGCATCGTCCATGCGCCCGTCTCTAGCACTGATTCGGTGCGATAGCGGGCAGCAGTCCTCAGGCCGTCGCCGTCCGTGGCGTCATCAGCTTGCGCGTCGTCCAGACGAAGACCGGCCAGAGCAGTGCCCCGAAGGTCAGCGCCGCCAGCACCGACGAGACCGGCCGGCTGAAGAAGGGCAGGATCGAGCCGTCCGACTTGATCAGCGAGGTCACGAAGCTCTGCTCGACCATCGTGCCCATGACGATGCCGAGCACCATCGCCGCGACCGGATAGCCGTTCTTCTCCATCACGAAGCCGACCAGGCCGAAGATGGCGACGCACCAGACCGCGAACAGGTTGTTGCCGGCCGTCGCAAAGGCGCCGACCGCGCAGAAGATCATGATCACCGGCATCACCGCCGAACGCGGCGCGCCGACGACCTTGCTCGCCAGCCGGATCATGATGATGCCGAGCGGAATCATGATGATATTGCCGATGATGAAGATGATGTAGAGCGCGTACATGCTCGACGCCTGCGAGGTGAACAGCGTCGGGCCGGGGTTGAGCCCCTTCATGTAGAGCACGCCGATCGCGATCGCGGTGATGGTGTCGCCGGGGATGCCGAAGAGCAGCGCCGGCACCCAGCCCGAGGCGAGCGAGGCGTTGTTGGAGGCGCCGGCCTCGATCAGCCCTTCGGGGTGGCCGGTGCCGAACTTCTCCGGCGTCTTCGAGAAGCGCTTGGCCATGGCGTAGCTGACCCAGGCCGCCATGTCGGCGCCGGCGCCCGGCAGCACGCCGATGATGATGCCGATCAGGTTCCCGCGCGCCTGCTGCTTGGGGTATTTCTTGGTCAGCGCCCACTGGCCCTTGAGGATCGAGCCAAGCCGGCGGTTCTCCAGCTTCGGCGGCTCGCGCTCGGTCAGCGCCCGCATCACCTCGGCCAAGGCGAAGACGCCGACCAGCGCCGGGATCGGCTCGATGCCGCCCAGCAGGTCGGTCGAGCCGAAGGTGAAGCGCGGCACGCCGCCGGGATTGTCGATGCCGACACAGGTGATCAGCAGGCCGAGCAGCATCGCCGCGATCGCCTTGATCGGCGAGGAGCGCGCCACCAGCGTCGAGCACATCAGCCCGAGCATGGCGAGCCAGAAGTTCTCATAGGTCGAGAAGGACAGCGCCATCTCGGCCAGCAGCGGCGCGATCAGCATCAGCGAGAGCGTGCCGGCGATGCCGCCGAGCGCCGAGAACCACAGGCAGATGCCGAGCGCCGTCTCCGCCTCGCCCTTGCGCGTCATCGCATAGGCTTCGTCGGTGTAGGCGGCCGAGGCCGGCGTGCCGGGAATGCGCAGCAGGCAGCCCGGGATGTCGCCGGAGAAGATCGCCATCGCCGAGGCCGTGATGATGGTGGCGACCGCCGCGATCGGCGAGAGATAGAAGGTGACGGGTACCAGCAGCGCCGTCGCCATCGTCGCCGAAAGGCCGGGGAGCGCGCCGACCGTGAGGCCGTAGAAGGCGGATGCGATGATCGCGATCATCACATCCCATTGGAAGACGAGGCCGAAGGCCTGGATGACGGTGTTCATCGCGGCCTCACCAGGGGAAGGGCAGCAGGCCGCTGGGCAAAGGCACACGCAGCAGCTTCAGGAAAATCAGGTTGATGACGAAGGGCGCGATCAGCGCGAGCGGCACGGCGAGCTTGGGCCTCGCGCCAAAAGCGAGGCTCGCGGTCAGCACCATGATCGCCGCCGTCGGCAGGAAGCCGAGCCGCTCCGAGACGAGCACATAGAAGATCAGCAGCGCCGGCGGCAGCAACGCCAGCCAGTTGCGCCAGGCCGGCAGCGGCTCGAGCAGTTCCGGTGCGCTATGGCTCGCGACATCGGCCTCGGCGACCTCCTCGAACCGCCTGCCGATCCCGAGCACGATCATCACGCCGCAGAGCACCAGCCCGGCGCCGACGACCATCGGGAAAGCCGACGGACCAACCTGCTGGCCGGGGACCGGCGGCAGTTTCGAGCCGTAGAAGAAGGCGGCGGCGCCGAGCGTCGCGATGGCGCCGCCGGTCACGCGGTCTGACAACAACATGCTGCGAAATCTCGTCGAACAGTGGCAGCGCCACACCGGCGCCAACTGGGCGGAGGAGCGGACGGGCGTCGTTTTGTCCGTCCGCCCTGCTCGGAAGCGATCAGGCCTTGGCCAAGCCGGCAGCCTTCATCGCCGAGGCCATCGAGGTGTCGCTGTCGGCCATGAACTTGGCGAAGCCCGCCCCGTCGGCGAACTTCATGCCGAAACCGCGCGAGTTCATGAAGTCCTGGTATTCCTTCGAGTCGAAGGCCTTCTTCAGCGACGCCGTCAGCTTGGCCTGGATGTCGGCCGGTACCGCCTTGGGCGCGCCGATGCCGCGCCAGGCGCCGACCGAATAGTTGATGCCGAGCGACTCGTTCAGGGTCGGCACGTCCTTGAACTGCGGGTTGCGCGCACTCGCCATGATCGCCAGCGATTTCGCCTTGCCGGCATCGATCATCGCGCGCGCTTCCGGCACCGAGCAGGTGACGATGTCAATGCCGCCGGCGGCGAGGTCCTGCATGCCGGGCGCGGCGCCGTTCGACGGCACCCAGGCGACATGGTCAGGCTTCAGCCCCATCGCGACCAGCCAGCCGACCAGGGCGAGATGCCAGATGCCGCCCTGACCGGTGCCAGACGCCTTGAGCTTACCGTGCGGGGCCGCCTTGATCGCCGCAGCCAGTTCCTTGATGTCCTTGTAGGGGCTCGAGGCCGAGACCTGCACGCCCGGCGGGTCCTCGTTCATCAGGCCGAGCGCGGCATAGTCGCCCGATTTCAGCTCGGTCAGGCCCTGATGGCGCATCATCGCGATCTCGACCGTCAACATGCCGATCGTGTAGCCGTCCGGTGCACCCGATGCGATCGCCTGATGGCCGACGACGCCCGAGCCGCCGGTGCGGTTGACCACATTGAAGGGCTGGCCGAGGTCCTTCTCCAGCAACTGCGCGACGATGCGCGCCGTCGCATCGGTGCCGCCGCCCGCGCCCCAGGGGCAGATAAGGGTCACCGGCCGGCTCGGATACTGCGCCTGGCCGATCGCCGGGCGCGTGATCAGCCCTGCCGCACCGGCTGCCGCCGCGCCTTTGAGGACCGAACGTCTGCTGATTCTGCTCATTCCGATATCCCTCCCGTTCAATCGATTTAAAATTTGAAAGCTTCTTCGCCTGACGGCGCGGCTTCCTTGGTATTCTCGCTATCAGAACCGATTGCCGCTGACGAGGCAACTGTCTTTGTATGCTGTATGCACGATCACGCCGGCGGGATCAGAGCCCGCAGGCGATCGGCACCACGCTCTTGCCCGCCGCTTCAGCGATAGCGCCAGTGCTCAGCTCGCTACCGGCAGCAGCAGCCACCAGCTTGGCATCAGCCTTCTCCAGCATTGCCTTGAGCTGGGCGACACCGGCGATGGCGTAATTGCGCTGCGGCGCGACCCCGGCGATCAGCGATTTGTCCGAGGGATTGGCGGTAACCAGCCCGGCCAGACGGCCCTGACGGTCAAAGACCGGGCTACCCGCACCGCCGGGCTGCAAGGGCGCGAGCACGGCATCGCTCACCACCTCACCGGGCAGCGCCACCGCCGTGCGCGCGGCAGCCGTACCATCATAGGCCAGCACGACCACGGCCTCTTTCGCGGTCGGCACGGCCTCGCGCAGCCCCGGCACAGCGCCGGAGGCCAATCCGGGCACATCGAGCAACGCAAGCCCACTCGCCTGATCCTGCAAGCGCAGCTTCGCTGGGCGCGAGCCGACCTTGAGCCCCTTGCAGGCGTCGACGGCGGCACGCGCCGTCAGCACCAGTTCCTTGCCGACGACGAGGCCGACGCCGAAGCGCTCGGTCGCGGCCTGGGCAGGGGCGGCCGCGACCACAGGCGCGCCGGGCACTGCCGGTGTCGGCGCGGGAGCCGGTGCTGCTCCGCTCGGGAACGGCTCGAAACTGTCGGCGATCGCCGTCACCACCTTGTCGAAGGTTGCGGCAACGCCCTTGTCGTAGCCGACTGAGAAGCCGCGCAGGCCCGAGGGGCCGAGCGCCTGGCGCCGGAAGAATTTTCCGGTCGGCGTCTCGCCGGCGACGACGAAGAAGCTCGGCTGCAGCAGCTTGTAGGTGACCTTGCGCTGGATGTTCGGATTGACCGCGATCGCCCGGTCGAAGATCGCCTGGAGCGGCTCGGTCGCAGGACCGGCGCTGACGTCGAGCGTGATCTTGCCGTCGCCGCTCTGCCAGCGGCTGCCGCCGGCCGGCGTCGCCTCGCGCTTCGGCAGCAGCTTCTGCGGGATGCCGATGCGCACGCCGGTCGGCTGGTCGGTGATCACGGCAAAGCCTGCCGCATCGCGCGCCGTTTTGGCGAGGCGCGTCAGCTCCTGCCGCTCGGCCGGCGTCAACTGCCCGTTCGGCTCGCCGCGCCCGGCCTTGAAGCTGTTCACGGCCCGGAAGGTCAGCGCCCCGAAATTGCCGGTGGCGGCGCTGTTGAGATGCCCCGTCCAGATCAGGTCGGACTGGATCGCCTTGCGCTCGGCTTCCGGCAGGGCGGCATAGGCCTGCGTTGCCACAGCCAGGCGCGGATCCGCCGGCTGTTGCGCCTGCGCGGCACCGAGACAGGCCAAGATTGCGGTCATGCCGATCAGCGCGGGAACCTTGAACACGAGCATCTCCGTCTTTCTAAAGGTCGCGCCGCGACGCGGCGCCATTCAGCGTCAGCCTTGCCGCAGAGGCAAGAGGCGAGAACGGCTCTCTTGGCCGCAAGCCGAGTTGCGCCCGACGCGCCCGGTGCTAGCTTCGCGTGGCCCGATGCGATGACCCGTCATCACGTCGACGCCTGCCGCGGCAATAATCGGGCCGCCCGCCTTTTCGGAGACCGAGCCATGCGCCATCTCGTCCGTCTCGCACTCCTGCTTGGCCTGACTGTCGCCGCCGGACCTGCTTTCGCTCAGAAGGCCTATGTCCGGCCCGATCTGGCCAGCGACGGCCAGCGCCTGGAAGAGCGCCTGAAGCGCGAGGTCTCGGTCGGCCAGCGTCCCTTCGCCACCCTGCTGCGCGACGGCAGTGCCGCCCTCAATCGCGGCGACGCCCGCGCCGCCCTGCCGCTCGCCAATGCCGCGGCGGTCGCCGATCCCGCCAATCCAGGCGGCTGGCGCCTGATGGCGCAGGCGGCGAGCGGCATCGAGCCGCGCGATTATCGCGAGCGCTACGAATTGCGCGAGCGCGCGATCAGCGCCGCCTATCTCGCCTATCAGCGCTCGACCTCGCGCCCGGACGAAGCCTCCTCGCTCGGCGTGCTCGCCCGCGTCTTCGAGAAGCACGAGCTCTGGCGCCCGGCGCTGACCACCTATCGCCTCAGCCTCGACCTCGCCGACAATGCCTCGCTGCGCACCGATTACGAGGCGCTGCGGGCCCAGCGCGGCTTCCGCCTGACCTCCAACAAGGTCGATTCCGACGCGGCGAGCCCGCGCGCCTGCTTCGAATTCTCCGAGCCGCTCTCGCGCGGCCGTGTCGACTTCACGCCCTATGTCGCCATCACCGGCAAGGGCGATTTCGCCGTCACCGGCGAGGAGCGCCAGCTCTGCGTCGACGGCCTGCGCCATGGCGAGCGCTACAGCTTCGTCATCCGCCAGGGCGTGCCCTCGGCCATCCCCGACGAGAAGCTGCTGAAATCGGCCGACTACGAGGTCTATGTCCGCGACCGCGCCCCGTCCGTGCGCTTCACCGGGAAGAACTACGTGCTGCCGCGCACCGGCCAGCAGGGCGTGCCGGTCGTCTCGGTCAATGCCGACAGCCTCGATCTCGAGGTGATGCGCATCGGCGACCGCAACCTGATCGGCTCGGTCCATTCCGACGATTTCCTCAGCCAGCTCGGCAGCTACAACGCCAGCCAGATCGCCTCGGACAAGGGTTCGAGCGTCTGGAAGGGCACGATGGCGGTGAAGTCCGAGCTCAACAAGGACGTCACCACCGCCTTCCCGGTGCTGGAGGCGGTCGGCCGGCTCCAGCCCGGGGTCTATGTGATGTTCGCCAAGCCGACCGGCAGCACACGGACCGCCAGCTCCTCGGACAGCGACGGCGACTATGACGACGGCACCACACGCGCGACGCAATGGTTCGTCGTCTCCGATCTCGGCCTGACCTCCTTCTCCGGGCCGGATGGCGTGCATGTGCTGGTGCGCTCGCTCGCCGACGCCTCGCCGGTCGCCAATGCGGAACTGCGCCTGATCGCAAGGAACAACGAGGTGCTGGCGACCGTCCGCTCCGACGCGAACGGCTATGCCCGCTTCGACGCAGCCCTCGGCAAGGGCCAGGGCGGCAATGCCCCCGGTCTCGTCACCGCCAGCGTCGGTGAGGATTACGGCTTCCTCGACCTGAAGCAGACCGCCTTCGATCTCTCGGATCGCGGCGTGAAGGGCCGCGTCGCCCCGGCCGGCCTCGACGCCTTCCTCTATACCGAGCGCGGCGTCTATCGCTCCGGCGAGACCGTCTACCTGACCACGCTGCTGCGCGACGCCAAGGGCGCCGCCGTCTCCGGCCTGCCGCTGACGCTCGTCGTCAGGCGGCCGGACGGCGTCGAATATCGCCGCCGCCAGGTCGAGGATCAGGGTGCCGGCGGCCGCGCCCATTCGATCCCGCTGATCTCCGGCGCCCAGACCGGGACCTGGCGCGTCCAGGCCTATTCCGACCCGAAGGGCGCCGCGATCGGCGAGATCTCCTTCCTGGTCGAGGACTATGTCCCTGAGCGGCTGGAGCTGACGCTCGCCCCGAAGAAGCAGGTGCTGCAGGCCGGCGAGCCGGCCGAGATCGACGTCAATGCCCGCTATCTCTATGGCGCGCCCGGCTCCGATCTCGACGTCACCGGCTCGATGACCGTGCGCTCGGCGGCGCAGACCGCCATCCCCGGCTTCGCCGGCTATGAGGTCGGCCTGACCGACGAGGCCTTCGAGCCGCAGCAGGCCGAGTTCGAGGACGCCGCCAAGACCGGCGCCGACGGCAAGGTCACCATCGCCAATCCGGTCGCCCAGCCCGAGACCAACCGGCCGCTCGAAGTCGAATTGACCGTGCGCGTCGGCGAGCCCGGCGGGCGCGCCATCGCCCGTTCCGTCACCATGCCGATCGTGCCGAAGGGCGCCGCCATCGGCGTGCGCAAGGCCTTCAAGGAGGGCGAGCTCGGGAATGGCCAGACCGCGACCTTCGACGTGATCATGGCCCAGGGCGACGGGCGCCGCCTCGCCCGCCAGGGCGTGAAATGGACGCTGTCCAAGGTCTCCCGCAACTATCAGTGGTTCTACCAGGACGGCCGCTGGAACTATGAGGGCGTGAAGACGACCCGCCGCGTCGCCGATGGCGAGATCGCCGTCGCCGAGAACGCGCCGGCCCGCATCTCGGCCCCGGTGCAATGGGGCAATTACCGGCTCGACGTCAGCGCCGATGGCGGCGAGGCGACCGAGACCAGCGTCTCCTTCAATGTCGGCTACGAGACCGAGAAGACCGCCGACCAGCCGGATGTGCTCGACGTCGCCCTGGACAAGCCGTCCTACGGCAATGGCGAGAGCATGCAGGTGCGCTTGACGCCGCGCTTCGCCGGCAAGGCGACGCTCGCGGTGATGAGCGATCGCGTCGCCGAGATCCGCACCGTCGACGTGCCGGCCAATGGCACGACCGTGACCATCCCCGCCAAGTCGGACTGGGGCGCCAGCGCCTATCTCGTCGTGCTCGCCCATCGCCCGATGGATACCGCTGCGCAGCGCATGCCCGGCCGCGCCATCGGCCTCGCCTGGTTCAGCGTCGGCAAGGACGAGCGAAACCTCGCCATCGATCTTGGCGCGCCCAACCTCGTGCGACCGCTCTCGACGCTGTCGCTCCCGGTGAAGGTCACCGGCGCGAAAGCAGGCGAAGAGGCCTTCATCACCGTCGCGGCGGTCGATATCGGCATCCTCAACCTGACCCGTTTCGAGAGCCCCGATCCGAGCAAGTACTTCTTCGGCCAGCGCCAGCTCGGCCATGAGCTGCGCGATCTCTACGGCTATCTGATCGACGGCATGCAGGGCGCGCGCGGCGCGATCCGCTCCGGCGGCGACGCCGCCCCGCAGCTCAATGGCGAAGCGCCGACGCAGGAGCCGCTGGCGCGCTATTCCGGCGTGGTCAAGCTCGGGCCGGACGGTACCGCCAAGGTCGATTTCGAGATGCCGGCCTTCAACGGCTCGGTTCGCGTCATGGCCGTGGCCTGGAGCGCCGGCCGCACCGGCCAGGCCAGCGCCGACGTCTTCGTGCGCGACCAGATCGTGGCCCAGGCGACATTGCCGCGCTTCCTGGCGCTCGGCGACCAGTCGCGCTTCCACCTGCAGATCGACAATGTCGAGGGGCCAGCCGGCTCCTATCTCGTCGATCTCGACGTCAAGGGCCCGGTCGTCGTCGCCGCAGACGCGACCCGCCGCAGCATAATCATGGCCGCCGGCGCCAAGAGTTCGCTGACGATCCCGGTCACAGCCGCAGGGCTCGGCCGCGCCAGCTTCGACGTCAAGGTCACCGGCCCGAACGGCATCGGCACCGTGCAGAACCTCGCCGTGCGGGTGCAGCCCTCGACCCAGACGATCGCGCGCCGGATCGTCCGCCCAATCCCGGGCGGCGGCTCGCTCACCGTCTCCTCCGACCTGATGGCCGATCTCGTGCCGGATTCCGGCGCGGTCTCCGTCTCGGTCTCGCCGGTCGCGGCGCTCGACGTCGCTTCGGTGCTGAAGGCGCTCGACCGCTACCCCTATGGCTGCACCGAGCAGACGATCAGCCGGGCGCTGCCACTGCTCGTCGTCAACCGGCTCGCCTCGATGGAGCAGCTGGCGCTCGACGGCAATGCCGATGAGCGCGTCAATACCGCGATCGAGCGGGTACTCGCGCGCCAGGGCAATAACGGCTCCTTCGGCCTCTGGGGCGTCGGCGGCGAGGACCTCTGGCTCGACGCCTTCGTCACCGACTTCCTGACGCGGGCCCGCGAGCGCCAGTTCGCCGTGCCACAGACGGCGTTCAACATGGCGCTCGACCGCCTGCGCAACCAGGTCGTCAACACCGGCGAGGTCAACAAGGAAGAGGCAGCCGGCATCGCCTATGCCCTCTACGTGCTCGCCCGCAACGGCCGGCCAGTAATGGGCGATCTGCGCTATCTCGCCGACAACAAGCTCGGTGATTTCGGCTCGCCCCTCGCCCGCGCCCAGATCGGCGCCGCGCTCTCGCTGCTCGGCGACCGCACCCGCGGCCGCGCGGCTTTCACCAGCGCGCTGGGAACGCTGCAGCAAGCCAGCGATGACGGCCTGTCACGTGCCGACTATGGCTCGCGGCTGCGCGACGGCGCCGGCATCCTCACTTTGATCGCCGAGAGCAATGGCGAGCGCGCCGACCTCTCCCGCGCCGCCGACGTCGTCCAGAACGCGCGCCAGAATGCGCGCTACACCTCGACCCAGGAGAACATGTGGATGGCGATGGCCGCGGCCGCCATGGCCAAGGACGCCGAAGGCATGGCGCTGACCATCGACGGCGCCGAGCGCAAGGGCGCCTTCTACCGCACGGTCCCGCAGGCCTCGCTGGAGGCCAGGCCGCTGGTCATCGGCAACCCCGGCACCGCCTCGGCCAATGCGGTGATCACCGTCTCCGGTATCCCGTCAACGCCGGAGCCGGCGCTGAACCAGGGCTTCGGGCTCGAGCGCACGCTCTTCACCATGAAGGGCGAGCGGGTCGATCCCTCGCGCCTGCGCCAGAACGAGCGCTATGTCGTCGCCCTCAAGGTCACCGAGCCGGCAGCGCGCTATGGCCGCCTGCTGCTGGTCGACCCCGTCCCGGCCGGCCTGGAGATCGAGAACGCCAAACTCACGGAGGGCGCCTCGGTCGAGGGGCTCAACTGGCTGAAGCAGGAGGTCTCGCCTGTCCATACCGAGGCGCGTGACGACCGCTTCGTCGCGGCTTTCGAACGCAGCGGCGGCAAGAACGATCCGCTGGGCTACACGGTCGCCTACATCGCCCGGGCCGTCTCGCCCGGCCGCTATGTCGCGCCGGCGGCGGTGATCGAGGACATGTACCGCCCTGACCGCTTCGGGCGGACGGTCTTCGGCACGATCGAGATCACGTCGGCGCGGTGACCTCGTGACGGCGCGACCGGACGAGCAGGACGCCTCTTCCTTCTCCCCTCGGGGGAGAAGGTGGCAGCGCGTAGCGCTGACGGATGAGGGAAGTCAGGCGCAAGCCGACAACAGCCTCACCCAGTCGCGCCGCCCTCATCCGTCTGCTTCGCAGACACCTTCTCCCCCGAGGGGAGAAGGAAGGCGCGCCTGGCTTGGTCGGCTCACCTATGCCGGCGCAGGCGCCCTTGCCCTAGCGGCCGCCACCGCCGCCTCCCTCCTCTGGTACGCCTCCACCCTGCCCCCGATCGACTTCGCCGCCGCGCGCGACCGCTCGACCGTGGTGCTCGATCGTGAGGGCAAGCTGCTGCGCCCCTTCGTCACCAATGACGGGCGCTGGAAGCTGCCGGTCGGTGCTGACGACGTCGATCCGCGTTACCTCGCCATGCTCAAGGCGTTCGAGGACAAGCGCTTCGACGGCCATGCCGGCATCGACCCGCTCGGCGCCTTGCGGGCCGCGGGCCAGATGCTGGCGAGCGGCCGCATCGTCTCCGGCGGCTCGACCCTGACGATGCAGGTCGCGCGCCTGCTCGAACCGCGCCAGGAGCGCTCGCTCGCGGCCAAACTGCGGCAGGCGGTGCGCGCGGTGGAGCTGGAACGGCGCTTCAGCAAGACCGAAATCCTCGACCTCTACCTCACCCTCGCCCCCTTTGGCGGCAATCTCGAGGGGGTACGCGCCGCGAGCTTCGCCTATTTCGGCAAGGAGCCGAAGCGGCTCTCGACCGCCGAGGCGGCACTGCTGGTCGCCCTGCCGCAATCGCCGGAGACGCGCCGGCCCGACCGTTTCCCGGAAATCGCGCGCAAGGCCCGCGAGCGCGTGCTCGCCCGCGTCGAGGCGGCGGGGCTTGCGACACCGGACGAGGTCGCTGCCGCGCGCGAAGAGCCGATCCCGACCGCGCGAAAGCCCTTCCCGAATCTCGCTCCGCATACGGCAGAACAGGTCGTCGCTGAGGCGCCCGAGCAGCGCAGTCAGCGCCTGACCATCGATGCGCGCTGGCAGGCGAGCCTGGAACAGCTCGCCCGCGAGCGCGCCATCGGGCAGGGCCCGCAGCTTTCGATCGCCATCCTCGTCGCCGACAATGAGACCGGCGAGATTCGCGCCTCGGTCGGCGGCGTCGACTATTTCGACGCCGGGCGCGCCGGCTCGCTCGACCTGACGCAGGCGCTGCGCTCGCCCGGCTCAGCGCTGAAGCCCTTCATCTACGCGCTCGCCTTCGACAACGGCCTCGCCCATCCCGAGACGATGCTGGAGGACCGGCCGACCCGCTACGGCCTCTATGTCCCCGAGAATTTCGACCTTGGCTTCCAGGGCATGGTCAGCGCCCGCAAGGCGCTGCAGCTCTCGCTCAATTTGCCGGCGGTCGAACTGCTCTCGGCCCTCGGCCCGCAGCGCTTCCTGTCGCGCTTGAAGGACGCCGGCGCGGCGATCGCCATGCCCAAGGATGGCGGCGCGCCCGGTCTCGCCATCGGCCTCGGTGGTCTCGGCATCACGCTCGCCGACCTGACCCGGCTCTATGTCGGGCTCGCCCGCGGCGGCGAAGTGGTGCCGCTGCATGTGAAGCCGGCGAGCGGCGTGGCGGAGCCGCCGCTGCGCCTCGTCGAGCCGGTCGCCGCCTGGTATGTCGCCGATACCTTGCTGGGCGCGCCGCCGCCACTCAACGCCCCGCCCGGCCGGATCGCCTACAAGACCGGCACCTCCTATGGCTATCGCGATGCCTGGGCCGTCGGCTTCGACCGCAAGCGCACGATCGGCGTCTGGGTCGGCCGGCCCGACAACGGTGCGGTGCCAGGCCTCGTCGGGCGAGTGGTCGCGGCGCCGATCCTGTTCGACGCCTTCGCCCGCATCGGCCTCGATCCCCATCCCTTCGTGCAGCCGCCGGGCACGATCGCCGCCAGCAGCGCGACCCTGCCGCCGCCGCTCCGGCACCTGCGCCAGGATGTGCCGAAGACGGTCGCTGCGTTGGCGACCCCGGGCCTGAAGCTCGCCTTCCCGCCCGAGGGCGCGAAGATCGATCTCGCCGCCTCGGCCCTCGATGGCAGCCCTCAGCTCAACCTCAAGGTCTCCGGCGGCGTCGCGCCCTTCACCTGGCTGGTCGACGGTGCTCCGGTGATGTCGGCGGTCAAGCGTCGCGAGGCCGCCTGGCAGCCACCGGGCAAGGGCTTTGTCCGGATCTCAGTGATCGATGCCGCCGGCGCCAGCGAGAGCGTCTCGGTCAGGCTGCAATAGCCCTCACTCGATCTTGACGCCGCTCGCCTTGATGATCGGCGCCCAGCGCTCGATCTCGGCGCCGACGAAGCTGCGCAGACCGGCGGGCTCCTGCAATTCGGCCGAGGGGATTTCGGCACCGAGCTCGTTGAGCTTGGCCTTCACCGTCGCGTCGGCAAGCGCCCCCTTCAGCGCCTGGTTGAGTTTGGCGACGACCGGCGCAGGAGTATCTTTCGGCGCGAACATCGCATTCCAGACCTCGACCTTGAAGCCGGGCACGCCGGCCTCGGTGCTGGTCGGGACGTCCGGCAGCGCCGTCGCCCGGGCGGCCGAGGCGACGGCGAGCGTCTTAATCGTCCCGGCGCGGTGCTGCGGGGCGACGTTGACCGCCTGGTCGCAGAGATAGTCGACCTGGCCGGCGACGAGGTCGTTCATCGCCGGGCCGGTGCCGCGGTAGGGCACACCGTTCGGCTTGACCCCGACGACGGTGTTGAACAGCAGGCAGGTGGTGTGGCTGACCGAGCCGACGCCGGCATGGGCGTTGCTGGCAGCCTTCTCGTTCGCCTTCACCCAGGCGACGAACTCGGCGAGCGTCGCGCTCGGGTGGGTCTTGCGGACGGTCAGGAAGATCGGGTTGGTGTTGACCAGCCCGACCGGGGCGAAGTCCTCGACCGGCCGGTATTTCAGGTTCGGATTGAGCGAGACCGCCGCGGCATGGGTGCCGGTATGGCCGATCAGGATGACATGGCCGTCGGCGGATGCGGCCATCAGGCGCTGCCCCGCGAGCGTGCCGGCGGCCCCGACCGCGTTCTCGATGATCACCGGTTGGCCGAGCGTGCGGCTCATATGCTCGCCGACCAGCCGTCCGACCACATCGGTCGGGCCGCCCGCGGCGAACGGAATCAGCATGGTGACCGGCTTGCTCGGGAAGGTCTGCGCCTGCGCGATCGAGCTCGCCATGCAGGCGGAAAACGCCGCGGCCTTGAGCCAGAAACCAATCCTCATGCCGTTCCTCCCGTTGATGTCACGGGCAGCACCTGAGTTCTCGCTCATTGGGCGCCGCCGCCCGGACGGTTAGCGTCGGGCGGCGGTGAAAGCGAATAGACGTTTCCGCTAAGGGCTATCCGGATATCCTCTACCCGGAATCGCCGATCATTCCGCCGGCTGCGGATGGGCCTCGGCGGGCGCATGGCGCGAGCCGTGCTTGCTCCGCGCCATGTAGCTGTAAGCCACCGGCACGACATAGAGCGTGAGCAGCGTGCCGAAGGTCATGCCGCCGACGATCACCCAGCCGATCTGCGAGCGGCTCTCGGCGCCGGCGCCCTCTGCCAGCGCCAGTGGCACGGCGCCGAGCACCATCGCGCCCGTCGTCATCAGGATCGGGCGCAGGCGCAATTCCGCCGCCTCGACCAGGGCGTCGACGAGTTCCCGGCCCTCCTCGCGCAGCTGGTTGGTGAATTCGAGGATCAGGATGCCGTGCTTGGTGATCAGCCCGACCAGCGTGATCAGGCCGATCTGGCTGTAGACGTTGAGCGTGCCACCGGAGAAGTAGAGCGCCGCGAGCGCACCGGTGAGCGAGAGCGGCACCGAGACCATGATCACGACAGGATCGACGAAGCTCTCGAACTGCGCCGCCAGCACCAGATAGATGAAGCCGAGCGCCAGCAGGAAGACCAGCAGGATCGAGGAACCCGACTGCTTGAACTCGCGGCTCTGGCCGGAATAGTCGGTCTGGAACGAGGTCGGCAGCACCTTGGCGGCCCCCTGCTCCAGGACGCTCAGCGCATCGCCGAGCGAATAGCCCGCGCCCGGCACCGCCGTGATCGTCGCCGAGCGCAGCTGGTTGAAGCGGATCAGCTCCTTCGGCGCGACGTTCTCCTCGACCTGGACCAGGCTGGAGAGCTGCACGACCTGGCCGCCGCGGCCGATCAGATAGATCGACTGCAGCGCCTGCGGGGTGTTGCGGTCCTCGCCCGCGACCTGCAGCATCACGTCGTACTGCTTGCTGTTCATGTTGAAGCGGGTGACCTGGCGCCCACCCAGCAGCGTCTCCATGGTACGGCCGATCACATCGACGCCGACGCCGAGATCGGCGGCGCGCTGGCGATCGATCGAGACCTTGATCTGCGGCTTGTCGAGGATGAGGTTGCTCTCGATGTTCGTCAGCGCCGGATTGCCCTGCACCTCGGCGATCAGGCGATCGACGTTCGCCTTGATCTCGGCATAGCTGTCGGAGGAGCGCAGCACGAACTCGACCGGCTTGCTGTTGGCGCCACCCTGGCCGAGCGAGGGCGGATTGGTCGCGAACAGGCGGATGCCGGGGATCTGCGACAGCCCCTTGTTGATCTCGGCGACGAGGTCCTGCTGCTTGCGGTGACGCTCTTCCCAGGGCTTCAGGCGCGCGAAGGCGATCGCCCGCGTCACGTCGGGGAAGCCGACGATGACGAGGTAGCTGTCGACCTCCTGGATCTTGCTGAAATAGTCCTCGACCCGCCGGGCATAATCGGCGGTGAAGGCCATGGTCGCGCCTTCGGGCGCGACGCCGATCGCGGTGATGGTGCCGCGATCCTCGACCGGCGCCAGCTCGGAGCGCAGATTGGTGAAGAAGAAATAGCTGCCGCCGGCAACGCCGAGCGCCAGCAGCACGATCACCGGCCGGATCGACAACGCAAAGCGCAGCGAGCGGCGATAGCCGCTGGCAAGCGCCTCGAAGAAGCGTTCCAGCGCATTGTAGAGGAAATTGTGCTTGTTCTCGTGGCGCAGCAGCTTGGCGCACATCATCGGCGTCAGCGTCAGCGCGACGAAGCCGGAGACCAGCACCGCGCCGGCGAGCGTCAGCGCGAACTCGACGAAGAGCTTGCCGGTGCGCCCGGTCGAGAACGCCATCGGCGCATAGACCGCGACCAGCGTCAGCGTCATCGCGACAACCGCGAAGGCGATCTCGTTGATGCCCTTGATCGCCGCCTTGGTCGGCTCCATCCCCTCTTCGATGTGGCGATGGATGTTCTCGAGCACGACGATGGCGTCATCGACGACGAGACCGATGGCGAGCACCATCGAGAGCAGGGTCAGCGTGTTGACGGTGAACCCCATCGCATACATCAGCGAAAAGGCGCCGATCAGCGAGACCGGAATGGTAACGAGCGGGATCAGCGTCGCGCGCATCGAGCGCAGGAACAGGAAGATGATCAGCACGACGAGGACGACTGCCTCGCCGATCGTCGAATAGACCGCCTTGATCGAACGGTCGATGAAGATCGAGGTGTCGTAGGAGGTCGCGATCGACATGCCGTCAGGCAGGTCCTCGCGGATACCCGGCAGCGCCGCGACCACGCCGGCGGAGACGTCGAGCGGATTGGCCGTCGCCTGCTTGACGATGCCGATCGTCACCGAGGGCTCGCCGCCGAACCAGGCGGCGTTGCGTTCCTCGCGCGCACCGAGCTCGACCTTGGCGATGTCACGCAATTTGACCGGGAAGCCGCTGGCGTCCTTGACCGTGATCTCGCGGAACTGCTCCGGCGTGATCAGGCTGGTCTGCGACAGCACGGTGAATTCGCGGTCGTTGCTCTCGATCCGGCCGGAGGGGATTTCGACGTTCTGGGAGCGCAGTGCCGCCTCGATCTCCTGCACGGTGATGGCATAGGCCGCCATGCGGGCGCGATCGAGCCAGATGCGCATGGCGAACTGGCGCTGGCCGAGAATGCGGACCTCGGCGACGCCGGTGATGTTCTGGACCCGGTCGGAGATGAAGCGGTCGGCGAAGTCAGTCAGCTCCAGCGGCGAATGCCGCTTGCTGGTCAGCGACAGATACATCACCGGCTGGGCGTCGGCCTCGACCTTGGCGATGATCGGCTCGTCGATCTCGTCGGGCATGCGCCCGCGCACGCGACTGACGCGGTCGCGCACGTCGGAGGCGGCGACATCGGGGTCGACGTCCGGGCGGAAGCGCACCGAAATCTGGCTGCGTTCCTGGCGGCTGGTCGAGTTGATGATCTCGATGCCTTCGATACCGGCAATCGAGTTCTCCAGGATCTGCGTGACCTGCGTCTCGATGATCTCGGCGCTGGCGCCGCGATAGACCGTCTGCACCGAGACGATCGGCTCGTCGATGTTCGGATATTCGCGCACCGTCAGGCGCGTATAGGAGACGAAGCCGATCAGGACGACGAGCAGGCTGAGGACGGTCGAGAGGACCGGCCGGCGGACGAAAAGCTCGAACAGGCTCATTGCTGCGCGGTACCTGGCTGCACGACGCCCGGCAGCGAGCTGGTCTGGACCGAGGCCTTTTCCTTGATCGCGACATTCGAGCCGTCGCGCAGGCGCATCTGGCCGGCGGTGACGATCTGCTGGCCCGTCTTCAGCCCCTTCACCACCTCGACCTTGCCGAGCAGGCGCTTGCCGAGCTCGACCGGCATGCGCCGGGCCTTGCCATTCTCGATGACGAAGACCGCCTTGCCGACGCCATCAGGCACCACCGCGGTCTCCGGCACGAGCAGCGCGTTGTCGCGCTTGTCGACCACCACGGTGACGCGGGCGAACAAGCCGGGCTTCAGCACGAGGTCGGCATTGGGGATCGTGGCGCGCAGTCTGACGGCGCGGCCGTTGACGTCGACCACCGGGTCGATCGCGAAGACCTGACCGGTGAAGGGCCGGTCGGGTACCGCGTCGACCTTGAGCTGGATCGGCTGGCCGACCTTGACCTGCGTCAGGAAGATCTCGGGCACGCGGAAATCGACCTTGATCGGGTCGATATTGGTCAGCGTGATCAGCGGCTTGCCGATCGAGACGAAATCGCCGACGCCGACAGCGCGCAGGCCGACCACGCCCGTGAACGGCGCCTTGATGGTCGCCAGAGCGAGCTTGGCCTGGACCAGCTGGATCTTCGCCTCCTGCGAGGCGAGCTGCGCCGTCGCCTGCTCCAGCGCGACCTGCGTGCCGGAGCCGCGCTGCACCAGCGAGCGGTTGCGGTCATGGGTGTCGCGGGCGAGCGAGAGATCGGCCTGGGCCTGCTTGAGCTCGGCGTCGAGCATGGCGGTGTCGAGCATGACCAGTTTCTGGTCCTTGGCGACCCGCTCGCCCTCCTTGAAGCCGAGCGCCACGACGCGGCCGGCGATCTCCGGCGCGATCACCACGGATTCGTCCGCGGCGAGCGTGCCGAGCGCCTCGACCTCCTCGTTGACCGAGGCGAGCTCGATCGTGCCGACCTCGACCGGCACGCCGGCGCCCTGACCGGGGCCGGTTGCTTGCGCCTGCGCCTGCTGGCCACTGCCCTTGAAGTGGTTGCGGTAGCCGTAATACCCGCCGCCCGCCAGCCCGGCGACAAGGATAAGGAGGAGAAAACGCTTCATCAGGCTGGACGCTCCGGTAGTACGGACATATTCTAGACTGGACGGTCTAGTTTGATAAGCACCCTTTAAGGGCGGAAGCGTGACGGAATGATCAATGCACGGACGCGGTAGCGCCCCGGCTGCAGAAGCAAGACAGATGCCGGCCGAAAAATCACGGCCGGATAAACATGACGCGATCACGAAGGCCGCTTCGGAGACGTTCCTAGCCGAGGGCTTCGACCGCGCCAGCCTCGACCAGATTGCCCAGCGCGCCGGCGTCTCCAAGCAGACCATCTACAGCCATTTCGCCGACAAGCAGGCGCTGTTCCTGGCGATTTGCTCCGAACTCACTGAAAAGCTGACGATTCCATTGCGCCAGCCGGCGAGCGCGACCGGTGATCTGCGCAGCATTCTGCTGCGCCTCGGCGAAGACGCGCTGGCGATGATGCTGCATCCGGCTTCGCTCGATCTGCATCGCCTGATCATTGGCGCCACCGCCCGGTTTCCCGAACTGGGACAGGCCGCCTACGAGGCCGGAGCGGGGCGGATGATCGCGGATCTCTCCGCCTTGCTCGCGCAGCGTTCACGATCGGGTGATGGCCTGCCGCGGGCGCTCACCCGCGATGAGGCCGACAGGCTTGCCGAGCAGTTCATCGGCATGCTGCGCGGCTTCCACCAGGTCCGAGGCCTGCTCGGCGTCGAGCTCGTCCCTCCCACCGAACGCAGGACTTACGTCGCCACCTGCGTCGACCTGCTCCTGCGCGGAGCCTGACAAGCCGGCTCGGCGCGTCGGCGCGAGCGATATGGTTGACGTCTGGTGACCATCCTCCCGCTCTGACCGTCCCGGAATGCGCCGTCTGCTGTCACGGCGCTGTCATCTGCCGCCGATACCGCATCATCCCGCAATCGCGGGAGAGTGTTGATGCTGCGTATCGAGGGTCTGACCAAGCGTTTCGGTGGCAAAGCCGCCGTCGACAACGTCACCCTATCGATTCCGCGCGGCGAGATGGTCGGCATCATCGGCCGCTCGGGCGCCGGCAAGTCGACGCTGCTGCGCATGCTCAACCGCCTCGCCGACGCCAGCGACGGCCGCATCCTCAGCGAGGAGCGCGACGTCACCGCCCTGCGCGGCGCAGCGCTCAGAGCCTGGCGCCGCGACACGGCGATGATCTTCCAGCAGTTCAATCTGGTCGGCCGCCTCGACGTGCTGACCAATGTCCTGCTCGGCCGTCTCAACCACCGCTCCGCCGCGCTGACGCTGGTCAAGAGCTTCTCGCAGGACGACAAGGTCCGCGCCATCGCCGCGCTCGAGCGGCTCGACATGGGCCATCTCCTCGCGCAACGCGCCGAGACCCTCTCCGGCGGCCAGCAGCAGCGCGTCGCCATCGCACGCGCTTTGGTCCAGGAGCCGAAGATCATCCTCGCCGACGAGCCGATCGCCTCGCTCGACCCGCGCAACACCCAGGTCGTCATGGACGCGCTGTTCCGCATCAATCGCGAGGACGGCATCACCGTGGTCTGCAATCTCCACCATCTCGACATCGCCGCGAAGTACTGCGACCGCCTGATCGGCATGGCCGGCGGCAAGGTCGTGTTCGACGGTCCGCCGCATGCCCTGACCAGCGAGCTCGCCGCCGAGCTCTACGGCATCGAGGCCAAGGACGCCGGCGCCGAAGCGCTCGATCAGCTCGACGCCATCGCCACCGAAGAAGCCCAGCGCGCCAAGCAGACCGCCGCCTGAAGCAGTCGGCCCGCGCTCGAAGCCTGCAACCAAGCCTGCCCCTTCACTGCTGAACGTCTTTCAAAGGAGCACTCTCATGCTGACCCGTCGTCATACGCTTACGCTCGCCGCCGCCGGCCTTGCCGCGACGCTCGCCGCCCCGGCCTTCGCGCAGGACTGGAAGGCGAAATATCCCGAGCTGGTCTTCGCCATCATCCCGTCCGAGAACGCCTCTGGCGTCGTCGAGCGCTACACCCCCTTCGTGAACTATCTCGCCAAGGAACTCGGCACCAAGGTGACCCTGCGCATCGCCAACGACTACGCCGCGATCATCGAGGGCCAGCGCGCCGGCAACATCCATATCGGCATGTACGGCCCCGCCTCCTTCGCTCGCGCGCTGATGACCGGCGCCAAGGTCGACGCCTTCGCGATCGAGACCAATCTCGATGGCACCAAAGGCTACTACTCCGTCTTCTACGTGAAGAAGGACTCGCCCTATCAGAAGATCGAGGATCTCAAGGGCAAGAATCTCGGCCTCGTCGACCCGAACTCGACCTCGGGCAACAATGTCCCGCGCTTTGCGCTCGATGGCATGAAGATCGAGCCGGAGAGCTTCTTCAGCAAGGTCGTCTACACCGGCAGCCACGAGAACGCAGTGATCGCGCTCGGCCAGGGCACCGTCGACGTCGCCGCCAACTGGTGGAACGACGAGCAGGAATCCAACCTGCTGCGCATGGACCGCAAGAAGATGGTCAAGGCCGAGGACTTCCGCATCATCTACAAGTCCGAGCAGATCGTGAACTCGCCGATGGCCTATCTCAGCGAGCTTCCGGAAGAGCTGAAGGGCAAGATCCGCGACGCGGTGCTGAACCTCGCCACGAAGGACAAGGCCGCCTTCGACAAGATCTATGAAGGCAAGCAGGGCCCGCTCGTCGCCGTCGACAACAAGTCCTACGACCCGATCATCGAGCTGAACAAGTTCGTCGACGCGCTCCGCAAGAAGAAGTCCTCGTAAGTCTTCTTATCCGCTACCCGTCATGGTCGGGCTTGTCCCGACCATCCACGCCTTCGCCTTGCTGATCGCGCGCGGCGCTCAAGACGTGGATGCTCGCCACAAGGGCGAGCATGACGGCGGCGGCGCGCTCTAGCCGCCTCCTCTTTCGGCGACGGACCCATCATGACACTCGCGATCGACCGCAACGATCCCGCCATCGCAGCCCATGCCGAGCTCTATCGGCGCGAAATGGCAGCCAAGCGGCTACAGACGCTGCTGGGCGCGGCAATCTTCATCGCCTGCGTCGTCCTCGCCGCGATCGGCGCCGAGGTTGATCTTGCGAAATTCGCCGCGAACGCCTGGCGCTTCCCGAAATACATCCTCGAGACCATGCCGACCCTGCGCTTGGCGACGCTCGGCGCCGATCTCAAGGAATGGTACTGGGGCCTCAACGGCTGGCTGAAGCTGCTCTGGCAGACCCTGCTGATCGCCTATATCGGCACCGTGCTCGGCGCCGTCGGCGGCTTCCTGCTCTGCTTCACCGCCGCCAGCAATCTCGGCCGCTCGCCCTGGCTGCGCTGGGGCACGCGCCGCTTCCTCGAATTCTGCCGCACCGTCCCCGAGATCGTCTTCGCGCTGATCTTCGTCATCGCCTTCGGCCTCGGCCCGCTGCCCGGCGTGCTCGCCATCGCCATCCACACCATGGGCGCGATGGGCAAGCTCTTCTCCGAAGTTGTCGAGAACATCGACATGAAGCCGGTCGACGGCCTGACCGCGACCGGCGCGAGCTGGTGGCAGACCATCCGCTTCGCGGTGGTGCCGCAGGTCCTGTCCAACTTCGCCAGCTACGCGCTGCTGCGCTTCGAGATCAATGTCCGCGGCGCCTCGATCATGGGCTTCGTCGGCGCCGGCGGCATCGGCCAGGACCTGATCGAAGCAATCCGCAAATTCTACTTCACCGATGTCAGCGCCATCCTGCTGCTGATCATCGTCACGGTGATGCTGATCGACTACGGCACCGAGCGCTTGCGCCATACCCTCCTGAGCCTGGAGCACGGCAAATGACGCTCGCCCTCTCCGCCGCCGACCGCGCCGCACTGATCGCCCGCCACAAGGGCGCTATCGACGGCTCGCTGAAGACGAAGCTCACGACCATCGCCATCGTCGGCGGCCTCGTCGGGCTCTTCCTCTACGGGCTGACGACGCTCGAGACCTCGCTTTGGAAGATCATTGCCGGCGTCGCCAATCTCGGCACCTTCGTGGTGCTGATGCTGCCGCCCGATCCCGGCTCGTTCGCCCGCGCCATCATCTTCGTGAAGGCGCTGTTCGAGACCATCGCCATCGCCTTCCTCGGCACGATCCTGGCGGCGATCCTCGCCTTCCCGCTCGGCTTCCTTGCCGCCAAGAACGTCGTCGCCAACCGCATTGTGCATTTCCTGGCGCGCCGCTCGATGGATACGGTGCGCGGCGTCGACGCGCTGATCTGGGCGCTGATCTGGGTCAATGTCGTCGGCCTCGGCCCCTTCGCCGGCATGCTCGCGATCATGACCAGCGATCTCGGCGCCTTCGGCAAACTGTTCTCCGAGGCGATCGAATCCGCCGACCGCAAGCCGGTCGAGGGCGTCGCCTCGGTCGGCGGCGGCAAGCTGCACGAGATCCGCTTCGGACTGATCCCGCAGGTGCTGCCGGTGATCGCCAGCCAGGTGCTCTACTACATCGAGTCGAACACCCGCTCCTCGACCATCATCGGTATCGTCGGCGCCGGCGGCATCGGCCTCTACCTCGCCGAGACCATCCGCACGCTCGAATGGCAGCAGGTCTCCTTCCTGATCCTGCTGGTCCTGGCGGCGGTGACCGCGATCGACTTCCTCTCGAACAAGCTGCGCTTCGCCATCATCGGCAAGCGGGCGGTCTGAGCCGGAGGTCAATCCCCGAACGGCTCGACCACCATCTCCATCCGCTCGCCGGCGAAGACGCTGTTGACGATGTGGATGGGAGTCAGGTCCGGCAGCGCGTCGATCGCATCCGAGGTCAGCACCGCCGCGCCCGGCTCGATCTTGAGCAGCGCCGCCTCGCGCTCGCTTGCAAGCCGCGCCGCCAGCCGGGTCGAGCGCCGGACATAGTCGGCGATGCCGCAGGCCTTGAACGCAGCGGTGATCGATGAGCCCGCCTCGGTCAGGATTTCGTCGAAGCGCGGGAAGCGCGCGACGCTGAGGTAGTGGATGCCGGTGCCGACCGGCGTGCCGCCCGCCCGGCTCAAGGTTTCGATCGCCCAGAGCGGCGTGCCCTGCGGCAATCCGAGCAGTTCACAATGCTGCGCCTCACCGGCGACGATCTCCGAGGCCAGCACGGCGCCGGATACGGCGATGCCAGCCGCCCCGAAATTGGTGCGCATGCTGACGCGGCGGCCGAGCTTATAAGGGAAGCGCGGCGCCGTCACCTGCGTGCCACGGCCGCGTGAGACCGTGACCAATCCACGTTCGGCGAGATGCCGGAAGGCCTGGCGCACCGTGTGCCGGTGCACACCATAGCGCTCAGCCAGCGTGACCGACGCCGGCAAGGTGTCGCCCGGCTCGTATTCGCCCTGCTCGATCGAAGCCGCCAGCGCGTCGGCGATCCGGCGCCATGCCGTACCGCCATCGCCGCCCTGAGTGTCCGGCGTCCCCGTCATCAAAATTTCATCCAAAATGTATAGACCTTTTTCAACAGCTGACCTATCATAGTCTAGACATTAAAGCTTGGCGAGAGGCCGACACGGGCATGACGGAAATCGCGACACGTCAGCAATGGATGGCAGTGCTGGCCCGTGCGACGCAAGGCGAGATCGACGCCTTGTTGCAGCAGGCGGGGCCGCTGCCTACGCATGAATTGCTCAAGGCTCCGGAAACCGGCACCGTCATGGTCGAAGGCCGTGCCGGTGGCGCCGGCCGCCGCTTCAATCTCGGCGAGGCGACGGTGACGCGTTGCGTCGTCCGTCTCGACAGCGGCGCCATGGGCTTCTCCTACGCACTCGGCCGCGACGGCCGCAAGGCGCGACTGGCGGCGATCACCGACGCGCTACTCCAAAGCGAGATCGAGACCGGCCCGCTGCGGCGCGGCGTCTTTGCGCTCGCCCAGAAGCAGCAGGCGGCGCGCGAGCTCGCCTCGCGCAAGGCGGCCGCCACTAAGGTCGATTTCTTCACGCTGGTCAGGGGCGGCTGATGGCTCACGACGACACCCTCATCGGCGCCGGCTTCGCCGACCCGGTCTTCCAATCGCAAGGCGCCTTCCGTGCCTTGCTGGCCGCGCTCTCGGAGCCTGGCCTCGCCTGCAATCTCGACGATGCGATCGTGCCGCCCGCCGGGCTCGAAGCCGCGACCGCCGTCGCGCTGCTGACGCTAGCGGATTACGAGACGCCGATCTGGCTGCCGGCTGCCTTGCGCGATGGCCCGGCGGGCGCCTGGCTGCGCTTCCATTGCGGCGCGGCGCTTGTCGAGGATCCCGCCCGTGCCGCCTTCGCCGTGATCGATGGCGCCGCGGCCGAGCCGAAGCTCGCCGCCTTCAACGCCGGCGACGACCAGTTTCCGGATCGCTCGACCACGGTGCTCGTCCAGTGTGCTGGATTCGACAGTGGCGAGGCCGTCACCCTCGAAGGCCCCGGAATCGCCGGCCAGCGCACCGTCGCTCCGGCGGGCCTGCGTCCCGGCTTCTGGACCGAGGTCGAAGGCAACGCTGCGCTCTACCCGCTCGGCGTCGATCTTCTGCTGGTCCACGGCCCGCAGGTGCTCGGCCTGCCGCGCTCGACACAAATTGTGGAGGCCCGCTGATGTATGTCGCGGTCAAAGGCGGCGAGGCCGCCATCCTCGCCACTCATGATCTCGTCGCCGAGGCAAGGCGCGGCGATGAGAGCGTGCCGGAGCTAGGCGTCGCGCAGATCCGCGAGCAGATGGGTCTCGCCTGTGGCCGCGTCATGAACGAGGGCTCGCTCTACGATCCCGATCTCGCCGCGCTGGCGCTGAAGCAGGCGCAGGGCGATGCGATCGAGGCTGCCTTCCTGATGCGCGCCTATCGCACCACCCTGCCGCGCTTCGGCTCCTCCGAGCCGCTCGACACCGCCAGGATGGCGATCCGCCGCCGCGTCTCGGCGACCTATAAGGACCTGCCGGGCGGCCAGGTGCTCGGCCCGACCTATGACTACACCCACCGGCTCTTCGATTTTGCCCTGATGGGCGAGGCGGTTCCGGGTGAGGCGCAGGCCCGCCCAGCCGCCCAGCCGCTCGACGCCTCGATGCCGCGCGTGCCCGACATCCTCGGCGCCGAGGGGCTGATGGAGGAGGAAGCACCGCCGGAAGGCGATCCGCGGCCGTTCGATCTCACCCGCGAGCCCGTCACCTTCCCGGCCGATCGCGATGTTCGCCTGCAGGCGATGGCGCGCGGCGACGAGGGCTTCATGCTCGGCCTCGGCTATTCCGTGCAGCGCGGCTACGGCAACACCCATCCCTTCGTCGGCGAGGTCCGGGTCGGTGAGGTCGCGGTCGAGTTCGTGCCGGAGGAGCTCGGCTTTGCCGTCGATCTCGGCGACGTCACCCTGACCGAATGCCAGATGGTCAACCAGTTCGCCGGCTCGAAGGAGGTGCCGCCGCAATTCACCCGCGGCTACGGGCTCTCATTCGGCCATAGCGAGCGCAAGGCGATGTCGATGTCGCTGGTCGACCGGGCGCTGAAGGCGCGCGAGTTCGGGGAGGCGACGACCTATCCGGCCCAGCAGGACGAATTCGTCCTCTACCACTCCGACAATGTCGAGGCGGCCGGCTTCGTCGAGCATCTCAAGCTGCCGCACTATGTCGATTTCCAGGGCGAGCTCGAACTGATCCGCCGCATCCGCCGCGAGCGCGAGCAGCGCCTTGCCGAGCAACAGGACGTCTTGCCGGAGGCCGCGGAATGACCGTGCACCAGAGCATCAGCGACGAGACCAGGCCGGCCTACAACTACGCCTATCTCGACGAGCAGACCAAAAGGATGATCCGCCGCGCCCTGCTTAAGGCGGTCGCGATCCCCGGCTACCAGGTGCCGTTCGGTTCGCGCGAGATGCCGCTTGCCCGCGGCTGGGGCACCGGCGGCATCCAGGTCACCGCTGCGATCATCGGCCCGGACGATACGCTGAAGGTCATCGACCAGGGCGCCGACGACACCACCAACGCCGTCTCGATCCGCCGCTTCTTCGAGCGCACTGCCGATGCCCGCGCGACCGAGGCGACCGACGAGGCGACGATCATCCAGACGCGCCATCGCATCCCCGAGGCGCCGCTGAAGGCCGGCCAGATCATGGTCTATCAGGTGCCGCAGCCCGAGCCGCTCAGGAAGCTCGAGCCGCACGAGGCCGAGACGCGCAAGATGCACGCCTGGGCGGAATACGGGCTGATGCAGGTCAAGCTCTACGAGAACATCGCCCGCTTCGGCGAGGTGACGACGACCTATGACTACCCGGTCATGGTCAACGGCCGCTACGTGATGGCGCCGTCGCCGATCCCGAAATTCGACAATCCGAAGATGCAGATGTCGCCGGCGCTGCAGCTCTTCGGCGCCGGCCGCGAGAAGCGCATCTATGCGGTGCCGCCGCATACCAGCGTGCGCAGCCTCGATTTCGACGACCATCCCTTCCGCATCCAGAGCTGGGAGCAGCCCTGCGCGCTCTGCGGCGCCGCCGATTCCTATCTCGACGAGGTCGTGATCGACGACCAGGGCGGGCGGATGTTCGTCTGCTCCGACAGCCATCATTGCGAGACGCGACGGGCGGACGGCCATCGCGGCGCCATGCTCGCCGACGCCTCGGCGCTGCATCTGGTCGAGGATAAGCCATGAACATGCAGGTCAATCCGCAGGAGCTCGGGCTCGATCCTGCCCCGCTGCTCTCGGTCGCCGGCGTCTCCCGCTTCTATGGCGAGCGCATCGGCTGCGCCGACGTCTCCTTCGACCTTTGGCCCGGCGAGGTGCTTGGGATCGTCGGCGAATCCGGCTCGGGCAAGTCGACCCTGCTGCGCTGTCTCGCCGGCATCGACAGGCCCGACGAGGGCGAAGTGCTGTTCCGCGGTGGGGCCGAGCCGCTCGACATCTATTCGGTCGCCGAGCAGGAGCGGCGCCGGCTAATGCGCACCGCCTGGGGCATCGTCCACCAGAACCCGCGCGACGGCCTGCGCATGGACGTCTCGGCCGGCGGCAATGTCGGCGAGCGCCTGATGGACAATGGTGCCCGCCATTACGGCAGGATCCGCGAGACCGCGCTCGACTGGCTGCAGCGCGTCGAGATCGCCGGCAATCGCATCGACGACCGGCCGCGCCAGTTCTCCGGCGGCATGCAGCAGCGCCTGCAGATCGCCCGGGTGCTCGTTTCCGAACCCAAGCTCGTCTTCATGGACGAACCGACCGGTGGCCTCGACGTTTCCGTCCAGGCCCGCCTGCTCGATCTCTTGCGCGTGCTGGTGCGCGATCTCGGCCTCGCCGCGATCATCGTCACCCATGACCTTGCCGTCGCGCGCCTGCTCACCGACCGCCTGATGGTGATGAAGGATGGCCGCGTCGTCGAGCAGGGCCTGACAGACCAGGTCCTCGACGATCCCCAGCACGCCTACACGCAACTGCTGACATCGGCTGTGCTCACCGTATGAGCGCCGTCACAACCGCGTCACCCCGAACCCGCAAGGCATCTCGATCATGACCACGATGATTCACGTCGAGAACGTCGCCAAGGAATTCACCCTGCACAATCAGGGCGGCGTGCGCTTGCCGGTGTTCGACAACGTCAACTTTTCGGTCGCCGCCGGCGAGGCACTGGTGCTTGCCGGTGCGTCCGGTGCCGGCAAGTCGAGCCTGCTGCGCATCCTCTACGGCAATTACCGGCCGACCTCCGGCACCATCGCCATCACCCATAGCGGTCGGCAGATCGACATCGTCTCGGCGGTGCCGCGCACCGTGCTCGACATCCGCCGTCGCACGCTCGGCTTCGTCTCGCAGTTCCTGCGGGTGATCCCGCGCGTCACGGCGCTCGACATCGTCCGCGACCCGCTGCTCGCCCGCGGCGCCACCCCTGAGGAGGCCAGCGAGCGCGCCAAAGCCATGCTTGCCCGCCTCAACCTGCCGCTGCGCCTCTGGGACCTCGCTCCGGCGACCTTCTCCGGCGGCGAGCAGCAGCGCGTCAACATCGCCCGCTCCTTCGTCGATCCCTCGCCGATCATGCTGATCGACGAGCCGACCGCTTCGCTCGACGCCAATAACCGCAACGTCGTGGTCAAGCTGATCGCCGAGGCCCGCGAGCAGGGCTCCGCCATCGTCGGTATCTTCCATGACGAGGCCGTGCGAGAGGCTGTCGCGACCCGCTATCTCGACATCACCGATTTCCGGAAGGCCGCCTGATGTCCACCATCCTGACCAATGCCCGCCTGATCCTCGAGGACGAGGTCGTCACCGGGACCATCGCCTTCGACGAGAGCGGCATCCGCTCGGTCGACCAGGGCCGCTCCTCGCTGCCGGAAGCGATCGACGTCCAGGGCGACTATGTCGCGCCCGGCCTCGTCGAGATGCACACCGACAACATGGAAAAGCACTTCATGCCGCGCCCCAAGGTCTTCTGGCCGAACGGGCTCGCGGCGGCGCTGGTCCATGACGCGCAGATGGCGGCGGCCGGCGTCACCACCGTCTACGATGCGATCTGTGCCGGCACGCCCTTTTCGGCCAAGGACTACCGCAAGGACATCTTCGCCGACGTCATGGATGCGCTGCGGCTCGGTACTGCCGAGAACGTCTTCCGCATCGACCACCGCATCCATATGCGCTGCGAACTGACCAGCCCGGACCTGCTCAGGGACATCGAGCCCTATCAGGACGACAACCTGGTCCAGCTCGTCTCGCTGATGGACCACACGCCCGGCCAGCGCCAATGGCGCGACATCGCGCATTTGCGCACCTATTCGCTCGGCAACGGCAAGACCGAGGCCGAGTTCGAGGAGGACGTCATTGTCCGCCAGCGCGAAGGCACTGAGAATGTTGGCCGCAACTGGAGCGCCGTGGTCGAGATGTTCCAGGCCCGCGGCATCCCGATCGCGACCCATGACGACACCACCATCGAGCATGTCGAGGCCGGCATCGCCTCGGGCGCGGTGATCTCGGAGTTCCCGACCACGGTGGAGGCGGCAGAAGCCGCCAAGCAGCGTGGTCTCGCCACCATCGCCGGCGCGCCCAACGTCGTCCGCGGCGGCTCGCATTCCGGCGGCGTCTCGGTCGCGGAACTCGCCGAGAAGGATCTGCTCGACGGGCTCTCCTCCGACTATGTCCCGGCGAGCCTGCTGCAGGCTGTGCTCAAGCTCAACGACAAGCACGGCATCGCCCTGCCGGCGGCGATGGCCAAGGTCACCTGGAAGGTCGCCGACATCCTCGGCCTCAAAGATCGCGGCCATCTCAAGCCCGGCCTGCGCGCTGACATCGTGCGCTTCAAGGCGCTCGGCGCGACACCGGTGATCGCCACCGTCTGGTCGCAGGGACGCCGGGCCTTCTGAGCACAGCATGACCGGATCTGCGCCGCGCTACGCGCTCTACTACGCTCCCACCGCCGACAGCGCTCTCTGGCGCTTCGGCAGCGCGACGCTGGGCTATGACGCCGTCACCGGCGCGGATGTCGATTTCGCCGTCCCGCCGGGTTGCGAAGGCCTGGATTGGCCGGAGCTGACGGCCGAGCCGCGTCGCTACGGCTTCCACGCCACGTTGAAGGCGCCGTTCGAGCTGGCCAGCGGTCGCAACGAGGGCGCCTTGCGCGCCTTCGCCCGCAATTATGTCGCCGGACGCCCACCGGTCCAGCTCGCCGGGCTTTCCGTGAATGCGCTTGGCCGCTTCGTCGCTCTGACGCCGTCAGAACCGAGCGAGGAGCTGCAGCGCTTCGCCTTCGACATCGTCCAGGCCTTCGAGCCGTTCCGGGCGCCGCTTTCCGAGGCCGATCTGGCGCGGCGCCTGCAAAGCCCGCTGACGCCTGCTCACCGGGCCTATCTCGAAGCCTATGGCTACCCCTATGTCGGCGACGCCTTCCGCTTTCACATGACGCTGACCGGCTCGCTGCCGGACGAGCAAGTCAAGCCCGTCGCGGCGCTGCTGGCCTTGGCTTACAGGGACGCTGTGCCCGCCCAGCCCGTCACGATCCACCGCGTCGGCATCTTCAAGCAGCAGAGCCGCAGCAGCCGCTTCGTGCTGCTTGACAGCTTCCCCCTCGGCTGAAGCCGGGCAGCCACCATATCGCGAGGAGCTCCGTCATGGCAGGCAAGAAGCTTGGGCTCGCGCCCGTGATCGACCCGACCGCGAATGTCCGCGATGCCGTGCTCGGCCGCTATACCGAGATCGGTGCCCGCACCGCCTTCGCGGAGTCGACGCTCGGCGACTACTCCTATGTCGTGAACGACTCCAACATCATCTACACGACCATCGGCAAGTTCTGCTCGATCGCGGCCCATACCCGGATCAACCCGGGCAATCACCCGATGCAGCGGGCGAGCCAGGCGCATTTCACCTATCGCGCCAGCGCCTATTTCGAGGATGCGCAGGACGATGCGGCCTTCTTCGACTGGCGCCGCTCGACGCCAGTGACGATCGGCCACGATGTCTGGATCGGCCATGGGGCCATCGTGCTCGCCGGCCGCAGCATCGGCACCGGCGCAGTCGTCGCGGGCGGTGCGGTCGTGACCAAGGATGTGCCCGACTACACCATCGTCGCCGGCAATCCGGCCCGTATCATCCGCCGACGCTTCCCGGAGGAGATCGCCGAGCGGCTGAAAGCACTCGCCTGGTGGGATTGGGAGCACGCGCAACTGCGCACCGCACTCGACGACTTCCGGGGGCTCCCCGTCGAGGCATTCCTGGAGAAATACAAGGGCTAAGGCTTTGTGCCATGCTCGGGTCTTCGCCCGAGCATGGCGAGCACTTGCCGTCAGCCCTTCTTCGCCGCCTTCGCCCGCTCGATCGCCTCGACGATGAGCTGCTTGGCCTTGGCAGCGTCACCCCAGCCGGTCAGCTTCACCCATTTGCCGGGCTCGAGATCCTTGTAGTGCTCGAAGAAGTGCTGGATCTGGTCGAGCGTGATCTGCGGCAGATCGGTGTAGTTCGTCACGTTCTCATAGCGCTTGGTCAGCTTCGGGACCGGCACGGCGATGATCTTCTCGTCGCCGCCACCCTCGTCCTCCATCATCATCACGCCGATCGGGCGGACTGCGATGTAGGAGCCCGGCACCAGCGGTCGCGTATTGGCGACGAGCACGTCGCAGGGGTCACCGTCTTCCGACAGCGTATGCGGGATGAAGCCGTAATTTCCGGGATAGCGCATCGGCGTATAGAGGAAGCGATCGACGAACAGCGTGCCCGCTTCCTTGTCCATCTCGTACTTGATCGGTTCGCCGCCAATGGCGACCTCGATCACGACGTTGACCTCGTCCGGGGGATTCTTGCCGATGGCGATGGCGTCGAGCCGCATGTACCTGACCTGTCGATGACAAAACTTCCGCGGCCTTATGCGCGGTTGCGGCGCAAAGGCCAAGCCCGGCTTTTAGTCGGAGTTACCGATTTGCGCAGCGGGGCCCACGCTGCTATCGGGCCGGCATGACAGGTGCGATCCCATGCTGAACCGCTGGCGGCGGCCGGAAGACCGCTATGCAAGACGCATGGCGCGGATCGCGCGCTGGGACCGTCCCTTGAGCGGCCGGCTCGATCGCGCGCGTGCCTGGGCCCACATGCTGCTGGCCGATCACGGCATCTTCCGGCTCGCCTATCTCAACGCTCACCGCATCACGCCGCAGCTCTGGCGCGCCGCCCAGCCGGCCCCGACCGATATCGCCTGGTTCGCCCGCCAGGGCGTCAAGACCATCGTCAACCTGCGCGGCGGCCGTGAGCACGGGGCCTGGCCGCTGCAGAAGGAAGCCTGCGAACGCCACGGCATCGCACTGGTCGAGTTCGTGCTGCGCTCACGCGGCGCACCGGACCGGGACACCATCCTCGCCGCGCCGGCTTTCTTCGCCGGACTCAAGACGCCTGCGCTGGTGCATTGCAAATCCGGCGCCGACCGGGCTGGCTTCTTCGCCGCGCTCTACCTGCTTGTCCATGAGAAGCGGCCGCTCGCTGAGGCGATGGCTGAGCTTTCGCTGCGCTACGGCCATTTCCGCTTCGCCAAGACCGGCATCCTCGACGCCTTCTTCGAGACCTATGCCCGCGAAGGCGCCAGCAAGGGCACGCCGTTCCTCGACTGGGTCGCCCGGGATTACGATCCCGAGCGGCTCGAGCGTGAGTTCAAGCCCGGCTTCTTCTCCTCCCTGCTCGCCGACCGGCTGATCCGGCGCGAATAGAGCGGTCCCGGCGGGAATGCGCCGCGGTTCTGCATCGGGAATAATGTCCGAGCAGTCAGATGGCGCTCAGACACGGGCGCCGATCGGTTGCATCTCACCGATCCCGGTCCAGGTCAGGTGCAAATGCAGCAGCAGCCGCGCCAGCGAGACCAGGCCGATCATGGCGAGCAGCGTCTGTGACAGGCCGCCGAAGCCCCAGATCACGACCGCCACGGCCGCCAATGCCACTGCGTTGGCCGCCATCTGGCTATGGGGACGAGAGGAGAACGCTCCCATTTCCTGCAACGGCCCGACAAGCGCGCCACAGCCATAGAACAGTGCCATGACTGCCATCACCTCGCCGACGCCATCCCATTTGGTGCCGTCGAGGATGATTGTGTCTGCGCCGAGTGCAACAAGTGCGATCGCCAGAAACAGCGCTGCCGCGATCACCACCATCCCCAGCGTGAGCAGGCGCGCGCGCTTCTGGCGATCCTCGCCCTGATGCTTGCGCAGATCGCTCATCACTAGCGGGATCGCCACGGCACCGAACATCTGCGACGGCATGTCGAGCAGGCGCGACGCCAGAGCCACATGCGCCGCCAAAACCGGATTGCCTGCCATCGGCAGAGCCAGCAGCGGCGCCGCCGAGAAACCGAAGGACAGGAGTGCCGACGGCAATAGATAGGTCGGCGAGCTCCGCCACTGCCAGGCCGAAGTCCGCAGCTCTGCGCGCGACCAGCGCGAGGGATGCAGCAGCGGCAGCAGCGAGTAGCGCCGGCGCCAGGCGAGATAGATGGCAGCCACGGCATGGCCGAAGGCGTCTGCGGCGAACAGCGCCAGTACTGTCGGTCCCAGCGGCCAGATCAGGAGGATCATCATCGCGGGCTGGACCAGCGCCTGGACGATGTTGCTGTTGCCGATCGTCTCGAAATCACCCTCCGCCGTGGCTTCCGCCAGAATCAGCCGGATCGCCGCCCGGCTCGCCAGCGAGATCAGGAAGAGCGCTCCGAAGCCGCGCAGGACCCAGCCCTCCGACGCCGCGAACAGGATCGCGACCGCCATCGCACCGAGGACGATCGTGCCGGCGGCCATTGCAAGTCGAAAGGCACGGCCGAGATGCAGGCGGCCGCTGTTTTGGAAGAACACCGCCTCGAAGCGCAGCAGCGCGGCGATCGAGACGAAGTTCGCCAGTGCAGCGAAGATCGCGAAATCGGCGAAGACCTTGGGCGGGCACAGCGCGGCCGCCAGCAGCAGGCCCCAGATCGAGAGGAAGCGTGCCTGCACGAAGCGCAGCGCCAGCAGCGCCCCATCCCGGAAACCGGCATGTTGGCTGAGCGAGGCGAAGGCAGCCTTCGGTCCGGCTGGCGGCGGCCCGATCAACTCCTTGGCCAGACTGACCCGGGTCAGGGCAAGCTGCGCCGCCATATCCGGGTCCCCCGTCAGGAGTTCGGGCAGGTCGTCCGCGCCGGGCTGCCCGCCATAGCGCTCGCCTGCCGGAACCTGCGCGTGATCAACCGGCTCGATCACGTCGTATCGCTCCGCGGACAAGAGGCTGCGCCTTTATGGTTAACGCTTGGTAAATCCTTGGACTTCCGTCATCTCACCGGACAACCATCCGTACCCCATGGCCTATGGCGGAAAAGTGGCGACTGACGTCATTTATCAGTGATCGGGCTGTGACTGTAGGCACACTGCCAAAAATGAAAAACCTCCGCCGGCAACCGGCGGAGGTAGATGACGGGTCCAGCCAGCCGAAAGCCGGCCGTGTTCAGCCGAAGTCGCGCTTCAGCGCCTCGAACCGGGCGACCTGATCGGCAAGCAGCTCGCGCGCCTCGTCGCGGCGGACGAAGACCTTGAACATCGCCTCGCCCGCGCCGTTGAAGAACTGCACCGAGCAGGAACGGCGGCCGTGGAAAGCGCGGTCGACCAGATAGATCGCCGTGCAGTTACCGGCCTTGATATGCCCGCCGATCGGGCTGTCACCATGAATGTTGTAGTAGCCATGGCCGAAGGAGCCGACCGGCAGCGAGCCTTCGCATTCGAGCACGATGTCGGGTGTGTGCACGATGAAGAGCACCGTGCCCCAGGTCGAAAGCTCCTGCCAGAGCACCTCGAAGCGCTCGGCGGCGATGAAGCGGCGCTGCTCTTCGGGCGTCGCTTCCAGCACGGCGAGCGTCGAGACGCCATGCTCGCGCGCAACCGCCTCGATCACGCCATCCGGCTTGGCCGCGAGCGCTGCCCGGACTTTTTCCATGGCCTCGGCGGGAGCGGACGGAGCCAGAGTTTCAGCGAGCGACATCGTGATCAGCCTCTCACTCGGCCGCCTGGCGCGGCAGATGCGGGTTATGCTCGGTCAGGATCGTCTCGAAACCCTCGAACTCGGGATGGCCGAGATAGAGCGGCTTCGGCCGCGGCTGGCCGGCGCTGCGATGCGACTCGCGGAACTGCTCCGACTTGGTCCAGGTGGTGAAGTCCTCCTTCGAGGCCCAGGTCGTGTGCGAGGAGTAGAGGGTGTGATCCTCCTTCTCCGGTCCCTTGAGCAGGTGGAAGGCGATGAAGCCCGGCATCTCGTCCAAGCGTGTCTTGCGCGAGGACCAGACCGTCTCGAAGGCCTCCTCTTCTCCCTTGACGACCTTGAAGCGGTTCATGGCGATGAACATCGGGAAACCTCGGCGGCTCTGGAAAAGGTGATGGTCGGCGGCCTTCGCCGCTCTTGACCCTCCTTAGTAAAGCCGAATATCACCGTCAACAACGGCTCGATGATCATTGTTTTGAATGATTGTAAATTGAGCCAATACTTTGGAATGACTGCAGAGTAGGAAAGCTGCCGCGTCATGGCTGCTTGCTGCGCTGCGGCGAGCCCCGAGACTGCTCATGCACGACCTGTCATCCTCCGTGCCCAACCCGCTCGCCGGACTGAAGGCGAAACGCCTCGGCCGAGAGCTCGCCGCGGCCATCGGCCTCAGCGCATTGGCCGCCCTCGGGTTCGCGGGCGACCTTCGTTCCGGCAGTTTCATTGCCGCCGCCCAGGCTCAGACCGCCGAGCGCATCGTCGCGGCTGGTGGCGTCGTCACCGAGGTGCTCTACGCGCTCGGCCTGCAGGATCGGATCGTCGGCGTCGACACCACCAGCCAATGGCCGCCGGAGGCGCTGAAGGACAAGAAGAGCGTCGGCTATGTCCGGGCGCTCTCGGCCGAGGGCGTGCTCTCGCTCAAGCCCACGCAGGTCATTGCCGTGGAAGGTTCCGGCCCGCCGGATGCGCTCGCTTTGCTGAAGGAATCCGGCACCCCGATCACGATGATCCCGGAGGCGCTGACGCCGGAAGCCGTCATCGGCAAGATCGCCGCCATCGGCAAGGCCGCCGGCGCTGCCGGACCGGCGCAGCAGCTCGCCAACTCGGTGAAAGGCCGCTTCGACGAGCTCGACAAGCTCCGCACCGCCTTGCCGAAGCAGAAGCGTGTCCTGTTTGCGCTCTCCCTGCAGAACGGGCGCACCATGGTCGGCGGCAGGAACACGACGGCGGACGCGATCATCGCACTCGCTGGCGGCGTCAACGCCGCCAGCGCGGTCGACGGCTTCAAGCCGATGACCGACGAAGCGATCATCACCGCGGCGCCCGACGTCGTGCTGATGATGCGCTTCAGCAGCGCGCACAACGCGACGCCCGAGGAGCTCTTCGCGATGCCGGCCTTTTCGCAGACGCCGGCGGCGAAGCAGAAATCGCTGATCCGCATGGATGGGCTCTATCTGCTCGGCTTCGGCCCGCGCACCCCGAACGCAGCGCGCGACCTGATGGCCGAGCTCTATCCCGAGGCCAGGGTCGCCCAGCTCTCCGCCGCCAAATGACGCTCGCCGTGAAGCAGACGCCGAGCGCAGGCGCCACCGCGCTGGCCGTTCTCGCCGAGGGGCGACGACGCAAGGGTATCATCGCAGTCGCGGCACTGGTCGGCTTCTGCCTGCTGCTGATGCTGCTCTCGCTCGGCGCTGGCGCCTTCGCGATCGCCCCCGGCCGCGTCGCCGACATCCTGATGGCCAAGCTCGGCTTTGGTCCGACCGAGCTGCTCGACAGCCGCGAGGCGCTGGTCGTGCTCAACATCCGCATGCCGCGCCTGCTGCTCGGCGCGCTGGTCGGTGCGGCGCTCGCCATTTCCGGCGCTCTGATGCAGGGCCTGTTCCGCAATCCGCTCGCCGATCCCGGCCTGGTCGGCGTTTCCGCCGGCGCCGGCCTTGCCGCCGCTGCGACGATCGTGCTCGGCGACCGCTTCCTCTCGGCCTTCGCGATGAAGCTGCCCTTCGCAGTGCTGCCTTTCGGCGCCTTCCTCGGGGGCCTCGTCTCGACGCTGGCGCTCTATCTGATCGCGACCCGCCAGGGCCGCACCTCGGTCGCGACCATGCTGCTCGCCGGTGTCGCGCTCGGCGCGCTGGCCGGCTCGCTTACCGGGCTGCTCGCCTTCATTTCGGATGACCGGCAATTGCGCGACCTGACCTTCTGGTCGCTCGGCAGCCTGGGCGGCGCGAGCTGGACCAAGCTCTCGGTGGTGGCGCCGATCGTACTGCCGCTATTGATCGCCGTGCCCCTGCTGGCGCGAGGCCTCAACGCGCTGATGCTCGGCGAGGCCGAGGCCTATCATCTCGGCGTGCCCGTGCAGCGCATCAAGGCGCTCTCGATCCTGCTCGTCGCGCTCGCCGTCGGCGCCAGCGTCGCCGCAGCCGGCGTGATCGGCTTCGTCGGCATCGTCGTGCCGCATCTGATCCGGCTCTCGATCGGGCCCGATCATCGCCTGCTGCTACCGCTCTCGGCCATCGGCGGTGCCACCCTGCTGGTCGGCGCGGACATCGTAGCCCGTCTGGTGGTGGTCCCCGCCGAATTGCCGATCGGCATCGTCACCGCCTTCATCGGCGCGCCCTTCTTCCTCTGGCTGCTGCTGCGCCGCGGCCGGATCGCGGAGCTCTGAGCATGGCAGCGCTCCTCGAAGCTGATGATCTGTCCTTCTCGGTGCGTGGCAGCACGCTCGTGCGCGGCGCCTCGCTGGCGCTCGAAGTGGGCGCCACCACCATCGTCGTCGGTCCCAACGGCGCCGGCAAGTCGACCCTGCTCAAGCTCCTCACTGGTGAACTCACGCCCTCTCGGGGAACGGTCCGCATGGACGGCGCGGCCCTGCCGCAGATCCCGGCCTGGGAACTCGCCTGCCGGCGTGCCGTGATGGTGCAGAACCAGCGCCTCGCCTTCCCGTTCAGCGTCTACGAGGTCGCACGGCTGGGCCTGGAGGGCGTCGGTCGGGCACAGCCGCGCACCCGCAAGGAGCAGATCATCGCCCAGGCGCTGGAGACCGCCGGCGTGATCGGGCTCGCTGGCCGGCAATACCAGACCCTATCCGGTGGCGAGCAGCAGCGCGTCCAGTTCGCCAGGGCGCTCTGCCAGCTCGAAGCCGGCCGCAGCGTCGCGCAGCGCCAGATCCTCTTCCTCGACGAGCCGATCGCCAGCCTCGATCTCTGCCACCAACTCTCGCTGCTCGATGCCGCCCGCACCATCGCGGCTCAGGGCGCGGCCGTTCTGGTCGTCCTGCACGACCTCAACCTCGCCGTGACCTATGCCGACCGGTTGGTGGTGATGCATGAGGGCGCGATCGTAGCCCAGGGCGAGCCGGCGACGATCCTCGACGACAACCTGCTGCGCGGCGTCTTCCGTGTCTCGCTCTCCTTCAGCCGCCTGCCGCCGGCCGGCCAGCCCTTCCTGCTGCCGCAGCAGCACCTGACCCCCATCCAACCGGGAGACGTCGTGCCGCTGCGCGCCGCGAGCGCATAACGGGAACCAGACGCGACAACTTTGCGGTTGTGCACTGCGACAACAGGTCTATAGCGGGCGCTCCGGCGCCTTCCGCCCGACCAGGCGAGCGGGCGCATCGCTGGACCGTCGAGCGCGCCATGAACCTTTCCACCGACCGGCTTTCCTTCCCGAAGGACCGCCTCCGCGTCCTCCTGCTCGAAGGCATCAACGATTCCGCCGTCGCCGCTTTGCAGCAGGCCGGCTACACCAACCTCACCCGCCTGCCGAAGGCGCTCGACGAGGCGCAGCTGGTCGAGGCGATCGAGAAGACGCATATCCTCGGCATCCGCTCGCGCACCCAGCTGACCGAGCCGGTCTTCGCCGCTGCCAAGCGCCTCTTCGCCGTCGGCTGCTTCTCGGTCGGCACCAATCAGGTCGATCTCGATGCTGCTCGCCTGCGCGGCGTTCCGGTCTTCAACGCGCCCTTCTCCAACACCCGCAGCGTTGCCGAATTGACCATCGGCGAGATCGTCATGCTGCTGCGGCGGATACCCGATCGCTCACGCTCGGCGCATGAGGGCGGCTGGGACAAGTCGGCCAACGGCTCCTTCGAGGTCCGCGGCAAGGTGCTCGGCATCGTCGGCTACGGCAATATCGGCAGCCAGCTCTCCAACATCGCCGAGGCGATGGGCATGCGCGTAATCTATTACGATCACACCGACCGCCTGCGCCATGGCAATACCGAGCCGGTCGAGAGCCTGAAGGCCCTGCTCGCCAACAGCGACGTCGTCTCGCTGCACGTGCCGGAGACGCCTGCGACGCACAACATGATCGGCAAAGCCGAAATCGCGGCGATGAAGCAGGGCGCCTATCTCATCAACAATTCGCGCGGCACCGTGGTCGATCTCAACGCGCTCGCGCAGGCGCTGAAGAGCGGCGCTCTCGCCGGCGCCGCGGTCGACGTCTTCCCGAGGGAGCCGGCCTCGAACAGCGAGCGCTTCGTCACGCCGCTGCAGGGCCTGCCCAACGTCATCCTGACCCCGCATATCGGCGGCTCGACGGAAGAGGCGCAGGAGCGCATTGGCGCCGAGGTGGCGCGCAAGCTGGTCGATTATTCCGATGTCGGCTCGACCGTCGGCGCAGTCAATTTCCCGCAGGTGCAATTGCCGGCGCGCCCAGCCGGCACCCGATTCATCCAGGTCCAGCGCAACGCGCCGGGCATGCTGCGCCGCCTCAACGACGTCTTCGCCAGCCGCAACATCAACATCGCCGCCCAGAATTTCCAGACCGACGGCGAGATCGGCTATGTCGTGATGGAGGCCGATCCGGTCGGCGAGGTCGCGCGCGAGATCATCGAGGAGATCCGGGCCCTGGACGGCACGATCCGGGCGCGGCTGCTCTACGAGCGCGGGTGAGCCTGCTCCCCACGACCCCATCGCCAGTTCGTCATGCTCGCCCTCGTGGCGAGCATCCACGTCTTGAACGCCGCTCTCGATCAGTAACGCGAAGACGTGAATGGTCGGGGCAAGCCCGACCATGACGGGAAGCTTGTCGCAAAGTGCTTCGCCACAGGCTGTGCAATTTCGCATTATCCTGACGCCTTATAACACATCGTGATGCGCCATCGCACAGACTATCTCATCGGCATCCAGACTTCGGAGCAAGCCGATGACCCCGATCGACCTCTACACCTACCAGACCCCGAACGGCCACAAGGCCTCGATCATGCTCGAGGAAGCCGGCCTACCCTATGCCGTCAACCTCATCGACATCGAGATGGGCGAGCAGCACCGACCGAGCTTCCTGGCGCTCAACCCGAACAACAAGATCCCGGTCATCGTCGACCACGACCATGACCGGACCGTCTTCGAGTCCGGCGCGATCCTGCTCTACCTCGCCGAGCGCTCCGGCGTGCTCCAGCCGAACGGCCCGCAGGCGCTGGGCAAGACGCTGCAATGGAGCTTCTTCCAGGCGGCGCATGTCGGGCCGATGATCGGCCAGCTCTGGCATTTCAAGATCTTCGCCCGGGAGAAGCTGCCCTACGCCATCGAGCGCTATGAGCGCGAGACCACCCGCATCCTGCGTGTCCTCGACGGCGAGCTGGCGCTGCGGCCTTATCTGGTCGAGGCCAGCTACGGCATCGCCGACATCATGGTCTGGCCCTGGATCAATGCGCTGCCTCAGCTCGGCCTGAGCCTCTCCGACACGCCTCATCTGCGGCGCTGGCACGAGACGATCGCCGCCCGTCCCGCCGTGCAGCGCGGCCTTGCCGTGCCGGCGCTCGCGCACGCCGAGGCCTGAGCGCGCTCGGCCAAGCCGATAGGACATCTCGTCATGGATACCCTCTTCATCCCCCTCTCTCTTGCCGCCGGCGGCCTGCTGGCGGTGCAGGCCGGCGCCAATGCGCAATTGTCGAAGGCGACCGGCAGCCCTTTTGCCGCGACGACGATCCAGGTCGTCCTCGCCGCCTTCCTCTTGCTGATCGTGGCAATCGCGACCGGCACAGCGGCCGCCTTCGGCGGGCTTCATGCGGTGCCGTGGTGGCATGCGATCGGCGGCATCGCGACGGCGCTCTATGTCGCCTCGACTATCCTGGTCTTCCCCCGGCTCGGCGCCGTCGTCGCGGTCGGCCTGTTCATCGCCGGTCAGATGCTGGCCTCGCTCGGACTCGATAGCTTCGGCCTGCTCGGGGTGCCCCGGCAGTTGCCGAAGCCGGCCACTTTGCTTGGCACTGCTGCTGTGCTGGTCGGCGTGGTCGCGATCGTCTTCGGCCAGAAGGGCGCGACCAGGGAGCTTTCCGGCTCCAAGCTCGGCTGGATGCTGCTCGCCCTCGTCGCCGGCGCGGTTCTGCCGGTGCAGGGTGCGATCAACGGCCTGCTGCGGCAGGATCTCGGCGCGCCCTTCGTCGTCGGCACGATCAGCTTCGTGGTCGCGACCCTGTCGATGATCACAGTGCTGCTGGTGACGCTGCTGCTGATGGGCGGCGCGAAGCCCCAGCTTGGCGGCCTCAGGACCATGCCCTGGTGGGGCTGGATCGGCGCTATCTGCGGCGCGACCTATGTCACCACAGTCTTCGTCGCCATCCCCGCGATCGGCACTGCCGCCACCGTCGGCCTGACCGTCGCCGGCCAGCAGATCGTCTCGCTCTTCGTCGATCGTTACGGCTGGTTCCGCCTGCCCCAGCGCGAGATCTCGACCCTGCGCTTTGCCGGCGTCGTGGTCCTGCTGCTCGGCGTCGCCGCGATCAAGGTCTTCTGACCTTGAAGCCTCCGGACGGCGCCGATCCGGCGCCGTCCTTCCCATTCCACGGAGACATCCCATGTCCTGGTTGCTGCTCACCGGAGCCGGATTGCTCGAGATCGTCTGGGCGATCGCGCTGAAGCAGGCCGGCGGCTTTACACGCTTCTGGCCGAGCCTGATTGGCATCGTCTCGGCGATCGTCAGCTTCGTGATGCTGTCGCTGGCGCTGAAGCAATTGCCTGTCGGGACCGCCTATGCGGTCTGGGTCGGCATCGGCGCACTCGGCGTCGCCCTCGCCGGTATCGTCACCCTCGGCGAGAGCGCCTCGCCCATGCGCCTTGGCCTGCTTGCGCTGATCCTGATCGGCGTGATCGGCCTCAAGCTGGTCGAGGCGTAATCCTCAAGCGGAGGACGCGCCCTCGCCCTCCAGCAGGGCGTGGCGTTTCCGGAAGGCGCCATAGGCGAAATCGGTGAAAGCGCGGACCCGTGCAGCGGCGCGCAGATCCTCATGGGTCAGGATCCAGAGCGCCGTCTCCATCTCCGGTATGGGACGGCGCACACAGGCAAGGGCCGCGACACTGTCGCCGAGATAGCAAGGTAGTGCCACCAGCCCGAGACCGGCCACCGCCGCCTGCTGCATCGCCAGCAGCGAATCGGCCCGCAGCACGATCTCGCTCTTGCCCAGCTTCGCCTGCATCCAGCGCGCCACCGAGGTCCCGCCGAGCGTGTCGTCCGGCCCGACCCAGCTATGCTCGGCGAGGTCGGCGTGATCATGTCGCGCGAGATATGAGGGAGCGGCATAGATCGCGAACGCGATCTTGCCGACCCGGCGCCCGACCAGCGTCGCCGGGGGGTTGTCGGCGGTGCGCAAGGCGACATCGGCATCGCGCTTGGTCAGGTTGAACATCAGGTTAGAGACGGCGACCTCCAGGGCAATGCCGGGATGGGCTTCGCCGAACTCCGCGAGGATCTCCGGCAGGACCGAGCCCATCAGCGTGTCGGTCGCGGTGATCCGGAGCGTGCCGGAGAGGCGAAGGTCCTGGCCGGCGATCCTGCGTTCGAGCTCGGTAACGGTGCCGGAGATGCTGCGCGCCGCCGCGACGAGTTCTTCGCCACCGGCTGTCAGCACATAACCGGTCGGCAGGCGCTCGAAGAGGCGTAAGGCCAGTTGCTGTTCGAAGGCGGCGATGCGGCGCAGCACGGTCGAATGATTGACGCGCAGTTCGCGCGCCGCGCCGGCGAGCGAGCCGGCCTCGGCGACGGCGAGGACATAGCGCAGGTCATCCCATTCGAGCGCGGCCATGGGCCTCCTCGCCAGATGCTACGTGTCAGGCGACGCCCAGCGCCAGCAGATCATGGACGTGGACGAGGCCGACCGGCCTGTCGTCGGCATCAGCGACGATCAGCGCGGTGACGCGCAACCGGTTGACCATTTCCAGCGCTTCGGCGGTGAGCGCATCCGGCGCGATCCGGCGCGGATCCCGGGTCATCACGTCCCGTGCCAGCCTGCCACCCCAGCCGGCGCCGAGCTTGCGGCGCAGGTCGCCATCGGTAACGACGCCAGCGAGCTTGCCGTCGACATCGATGACGATGGCGCAGCCAAAACCCTTGGCGGTGATCATCGCGACGACATCGGCCATCGCCGCCGTCTCGCCGACGACCGGCAGGCGCTCGCCCGAATGCATGATGGTCGCAACCGTCTTGAGCTGCGCACCAAGCTTGCCACCGGGGTGGTAGACATAGAAATCCTGGCGCGAGAAACCGCGCGCCTCCAGCAGCGCGACGGCGAGCGCATCACCCAGCGCCATCTGCATCGTCGTCGAGGTCGTCGGCGCAAGCCCGTTCGGGCAGGCCTCCTCGGCCTTGGGCAGGACGAGCGCGATATCAGCCTCGCGGCCGAGCGCGCTGTCGCGATTGGCCGTGATCGCGATCAGCCCGACGCGGAAGCGGCGGGTATAGCCGACAATCGCCGAGAGCTCGACCGCCTCGCCCGACCAGGACAGGGCGACGACGACGTCCTCGGGCTGGACCATGCCGAGATCGCCATGGCTGGCTTCAGCCGGATGAACGAAATGCGAGGGCGTGCCGGTCGAGGCGAGCGTCGCCGCGATCTTGCGGCCGACATGGCCGGATTTGCCCATGCCGGTGACGATCACCCGGCCCGAAGAGGCGCGGATCATCTCGACGGCGGCAGCGAAGGGTTGGGCGAGGCCGTTGCCGATCGCCTCGTGCAAGGCGTCGAGCCCGGCGCGCTCGGTGGCGATGGTGCGGAGGGCGGAAGCGCTGATGGTCGCGGTCATGGAGCGCGCCTCTAGCATGCCTGACGCTGCGCTGGCCACCGCGGGAGCTGCGTTGACGCAGCATTAACCCTCTTCGTTCTAACTCCGTTAACCATGCGCGCTTTCCCGGCGCGCGAAGCCTTTGCCTCGCCGGAGCAGCGTCCGCCTCGTGTCCCGTTTCGCCCAGATCTGGTGGCTGGCCGGCGTCGCAGGCTGCTGCGGCGTTGCCGGGCTGACAGCGTGGCCGGAGCAGGCATGGGCTCAGACGCAGCCGATCGACATGCCCGCGCGTGCCCGCACGCCAGCCTTGCGAACCGGCACTCCCGACTATGTCGCTCAAAGGCAAAATCCGGCCCCTGGCAATGCGTCGGCCCTGCCGGCCGCCGCCGGCGAACCGATTGTCCCGCCCCGCGGTCGCTCCAGCGCGGTCTCGCGCGCCCAGCCGCCACGCGCCAGCCAGCCTATTCAGTCCTCGCGGCTGCGCGGCGTCACCCAGCGCCAGTTCCGCGCGCCGCAGCAGGCGGTGTCCAATCTGCCGCCGGAGCTGCCACCACCGCCTCAGCAGCGCCGACGCAAGCTGCCGGAAGAAGACCCTTATGCGCCGCTAGGCCTGCGTCTCGGTAACGTCGTGCTGCGGCCGGCGATCACCGGTTCGGTCGGTTATGACAGCAATCCTTCGCGCGTCTCGGGAGCGAGCAAGGGCTCGCTGTTCAGCCGCACCGAGGGCGAGCTCGGCATCCAGTCCGACTGGAGCGTGCACGAGCTCACCGGCATGCTGCGCGGCGGCTACAGCCGCTATTATCGCGACGACAGCGCCTCGCGTCCGGACGCGGAAGGCAACATGTCGCTGCGCCTTGATGCGACGCGCGACACCCGCATCCTGCTCGAATCGCGTTTGCGCCTCGACACGCAGCGCCCGGGTTCGCCCGATCTCACCGCGGCGGTGCAGGGACGGCCGATCACCTGGGCCTATGGCGCCGCGGCTGGCATCACCCACGACATTAATCGCCTGCAGTTCACCCTGCGCGGTTCGGTCGACCGGCAGGACTATGAGGATGCCGAGCTCAGCAATGGCCGCAAGCTCAGCCAGGCCGACCGCAACCAGACCCAATACGGCCTGCGCCTGCGCGCCGCCTATGAGGTGACGCCCGGCTTCAAGCCTTTCGTCCAGGCCGAGCTCGACACGCGCCAGTTCGACGAGAAGGTCGACTCCAGCGGCTATATGCGCTCCTCCGACGGCTATACCGCGCGGGTCGGCTCGACCTTCGAGATCAGCCGCATGCTCACCGGCGAGGTGTCCGCCGGCTATCAGGACCGCAAATACGAGGATGGGCGACTGCGGAACCTGCGCGGCTTCGTCGGCGACGCCGCGATCCTGTGGACGCCGACGCCGCTGACCACGGTGACGCTGCGCGGCACCTCCGAGCTCGGCGACACCACCATCGCCGGCTCGAGCGGCACGACGGCACGGCGCGTCAATCTCGAAGTGGCGCATGCCCTGCGCCGCAACCTCACCGTCACCGGCTTCGCCAGCTATGGCCGCACTGAATATGACGGCCAGGACCTGCGCGAGGACCTGTCGACCATCGGCGCCAGGATCGAATACAAGCTGACCCGGACCTTCTCGGTCCGCGCCAGCTTCACGCATGAGCGCCTGAACTCGACCAATCCCGGCTCGGACTACACTGCGAACATCGCGCAGGTCGGGTTGAGGGTGCAATTCTGACGGCCAAGGCCGCCACTGCGCATCGACACGACCCAACGCGTCATGCTCGCCCCTGTGGCGAGCATCCACGTCTTGAGCACCACACGCCACAAGGAAGACGTGGATGGTCGGGACAGGCCCGACCATGACGGAGGAGCTGGTTCTGCACTTCGCCGGAAATGACGACCAGGGTTACTTCTTCAGCAATCGCTCGATCTCAGCCCGCAATTGCGGGCCGAGATCGCCGCGCTCCAGCGCATAGGCGACATTGGCGGAAAGGAAGCCGATCTTCGAGCCTGTGTCGTAGATGTCGCCGTCGAAGCGCACCGCGAAGAACTTCTCGAGTTTTGCCAGGGCGATCATCGAGTCAGTCAGCTGGATCTCGCCGCCGGCGCCCTTCTCCTGCTTGGCGAGCAAATCGAAGATCGTCGGCTGCAGGATGTAGCGGCCGGTGATGTGCAGGTTCGACGGCGCCGTGCCCTTCGGCGGCTTCTCGACCATCTTGCTGATCTGCGAGACCTTGGCCTTGGCGTCGGCGACACCGACGATGCCGTATTGATGGGTCTGGTCCTCCGGCACCGGCGCGACAGCGATGTGGTTGCCGCCATGCTCCTCATAGGCTGCGATCATCTCGGCGAGGCAGCCCTTGCCCGCCCCGTGATGCAGCATGTCGGGCAGCAGCAGCGCGAACGGCTCGTCGCCGACGATGTCGCGGGCGCACCAGACGGCGTGGCCGAGGCCGAGCGGCGCCTGCTGGCGGGTGAAGCTCGCCGTGCCTGCCGCCGGCAGATCGTGCTTGAGCGCCTCGAGCTCCTTGGTCTTGCCGCGCTTGGCCAACGTATCGTCGAGCTCATAGGCCATGTCGAAATGGTCCTCGATCACCGCCTTGTTGCGGCCGGTGACGAAGACGAAATGCTCGATCCCGGCGGCGCGCGCCTCGTCGACCACATGCTGGACCACCGGCCGGTCGACGATGGTCAGCATCTCCTTCGGGATCGCCTTGGTGGCGGGCAGGAAACGGGTGCCGAGACCAGCGACGGGAAAGACCGCCTTGCGGATTTTCTTGATCATGCGCGTCCATCTCGCGCGCCCCTGGCGCGCGCCTGCTGAAAATCGGAGGGCTTGGGGAGAGCCGGCTTCGCCCGTTGATGCCGGTCTTGTTTAGGCTGACCCGCGATTCTGGCGAAAGCCGGGCCGACCCTGTTATCGAATACCAGTCGGGCCTTGCCGATACGTCAATACTCCTGCTGTAGATTGCTGGATTTGCCGCCCTGGCTCCCATTCTTGCATGGCTTCACCGAGGCCCTGCCCGAGATTAGCCATCTCGCGCCGACAGGCTGGTTCGAACTGTCGTGATTCCGGTCTATGCCGGTCACGTGACGAGGAGACGAAGATGGCAATTCTGGTTTCGGGCGGCGCCGGCTACATCGGCAGCCATATGGTCCTCGAGCTGCTGGACCGCGGCGAAAAGGTCGTGGTGCTCGACGATCTCTCGACCGGCTTCTGGTGGGCGGTGCCGCAGGAAGCGACCCTGGTACGCGGCGACATGGGCGACCAGGCCCTGGTCGAGCGCACCATTGCCGAGCACGGCATCAGCGAGATCGCGCATTTCGCGGCGAAGATCGTGGTGCCGGATTCGGTGTCAGACCCCCTCGGCTACTACCAGAACAACACGGTCAAGACACGGGCGCTGCTGGAGAGCGCCGTGCGTGGCGGCATCAAGCATGTGATCTTCTCCTCGACGGCCGCCGTCTATGGCGAGCCGCCGGTCTCGCCGGTCCCGGAGGAGATCGCGCTCAACCCGATCAATCCCTATGGCCGCTCCAAGCTGATGAGCGAATGGATGCTCGGCGACGTCGCCCGCGCCCATGGCCTGACCTATGTCGCGCTACGCTATTTCAACGTAGCCGGCGCCGATCCCAGGGGTCGTTCAGGCCAGTCCAGCACCAACGCCACCCATCTGATCAAGGTCGCGAGCCAGGCGGCGCTCGGCCAGCGTGCCGGGCTCGACATCTTCGGCACCGATTATGCGACGCCGGACGGCACCTGCGTGCGCGACTACATCCACGTCACCGATCTCGCCCGCGCCCATCTGGCGGCGCTCGACCATTTGCGCGCCGGCGGCGGGAACCTGACGCTGAACTGCGGCTATGGCCGCGGCTACTCGGTCAAGGAAGTCGTCGAGGTGGTGAAGGAGGTCTCGGGCGTCGATTTCCCGGTCCGGCTCTCGCCGCGCCGCGCCGGCGATCCGGCCGCGCTGGTCGCCAAGGCCGACCGCATCCGCGCCGAGCTCGGCTGGCAGCCGGAACATGACGATCTCACGCAGATCGTGACGCAAGCACTCGCCTGGGAGGAGAGCCTGCGCAAGCGCAACGCCAGCTAGCACAGGATTTGGCGCGGCGTTAACCCATGGTTAACCTCGTTCGGGCGCTGTGGTGGAAAGACACTGCGACCGAGCCTGAGGAGCAACCATGCGCCCCGTCACCGTTCTCGCCTTCGCCGTGGCGCTCGGCCTTGGGCCAGCGCTCGCGCAGACTACGGGTTCGATCAATCCGGCACGTGCACAGACCCCCAAGCCCGAAGCGCGGCCGGCCGCACCGGGCTTCGACGGCTTCCTGAAGGCGCTCTGGCCGATGGCGCAGGCCCGCGGCATCTCGCGCAAGACCTTCGACCTCGCGTTCCAGGGCGTGACACCCGATCCGTCGATCGTGGCGCTGACCCGCAAGCAGTCGGAATTCGTCGCGCCGATCTGGAGCTATCTCAACAGCGCGGTCGGCGGAGGCCGCATCTCGCGCGGCCGCGAGATGCTGGAAGCTCATGCCGGCGTGCTCTCCCAGGCTGAATCGCGCTATGGCGTGCCCAAGGAGATCATCCTTGGTATCTGGGGAATGGAGACCAATTACGGCTCGTTCAAGGGCGATAAGGACGTGATCCGCTCGCTCGCGACGCTGGCGAACATCCGCTATCGCGGCGACTTCTTCCGCGACGAGCTCCTGACCGCGCTGGAGCTGATCGAGAAGGGCCATGTCGAGCGCAGCGAACTGCGCGGCTCCTGGGCCGGCGCCATGGGCCACACCCAGTTCATGCCGTCGAGCTATATGAAATACGCGGTCGACCAGACCGGTGACGGCCATGCCGACATCTGGACCTCGACCAGCGACGCCATCGCCTCGACCGCCAACTACCTCAAGGGCTATGGCTGGACCCCCGGCCTGCCCTGGGGCATCGAGGTCGTGGTGCCAGAGGGCTTCGACCACAATCTCTATCGCGCCAGCTTCTCCTCCTTCCGCTCTGCCGGCGTGCGCCGCGCCGATGGCGGTTCGCTCCCGTCTTCGGGCGAGGCCAGGCTGTTCTACCCGGCCGGGCATACCGGCCCGGCCATGCTGCTGACCGCGAATTTCGACGTCATCAAGAAGTACAATTCCTCCGATGCCTATGCGCTCGCCGTCGGCCATCTCGGCGACCGGATCGTCGGCCGGCCAGCTTTGCAAGGCGACTGGCCGGTGAAGGCACCGCGGCTCGACAAAGCGGGGATCACCGACGTCCAGCGCCGGCTGAAGGGTCTCGGCCTCTACAATCACGACGCCGATGGGCGCATCGGCACCGGCACGCGCGAGGCAGTCAGGCAGTACCAGCTGCGCGTCGGCATGCTCGCGGACGGCTACCCAACCCCAGCCTTGCTGACGCGGATGAAGGCGCCACGCTGACGAAGCCGGCGATCGCGACTATATTGGCTTGCGGCGCCACCCCCTGACCGGCGCCGATCGAGAGCACGATGCGCCCGCGTTCGCTCTTCATGATTCTGGCCTCGGCCTTGCTCGTGCTCGCGACCGGCGGGCCGGTCTCGATCGCCCAGAACCCGATGCCGCCGGGTCGGATACCGCAGGCGCCGCCGCAAGGCCGCAGCCTGTTCAACATGTTCTGGCAGATTCCGGAGCGGCCGGCCGTGCAGCCACGGCAACAGCCGCGCCAGCGCGTCGCGCCGGTCCAGCGCCGGGCGCCGACCCGCGTCGTCGTCCGGGACGATCCGGTCATTCCCAAAGTCGACGTCAACCACCACGTGCTGGTCATCGGCGACACTTTGGCCGGGCAGATCGCCGAAGGGCTGGAGGACAGCCTCGAGGATCGCGCCGATGTCGCCGTGGTCAACAAGGCCAAGGCCGATAGCGGCCTGGTCCGGACCGATTTCTACGACTGGCCGAAAGCGACTGGCGAGCTGCTGGCAGCCGACCCCAAGGTCATGGTCGGCGTCGTCATCCTCGGGCCGAACGACCGCCAGGTGATCCGCGAGGGCGAAGTCACGCATGAGCCGCTGAGCGAGCGCTGGCTCCAGCTCTACAAGGCGCGGATCGAGGCGGTCGCCTCGGCCTTCGGCGCCAGACGCGTGCCGCTGATCTGGGTGGGAGCGCCGCCGATGCAGAATCCTCGCCTGTCCGCCGACCTGATCACGCTGAACGACCTCTTCCGCAAGAGCGTGGAAGCGGGCGGTGGTCAGTTCGTCGACCTCTGGGGTGCCTATGTCGACGGCGAGAACCGCTACACCGCGACCGGGCCGGATGTGAGCGGGCAGATCGCCAAGCTCCGGCTCGGCGACGGCGTCCATTTCACCAAGGCCGGTGCTCGCAAGGCGGCGCATTTCATCGACGTCGGCATTCGCCGTCTGCTCGAGGGCGCGCCGACGCAAAACGTCATCGCGCTACCGACCTCCCCCGACGCCGGCGCCCCGATCACGCCCGAACTGCAGCCGGGCGGCGTCGAGCGCCTGATCGACCGCATGGTCAGCGGCCTGCCCGTCGATCTTGGGCTCGTCCCGGTCGTTCCACAAAGGCCGCTCGCCGGGCCGATCCTGCCGCTGACCAGTGCGATTCCCGGCGCTGGCGACGCTGCGCTGATCACCTCTGTCCAGGAGGCGCGTGGTCGCGGCGACGTCGCGGCAGGGCTCGACCGAGTCTTCGGCCAGGGCATCGCGCCCGAGCCGCGCCCCGGCCGTGCCGACGATTTCCGCTGGCCCCGACTGAACTGAACCGCCGTCAGCCGAGCTGAAACCGCTCGAAGCGCTGCATCTCCTCGTCGACCTGACGCTTCAGCTCTGCCGACGGTTCGGGCTCCAGCCAGGTCCATTGCTGCACCAGAAGCTTGCGCGCTGCCCGGTCGGTCTTGAGATCGGCGACGGCAACGATACGGTCGCCCGCCAGCACCGGCAGGCCGAAATAACCGAAGACGCGCTTCTCCTTCGGCAGATAGGCCTCGAAGACGTGGTCGTAGCCGAAGAACAGCTTCAGCCGCTTGCGCTGGATGATCAGCGGATCGAAGGGCGAAAGGATGTGGACGAGGCTGTCATCGGCCGGCCCAGATGGCTCCAGCACGTCCGGCATCGCCCAATGCGGCATCTTGTCCGCGCCTTCGATCGCGACCGGCACCAGCTCCTTGCGCCTGACGCGGCCGGCAATGAGCTCGGCGACAGCCTTCTTGCTTGGCGCGTCGAGGTGGCAGATCGAATCCAGACTGACGATGCCCTGCGCCCGCAGGGCGCGGTCGAGCTTGTAGGCCGCGACCTGGCGCTCCGATGCCGGCGCCGGCTGCTTCTCCCAGCCGAAATGCCGGTCGAGCAGCTCATAGGTCTTGAGCATGCCCGAGCGGGCGGAGATCACGAGCTCGCCGTCGTAGAAGGCGCGTTCGAGCAGGCCCTTGGACGGCTTCTTGCTCGCCCAAAGATGCGTCTTCTCGACCAGCACGTCGGTGTCGATGTCGCGGATGGTGAGCGCCCCGTCCTTGCGGATGCGGCGCAGCAGCTTGCGCGTCTCGTCGCGACCGCCGACCGAAGCCCAGCGCTTCGGCTCGGCGCGATGCGCCTTCATCGCCGGCAGGAAATAGCGGAGGTCAGCGGTGGGGACATAGGACAGCGCATGCGTCCAGTACTCGAACACCGACTTGTCCTGCGCCTGCGCTTGCGCGAGGTCGTCGCGGCGATAGGCCGGAATCCGGCTATAGAGGATGTGATGGTGGCAGCGCTCGATCACGTTGATCGTGTCGATCTGGACGTAGCCGAGCTGGGCCACGGCTGCAGTCGTCGCCTCCGGGCCGCCGCCGAAGGGCTCGCGCGTGTCGAGCCTCTGGGCCTTGAGCCAGATCCGGCGTGCCGCCGCCTTGTCGAGTGTCAGGATCTTTCGCGGTCGCATCGCCATGAGAGCAAGCTAGCGACGGCATCGCCAAAGGTTAAGGCACGCAGCCGCCACCTGCTGACACATCATGGCGGTGGTCTTGGCCGGCTCAGCCCGGGGTGGACAATGCCTGCGCCAGCGCCTCCGGCGTCAGCTCCGCCAACCCCATCTGGACTTTGAAGGCCCTAGTCTTCTCGCCGGGCTTCATCACCAGGATCACCGTTTCGGTCCCGGGGCAGGCGGGATCGGCGCAAAGGATCTCGTTGACGGCGATCACCGCGTTCTCCGGCAGGTCGAGCAGCTCGCGCACCCGTCGCTTGACCTGCGCCGAGGCATCGGCCCCGGCTGCATCGCGCTTGTCCCTGCCGAACAGGCCAAAGCGCATCTCCGTTCAGCCGCCCGGCAGGGTCAGCACGCCCGCCGCGCCATCTTCAGCACCGAAGGCGAGGCGCTTGCCGAGCTTGTCCCAGGCGAAGGCGGTGATGCCGCTGCCACGCTGCGCCGGGCGAACCAGCAGCTCGGAAGCGTCGGTCAGGCGCACCATCAGGATGCAGCCATCGTCATAGCCGATCGCCAGCACCAGCGCCTTGGGATGGAAAGCGACGCGGGTGACCTTGGCGTGGCGAGCTCCGCATTCGCGCGGCGCCTTGCCGGTCGGCCCCTCGCCCTGGAAAGGCCAGACGATCGCGGCGTCCGCGCCGCTGGAGGCGAGCCAGAGCCCGTCATGCGACCAGGACAGCGAGCGGGGCTTCGCCGGATAGCCGGTCATGCGCATATGGTTCGGCTTCTCGCCGAGGCGCCAGCCATGCAGCGCATTTTCCTGCATCGAAGTGACCACGAAGCGCCCGTCGGGTGACCAGGTCACATCGAGATGCGAGCCCTTCCATTCGAGGAAGTCGGGCCTGGCCTCGGTGTTCGGATACCAGAGCAGCACGCCGTTCATCTGCGCGATGGCGAGGCGGTAGCCCTTCGGTGCAAGGCTGAGGCCCTGCGGCGTCGAGGCGACATCGATCGACCTGAGCTTGCCCTTGTCGTCGCGGGCCTGGACATCGCGGCCGCTGTTCCAGGCGAGGCTGCCCGATGGCGATACCGTGACGGCGTCGATCCAGCGCCGCTTCGGATCGCGTGCAAGTTCCTCCGGCGCGCCATCGGCCGATGTCGCGACGACACGGCCGTCATCGCCGCCGCTGATCAGGCGCGCCCCGTCCGAGGCAGCGCAGAGCAAACCGCCGGCATGCGCTTCGACGGCCTCCGTCTCGCCCTCGCGCCAGCGCAGCACCCGCCCGTCTGAGAGGGCGAGCGCCAGCGTCTGCTTCAGCCAGACGGCGCCGACGACATGTTCGCCGGCTTCGATGGGAACGACATGCTCGCGCAGCGAGACGGGTTTGGTGATGGTCTCCATGGCCTTGGCTTTAGCTCAAGCCGCGCAGGCCATGAACCCCTTTCGCAGTGCCGCCTCGTCGAGATCGCGGCCAATGAAGACCAGACGCGACTCACGCGTCTCGCCGGACTTCCAGTCGCGCTGCAGGTCACCGTCCAGGATCATGTGCACGCCCTGGAAGACGAAGCGGCGCGGCTCGTCCTTGAAGGCCAGAATGCCCTTGGAGCGCAGGATGTTCGGGCCCTGCACCTGGCTGATGTCGTTGATCCACGGCATGAACTTGTCGGGGTCGACATCGCCGGGGATGGTGAAGGACATCGAGCGGACGTCCTCCGAGTGATGGTGATGGTGGCCGGCCTCGAGGAAATCGGGCTCGATGTCGAGGATGCGGTCGAGATCGAAGGCGTTGCGATCGAGCAGGTCGGCGATCGGCAGGTCGCAACGCGTCGTCTTGTGCAGCTTGGCATAGGGGTTGATCGCGCGGATCGTCGCCTCGACCTCGGCGAGCTGCTCCGGCGTCACCAGATCCGTCTTGTTGAGGATGATCACGTCGGCGAAGGCGATCTGGTTCTTCGCTTCCGGCGCATCCTTGAGCCGGTCCTTCAGCCACTTGGCATCGGTGACGGTCACGACCGCGTCGAGCTTGGTGGCATCGCCGACATCCTGGTCGACGAAGAAGGTCTGGGCGACCGGGGCGGGATCGGCGAGGCCGGTGGTCTCGACGATGATCGCATCGAACTTGCCCTTGCGCTTCATCAGTCCGTCGAGGATGCGGATCAGGTCACCGCGCACCGTGCAGCAGATGCAGCCATTGTTCATCTCGAACACTTCCTCGTCGGCGCCGACGACGAGGTCGCCATCGATGCCGGTCTCGCCGAACTCGTTGACGATCACGGCGAATTTCTTGCCGTGGTCCTCGGTGAGGATGCGATTGAGGAGCGTGGTCTTGCCGGCGCCCAGATAGCCGGTGAGCACCGTGACGGGAATCTTCTCGGACATGACTAGAACCTGGTTGGCGGCGCTGCTGCGATCGCGGCTCGGTCAGGCCGGGCCGGCGACGAGCGCCTTCTCGATCTGGCTTATATTGTGTTTCATCATCGCGATGTAAGTCCCGGCAGGACCGTCAGCGGCCGAAAGCGCGTCGGAGTAGAGCCGACCGCCGATCTTCGCGCCGCTCTCCCGTGCGATCTGCTCGGCCAGGCGCGGATTGGTGATGTTCTCGAGGAACACCGCCGGTACCTTCTCTGCCTTGATCTGGCGGATGATCCGGGCGACGTCCTTGGCCGAGGCCTCCGCCTCGGTCGAGACGCCCTGCGGCGCAATGAACGCAATGCCATAGGCCTTGGCGAAATAGCCGAAGGCGTCATGCGAGGTGATCGCCTTGCGCCGGTCGACCGGAATGCGCGCGACCGTTGCCTTGATCTCGGCTTCCAGCGCATCGAGCTTGGCAAGGTAAGCGGTGGCATTGGCTTCGTAGGCGGCCTTGCCAGCCGGGTCGGCTGCGACCAGGGCATCGCGGACATTGCCGACATAGAGCTTGGCGTTGGCTACGCTCTGCCAGGCATGCGGATCCTCGCCGCCATGAGCGTGGCCGTGATCATCGGCCATCTTGAGCGGGGTGATGCCGGTGGTCGCGGTTGCGACGGTCGCCTTCGTGCCCGACGACTTGACCAGCCTGGTCAGCCAGCCCTCGAATTTCAGCCCGTTGACGACGACGAGCTTCGCACCGGCCACCGTCTTGGCGTCGGCCGGCGTCGGCGAATAGACATGGGCGTCGCCATCGGGGCCGACCAGCAAGGTCACCGCGACCCGGTCGCCACCGATCTCGCGAACGAAATCGCCGAGGATCGAGAAGCTGGCGACGACGGGCAGCTTCTCCTGGGCAAAGGCCGGCAATGGCAGGGCAACGCCGGCGGCAAGGCCGAGGAGGACGGAGCGACGGTTCAGCATGATGGCTCTCGCGCTATATGAAACACTATAACATAACTAGCGCTGGAGATGGGCCTTCGGCAAGAGCCGTCGCGCAAGCCCGCCCTGCGATCCCAGCAGGAGCGAGCCGAGATAGAGCGCGCCGGCCGAGAGGATGATCGCCGGCCCGGCCGGGAGATTGCTGCCAGCGGCATAGGAGGCGACAAGGCCGATATAGCCGGAGGCCATGCCGAAGCCGCTCGCGAGCAGGATCAGCCGGGTGATGTCGGCGGTCCAGAAGCGGGCGGCGGCCGCCGGCAGCATCATCAGGCCGACGGCAAGGAGCGTGCCGAGCGCATGGAAGCCGGCGACGAGATTGATCACGACGAGGCCGAGGAAAGTCAGATGGACGAAGCCGCCGGAGCGGCTGACCGAGCGCAGGAAGCCGGGATCGACGCATTCGAGCACGAGCGGTCGATAGGCCAGCGCCAGCACGCCGAGCGTCAGGCTGGCGACGCCGGAGAGCAGCACCAGCACGTCGTCGTCGAGCGCCAGCACATTGCCGAACAGGACGTGGAAGAGATCGACCGCCGAGCCGCGCAGCGAGACCAGGGTGACGCCGAGCGCCAGCGAGATCAGATAGAAGGCGGCGAGCGAGGCATCTTCCTTCAGCACCGTCAGGCGCGCTACGGCGCCGGCGGCGAGCGCCACGGTGAAACCGGCGACGAGCCCGCCCAGCGTCATTGCCGGCAGCGAGAAGCCGGCGACGAGATAGCCGAGCGCGGCGCCCGGCAGGATCGCATGCGCCATGGCGTCGCCGGTCAGGCTCATTCGCCGCAGCATCAGGAAGACGCCGACCGGCGCACCGGAGACCGAGAGCGCGATCACGCCGACCAGCGCCCGGCGCATGAAGTCGAATTCGGCGAAGGGGCCGATCAGCAGGTCGTAGAACATCGGCCTTGTCTTGGCTCTGGGCGTTCAGGCGGCACAGGGCGCGGCGTGGCTGTCGAAGGCCTCTACCATGCGGCGCGCCTTGAGCAGGTTGTTCGCCGTCAGCACCTCGCCGGTCTCGCCCCAGGCGATCGCCTCGCGCGCCAGCAGCAGCGTCTGCGGGAAGGCGCGCTTCACCGTCTCGATATCGTGCAGCACGGCGACCACGGTGCGGTTCTCGCCATGCCAGCGCTGGACCAGCGCGAGCAGGTCGGCGCTGGTGCGCGCATCGATCGCGGTGAAGGGCTCGTCGAGCAAAATGATGTCGGCGTCCTGCAGCAGGAGCCGGGCGAACAGCGCGCGCTGCATCTGCCCGCCAGAGAGCGTGCCGATGCTGCGGCTCTCGAAGCCGGTAAGGCCAACCGCGGCGATCGCCGCCTCGATTTTGCTGCGCTGACCAAAGCCGATCTTGCCGAAGATGCCGGCAGCGCCCCACAGGCCCATGGCGACGAGATCGTAGACATGGATCGGGAAGGAGCGGTCGAGCTCGGCCGATTGCGGCAGATAAGCGAGGCGCTTGCCCTTGGCGAGCGTCACCGTGCCGTCGAGCGGCGACAGCGCTCCCGCGATGGCCTTGAGCAGGGTCGACTTGCCGGCGCCGTTCGGCCCGACGATCGCCGTCAGGCTGCCCGGCGCGATCTCGCCGGAGAGATGATGCACCGCCGGATGGCGGTCATAGCCGAGGGTCAGATTGCTGAAACGGATGGCGGGCACGAGGGCGATACTCTTGTTCACACAATGACGGCGAAGGTCGCCGCCCACAGCACCAGGATCACACCGAAGGCCAGGCCGAGCCTTTGCCCGGCCGACAGCCGCAACAGCGACCAGCCAGGGACCTCGGCGGCAGTCTGGCGGTGATGGGCGTGATGATGAGCCATACCGAACGATATAATGTTACGCGCAATCGAAGACAAGCAGATCTCAAGCAGGCAGCTGGTCTTGCTCCTCGATGGCGGACGAAGGCGGAGACACCCACTGGGCCACCGCGCTGCGCCCGGTTGCGGTGAGCGCGTAAATTCCACGCCCCGAACGCTCGAACCAGCCATAGACGTTGCGATGCAGGATCTTCTGAACATCGGGGCAGGACGGCTTGAGATCGCGTGGCCGTTGCGGGGCGGCCGTCATGGCCGCGGCGCAGGCCAGCGCCTGCTGGCGATAGGCCGTCATGATCGGCTTGCGCGTACTGCCGCCCGTGGCGGGATCCCCCTGACGCCGCCGGTGCTCATCGACCAGCCGTGAGCGCCGCCGCGGGTCTTTCCGGGGTGTCGGCGCAACCGGAGAAACGAGCACAGCGACCTCGCCCGTCCTGCCGACACCCAGCAGGCCGAAACCGAGCCGCCGACAGAGATTGCGATATCTCGGATCGCTCTCTCGTCCCTTGCCCTTGGTCGAGAGCTGTGCGGCCAGCCAGATTTCGTCGCCGACACTCATGCGGTCGACGCCTTGCAGGATGAGCTCGAGGTTGAAACTCAGTTTCAGCTCGCCGATCACCACCACGGCGGGATCGTCATCCCGCAGCGCGACGAGATCGCAATGCCCGACCTCGCCCTTCACAGAGTAGCCGAGGCCTTCAAGGAAGCGTTTGACCGGGACGTAGAGAGACGTTTCCATACGGCACCCTGGACCAGTAGATGCTCCCATATGCCGTGCGAGTGGTTTCGGAGAGGCAAACGCCGTCGAGGATGCACCCGTCCGGTATCGGCGCTATCCACTGTCTCGATTGCAGCCGAACAGGAGCGGGCCAGTGAGTGCCGAGCAGGTGACCTTCAAAGCGATACGCGGCGGCGTCGCGACCAGGATAACAGCCGATGCGATCGAGATCGGCCTGCCTGACGGGCTGAGCTTCCGGATCATGGCCTTTGCCGGTCGCAAAGGCTCTGCCGTCCTGCACATGCCCGCCGACGACCCGCAGGCGCCGAGCTTCGACGTGTTCTGCGTCGAGCCCGGCGCGGCCAACACGCTGTTCATCTCCGTCGACCGGGCGCAGAAGCGCCAGATCGAGGGGTAGCGGCCCTCGCTCCAGACCCGTCTCGAAACTCGCTGCGGCGCGCCAGATGGCGGTGGTTTCGAGAACCGGAGCGCAGCGGACATTGGTCCGTGAGCACCGGAAGCGCAGAATGCGCCGTCAGATGGCCGCCGCAGTAGAGTTTCCGGGCGGGTCTCAGCCCGGCCAGTACTGGTAGAGCCAGGTCTCGGTCAGCACCTTGTCTCCGCCACGCAGGAAACAGCGCATCTCGACCGGGTCGGTGCCGTCGACGGTGAGGTCGAACTGCGCCCGCCAATGGCCGGGGACATCGTTCGGCACCGCCTCGGCGAAAATGTAGGAGAAGCTGCCGCGCGAGGCCGAGAGCACCACCTCCGGCTTGACCCCGAAGGGGATGTCCTCGAGCGCCGGCCCCTTGAACTCGATCATGAACTTGCGCACGCCCTTGGGGCGCGCTGTGCCGGGCTGGCCGCCATTGCCAAGCCTTGTCGCGACGACACGGCCGAGAGCCGGCGGGAACGGCTCATCGGCAAGCCAGTGCAGGCGATAGCGGAAATTATAGGCGTTGCCGGCCTTCGCGGGCGCTTCCGGCACCCACATTGCGACGATGTTGTCGTGGATCTCGTCATCGGTCGGGATTTCGATCAGTTGGACCGCGCCCTTGCCCCATTGACCGAGAGTCTCGATCCAGAGGCTCGGCCGGCGCTCGTAGAAGACGCCGTCGAGATAATGGCCGATTTCGCGGTCGCGCTGCATCAGCCCGAAGCCGCGCGGGTTCTCGTCGACGAAGGACGAAGCGACGGTGCGGCGCGGGTTGTTGAGCGGGCGCCAGGCCCGCTCGCCGCTACCGGTCCAGAGCGCGAGCCCGTCGGAATCGTGCACCTCCGGCCGCCAATCGACCATGGTCGTCTTGGCGGTCTCGGAATACCAGTACATCGAGGTCAGCGGCGCGATGCCGAGCCGGGCAACGTCCTTGCGCAGGTGCAGCTCCTGCTCGATCTCCATGTCGACGCCCTTGCCGCGATGCATGCGGAAGCGGAAGGCGCCGGCGACGCTCGGCCCCGAGAGCAGGGCGTAGACGATCACGTACTCGGCCGCTTCGCCCGGCGTCTCCAGCCAGACATGGGTGAAATCCGGAAACTCCTCCGGCCGGTCGCCGACCGCTGGGTCGACGGCGAGGCCGCGGGCCGAAAGCCCGTATTGGTAGAGCTCGCCGATGGCGCGGAAATAGGAGGCGCCGAGGAAGGCCACCCAGTCGTTCTTCTGCCAATCGAGCTTCTCGCCCTTGCGGCCGGGATGACCGGAACGGCTTTCCTGAAAGCGAAAGCCGGCGAAGCCGGCGCCCGGCGGCAATTGCTTGGCCGGTGAATCGGCCGGCATCTCGAAATAGCTCTCGTCGTAGACGATCTCGCGCGCCTTGCCGTCGTCGAGGACATGCATGCGCACCGGCTTCTGGAAGTAGCGGCCGAGATGGAAGAAGGTGACCGGCCAGGGCGAGGGTCCATTGGCCCAGAGCGCCAGCTCCGGCTTGAACCTGATCTTGCCATGGGCGTCGTAGTCGATCTTCTCGAGCACGTCGGGCTTGGGGTTCGGCGGCGGCTCATAGGGCTTGCCGGCGAGATCGCGAGCGCGCGCCTTCAAGCCGTCGAAGGAGAAGGCTTCGGCGGTGCCGAGCTTGAGCCCCTGCTGCGCCAGCGCCTGGCCGGAAAAACCCGCTGCGGCGAGGGCGGCCGTGCCGGCCGCGCCTGCGAGCAGCGTGCGGCGGTCGATCAGGGGCATGGTCGGCTGTCGCGGCTGCATTTGGCGGGGCGCTCCATCGGGGAAGATCAGGTGGAAGATGGTGTTTCCGGCTAGCCTGTCCAGCCGGCGAGGGCAATCTCCTGACCTTCCTGGCACCAGCAGGGCAGAAATCGCGCGCAATCGCGGCAATCCAGGCGGCTAGAGCTTTGGAACAACTTTTCTTTCGCCCCGCGAACGGCCTACAACTAGGGAAAGTCCGGCCGTCCGAGCCGGACCATATATCGGGAGGAACCATGACGACGCTGCTCGCCGGCCGCCGCTTTGCCGGGCTCATGACTGCCGTGATCATCGCCGTGACGCCAGTCGCGGCCAAAGCGCAGGACTTCATCAACGTGCTGACCGGCGGTACCTCCGGCGTCTACTATCCGATGGGCGTCGCGCTTTCGAAGATCTACGGCGACAAGATCGCCAATACCCGCCCCTCGGTACAGGCGACCAAGGCCTCGGTCGAGAATCTCGTGCTGCTGCAGCAGGGCCGCGGCGAGATCGCCTTCACCCTCGGCGATTCCCTCGACGCCGCCTGGAAGGGCGACGAGGAGGCCGGCTTCAAGAGCCCGCTGAAGAAGCTGCGCGGCATCACCGCGATCTATCCGAACTACGTCCAGATCGTCGCCTCGAAGGAGAGCGGCATCAAGACGCTGGCCGATCTCAAGGGCAAGCGCCTCTCGGTCGGCGCGCCGAAATCCGGCACCGAGCTCAACGCCCGCGCCATCCTCGGCGCCGCCGGCCTGTCCTACAAGGATCTCGGCAAGATCGAGTACCTGCCCTTCGCCGAGTCGGTCGAGCTGATGAAGAACCGCCAGCTCGACGCCACCCTGCAATCGGCCGGGCTCGGCGTCGCTTCGATCCGCGACCTCGCCAGCTCGGTCGAGATCGTCGTCGTCGAGGTGCCGAAGGCGGTGATCGACAAGGCTGGCCCACCCTTCATCAGCGCGCCGATCCCGGCCAACACCTATGGCGGCCAGACGACGGACGTGAACACGGCCGCCGTCGTGAACTACCTCGTCACCCATGAGGGCGTGAAGGAGGAGCTGGTCTACCAGATGACCAAAAACATCTTCGAGAATCTCGGCGAACTCGGCTCGTCGCATTCGGCCGGCAAGTCGATCAAGCTCGAGAACGCGCTCGACGGCATGCCCGTGCCCCTGCATCCGGGCGCAGCGCGCTATCTCAAGGAAAAAGGCCTGAAGGTCGGCTCCTGACAGGTGGCATGACCGAGGGGACAAGCGACGCCGGCTCCGCGTGAGCCGGCGTCGCCGCATTGCGGGGAACGAGGCGATGGCGCAGCAGACCACAGTGGCGGGGGCCGATACTGACCGGCTGCACGAGCTCTCCGGCGCGAGCGGCGCGCCGATCGAGAACGAAGCTCTCGACAATTTCGAGCACGGCTTTCCGCCCGGCTTCGGCCCCGGCAAATGGGGCTTGCTCGCCTATGCCGTGGCGCTCGCCTTCGCCTCCTTCCAGATCCTGATCTCGGCCTGGCATTTCTTGCCGAGCCAGGCGGTGCGCGGCGTCCATGTCGGCTTCCTGCTGCTGCTCTCCTTCGGCCTCGTCGCCAATTTCAAAGCGAAGACGGAAGCTGGCCGCTGGCTCGGCTGGGCGATCGGCCTGCTCGGCTTCCTGGTCGGCCTCTACCAGCTGATCTTCTATGCCGACCTGATCCTGCGCGACGGCGACCCGACCACGCTCGACCTCGTCGTCGGCTGCCTGCTCGCCATCCTTGTCTTCGAGGCCGCCAGACGCCTGATGGGCAATGCCCTGCCGATCATGTGCGGCGTCTGCCTGCTCTACTGGTTCTTCGGCCAGTATCTGCCCTCGCCGTTCAACCATCGCGGCTATGGCTTCGACCAGATCATCGGCCATCTCTCCTTCGGCACCGAGGGGCTCTACGGCGTGCCGACCTATGTCTCGGCCACCTACATCTTCCTGTTCATCGTCTTCGGCGCCTTCCTTGAGAAGGCCGGGATGATCCACCTCTTCAATGACGTCTCGCTCGGCCTGTTCGGCGGCGCGCGCGGCGGCCCGGCCAAGGTCGCGGTGTTCTCGTCGGGCCTGATGGGGATGATCTCGGGCTCCGGCGTCGCCAATGTCGTCACCGTCGGCCAGTTCACCATTCCGCTGATGATCAAGTTCGGCTACCGGCGCGCCTTCGCCGCCGGCGTCGAGGCCACCGCCTCGATGGGCGGACAGATCATGCCGCCGGTGATGGGCGCCGCCGCCTTCATCATGGCCGAGACGCTCGGCGTCGACTATTCCGAGATCGTCAAGGCAGCCGCGATCCCGGCCGTGCTCTATTTCGCCTCGGCCTTCTGGATGGTGCATCTGGAGGCCGGCAAGCATGGCCTCAAGGGCATCGAGCGCCATTTGCTGCCGAGCCCGCTCCGGGCGCTGCGCGAGCGCTGGTATCTGGCGCTGCCGCTCGCCGTGCTCGTCTTCATGCTGTTCCACGGCTTCACGCCGCTCTTCGCCGGCACGATCGGGCTCGCCCTCACCGTCGGCCTCTTGCTCGGTACCGGCGTCGCGCTCGGCTTCAAGACGACGACACTGCGCGTGATCTTCTGGGTCGGCCTCGGGCTGATCGCCGGGGCGCTGCTGCGCGAGGGCATGGATGTCCGCGTCGTCGGCGGCCTGATCCTGGCGCTCGTCCTGCTCAACGCCCTGACCATCGGCGGCCGGGCGACGCTCGCCATCTGCCGCGACGCGCTCGCCGACGCAGCCAAGACGGCGCTGCCGGTCGGCATCGCCTGCGCCATCGTCGGCACCATCATCGGCCTGATGACGCAGACCGGCATCGGCACCACCTTTGGTGCCTGGATCATCGGTCTCGGCAAGACCAGCCTGTTCCTGGCGCTGGTGCTGACCATGGTGCTCTCGATCCTGCTCGGCACCGGCATCCCGACGATCCCGACCTACATCATCGTCGCGGCGCTGGCCGCGCCGGCACTGGAAAAGCTCGGCGTGCCGCTGATCGTCAGCCACATGTTCGCCTTCTACTACGGCATCATGGCCGACCTCTCGCCGCCAGTGGCGCTGGCCGCACTGGCGGCGGCACCGATCGCCAAGGAGAACCCCGACAAGATCGGCTGGGAGGCGATGCGCGTCGCGCTCGCCGGCTACGTCATCCCCTTCATCGCCGTCTATTCGCCCGCACTGATGCTGCAACCGGGCGATCCGATGAGCGCGACGATCGGCTTCTGGCCGTCCGTGGTCTATGCGGTGATCAAGGCCAGCATCGCCATAGCCCTGTTCGGCATGGTCGCGATCGGCTTTCTGTTCGGGCGCCTGACCGTGATCGAGCGCGTGCTCTCGTTCGCCGCGGCTGTGATGCTGTTCGGCGAGTTTCCCTATAGCGACCCGCTCGGCTATGCGCTCGCCGCCGCGATCGTCGCTCGCCATTGGTGGGCCAATCGCCCTGACGGGTTGGAAAAGCCGGCATGATCTGCCTCGCCGCCGGGGCGCTGTTGATCCCGCTCGGCGCGAACGAGATCACGCTGTCCTGGCGGCATTCGGTGCAGAAATCGCTCTGGGAAGAGCTTTGGCAGCAAGGCCCCGAAGGCCTCGTCCTCGCCGAAGCCCGCGTGCAAGGCTCGGGCGCCGGCATGGATCCGCCTGATGGCGCAAAACTCGTCGATGGGTTCTGGCGCTGGAAACCGAACCTGCCTGCGCTGCCTGAAGTGGTGATGCGCCGCTCGGGCGCGACCGCCGACTGGCGGGTCTGCGTGGAGGGCCGCTGCCGATCGCTCGACGAATTGCTGTCGGCAGAGGCTGATCCGGTGGTGATGAAGCCGTGCGGCTGAGCCTCAGCTGCGGTGAGTCAGGCGCTCGATCTTCACGACGCGGCGCATGAAATTCACCAGCCCATAGGCGGCGAGCACCGAGAACAGCCCCATCAGCACATAGGCGACGATGGGCCCGAGCTCGAACAGGCCGGCGAGTGCCCAGCCGGACGCCAGCGCGACGCCGAAGATCTCGACCGCGATCAGGATGGCGAGCGAGATCACCATGATCACATTGCGCCAGTTGGTGCGGCCAGCCGCCATGCTTTTACCCTCGGAACCCATGCACGGACCGCCTAGCCTAGGCGGCGACGGCATGCAACAAAATCGCGCCTTCCGGCAAAATGGTCACGCCTGCCCCGAACGAAAAGAACCTGATGCCCGATTCTCCGGTTTTCAACTCGGCCGCCGTCGCCGCACCCCACCGTCTCGCATCCGAAGCCGGGCGCGCCATCCTCGCCGAGGGCGGCAATGCGATCGAGGCGATGGTCGCCATGGCCGCAACCATCGCCGTGGTCTACCCGCACATGAACGCCATCGGCGGCGACGGCTTCTGGCTGGTGCACGAGCCCGGCGGCAAGGTCCATGCGATCGAGGCCTGTGGCCCGGCGGGGAGCCTCGCCACGATCGGGCGCTATCGCGAGAAAGGCCATGACACGCTGCCGGCGCGCGGCCCGGATGCGGCGATCACCGTCGCCGGCGCGATCGGCGGCTGGCAGGCGGCGCTCGCCTTGTCGAACAGCCTCGGCGGCAAGCTACCGCTGAAGGATTTGCTCACCGACGCGATCCGCCACTGCACCGAGGGCTACGATATCTCGGAGTCGGAGCTGCGCACCTGGCCGCAGGAGGTCGATGCCGTGAAGGCGGCGCCTGGCTTCAGCGAGTTCTTCTGGCCGAGCGGCGAACGGCCCAAGGCCGGCGACCGCCGCAAGCCCACAGCGCTCGGCGCGACGCTGGAGCAGCTCGCCCATGCCGGGCTCGACGATTTCTATCGCGGCGATATCGGCCGCGAGCTCGCCGAAGACCTCGGGCGCTTTGGCGCACCCGTCACCCGCGCAGATCTCGAAGCCTTCCGCGCCCGGACTGTCCAGGCGCTATCGCTGAAGCTGCCGGGGCTCACGGTCTATAATTTCCCGCCGCCGACGCAGGGCCTCACCGCCCTGATGATCCTCGGCATCTTCGAGAAGCTCGGCGTCACCCGGCCGGAGAGCTTCGACCACCACCACGGCCTCGTCGAGGCGGTGAAGCGGGCGCTCGCCATCCGCGACAAGGTCGTCACCGACCCGGCTTTCATGACGGTCGACCCGGCGAGCCTCCTCACAGACGCCGCCCTGGAACGCGAGGCCGCGAAGATCGACCGCAAGCGTGCCGCGAGCTGGCCGTTCCGCCCCGGCGAGGGCGATACGATCTGGATGGGCGCGATCGACGGCTCCGGCCTCGCAGTGTCCTATATCCAGTCGCTCTACTGGGAATATGGCTCCGGCTGCATCCTGCCGAAGACCGGCGTCAACTGGCAGAACCGCGGCGTCTCCTTCTCGCTCGATGCGAAGGCGCTGAATCCGCTGATGCCCGGCCGCAAGCCGTTCCACACGCTCAATCCGCCGCTCGCCCGCTTCGACGATGGCCGGATCATGAGCTATGGCGCGATGGGCGGCGACGGCCAGCCGCAGTTCCAGGCGCAGATCCTGTCGCGCTATCGCTTCGGCCAGGGCGTCGCCGACGCGGTCGATGCGCCGCGCTGGCTCTTCGGCCGGACCTGGGGTGCCGGCTCGATCTCGCTCAAGCTCGAGAACCGCTTCGACCCGATGCTGCTGGCCAGGCTGACCGCCGCCGGGCACCCGGTCGAGGAATACAGCGAGGCCTATTCCGACCAGTTCGGCCATGCCGGCATGCTGGTGAAGCATCAGAAGGGCCATGTCGAGGCGACGCATGATCCGCGCTCGGATGGCGACGCACGCGGCATCTGATTGAGATCTGGGGGGATCTGAGAACACATGATCGAGAACGACCCGTTCCGCTGCTTCGTGCCCTATCCGGACGCGCCGGTAAAGCATGCCTCCTCCGGCCCGCTCTCCGGGCTGACGCTCGCGGTCAAGGACCTGTTCGACGTCAAGGGCTACCCGACCGGGGCGGGCTCGCCGACCGTGCTGGCGCTGTCGGGGATCAAGACCAAGACGGCGCCGATCGTGAAGGCCTTCCTGGAGGCCGGAGCCCGCTTCGTCGGCAAGACCCACACCGACGAGCTCGCCTTCTCGCTCAACGGCAAGAACGCTCATTTCGGGTCGCCCGTGAATCCGGCAGCGCCTGACCGGATCACCGGCGGCTCCTCCTCCGGCTCGATGGCGGCGGTGGCCGGCCGGCTCGCCGACATCGGCCTCGGCTCCGACACCGGCGGCTCGGTCCGGGCGCCGGCCAGCTATGGCGGCCTGTTCGGCATCCGTCCGACCCATGGCCGGCTCTCGCTGAAGCGGGCCTGGCCGCTGGCCGAGAGCCTGGATACCGCCGGCTTCTTCGCGCGGGACGGCGAGGTCTTCGCCCGCGCTGCCAATGCCGTCCTCGGCAAGGACCGGGTGAGCCTGCCGGAGACGCCGCGCCTCCTCCTCGCCGACGACCTTTTCGCCCAGGCCGTGCCGGAAGCCGAGCGCATCCTGCGCAATGTCGTGCAGCGCATCGTGCCGATCCTCGGCCAGCCCGAGACCGTGCGCGCCGTCAGCGACATGGACGCGCTGTACTGGGCCTTCCGCTGGATCCAGGGCCGCGAGGCCTGGGCTTCGGATGGCGCGATGATCGAGCGCCATGCCATGCCGCTCGGCCCCGGCGTCGCCGAGCGCTTCGCCTTCGGCAAGGCGGTCAGCGATGCCGAAGTCGCGCGCGGCGAGAACGTGCGAAAAGCCTTCCGCGCGAAGCTCGCCAAGCTGCTCGGCAAGGACGGCGTGCTGATGCTGCCGACGGTGCCCGATGTCGCGCCGCTGGTCAGCGCCGGCGAGCCCGAGCTCGAGGATTTTCGCAACCGTGCCCTGCGCCTGCTCTGCCTTGCGGGCCTGTCCGGCTTCCCGCAGATTTCGATCCCCGTCGCGCATCGCGACGACGCGCCGCTGGGGCTGTCGGTGATCGGGCCGAAGGGCTCGGACAAATCGCTCGCCGCCTTCGCCGTGAGGTTCGAGCGGGCGGCGCGGATCAGGCTGGCATGACGAGGAGGGCCCGATGAGCGGCCACGATCATCACCATCATCATGACCACGAGCACGACAACCACTTCACCCCGATCGAAGCGCGGGTGAAAGCGCTGGAATCGCTGATGGTCGAGAAGGGCTATGTCGACCCCAGCGCGCTCGACGCGATCATCGACACCTATGAGACCAAGATCGGCCCGCGCAATGGCGCCCGCGTCGTCGCCAAGGCCTGGAGCGACCCGGCCTATGCCGCGCGGCTGAAGGCGGACGGCACCGCCGCCGTCGCCGAGCTCGGCTATGGCGGTCGCGGCGGCGAGCACATCGTCGCCTGCTTCAACACGCCAGAGGAGCACAACCTCATCGTCTGCACCCTGTGCTCCTGCTATCCGTGGCCGGTGCTCGGCCTGCCCCCGGTCTGGTACAAATCGCCGCCCTATCGCGCCAAGGCGGTGATCGACCCACGCGGCACCCTCGCCGATTTCGGCGTGAGCCTGCCCGAAGGCCAGCGCATCCGCGTCTGGGATTCGACCGCCGAGACCCGCTTCATCGTCATCCCCATGCGCCCTGCAGGCACTGAGGGCTGGAGCGAGGACGAATTGGCGTCGATCGTCAGCCGCGACTCGATGATCGGCGTCGGCCTGCCCTCTCCGGAGGATAAGCCATGAACAGCGCCCACGACCTCGGCGGCCAGATGGGCTTCGGCCCGGTCGTGCCGGAGAAGGACGAGCCGATCTTCCACGCCGATTGGGAGAAGAAGGTCCTGGCGATCAATGTCGCTGCCGGCGCCATGGGCGCCTGGACGATCGACGGTATCCGCCATGCCCGCGAGAGCCTGCCACCGGCGCAGTATCTGTCGTCGAGCTACTACCAGATCTGGCTGGCGGCGCTCGACAAGGTGCTGATCGAGCAGGGCTTCCTGAGCAAGGACGAATTGGCCTCCGGCGTCGCCGGCAGCACCCGCCGGGAACCCAAGCGTGTCCTGAAAGGCGAGGAGGTCCCGACCGTCCTGCGCCGCGGCTTCCCCTATGAGCGCGAGGCGCCAGCACCGGCCCGCTTCAAGGTCGGCGACACCGTTCGCACCATCGTGATGCACCCGCAGCATCATACCCGCCTGCCGCGCTATGCCCGCGGCAAGCAGGGCGTGGTCGAGCTGGTCACCGGCTGCCATGTCTTCCCGGACACCGGCGCCCATGGCGCGCCCGAGACGGCGCAATGGCTCTACACCGTCGTCTTCACCGGACCTGAGCTCTGGGGCCGCGACGCCGATCCGACATCGACCGTCAGCATCGAGGCCTGGGAGAGCTATCTTGAGCCGGCCTGACGCTGCTCTCACAGACGCACTCGCGGCCGGCACGCCGATCCCGCGCGACGCCGAGGGCCCGGTCTTCGCCGAGCCCTGGCAGGCGCAGGCCTTCGCCCTCGTCGTCGCCTTGCAGAACCGCGGCGTCTTCAGCGCGGATGAATGGGCGCAGGCGCTCGGCGGCGAAATCCGCGAGGCCCTGGCCAATGGCGGCTGCCGCGACGGCTCCGACTATTACGAGCGCTGGAGCGAGGCGCTCGAGCACCTGCTGATCGAGAAGGGCCTCGCCTCGCATGACGGGGTCGACGCCCGCGCCGCCGCCTGGGAGCGGGCCGCCGAGGCGACGCCACACGGCAAGCCGATCCTGCTGGAGAACGATCCGCTGCGCTGAACGCGGCTTTGCATCCTCGTCACGAAGCGCAACTATGCCGGCAGCGCCCGACAACGGGACTGCCGCAGGAGGATCGCGATGAGGACCGCAATGATGGCACTCGCAGCCGCAGCGCTGGCGACGACGGCACAAGCCGCCGATCCCGCACTCAACGCGCTGCTCCCGAAGCTGACGCGGTCGACGCAATGGACGCAGAAGGCCGCGATCGAGCTGCAGTTCCCGACGCATCATCCGCAGGGGATGGTCAAGATCGGCGACGCCTTCTTCATCTCCTCGGTCGAGATCAAAAAGCCGACGACGCGCTATACCGAGCCGAAGGACGGCTATGACCGCGACACCGGCGAAGGCGCCGGCCACCTCTTCAAGGTCGATGCGCAGGGCAAGCTCATCGGCAGCGTCACGCTCGGCGAAGGCTCGGTCTATCATCCCGGCGGCATCGACTTCGACGGCAAGGATCTCTGGGTTCCGGTCGCCGAGTATCGGCCGAACAGCCAGTCGATCATCTACAAGGTCGACCCCGAGACGTTGAAGGCGACCGAGGTCTTCCGCTTCAAGGACCATGTCGGCGGCATCGTCCACAACACCGACGGCAAGTCGCTGCACGGCGTCAGCTGGGGCTCGCGCCGCTTCTACGCCTGGCCGCTCGGCGCCGACGGCAAGATCACCAACGCCGATGCCGCGCCGGAGAGCCTGCGCGTCGCGAACCCGGCGCTCTATATCGACTATCAGGACTGCCACTATATCGGCATGGGCCGGATGCTCTGCTCCGGCCTCAACAACTACCGCGCCAGCAAGGACGGCCCGGTCTTCCGTCTCGGCGGCTTCGAGATCGTCGACCTCCGGGATAACCGCCCGGTCTTCCAGATGCCGGTCGAGCTCTGGTCGCCTTCGGGCCTGCCGATGACGCAGAACCCGTTCTGGGTCGAGCCGGCGAGCGAGGGCGTGCGCGCCTATTTCTTGCCTGATGACGACAAGTCGACGCTGTTCGTCTACGAGGCGAAGTGAAGGTTTTGCTTCTCCCCTCGGGGGAGAAGGTGGCAGCGCGAAGCGCCGACGGATGAGGGAAGGACCGCTCGCCCAGTCGAAGCGCCCTCATCCCCCTGCCGGACCTTCTCCCCCGAGGGGAGAAGGAGGCTTAACTCCCCTGCCCTGCGGCCCATAGGCCGAAGAACAGCGCCGCGCCGAGCACCGCGACGAAGGCGGCCGCCAGCACTTCGAGCCCGGCAATGATCCGGGCTCCTTTCAGCGAACCGCCACCGGCGAAGCGCAGCGCCGCGAACTTGAAGAACACCGCAAGTGCCGCCAGCGCGCCGGTGGTCAGCGCCGTGCCGAGCGCCATGGCGAAGGTCGCGGCTATGCCGGCCCAGAGCAGGCCCTGCGCATTGGCGAAGACGAGGATGATCAGCGCCCCCGCGCAGGGACGCAGGCCCGCCGCCAGCACGACGCCGGCCATCTCGCGGAACGAGCGCAGGCGCGAGACCTCATCGGCACCCGGCATATGGACGTGGTCGCAGGTTGCGGGATCGTGCGCCGCGCCGCCGAGCGCGACAAGGTTGCCGGCCTTGCGCCAGAGCACAAAGAGCCCGACCAGCGCGACGAGCGCGAAGCTGCCCTGCTCGATCACCCAGGTTGTCGAGGCCATGGTCTTGGCGGTCGCGTTCAGCGCCAGCGTCAGCGCACCGACCAGCGCGATCGCCACCAGCGCCTGCACGATCGCCGCTGCGAAGCTCAAAGCGAGCCCACGCTTCAGGCTACGGTTGTCGGCGACGATGTAACCGGAGATCACCGCCTTGCCGTGGCCGGGGCCAGCGGCGTGGAAGACGCCATAGGCGAAGGCAAGTCCGAGCAGGCCGGGCAATGCCGCCGGCGATTGCGCGATGCCTTTCAGCGTTGCCGTCAGCTCGCGATAGAAGCTCGACTGCCAGGCGAGAATGACCGCGCCGATGCCCGTCGTCGCCGGCAGCGCCTCGCGCGGCAAGGCCGTGCCGAACGGGTTGCGCGGCGGCGGGGGTGGCGGCGGGAAATAAAGACTGGCCAGCCAGGCGACCAGCCCGAGCGCACCTGCGACCAAAACGAGCGCCAGCAGCGCGACGAGCAGCCGGCGCGGCCAGAGCAGCAGGCCCGGCGCGGCGGGAGCGCTCAGGGACATGCCACCAGCGCCCTGGTGGTGACCTGATAGGCGCTCATATCAGGGGTCGCGGTGATATCCTCCTGCGCCAGGCGCTGCTGCGTCGCCGCGTCGAGCTTGGGCGGGCGCATGATCCGGACGATGCAGCCCTTGGGCGCATCGCGCGCCGCCACCGCATCGGCTTCCTCGCCGATCTCGAAGGCGACGAAATAGGTGGGGTCGCCGACCTCGATGCCGAAGGAACGGTTGGCCGTCGCCGGCGTCTTCAGCGGCAGCGTATAGGTCAGCGTCAGGATCTTGTTTTCATAGGCGAGCGAGGCTTCGCCCGGCGTGCCGAATTCCTGCACCTTGCCGTTCGCCTTGGCGATGGTGAAGAAGCCGACATCCGGCAGCGATTCCATATTGACCTTGGCGAGCTCGGTCAGTTCGTCCGGGGTGATCTTGCCATCGCCGTTCTTGTCGAGGCCCTGGACCATATAGGCCGAATAGGCCTCGTCGAAGCTCCAGCGATGGCGCAGCGCCTTCACGGCGCCGCTGGCGTCATAGAGGATCTCGGTGCGCGAGGTCACGAAGACGTGCGGGTGCGCCAGCGCCGGCAAGGCAAGGCCGAGCCAGGCCGAAATAGCAGCGAGCAGCGTCATAAGTGTCGAGTATCGCGGCACGCGGCAATTTCCTCGAATCTGCGGCGAATCCGGCCGAGCCTTCATACAAAAACGCGCCTTGCGCGCCTACCCTTGCAATCCCGTGCCGTGAGCCCTGCCGGCATCGCCCGCAAAGGCGGCCAAATCGCGGCGTTAGCGGTGTCGGCCAGTCTGGAATCACCCCAGGGTGATTTGACGATATCACGTCAGTTATGACAGCTTTGCTGACGTAATAACGAATTGGAGACCGGCGCTACCGGTCCCTATAGTTGATGGATATGCGATCGTCGGGAGGTCGGCCATGGCCGGTACGCAGCAGACTTCGCAGGACAGCGCGGCGAACCAGCCGGAGCTGAGAGCAGTCGCGCTCGACGACAAATACGACCTCTCCAAGCAGCAGATCTTCCTGACCGGCACGCAGGCCATCGCCCGCATGCTGCTGGTCCAGCACGAGCGCGACCGGCGCGCCGGGTTAAACACCGCGGGCTTCGTCTCCGGCTATCGCGGCTCGCCGCTCGGCGGGCTCGACCAGCAGCTCGCCCGCGCCGGCAAGCAGCTCAAGCCCGCCAACATCGTCTTCCAGCCCGGGCTCAACGAGGATCTCGCTGCCACCGCGATCTGGGGCACGCAGCAGGCCGAGCTCTCCGGCGAGGGCAAATATGACGGCGTCTTCGCGCTCTGGTACGGCAAGGGCCCGGGCGTCGACCGCACCGGCGACGTGTTCCGCCATGGCAACATGGCCGGCACCTCGCGCCATGGCGGCGTGCTCTGCCTGATGGGCGACGACCATACAGCGGAGTCCTCGACCAACGCCCACCAGACCGAGTTCGTGCTGGTCGACCGGATGATGCCGATCCTGAACCCGGCCGGCGTCCAGGAGATCATGGACTATTCCCTGCACGGCTTTGCGCTCTCGCGCTTCGCCAGCGTCTGGGTCGGCCTGAAATGCGTCAAGGACAACATCGAATCGACCGCCTCGGTCGACGGCTCGATCGACCGGGTCAGCATCGCGATCCCCGATGATTTCGTCATGCCGCCGGGCGGTCTCAGCATCCGCCGCGAGCTCGACTTTCTCGATCAGGAAAAGCGCCTTCACCTTCACAAGCGCGCCGCCATCCTCGCCTATCTGCGCGCCAACAAGCTTAACCAGACCATCCTCTCTGGCGGGCAAACGCCACGCATCGGCATCATCACCGTCGGCAAATCCTATCTCGACGTGCGCCAGGCGCTGGAGGAGCTCGGCCTCGACGAGGTCCGCGCCAATGATCTCGGCATCCGCCTGTTCAAGATCGCCTGCCCCTGGCCGCTCGACCCGCAGGAGCTGAAGGACTTCGCTGATGGTCTCGACCTCGTCATGGTCGTCGAGGAGAAGCGCTCGCTGATCGAGGTCCAGCTGCGCGAGGAGCTTTACGGCACCGCCCATCAGCCCATGGTGATCGGCAAGAAGGACGAGCAGGGCGAGTGGCTCTTCCCCGTCCATGGCGCGCTCGATCCCAACGACATCGCCATCGCGCTCGGCGCCCGCCTGCTGCAATACCGTGATGATCCGGCGCTCAGGGCTCGGCTGGAGGAGATCGCCGCGGCACAGGGCCGGCTCGCCGAGGCGCAGGAAGTCGCCAAGCGCACGCCCTATTTCTGCTCGGGCTGCCCGCACAATTCCTCGACCGTCGTGCCTGAGGGCTCGCGCGCCTATGCCGGCATCGGCTGCCACTACATGGTGCAGTGGATGGACCGCGACACCACCGGCTTCACCCAGATGGGTGGCGAAGGCGCCAACTGGGTCGGCGAAGCGCCGTTCTCGAAGCGCGGCCACGTCTTCCAGAATCTCGGCGACGGCACCTACACCCATTCCGGCTCGCTCGCGATCCGCTGGGCCGTCGCCTCCGGCGTCAACATCACCTACAAGCTTCTCTACAACGACGCCGTCGCCATGACCGGCGGCCAGCAGGCCGAAGGCCATCTCTCGCCCGACCAGATGGCCCGGCAGGTCGCGGCCGAGGGCGTCTCGCGCATCGCGGTCGTCTCCGACGATCCCGACAAGTACCCGGCCGGCACGCTCTGGCCTCCGGGTACCACCCTGCACCACCGCGACGATCTTGACGCCGTCCAGCGCGAGCTTGCGACCGGCAGCGGCGTCTCGCTGCTGCTCTACGACCAGACATGTGCCACCGAGAAGCGCCGCAGGCGCAAACGCGGCGCCTATCCCGATCCGGACAAGCGCGTCATCGTCAACGAGCTGGTCTGCGAGGGTTGCGGCGATTGCGGGGTGAAGTCAAACTGCGTCTCGGTGCAGCCGCTCGAGACCGAGTTCGGCCGCAAGCGCCAGATCGACCAGTCAAACTGCAACAAGGACTTTTCCTGCGTGAAGGGCTTTTGCCCCTCCTTCGTCACTGTGCATGGCGCGCGGCCGAAGAAGGCGGAGCCGCGCACGATGGATGCCTCGGCGCTCGGCGCTAGCGAATTACCCGAGCCGAAGGTGCCGGCGCTCGACCGCAATTTCGCTGTTATCGTCACCGGCGTCGGCGGTACCGGCGTCGTCACCATCGGCGCGATCCTCGGCATGGCCGCGCATCTCGAAGGCAAGGGCTGCGGCATGATCGACATGGCCGGCCTCGCCCAGAAGGGCGGCGCCGTGTTCAGCCATGTCCGCCTCGCCCCGACGCCGGAGGAAATCCACGCCATCCGCGTCGCCGCCGGTCAGGCCGACCTCGTGCTCGGCTGCGATCTCACCGTCACCGGCTCGAAGAAGGTGCTGGGCGCAATCCGTCCCGGCTCGACCGTGGTGGTCAACACCGCCGAGAGCCTGCCGGGTGACTTCACCCGCAACGCCGATTTCTCGCTGCCGACCGAGCGATTGAAGCGGGCGATCGTCTCGGCCTCCGGCCGCGACAATACCCATCTCGTCGATGCGACGGCCGCAGCCGTCTCCTTCCTCGGCAATGCCATCGCCGCCAACATGTTCATGCTCGGCTATGCTTGGCAGCATGGCGGCGTGCCGCTCTCGCGGGCATCGCTGCTGCGCGCCATCGAGCTCAACGGCGAAGCCGTGGCGATGAACAGCCGAGCCTTCGAGCTCGGCCGCCGCGCCGCGCATGATCCCGCTGACCTGCTCGCGGCACTCGCCGAGGCCAAGGCCCCGACCGAAGCGCGCCAGATCTCGCAGAGCCTGGACGAGATCGTCGCCCGCCGCGTCGATTTCCTCACCGGCTACCAGAATGCCGCCTATGCGGCGCGCTATCGCGACCTCGTCGAAACGGTCCGCGCCAGGGAGGCGAGCGTGCTTCCCGGCCAGAACGCGCTGGCCGAGGCTGTCGCGCGCTATCTCTTCAAGCTGATGGCCTACAAGGACGAGTACGAGGTCGCCCGCCTCTACAGCGACGGCGCCTTCCGCAAGCAGCTCGCCGCAACCTTCGAGCAGGACAGCGGCACCGGCCAACCGCTCCGCCTCGAATTCCATCTCGCTCCGCCATTGCTGGCGAAGCGCGATCCCAGTACCGGCCTGCCGCGCAAGATGAGTTTCGGGCCATGGATGCTGGGCGCCTTCGGTTTGCTGGCCAAGCTGAAAGGCCTGCGCGGCACCGCCTTCGACGTCTTCGGCTATACGCAGGAGCGCAAGACCGAGCGCCGGCTGATCGCCGACTACGAGGCGCTGATCGCCGAGATCCTGGGCAAGCTCTCGCCGCAGAACCACGCGCTCTGCGTCGCCCTGGCCGCGATCCCCGAGAAGATCCGCGGCTTCGGCCACGTCAAGGAGCGCCATCTCACCGCCGCCAAGGCCGAGGAAGCCGAACTGCTGAAGCGCCTGCGTGACGGCTCGGCCGGGGCGTTGGCGATGCCGCGGGCGGCCGAATAGCTCAGCCAATCCGGGCGTGACGCTTGCGGTATTCCGCCGGAGTCACGCCGACATGGCGGGCAAAGGCCCGCCGCAGCGTGTCGGCATCGGCAAAGCCGCAAAGCGCGGCGACCTGCTTGGGCGCTTCCTTCCCGCCTTCCAGCAATTGCCGCGCGGCGGAGACGCGCGCCGCCTCGACCCAGGCAGCCGGCGTCAGCCCGACCTCGCTGCGGAACAGCCGGGCGAAATGACGCGGGCTCAAATCCATGCGCCGCGCCAGGCTGGCGACGCTGTGACCCTCGGCCGGATTGGCCGCGACCCAGCGCTGGACCTCCTGCAGGGCCGAGCGCCCCGCCGGCTCGGCCTCGCCCTTGCGGCTGAATTGCAGCTGCCCGCCCGGCCGCTTGAAGAACATCACCAGCTGGCTCGCGACCTTCAAAGCGATCTCGCGGCCGAAATCCTCCTCGACCAATGCCAGCGCCAGATCGAGCCCGGCCGTAACGCCCGCCGCCGTGCGTACCCGGCCATCGCGGACATGGATCGCATCCGCATCGACCGTCACCGCCGGGTAGGTCCGCGCTAGCTGCTCCGCCACGGCCCAATGTGTGGTGATGCGATAGCCGTCGAGCAATCCGGCAGCGGCGAGAATGAAGGCGCCGCTGCAGACCGAGCCATAGCGGCGGGCGCGCGGTGCCTGAGCGCGGAGCCAGGCGAGCAGAGCCGGCGCGAACGTCATCTCCGCCGCTTGCGGCGCGCCGGCGACGAGCAGCGTGTCGATATCCCCGGCATCAGCGTCGGCGATGGACAGATCGGGCAGCAGCCTGACGCCCGACGAGCTAGCGAGCGGGCCTGAATCAGCCGCAATGACGAGCAGGCGATAGCGCGCTCCACCAACCTGCCGGTTCGCTTCTGCGAAGACGTCGAGCGGCCCGGAAACGTCCAGAAGCTGGACTCCCGGTACTGCGAGGATGGCAATGGTCCTGATCGGCGGCAGGGCGGCGCTCCATGTCTCCCTGAATCCGCTTTTGGCAGAAATCGACGTTATACGTCAATTGAGGACGTAGCGTGGCTTGGCTAGCCTCCGGCCGAACTCATTCGCAGGAGGCTTTGATGACGACGATCCATGGCGTGAGCATTCCCGACAGCAGGCTGGCGCGCGCTGCGACCGAGCTGGTGCGCGATACCGAGACGCCGCTGCTGTTCCACCATTCCAGCCGGGTCTATTATTTCGGCGCGCTGGCCGGCCTGAAGCGCAAGCTGAGCTTCGACCGCGAGCTGCTCTATGTCGGCGCGATGTTCCACGACATGGGGCTGATGAAGCAGCACAGCAGCACCGATGAGCGCTTCGAGGTCGATGGTGCCAATGCCGCCCGCGACTTCCTGCGCGGGCACGGCATCGCACAGGCGGATATCGACACGGTCTGGACCGCGATCGCGCTGCACACCACGCCCGGCATCCCCAAGCACATGCACCCGGTCGTCGCCCTGGTCACGGCCGGCGTCGAGATGGACGTGCTCGGCCTGACCTATGGCGAATACAGCGATGCCGAGCGCGAAGCCGTCGTCGCCGCCCATCCGCGCGACGAAGCCTTCAAGGAAGAGATCATCCAGGCCTTCTTCGACGGCATCAAGCACAAGCCGGAAACGACCTTCGGCAACGTCAAGGCCGATGTGCTCGCCGACAAGGACCCCGGATTCAAACGTGGCAATTTCTGCTCGGTGATCCGCTGCTCGCACTGGCATGGACCGTCGCGGCCGGTGTGCGAGTGACTTGCGGTTCGCACGAACGTTCAAGACCTGCGGCGATTCCACCGCTTTTCTTCGCACTCGCGGCAAGGCGGGGCGGAGACGGATCATGGACGGACTGGCCGGATTCCTTCTCGCCAGTGTCGCACTCACCGGCAGCCCCGGCCCGGCGACCCTGAGCCTGACCGCGACCGGCGCCGCCTTCGGCACGCGTTGCGGCCTCGCCTATGGCGCCGGCATCACGCTCGGCATGCTCGCGGTGATGGCGCTGACCGCGAGCGGCATCGTCGCTGTCATTCTGGCGCTGCCCGGCCTCGCGCCGGTCGTCACCGCATTGGCGGCGCTCTATTTCCTCTATCTCGCCTTCCGCATCGCCACGGCGCCGCCGCTCGCCGAGGCGGCTGGCGACACGGCCGCGCCCTCCTTCGCCGCCGGCTTCGCGCTCTCCCTGGTCAATCCCAAGGGCTATGCGGCGATGGCCGCCTTGTTCTCCGGCTTTGTCCTCCTGCCGCAGCAGCCGGCGGTCGATGCCAGCCTCAAGATCGGCCTGCTCCTGCTCGTCATCGCCGCGGTCAATATCGGCTGGCTGCTCGCCGGCTCGGGCCTGACCAGCCTGTTCCGTGATCCGCGAAGCAACCGCATCGTCAACCTGATCTTCGCTGCCTTGCTGCTGCTCTCGCTTGCCGCCGCGATCAGGCCGTGAGGCGCCGGCTTTCGGACTGCTCCAGCCGGCCGAGGAAGGGCCGGATCAACGCGACGACCTCGTCGAGATTGGTCTCCAGCAACCAGTGGCCGCCGTCGAGCAGATGCAGCTCGGCATGTGGCAGGTCACGCAGATAGGCCCGCGCCGACTTCTCCGGCATGTAGCCGTCCTGCGGCCCCCAGACGATCAGCGTCGGCGGCCGATGCTCACGCAGATAGGCCTGATAGCGCGGGAACCACTCGAAATTCTCCTTCCAGACCTCCATCAGCCCAACGCTGAGCTCGCGCCGCTTTTGCGTGTTCATCAGCGGCCAGTGGAGCTTCCAGAGATCGGGCGGGATGCGGCTGGCGATCTCCAGGCGGACCTCGTTGAGGAACTCCTCGCGAAACCCTTCCTCGCTCACCGCGTCCTCTAGCTTCCCGCGGCCCTCCGGCGTGGGTTCGCGCCAGTATTCCTTCATCCCCTCGTATTTCGGTCCGAGCGCATCCTCGTAGATATCGCCGTTCTGGATGATCAGCCCGGTGATGCGCTCCGGTGCGCGCCGGGCGAGCTTGAGCCCGATCCAGGTGCCGTAATCATGCAGATAGAGCGCAAAGCGCTTCAGGCCGAGCCGGTCCGCGAAGCGTTCGAGCAGTTGCGAGTAGCCCTCATAGTCGTAAGCGAAGCCGTCCGGCGTCGCGCTGTAGCCGAAGCCGGGATAGTCCGGCGCGACGAGCCGCCAGCGATCGGACAATGCCGGCAGCAGGTTGCGGAACTCGTAGGATGAGCAGGGATAGCCGTGCGGCAGGAGCAGAACCGGCGCGTCTTGCGGCCCGGCCTCGCGATAGAAGATCTCGATCCCTTCGATCTCGATCGTGGCGTGGCGGACTCCCTGGTGATGATCGCTCGTGACGACGGCGTCCTGCATGGCCTGCACTCCCTGCGTTAGCGAGGAAACGCACGATGCGGATGCCGGTTCGACGGCATGGCCGGCGCGGCTTGAGTTTGCGATGAAGCCGGCCGCATAGTGGCGCCATCCGCTTGAGTGACCGAAAGGCCGGCGAGCTTTGATTTCCGAGGACGAGCTGCGCCGCATCGCCGCCTGGTCGAACGACCTGACGCCGGAGGAGTTCGAGGAAGCGCGGCGCGGAACGACGATCAAGGCCTATGGCAAGGGTGCCTATGTCTGCCATGTCGGCGACCGGCTGGAATCCTGGACCGGCGTCGCAGATGGGCTGCTCAAGATGAGCACGACCTCGCGCAGCGGCAAATCGGCGACGCTCGCCGGCCTGCGCGGCGGCGCCTGGTTCGGCGAGGGCACGATCATCAAGAACGAGGCCCGGCGCTACGACCTCGTCGCGCTGCGCGAGAGCAAGGTCGCGCTGATGCGGCGCCAGACCTTCCTCTGGCTGTTCGAGCATTCGGCTGCCTTCAACCGTTTCCTGGTGCACCAGTTCAACGAGCGGCTCGCCCAGTTCATCGGGCTCGCGGAATATGACCGCATGCTGGGCGCGACCGGGCGCCTCGCCCGCAACCTCGCCTGGCTGTTCAACCCGATCCTCTATCCCAACAACGACCGGACCCTGACGATCAGCCAAGAGGAGCTCGGCCTACTCGCCGGCATCTCCCGGCAGATGGCCAATCAGAGCCTCGCCAAGCTCGCCGAGCTCGGCCTCGTCGAAGTCGGCCACAACGAGGTGACGATCCTCGATCTGGAGCGGCTGGCGAGGTATGAGGGGTAGTACATGAAGATACACAATCTTACAGAAAAAGATGTATTTTTAATAATATACCGCTACATACAAATCAATTATGAGAGATGTTCGGCATTAGATTTGGTAGATATTCTTTCCGCTATGATGCTTGATGATAACGATCTTCCATGGGACGCAGGAACGACAGAGGATCTGCGCCAGGCAATGGAAGATCTTGCCAATGGAAAGATAGCTACGGAGAAATTCCGGAAAGATCCTGCCTAAAGTATATTTAGGGTGGCGACCAAGTTTTCAAACGATCTTTGAGTGCAAGCCCGGCTAGAGGCGGGCCTTTTACCATGGGGATGCCGAGCACGTCAGCTTGTGGCGCTAGCTCCGCCACAACGAGGTGACGATCCTCGATCTGGAGCGATTGGCGCGTTACGAGGGGTAGACGGCGTTCGCTGGAAGCGATGTCCGCTTTCAGCCCAGATCTTCAACGTCAGATCCATGGCTGCGGGATATGCTCCTGCGCATGGGCGCGCTGCACGGCTGGCCGCGCGATCATGCGTTGCAGGTAAGCGCCCAATTGCGGTCGACTGGCTGCAGGCTGACGCATGCCACGCGACCAGCGGGCAAGCGTGAAGAGATATGCGTCTACGGCCGTATAGGTGTCGCCCAGGAACCAGGCGCCGCCGTGCCGCGTCAACTCGTCCTCAATGCGGTCGAACTGGGCGTCCACGCGTTGCTCGGCCGCGTCTCTCACCTCCGCCTGCGCTTCCGCGGAGGCCGCAACTTTGTTGGGATGCAGATAGAGCGACAGATTGGCGTGCAAGGCAGTCGAGAGCCACATCAGCCATTTGTAGAACTGCGGCCTGAGAGCGCTGGCCTGCTCTGGCAGCAGCGACGTTCCGCCGTTCATTTCGAGGAGATGAAGGATGATGGCGACGCTCTCGTAGAGAACGAGATCGCCGTCCTCCAGGACAGGAACGAGGCCGTCGGGATGCAGCGCGAGATAAGGCGGGCTCCTGTTCGGCCCCTTGTGCAGATTCACGAACGACAGCTCATAGTCCAGGCCAGTCTCTTCGATGACGATGTGCGTGGCGAGGCTGATGAACCCTGGATAATAGTGAAGGCGTAGCATCTCGGAGCTACCATTTCGCTCAGTGCCCTGGGCGCTCTTTGTCGGGCTCCTGACCTGCAGCGGTCAAGCTCACGATCCCCGCTGGATTGGCGAAGGTCCGCTTCCGCCCATAGCGGTCAGAGCGACCGCGCCGTCCGGACATAGCCGGCTCCATGGTCGCCGAATTGTCGCATAAATCGCCCAATGCTGCCGGTTCACGCCCAGCGGAGCCGGCATGGACTATTTCAGGCGCTTCACCTTCCTGTTCGCGACGCCGAACTTCGATGCCGAGGATCTCGAAGGCATCCGCTTCAACCAGATCATCGAGGAGATCGAGCGATCGGGCTTCGAGGTGGTCAAGGCGCGCAAGCTCGAGGATGCCGAGATCGCCGTCCAGACCGACGCGGCCATCGGCTGCATGGTGGTCGACTGGGGCAAGAAGGGGCTGGAAGGCAAGACCGCCGCGCTGATCAACCTGATGCGCCGGCGCGGCCTCGACTTCCCGATCATCCTGCTGATCCGCCGCAAGCGCTTCGAGGATGTGCCGGTCGAGGTGCTCGACTTCATTGACGGCTACATCTTCCTCTCGGAGGAAACCCCGCCCTTCATCGCCAAGAGCCTGATCAGCCGCCTCAAGCAATATGCCGAGACGTTGAAGACGCCGTTCTTCGGCGCGCTCGTCGACTATGCCGAGGAGGGCAACCATCTCTGGACCTGCCCGGGCCATAATGGCGGCGTGTTCTACAGCCGCAGCCCGATCGGCCGTGTCTTCATGGAGCATCTCGGCGAGGCAGTCTTCCGCGACGACCTCGACAATTCCGTGCTCGATCTCGGCGACCTGCTGACCCATGAGGGCCCGGCCCTGAAGGCGCAGAAGGAAGCGGCGCAGATCTTCGGGGCCGAGAAGACCTATTTCGTGCTGAACGGCACCTCGACCTCGAACAAGGTCGCGCTCGCCGCCCTGGTCACCGATGGCGACCTCGTCCTGTTCGACCGCAACAACCACAAGGCCGCCCATCACGGCGCGCTGCTGATCGCCGGCGGCATCCCGGTCTATATCCCGACCGCGCGCAATGCCTGGGGCCTGATCGGCCCGATGCGCTGGGAGAGCTTCGACGAGGAGGCGCTGCGCGAGCGCATCCGCACCAATCCCCTCGTCAAGGATCCCGAGGCCTGGACAAGGCCGCGCCCGTTCCGCGTCGCCGTGGTCGAGCAGTGCACCTATGACGGCACGATCCACAGCGCCCAGATGATCCTCGATAAGATTGGGCATCTCTGCGAGTACATCCTCTTCGACGAGGCTTGGGCCGGCTTCATGAAGTTCCATCCGCTCTATGCCGGCCGCTTCGCCATGGGGCTGACGGGACTGGGACCGGACTCGCCCGGCATCATCGCGACGCAATCGACCCACAAGCAGCTCGCGAGCTTCAGCCAGGCCTCGCAGATCCACATCAAGGACCGGCACATCAAGGGCCAGAAGCGCCGGGTCGAGCACCGGCGCTTCAACGAGAGCTTCATGCAGTACGCTTCGACCTCGCCGTTCTATCCCCTGTTCGCCTCGCTCGATGTCGGCGCGCAGATGATGAAGGGCCGCTCCGGCGAGGTACTCTGGGACGACACGATCCGGCTCGGCATCGAATTGCGCAAGAAGATCCGAGCCGTGCGGCGCGAGTTCGAGGAGAAGGAGACGAGGCCCGAGCGGCGCTGGTTCTTCGAGCCCTTCGTGCCGGACCGGGTCAGCATAGCCGACGCTTCGCGCGAGGGCGCCGTCCATGACGTCACCTGGGAGATGGTCGCGACCGACCAGCTCGCCAGCAACCCCGCCTACTGGCAGCTCGCGCCCGATGCCAACTGGCATGGCTTCACGCAGATGGAGCCGGGCTTCGCCATCACCGACCCCAACAAGCTGACCCTGCTCACCCCCGGTTTCGACCGCGAGAGCGGCGCTTATGCCGAGCACGGCATTCCCGCGCCGATCGTCGCGCAATTCCTGCGCGAGAACCGCATCGTCGCCGAGAAGAACGACCTCAATTCGCTGCTCTTCCTGCTGACGCCGGGCGTCGAGGCCAGCAAGGCCGGCACGCTGATCAGCGGGCTCGTCGCCTTCAAGAAGCTGCACGACGACAACGCCCTGCTGGAAGAGGCCATTCCCGAATTCTACCGGCGTCGGCCGGGCCGCTATGCCGGCGTTCGCCTGCGCGATCTGTGCGGGCAGATGCATCGCTTCTTCCGCGAGCACGATGTCAGCGGCCTGCAGAACCGGCAGTTCTCGCCCGAGCATCTTCCGGAGATGGCGATGTCGCCGCATGACGCGGCGCGCTGCCTGACGCGCAATGATGTCGACTATCTACCGATCGACGCCATCGCCGGGCGGATCGCGACGACGCCCTTCGTCGTCTACCCGCCGGGCATCGCCACCATCGTTCCCGGCGAGCGATTGACCGAGCGGGCCAAGCCGATGATTGACTACCTCAAGATGTTCGAAGCCTGCTTCAATGCCTTCCCCGGCTTCGACGTCGAGATCCAGGGCGTCTATCGCGAGACTGACACGGAGGGGCGGGTGCGGCTCCACACCTATGTCGTCAGCGAACAGGCGCAGGGCTAAGGATCGCGACGACGCATGGAGAGCGAGCTACCGATCATCATCCGCCCCTCCCGCGACGACGATGTCGAGCCGATGCTGGCGATCTATCGCCGGCATATCCGCCATGGCATCGAGGCGGGCGTCGAGGATACCGGGACACCGCAGCCGGACGATCTCAAGGACCGGCGCAAGAACCTGCGCAGCCGCAAGCTGCCGCATCTGGTCGCGACCCGCGGCGGCCAGGTCGTCGGCTATGCCTATGTCGTGCTGTTCCGCAAGCGGCCGGCCTATCGCTTCACGGTCAAGCACTCGATCTACGTCCATCACGAGCATCTCGGGCATGGCATCGGGCGGCTCTTGATGCAGGCGCTGATCGACGCCTGCGCCGCTGCCGGCTTTCGCCAGATGATCGGCTATATCGATGCCGAGAACGGCGCCTCGCTCGCCTTGCACGAGCGCTTTGGCTTCGCCCGGGTCGGCCTGCTGCCGGGCGTCGCCTATCGCCATGGCAAATGGTCCGACAGCGTCATGGTGCAAAGATCGCTCGGGCCGGGCGCGACGCAGCCGATTGCTTAGGCTGGGCCTGCCGGGTCAACCCGATCCTCCAGCCCGGAGCGGTGTGCGCCATCCGCTTGAAGTTACTTTCATGCAAAGCTAATTTGCACAGTAAAATTATGAGCCGGGAGTGAAGCGATGACCATGCCCGCCTCCTACGTCGCCGAGCGCCTGTTCGGCGGCGAGCATCTGATCCTCGCCAGCAATGATCCCGACGAGGTCATCGACGGGTGCAGCAAGGCTCTGCGTCCGCATCGGCTTCACCTGAACGGGCGAGGTGCAGCGCTCGCGACGCGTCTCCACCATGTCCCGATCGGCTCGTTCTCGATGAGCCGGCTCTGCTATGGCAGCGATGTCACCGTCGTCCCGGAGGTTCCGCAAGGCAGGCATTTCCTGGTGACGTTGCCGCTGCGAGGCAGTGCGCGCTTTCGCTATGGCGCCTCGACGGCCGAGCTCAAACCGGGCCGAGGCTCGATCGTAGGGCCCTATCAGGAATGCCAGCTCGATATCGACGGCGCCTTCGACCAGATCCTGCTGCGCCTCGACCGCCGGCAGGTCGAACGTCTCTGTGCAGACCTTGCGGGCACAGAACAGGCGGCGCCGGTCAATTTCGACCTTGGCCTGCGCGACACGCCAGCCTTCTGGCACAAATTGCTGGAGGCGGCCGCGAGCCTGTCCTTGCTCGGCGACGGGCTGGCGCACCCCAAACTGTTCATCCGCCTCGAAGAACTCATCATCGAGTCGCTGCTCGTCACGCAGCCGAACAATTTCAGCGCCGCGATCTTGGCGGCCGCCCAGCCGGCACGCTCGGCACAGCTGCGCCGGGCCATGGACTATATGCGCGCACATATCGGCGAGCCCATGCGCCCGAGCCAGGTCGCCCGGCATTGCGGCTTGAGCTTGCGCAGCCTGCAGGCCGGCTTCCAGCGCGAGCTGGGCATCTCGCCGAGCCGCTGGCTGCGGGCGGAACGACTCGATCGCGTGTATGCCGTCCTGGCTTCGGCACCGCCCGGCACGGTGTCCGTCACGGATGTCGCCCTGCAATGGGGTTTCGTCCACCTCGGCGACTTCGCGACCCAGTTCAAGGACCGGTTCGGCCAGAAACCGTCTGCCGTCCTCGCCAAGCGAACCTGCTGATCTGCTGCGCCGGCTCGCGAAATTTTCGCGTCGGCGATAGCGCTCTGCGCGCCTCCGATAGTCCGGGCGCCACCCCTCTCCATGATGCGGCGGATGAACTCTGCCGTTGCCCTCGCGGCTCCAGAGCAGAGCCGCAACGGGAGGGGACATGGTTTTCCGGAGAGTATTTTCTGCCGCGCTGATTGCGGGAGCGGCCTCGCTGGCATGGCCGGCTGCCGCCTTCGAGGCCGGTTATATCGGGGCGGCGCAGAAGCCGGGCATCGTGCTCGGCCAATCCGCCGCGACGCCGCCGCCCGGCCTCTACATGTTCAACAACATCCTGAACAATTCGGGCTCTCTCGTCGGCCCGGGGGCGCCGAGCACGGCAGCCGGCGGGCGTACCTCAGTCGAGATTCCCGGCGGCGCGCTGGGCCTGATGTGGGTTCCCGGCTGGACGCTGTTCGGGGCGACCTACGACGCGACGATCTTCCAGCCCGCCATGAGAATCGGTGTCGGCGCCCCGATCCATACGAATCCGGGCGGCCTGCACAACACCTTCATCGCCCCGGTCGGCCTGAGTTGGAAGCTGGGCGATAGCGGCTTCCACGTCAAAGCGGGCCTCGGCATCTGGCTGCCGACCGGCACGCGGGGCGGCGCGAACGGCCTCGGCAATATCGGCGCGCCCTGGTGGACCTTCCAGCCCAATCTCGTGCTGTCCTACGTCAAGGACGGCTGGAACTTCACTGCCAACGTCTCGCAGGAGATGAACACGGCCAATTCGATCACGGACTATACCAGCGGCAACGTCCTGCACGCCGAATTCACCGCGACGAAGACGATCGGCAACTGGACGCTGGGACCCGTGGCCTACTATGTCGGCCAGATCAGCAAGGACCGCTCCAGCCCGTTCTATGGTGGTGCGGTCAACCTCAACCGCTACGATATCTGGGCCGCCGGCGCGATGGTCGGCTACAATTTCGGCCCGGCAACGCTGAGCGTCTGGGCGACCAAGGAACTCTCGGCCCGAACCTCCGGCGGAACGCCACGCTACGGCGTCGACAGCGCGACGGTCGCCAAGGGCACCACCGTATTCGCCACCCTGAACTACCGGCTCTGGGGTCCCTGACACCCCGTGAGCGGGCGGTCGCGCCTGCTCGCCTGCACCCGCCCCTCAAGCCCATCAGATTCACACGACCGTAAAGGAACGCTTCATGCTCTACGCAATCGAACAATGGGGAGATCGCGGCGACCGGATCATCATGGTCCATGGCAGCCTCGGGGTCGGCGCCGCCGCCTTCCTCGAACAGAAGGAGCTGAGCGACAGCTTCGCCCTGTCGATCATCACTCGCCGCGGCTACGGCGACACTGCCCCGATCACCGAGTCCGACATCTATAAGGACGCCGGCGACGTCGTCAGCCTCCTCGGCGGCGGCGCCCATCTCGTCGGGACATCGATGGGCGGCATCATCGCCCTGAACGCCGCTGGCATGCGCCCCGACCTCGTGCGGTCTCTTACCGTGATCGAGCCGCCCGCCTTCGCGCTCGCGAGCGATCTGCCGGCCGTGCGCCGGGTCTCGCAGGCGATGCAGGCGCACTGGGCCAGCGCCGACCCCGCCGATCGGCATGGTTTCGTCGCCGGCTTCCTCGCCGCCGTGGAGATGGACCTGCCGCTGCCCAATCCGTTGCCGCCGCCGCTCGCTACCGCCGCGGTCAACCTCGTCACCGCACACCCCTGGCGCGTCGACGTGCCGATCGGCACAGTCGCCTATGCGCCATTTCCCAAGCTCGTCGTCACCGGCGGCTGGAGCGAAGCCTTCGACGGCATCTGCCAGCGCCTTGCCGATCTGCTGCAGGTCGAATGCCACTGCCTGCCGGGAGCCGGACATGCCGTCCAGAAGATCGGCGCGCCTTTCAACACGCTGCTGCGGCGCCACCTCGCCTCCGCCTGAGATCGCTTCAACCAGCAGGGAGACCATCACGATGACACTGACGACTGCAGACAAGATCGAGATTCAGGAACTGTCGTCGCGGATCTATATCTGCCTCGACGGCAAGGACGCGCCGGGCTTCGCCTCCTTCTTCGCCGATGATGGCGCCTTTGTTGCCCCCTATGGCGACTTTGTCGGTCCGGAAGCGGTCAAGGACTTCATCGCCAAGCATATCGCCGCCGGCAAGGAAGACAGCGTCCGCCATTTCCTGAGCAATCACCTCGTCGAGGTGCATGAGGAGGGCGCGCGCCATCGCTTCTACATCCACAAGATCGACGTCGCTGTGGGTCCGGTGGCGATCGCCACCGCTGGAGGCGACTGCCTGGTCAAGCGCACCAAGAACGGCTGGCGCTTCAAGCGGTTCGAGCTCAGCATCGACCCCGCGATGTTCGGCGAGGCCAAACCGCTCGTGGGTCCGCGTCCGAAGGCCTGAGCTTTCGACGCGCCACGCCGGCGTCCCCCGAAAAATGTGGCTTGCCTGCCTCTACCGGCAGGCAAGCCGTTCCGCTTTGAAAGCGACCTACGATCCCCCACCCGGCGAGAAGAAGCACAACAGCTCCCCCGCATCGTTCATGCACAGGTGGAAGAACCCATCCGGCGAGAGACGCGCCTTCTGATAGGGGATTTCGAGCACGACTGTTTGGCGGCGCTCCGTCACCCACATCGGATGCCGGCCCGGCATGATCGTCACGACGAAGCCGGACGGGGTCTCCCGCACCTCGCTGACATCGATCTGCGCGCAATCCGCCTCCGAGCAGCATTCGAAGGGATAGTCCCAGCCACCCGGCGCGCGATGCGCATGTGCTCCGCTCGCTCCCATAGCGAGCAGCATCGCGATCGTGATCGAGGCAGAAGCGCGCATCGGCCAGCCCTCGCCGTGAGCTTCCGGCCGGAACAAGGCGGATGAAAGGCGCTGCGCCAGCCCGGTAAAACCGGGCGCCTGCGAGCCTTGCGATAGGAGATGACCGCCCGGCAGATCGCGGGGCTGGCGCCTAAGTCGAACCTCGGCGGGACAATAGCGCCTCAAACGCATCTTGTCTGTCAAGTGGCTTCTTGCACAGCGCCGAGCCACCTGCAAAGCTTGCATGATCGCACAAGGGCCCAAGGCCCCGGCAAACCCGCGACAGACGGGGCGACAGGGTGGAGACGACGATCGTGGCAAGCGCAGCCGCCGGCCAGGCGGATACCTTTCCCAAGCTCCTGCTGCGCAATGCGCGGGAGCGCGGCGCACGCGTCGCGTTCCGGCACAAGGACCTCGGCATCTGGCAGTCCTGGACCTGGGCCGAGGTCGCCGAACAGGTCTGCGCCTATGCCAGGGGATTCGAGCAGCTTGGCCTGAAGCGCGGCGAGAAGGTCGCGATCATCGGCTACAATCGCCCGCGCCTCTATTGGTCGATGGCCGCGGCGCAATGGCTCGGCGCGATCCCGGTGCCGGTCTATGCCGACAGCGTCGCCGACGAGATGGCCTATGTGCTCGATCATGCCGGGGCAGTCTTCGCCTGCGTGCAAGACCAGGAGCAGGTCGACAAGGTTCTCTCCGTCATCGAGCGCCTGCCGAACCTACGCCACATGCTCTATGACGAGCCGCGCGGACTACGCGACTACGACCACGCCAAGCTGCACGATATCGGCGACGTGATCGAGGCCGGGCGCGCCGCACTCAAGGACACCACCGTCTCAGCCGCGCATGACCGCGAGATGGCGCAGGGCGCGAGCGACGACCTCGCCATCATCCTCTACACCTCCGGCACGACCGGACGGCCCAAGGGGGTGATGCTCACCCATTTCAATGTCATCACTGCCGCCGAGATCGGCTGCAGCTTCGACGGGCTGAACGAGAACGACGAGATCATCGCCTATCTGCCGATCGCCTGGGTCGGCGACCACGTCTTCTCCTATGCGCAGGCGATCATCGCCGGCTTCTGCGTCAATTGCCCGGAAGGCCCGGAGACCGTCGTCGACGATCGCCGCGAGATCGGCACCACCTATGCCTTCGCGCCGCCGCGTGTCTTCGAGACCATGCTGACGCTGACAATGGTGCGCATGGAGGATGCCGGCCCGCTGATGCGCAAGGTCTTCCACTACTTCCTCGGCGTCGCCAAGCAGCATGGCGAGAAGATCCTGAACGGCGAGAGCGTGCCGCTCTCCGCCCGCCTGCTCTACAAGCTCGGCGACATCGTCATCTACGCGCCGCTGCGCAACCGCTTCGGCCTGACCAACATCAAGGTCGGCTACACCGCCGGCGAGGCGATCGGCCCCGAGCTCTTCCGCTTCTATCGCTCGATCGGCGTCAATCTGAAGCAGCTCTACGGACAGACCGAGGCCGGCGTCTACATCACCATGCAGCCGGACGGCGAGATCAAGGCCGACACGGTCGGCAAGCCGGCGCCGCAGGTCGAGATCCGGATCGCCGACAATGGCGAGGTGCTCTACCGCTCGCCTTCGATCTTCCGCGGCTACTACAAGGATGAGGAGAAGACCGCCGAGACGATGACCGAGGATGGCTATGTCCGCTCGGGCGATGCCGGCTTCTTCGATGAGAGCGGCCACCTCAAGATCATCGACCGCGCCAAGGATGTCGGCAAGCTCAACTCGGGCGAGCTGTTCCCGCCGAAATACATCGAGAACAAGCTCAAGTTCTACCCGAACATCAAGGAGGTCGTCGCCTTCGGCCAGGGCCGCGACTACGCCACCGTCGCGCTCAACATCGACCTCACGGCCGTCGGCAACTGGGCCGAGCGCAACAATGTCGTCTACGCCTCCTATCAGGAGCTCGCCGGCCATCCGCAGGTCTACGAGATGATGGCGAAGCATGTCGACGAGGTGAACCGCTCGCTCGCGGCCGAGCCGATGATGGGCGGCGCCCAGATCAAGCGCTTCCTGATCCTGCACAAGGAGCTCGACGCCGACGATGGCGAGCTCACCCGCACCCAGAAGGTCCGCCGCGGCTTCATCGCCGAGCGTTATGCCCCGCTGGTCGAGGCGCTCTACAACGGCGCGACCGAGGCCGACATCTCGACCGAAGTTACCTTCGAGGACGGCCGCAAGGGCGTGATCTCGGCGAGGGTCAAGGTCGCCGACGCGAAGATCTACCCGGTCACCGCTCCGGCAACGACTTCTGCGACGAAGGAGGCGGCATGAACGCGCATTCCATGGCTGCCGCCGGCGCACCGGTCACGCACAAGGGCGAGGTGCTGCTCTCGGTCGAGAACGTCTCGCTGCGCTTCGGCGGCGTGAAGGCGATCACCGATGTCTCCTTCGACATCCGCAAGGGCGAGATCCGCGCCATCATCGGCCCCAACGGCGCCGGCAAGACCTCGATGCTCAACTGCATCAACGGCTTCTACCACCCGCAGGAAGGCCGCATCACCTATAAGGGCGTGCGCCGCGCCAAGGTCAGGCCGCATCAGGCGGCGGCGGCCGGCATCGCCCGCACCTTCCAGAACGTCGCCCTGTTCAAGGGTATGTCGACGCTCGACAACATCATGACCGGGCGCACCCTGAAGATGCGCAAGGGCTTCTTCTGGCAGGCGCTACGGCACGGCCCGGCGATGAGCGAGGAGATCGAGCACCGCAAGGTCGTCGAGGACATCATCGACTTCCTGCAGATCCAGCACATCAGGAAGTTGCCGGTCGGCAAGCTCCCCTATGGCCTGCAGAAGCGGGTCGAGCTCGGCCGGGCGCTTGCCATGGAGCCGGAGCTCCTGCTGCTCGACGAGCCGATGGCCGGCATGAACCTCGAGGAGAAGGAGGACATGTGCCGCTTCATCCTCGACGTGAACAACCAGTTCGGCACCACCATCGCTTTGATCGAGCACGATATGGGCGTGGTCATGGACCTCTCCGACCGCGTCGTCGTGCTCGAATACGGCCGCAAGATCGCCGACGGCACGCCGGCCGAGGTCAAGGCCGACCAGCGCGTGATCGACGCCTATCTCGGAGTGGCGCACTGATGGCCGCCGCAAGCAAGAACAAGAGCGCAAAGGACATGAGCGCATGAGCGACATCGCCGCGCAGCCCGCGCCCAATCTCCTCGCCAATGGCTGGATCAAGGCCGGCGTCATTGTGATCGGCCTCGTCGCCGCCGCGCTGATCGGCGCCCGGATCGACCCGACCGGCACGATCCACGCCATCTTCGTCGACCCGTTCAACCAGATGGTCCAGGCGCCGGACCTGCTTGCCCAGACGATCTGGGAAGGCCTGGTCTCCGGCGTGCTCTATGCGCTGATCGCGCTCGGCTTCGTGCTGATCTTCAAGGCCTCCGGCGTGTTCAACTTCGCCCAGGGCATCATGGTGGTGTTCGCGGCGCTGACCCTGGTTGGCCTCTATGAGAAGGGTGTGCCGGCCTTCCTCGCGGTCATCCTGACGCTCGGCGTGATGTTCGCCCTCGCCGTGACGATCGAGCGCGTCGTGCTGCGCCCGCTGGTCAACCAGCCCGACATCATCCTGTTCATGGCGACCTTCGGGATCACCTATTTCCTGATTGGCTTCGGCGAGGCCATCTTCGGCGGCAATCCCAAGCAGATGATCGCCGAGCAGCTCTATCTGCCCAAGGGCGCTATCGACCTGAAGATCCTCGGCGGCATCGTCTCGCTGCAGAAGATCGACATCGCCGCCGCCATCATCGCCTCGCTGATGATCGCCGTGCTGGCGCTGTTCTTCCAGTACACCCGCATCGGCCGTGCGCTTCGCGCCGTCGCCGACAGCCACAAGGCGGCGCTCTCGGTCGGCATCTCGCTCAACCAGATCTGGGTGATCGTCTGGTTCACAGCCGGCATCGTCGCGCTGATCACCGGCATCATGTGGGGTGCACGCTCCGACGTCTCCTTCGCGCTCGAGATCGTGGCGCTGAAGGCGCTGCCGGTGCTGATCCTCGGCGGCTTCACCTCGATCCCCGGCGCCATCGTCGGCGGGCTGATCATCGGCATCGGCGAGAAGCTCGGCGAGTTCTACTGGGGGCCGCTGATCGGTGGCGGCATCGAGAGCTGGCTCGCCTATTTCATCGCCCTGGGCTTCCTGCTGTTCCGGCCGCAGGGCCTGTTCGGCGACAAGATCATCGAACGCATCTGAGAGGCTGACCCGTGTTCTACCGCGAAGCCGGCCAATACAAATCCACCTACGCCGCCGACATGGCCGTGTTCCCGCTCCGGCAGGACCGGATCGGCATCGCCGTCATCCTCGCGATCGCCTTCATCGGCATTCCGCTGACCGGCAACGACTTCTTCATCGCCTCGGTGATGATCCCGTTCCTGGTACTCTCGCTGGCGGCGATCGGGCTCAATATCCTGACTGGTTATACCGGGCTGATCTCGCTCGGCACCGCCGCCTTCATGGGTGTCGGCGCCTATTCCTGCTACAAGCTGACCACCTTCTTCCCCGGCGTGAACATCATCGTCCTGATCCTCTTGTCCGGGCTGTTCTCGGCCGCGATCGGCGTGCTGTTCGGGCTGCCTTCGCTGCGGATCAAGGGCTTCTATCTCGCGGTAGCGACGCTCGCCGCGCAGTTCTTCCTGCAATGGGCCTTCGTGCGCGTGCCCTGGCTGTTCAACTACAATGCCTCGGGCGCGATCGAGGTGCCGCAGCGCACGCTGTTCGGCCTGCCCATCACCGGCGCCGCGGCAACGCCCGAAACGCGCTATTTCGTCTGCCTCGGCCTCGTCGTGGTACTGACCTGGTTCGCCTCGAACATCGTCCACGGCAAGCTCGGCCGCTCCTGGATGGCGGTGCGCGACATGGACATCGCCGCCGAGCTGATGGGCATCAAGCTGCTCAACGCCAAGCTCACCGCCTTCGCCGTCTCCTCCTATTTCGCCGGGGTCGCCGGGGCGATGATGATCTTCCTTTGGTATGGCGGCGGCGAAGCCAACGACGTCTTCACCATCCGCCTCTCCTTCACCATCCTGTTCATGGTGATCATCGGCGGCCTCGGCTCGCTGATCGGCTCCTTCTTCGGCGCCGCCTTCCTCTCGGCCCTGCCGACAGCGCTGAAGTTCGGGCTGCCGGCGCTGGGCGTGCCGATCGGCGGCGCGGCGGCCGAGCATGTCACCTTCATGCTGGTCGGCGCTCTGATCATCCTCTTCCTGATCGTCGAACCGCACGGCCTGGCGCGCCTCTGGCAGATCGGGAAGCAGAAATTGCGGACGTGGCCCTTCCCCTATTGACCAGCGCGCTTTCCGTTTGGCTGGAACAGCCAAACGACAAGAATTCGCGCAGGATCAAAGGGGAGAGAGACCCAAGGACAACGACCCGCCGCGGTCTTCAAGCGGCGGGCAAGCGAAGACGGGACGGCTCGGCCGGACCCGGCAACCACGGAGGAAGGCCTATGAAAACGAGCAGCATCATCAGGAGCGTCGCCGTCGGCGCGCTTCTCGCCGCCGGTGCGATCGCCGCCCCGGCCAATGCGCAGGAGACGATCTACTTCTCCAACAACGCCTATCGCACCGGCCCGTTCTCGGGCTCGGGCATCCCGATCGGCGACGGCATGCGCGACTACATCAACATGATCAACGAGCGCGACGGCGGCGTGAACGGCGTCAAGGTGATCTACGAGGAATGCGAGACCGGCTACGACACCAAGAAGTCGATCGAGTGCTACGAGCAGGTCAAGTCGAAGACCATCGTCTACAGCCCGTGGTCGACCGGCGCGACGCTGGCCGCCATCCCGCGCGCCCATGTCGACAAGCTGCCGATCCTGTCGATGGCCTACGGCCTCTCGGCCTCGGCCGACGGCACCAACTTCCCCTGGGTCTTCATCCCGCCGCTGACCTATTGGGACGGCGCCTCGGTGATGGTGAAGCACATGGCGGCCGAGCTCGGCGGCATGGACAAGCTCAAGGGCAAGAAGCTCGGCCTGATCCATCTCGACGCGCCCTTCGGCAAGGAACCGATCCCGGTGCTCGAGAACCTCGCCAAGAAATACGGCTTCGAGCTCAAGCTCTATCCGGTTGCTGCGGCCGACATGCAGAACCAGGGCTCGCTCTGGCTCTCGATCCGCCGCGACCGGCCTGACTTCCTCTACAACCAGGGCTGGGGGGCGATGAACCCGACCGCGGTGAAGGAGGCGATCAAGAACAACTTCCCGATCAACAAGCTGGTCGGCGTCTGGTGGGCCGGCGGTGACGACGACGCCCGTGCCGGCGGCGCCGAGGCCAAGGGCTATCGCTCGCTGAACTTCAACGCGGCCGGCCAGAACTTCCCGGTGATCCAGGACATCCTCAAGCATGTCGTGGAGAAGGGGAAGAGCACGACGCCGAAGGAGAAGGTCGGCGAGAACCTCTACAATCGCGGCGTCTACAATTCGATGCTCGTTGTCGAGGCGATCCGCACCGCCCAGAAGCTGACCGGCAAGAAGGTGATCACCCCCGAGGACATGCGCCGCGGGCTCGAGAACCTGAACATCGACGAGGCCCGGCTCAAGGAGATCGGCATGGCCGGCTTCGCCTCGCCGGTGAAGGTGAGCTGCACCGACCATTCCGGCCACCACAAGGCCTATGTCGCCGAATGGGACGGCACCAAGTGGACCCAGAAGGGCGACTGGATCGAGCCGATGAAGGACGAGGTCCGGCCGCTGATCGAGGCCAACGCCAAGGACTATGTCGAGAAGGCCGGCAATTGGCCGAAGCGGACAGAGCCCTGCGAGAAGTCGTCCTGATCTGAAACTCCGGGCGGCGGCCTGCGTCGCCGCCCGGTCACTCCCGTCCGACAGCGGAGCGCAAGATGTCGACCGCCACCCTCGAGAAGCCCGCCACCGCTGCGGCGACGGACACGATCCTGTCGCTGAACAATATCGAGGTGATCTACGATCACGTCATCCTGGTGCTGAAAGGCGTCTCCCTACAGGTGCCGCGCAAGGGCATCGTCGCGATCCTCGGCGCCAACGGCGCTGGCAAGACCACGACGCTGAAGGCGATCTCGAACCTGCTCAAGGCCGAGCGCGGCGAGGTCACCAAGGGCTCGATCGTCTTCGACGGCGAGCGCGTCGACAGGATGTCGCCGAACGAACTGGTGCGCCGCGGCTGCATCCAGGTGATGGAAGGCCGGCACTGCTTCGGCCATCTCTCGATCGAGGAGAACCTGCTGACCGGCGCCTTCACCCGGCGCGACGGCAACGCCGCGATCAAGCGTGATCTCGAACGGATCTATGAGCTTTTCCCGCGGCTGAAGCAGCGCCGCAATTCGCAGGCCGGCTACACCTCCGGCGGCGAGCAGCAGATGTGCGCCATCGGCCGCGCCATGATGAGCAAGCCGAAGATGATCCTGCTCGACGAGCCCTCCATGGGCCTCGCCCCGCAGATCGTCGAGGAGATCTTCGAGATCGTCCGCCAGCTCAACGCCAGCGAGGACGTCTCCTTCCTCGTCGCCGAGCAGAACACCAACATGGCGCTGCGCTACGCCACCTATGGCTACATCATGGAGACCGGCCGCGTCGTCATGGACGGCGAGGCCAAGATGCTGCGCGAGAACGAGGACGTGAAGGAATTCTACCTGGGCGTCGCCGAGGGCAACAAGAAGTCCTTCCGCGAGGTCAAGAGCTACAAGCGCCGCAAGCGCTGGCTGTCATAGCCAGGCCGGAATCGGCGGGCAGGAGCACGCCATGCTCTACCTCGTCGTCGCCCTCGTGATCCTCACGCTGATCCTCGGTCCGCAATTCTGGGTCCGCCACGTCATGGACAGACACGCCGCCGACAGGCCCGATCTGCCCGGCACCGGGGGCGAGCTCGCGCGCCATCTGCTCGACCGCTACGGGCTGGACAAGGTGGCTGTCGAAACGACCGCGCCGGGTAGCGACCATTACGATCCCGATGCTCGCATCGTGCGGCTCTCGCCCGGCAATCATGACGGCCGCTCGATCACGGCGGTTGCCGTCGCCGCCCATGAAGTCGCCCACGCCATCCAGCATGCGCAGGGCAGCCAGCTCTTCGCGCTGCGCACCCGCCTCGCCCGCCTGCTCGGCACCGTCGACAAGATCGCCATGGTGGTGCTGGTCGCGGTGCCGATCGTGATGATCTTCACGCGGGTGCCGGCGATCGGCCTGTTCCAGTTCGGCGCCGTTGTCGCTCTTCTCGGCCTCGGTGTCGTCGTGCACCTGCTGACGCTGCCGGTCGAGTTCGATGCCAGCTTCGGTAAGGCGCTGCCGATCCTCGACTACGACCAGTACCTCCACCCCGACGACATGCCGGCGGCGCGCGGCGTGCTGCGAGCGGCGGCGATGACCTATGTCGCGGCCTCCCTGATGGGGCTGCTCGATTTCCTGCGCATCCTGCGCGTCTTCCGTTAGGCGACCTCAAGGGCAAGAGCGATGAGCGAGCACTTCGACGATCTCGAAACCCGGCTGCCTGAGCAGCGCGAGGCCGATCTCTTCGCCAGGCTGCCGGCCGTGCTCACGGCCGCGCTGACGACGCCGGGCTATGGCGCGCATCTGAAGGGCGTCGATCCCGCCGGGATCACCGACCGCAACGGGCTCGCCAGGCTGCCGGTGCTGCGCAAGGCCGACCTGCCGGCGCTGCACAAGGACAGCCCGCCCTTCGGCGGCTTCGTCGGCGCGCCCCTCGGTTCCTTCGGCCGGCTCTTCACCTCGCCCGGTCCGATCTTCGAGCCGGAAGGCGCCGGCAGTGATCCCTGGGGCACGGCGCGTGGCCTTTACGCCGCCGGCTTCCGCAAGGGCAACGTCGTGCTCAACACCTTCGGCTATCACCTGACGCCGGGCGGCTTCGTCATGGATTCGGCCGCACGCGCCATCGGCTGCGCCGTCATCCCGGCCGGCCCGGGCAATATCGAGCAGCAGATGGAGGTGATCGGTGCCTACCAACCGAGCGCCTATCTCGGCACGCCGGACTTCCTCAAGCTGCTGATCGAGGCGGCCGACAGCCGTGGCATCGACACCTCCTGCCTGAAGCGGGCGATCGTCTCGGGCGCGGCCTTCCCGCCCTCGCTGCAGGCCTGGGTACGTGAGCGCGGCATTGACGCCTATCAGCTCTACGCCACCGCCGATATCGGTCTGATCGCCTATGAGACCAGCGCCCGCGACGGCATGGTCCTGAACGAAAACCTGATCGTCGAGATCGTCCGCCCCGGCACCGGCGATCCAGTCGCGGAGGGCGAGGTCGGCGAGATCGTCGTCACCAATCTCGACCCGCATCACCCGCAGATCCGCCTCGCCGTCGGCGACCTCACCGCGGTCCTGCCGGGGGCGAGCGCGAGCGGGCGCAGCAACCAGCGGATCAAGGGCTGGCTCGGCCGCGCCGACCAGACGGCGAAGGTCAAGGGCATGTTCGTGCGGCCCGAGCAGGTCGCGGAGATCGCCCGCCGCCATGCCGAGATCGCCAAGCTCCGCCTCGTCATCGGCCGTGCCAACGAGCTCGACACGATGACGCTGAAGGCCGAGATCTATGCCGAGCCGAAGGGCTTCGTCGACGCGGTGTCATCGACCCTGCAACAGGTCACCAAGCTCAAGGGCTCCGTCGAGGTGCTGCCGCTCGGCGCTCTGCCAAACGACGGCAAGGTCATCGCCGACGAGCGGCCGGTGGGGTAGCCCTCACCACGCGACCGGCGCTTCCCCTTTCGCCTTCAGCCAGTCATTCGCCTGGCTGAACGGCTTCGAGCCGAAGAAGCCGCGCCGCGCCGAGAGCGGCGAGGGATGGGCGCTGGCGATGACGAGGTGCTTGCTCTCATCGATCAGGCCCCGCTTGGCCTGTGCCGGCAGTCCCCAGAGCATGAACACGACATTTGGGCGCCGCTGCGAGACAGCCGACAGAATCGCGTCCGTCACCGCCCGCCAGCCGAGCTTGAGATGCGAGCCGGCCTGCGTCGCGCCCTCGCGCACCGTCAGCGCGGTGTTCAGCAGCAGCACGCCTTGCTTCGCCCACCCGGAGAGATCGCCACCGACAGGCGCAGCGAAGCGGATATCCTCGGCCCGCTCCTTGTAGATGTTGACCAGCGAGCGCGGCAGCGGCGGTGGCCCGACATAGGAGAAAGCGAGCCCGTTGGCATGGCCGGGCGTCGGATAGGGGTCCTGGCCGAGGATCACGACCCTGACATCGTCGAGCGGCGTCAGCGCGAGCGCCGCCAGGAACCGCTCCGGCCCCGGCGCCACGATATGGCCGGCGGCGCGCTCGGCATCGACGGCGGCGCAGGCGCGCGCCACCGTGCCGTCGCGGAAGACGGAGAGATCGCGCCAGGACGCGGAAGCCGGCGCAGCCAGGAAGGCGTCGAGCGCCGCGCGAAAGCCGTTCACTTCAGGACGGCCCGCCCCTCGACCTTGGCCTCGACCGTGCCGAGCCTGCGGATATAGACCATCACCTCGTTCGCCATCAGCTTGCCGTCGGTCAGGCCGATCAGCGTCTTGCCGCGGCCGAGCGCGGTATAGCCGTCGCCGCCCGTCAGCATGAAGTTGTTGGTGGCGACCGTGTACTTGCCGGCCGGATCGATCTCCTTGCCGTCGACCTTCACGGACGTGACGCGCGAGCCCTGCGGCTGCTTGAGGTCGGCCTCGAAGGTCAAACCGGACACCACCGGGAAGCGGCCGGAGCCCTGCGGGGCATCGCGCAGGCCGTTCTCGATCGCATCCTTCACATCCTTGCCGGTGATCTCGACCATGGAGGTCGCATTGCCGAAAGGCAGTTCGCTCAAGACGTCGCGCCGCGTCAGCTTGTACCCGGCGGGATACTGCTTGTTGGCGCGGATGCCGCCGGCATTGGTAATGGCGAGCTGCGCGCCGGTCGCCGCCCTGATCGCATCGGCGATCAGGTTGCCGATCGCGGCCTCCTGGGTGCGGATCACGGAGGTTCGCGAATCGAGCGGCGTTCCCAGCGTCGCGATCTCGATGTCGAGCTCCTTCGACAGCTCGCTCTCATAGCCTTTGACGATGGCGGCGACATCCGGATCGGGCGTCGCCGCGCGGCTGTCGTTGACGCGGAAGGTCGGCGTCCACTCGACCTTGCGATTGGCCCCCTCGCCCGACGCCTTGGCGGCGATGTCGATCGCGGTGACGTAATTGCCCTCCTCGTTCGACTCGACCATCACGACCTTGCCGTCATAGGCGATGGCGAGGTCGTGGTCGTGACCGGTGAGCAGGATGTCGACCACGCGCGAGCGCACGATCTCGTAGTCCATCGCCCGGTCGGCATGCACCACCGCGACGAGGATGTCGGCGCCCTCGCTTTTCAGCTTGCGCGCCTCGCGCCGCAGCGCCTCCATGGTCGAGGAGAATTTCAGATCACCGGGATTGGAAAGCTGCGGCGTCGGATCGAAGGTCGTGCCGATCACCCCGACCTTGATGCCGCCGAGCTCGAAGATCTGGGAGTCCTTGTGGCCCGGTAACGGATTGCCGGCGGCGTCACGCAGATTGGCCGCGAAGGTCGGATAGGTCTGGGCGGCGGCAAGTTTGAGATAGTTCTCCTTGCCGAAGTCGAACTCGTGGTTTCCGGGCACGAAGACGTCGATGCCCATCTTGTTCTGCATCGCGACGATATGGGCGCCTTGGTCGAAGCCCGACATCAGCGAGGGCGAATAGCAATCGCCGGCATGGCAGAACAGGACAGGCACGCCGCGCGCCCGCTCGGCCTTGGCGATGCCGGCCGCCCGGGCGAAGCCGCCTTTGCCCTTGTCGTCACTCATCTTGTAGATGTCGTTGACCAGCAGCAGCGTGAAGCTCGCCGGCGGCGTCTGCGCCTGCGCGATCGGCGCGGTGGCGGCAAGGGCTGCGGGAGCGCCGAGAACGCGAAGCGCGTGGCGGCGGGTCATCTTGGTCATCGGCGCGAACCCCTGCGGTTTTGATTTGGTCGAAGACTAGCAAGAGCCTAGCCGGCTTGCGAGACCCTGCTTACGCAGTGTCGCACCCCATACGGCCCGACTGGACGAAAACCGTAACTCGTCTAAATCACAGCCGAACGAAAGCGGATGTGATGAGCCTCAAGCCGAGTTTGCCACCCGACCACGCCACCATCAAAAGCGGCCGCATCGGCGTGCTCTTGATGAACCTCGGCACGCCCGAGGGCACGAGCTACAAGCCGATGCGGGCCTACCTCAAGGAGTTCCTCTCCGACCGCCGGGTCATCGAGGAACCACGCTGGAAATGGTGGCCGATCCTCAACCTGATCATCCTGTCGACGCGGCCGAGCCGGAAGGGCAAGGACTACGCCACGATCTGGAACAAGGAGCGTGACGAAGGCCCGCTCAAGACGATCACGCGCGCGCAAACCGAGAAGCTCGCCGAGCGGCTGAAGGGCGTCGGCGGAGACCGCATCACCGTCGACTGGGCCATGCGCTACGGCCTGCCCGATGTGAAGAGCCGCCTGAAGGCGCTGCTCGCGGAAGGCTGCGACCGCATCCTGCTGGTGCCGCTCTACCCGCAATATGCCGCGCCGACCTCGGCGACCGCCTGCGATCAGGCCTTCCGCGCGCTGATGGAGATGCGCTGGCAGCCCACCGTGCGGGTCGCCCATCCCTATTATGCCGACCCGACCTATATCGACGCGCTCGCCGCCTCGATCCGCGCTTCGCTCAGCAAGCTCAGCTTCGAGCCTGAGGTGATCCTCTGCTCGCTGCACGGGATGCCGAAGGAATATCTGCTCAAGGGCGATCCCTATTACTGCCAGTGCGCCGTCACCGCCCGGCTGCTGCGCGAGAAGCTCGGCCTTCCCGAGGAGCGCTTCCGCCTGACCTTCCAGTCGCGCTTCGGGCCGGACGAATGGCTGCAGCCCTATACCGACGAGACCGTGAAGGCGCTGGCGCTGGCCGGTACCAAGTCGCTCGCCATCGTCGCGCCCGGCTTCTCGGCCGACTGCCTGGAGACGCTGGAAGAGCTCGACGTCGAGAACCGAGAAATCTTCATGCACAATGGCGGCGAGAAATTCGCCTATCTGCCCTGCCTGAACGATTCCGAGGAGGGCATGCAGGTGATCGAGGCGGTGGTCCGCCGGGAGCTGATGGGCTGGGTGTGAGGTAGCAAGCTACCCCACCACGAACCGCGTCACGCTCTCCACCACCTGCTTTGCCTGCAGGACACGCCGGTGCCCGAGCCCGCTCGTCTCCTGCAACGTGACGAACGGCCCTGCCGACGCCAGCGCTTCGGCGTGGTGGAAATCGAGCTCCCGATCCTGGCGATCATGGATCACCAGGGTCGGCAGGCCGATCGCCTCCAGCTGCTCGCGGCCCTCGAAGGCCTCGACCGGATTGCCGGCGACGCTGTGGATGCGGCGCTCCAGCGCCGCCTGGCCACGGCGGCCGAGGCCGATCGTCGCGCCGAAATTGCGGGTGATCGTCGTGACCGAGGATGGTGCGGCGACCAGAGCGAGGCGGCCCGCCCGGACCCGCGGCTGGCCTGGCACGCTGCGGGCGAGGCCCGCGAGCGCGATCGCGCCGCCGAAGGAATGCGCCACGATCGCATGCACGGGTGCAAAGACGCGCGCCACGGCGGCGAGCGCGGCGACGCCGAGCGGAATGTTGAGCTCGGCGCCCGTCGAGGTGCCGTGTGCGGGCATGTCGAAGGCGACGACGCGAAAGCCCTGCGCCAGCAATGGCTGGACGAAAGCGGTCATGAACGCCGCCTCGCTGTTCCAGCCATGCAAGAGGATCACCGTCGGCGCCGGAGCATCGCCATCTTGCAAGCGAGGCACCGGTTCGAACAGATAGGTGCTGACCGTCCCGCACGGGTAGGATACCGCCTGTTTGATGGCGGGTGCGAGCCGGGAGCGGGCGGCGATGATCGCCTTGCCGGTCCGGGTCTGTGGACCCGGCTGGCGCGGCGGCGTGCAGAAGAGTTTGAAGGCGGCGCGTCCGGCGGTACGCGGGGCGATGAAGCTGCCGATACGGACGAGAGGGCGAATGACGCTGAGGGCTGCGCTGGGCATGATCAAGAACCCTGTTCGTTCAGTCTTGAACTATTATGTTCAGCCATGAACAAAATGCAAGAGCCGATTTCCGCACCGCAAGCTGAGCCGGAAGGCACCGGTGGATCACGGCTGCCCTGGGAGCTGCCGCGCTTCAAGAACTGGCTCGCGGTCGCGCGCATGCACCAGCTCTGGAAGAAGGTCTTCTCCGAGGCGCTGGCGCCGCTCGGGATTCAGCTCGCGCACTACGACGTGCTAGCCAACGTCTTCCGCACACCCGGGCTGACCCAACAGGCGCTGGCCGAGAAACTGCTCGTCGGCCGCAGCGCCATGAGCATGCTGCTGCCCGAGCTCGAGCGCCGCGGTCTGATCGAGCGCCGCAGTGACGAGGCCGACCGGCGCGTGCGCCGGCTCTGGCTGACGCAGGAGGGCGAGGTACTGACCCGCAAGGCGCTCGCGATCCACACCGCCAAGATCGAGGCGATGATGGGCGTCCTCAGCGACGAGGAATGCAACACCGTCGGCGAGATGATGTGGCGCGTGGTCAAATATCTGGAACGCTGATGGCGCGAGCCTGCATCAGAGCGTCGCAAACATCGATATGGTGAGCGGCGACTGCGCCGAGGCTGGAGAAGGGACGAGATGGGCTCGCAAGGATTGGACATCGCCACGGTCGCGCTGATCATGCTGGTCATCGCGGTCGTCATCGCGATCGCACTCGGCGTGCGCACCGTGCCGCAAGGCTACAATTTCACCGTCGAGCGCTTCGGCCGCTATTCGCGCACGCTCGGCGCCGGCCTCGGCCTGATCATCCCGCTCTTCGATCGCATCGGCCACAAGGTCAATGTGATGGAACAGGTGCTCGATATTCCCTCGCAGGAGGCGATCACCAAGGACAATGCCGGGGTGCGCATCGACGCCGCCGCCTTCTATCAGGTGCTCGATGCCGCCAAGGCCTGCTACGAGGTCTCCCATCTCGACCAGGCTCTGATGGTCCTGACCATGACCAATATCCGCACGGTGGTCGGCTCGATGGACCTCGACCAGTTGCTCTCGCATCGCGACGAGATCAATGAGCGCCTGCTACGGGTGATGGACGCTGCCGCCTCGCCCTGGGGCGTCAAGGTCACGCGCATCGAGATCAGGGACATCCTGCCGCCGGCCGATATCGCCGGCGCGATGAATCGGCAGATGAAGGCCGAGCGCGAGAAGCGCGCCGCCGTGCTCGAAGCCGAAGGCCAGCGCCAGGCCGAGATCCTCAAGGCGGAAGGCCAGAAGCAGTCGCAGATCCTCGCCGCCGAGGGCCGCAAGGAAGCGGCGCTGCGCGATGCCGAGGCGCGCGAGCGCCTGGCCCAGGCCGAGGCGAATGCAACCGCCATGGTCAGCGAGGCGATCAGCCGCGGCGACATCCAGGCCGCCAACTTCCTGATCGCCGAACGTTACACCGATGCGCTGAAGGCGATGGCGAGCGCTCCCAACAGCAAGGTGGTGATCGTGCCGGTCGAGGCCGCCGCCCTTGCCGGCACCGTCGGCGGTATCGCTCAATTGACCAAGGCCGTGTTCGGCGAGGATGCAGCGCCCGCAAGCCGACGCGGCAGCTCCGTCCCGTCGGCGGGCCGCACGGAGGGTTGAGCATGCTCGACTGGTTCTCCGGCGGCTGGGCCTGGATCGTGCTCGGGCTCATCCTGGTCGGTGGCGAGATGCTGGCGCCCGGCGTCTTCCTGCTCTGGTTCGGCCTCGCCGCTTTGCTGACCGGCATCGTCGTTGGCCTCATCGGCCTCGCCTGGCAGGGCGCCCTGCTCGTCTTCGCCGCCCTCGCCATCGTCTGCGTGCTCGCCGGCCGCGCCATCACGCGACGGCGCAGCGACGAGCCCGACATCGCCGCGGGTCTGAACGATCGCGGCCGCCAGCTGATCGGCAAGGTCTTCAAGCTGGAGGCAACCATGGCCGGCGGTGAAGGCCGCATTCGCGTTGGCGATTCCTCCTGGCGCGTCACCGGTCCCGAACTGCTCGCCGGCACCGAAATCCGCGTCGTGCGGGTCGAGGGCGCGACGCTGGTGGTCGAGAAGGCCTGATTCCGCCTCCCACGCATTTTCAGCGAACGCCACGGGAGAGCTTAACGGGCCGTTCACGCCGGTCATTGTCGCTCGTGGACCGCAGCGGCCGGTTCCGTCATGACGGGACCGGCGCCGCCAGACCTCGCTCGCAGCGCCGGAGGTATCCGTCATGAGCACCCCGCACGGTCCGATCGACCTCGCTCTCGCCGCCCTGCTGTCCTTGCTGCTGGCAATGCTCGCGCTCGGTGGCGCTATCGCCTGAGGCACTCCTCGATTAAGCGGGGATTCATTCTGAATCGCGGGTTCACCATGCTGCTGAACCCGCGATTCACCGGCTGCCAGACCAAATCGGCCTCCGAAGCGTTCAGATGCGCAAGGAGAAGGCCATGGCAGGCCGGCACGGACCGATCGATTTCATCATCGCGGCAGCACTTTCGCTGCTGATGCTACTGGCAATGCGCCCGGCCCAGGCGCGCGAGGTCGTCGACTTCCCCGACTACCGCTACCAGCCTGGCACCATCCTGATCCGGACCACCGAGCGCAAGCTCTACTACATCGCGGCACCGGGCCAGGCGCTGCGCTACACCATCGCCGTCGGCAAGGCCGGCAAGCAGTGGCGCGGCGTCAAATATGTCGAGGAGCTCGTGGTCGAGCCGGCCTGGAGCCCACCGGCCGAGGTCAAGCGCGACAATCCGCGGCTGCCGGACGTGATCCCGGGCGGCGCTCCCAACAACCCGATGGGCGCACGCGTCATCGGCCTTGGCCCCGGCGGCCAATACGCCATCCACGGCACCAATAATCCGCGCTCGGTCGGCACCGCCGCCTCCTATGGCTGCTTCCGCATGCACAACAGCGACGTGATCGATCTCTACGCCCGCGTCCGCATGGGCACGCCGGTCGTCGTGATGCCCTGACGGCTGGCGCGACGGCGACCGCCCTCGCGCGTCGCCTAGATCGCAACCGGGGACAATAGCGGCTGGCCGGCGAAGAACGCTTCGAGATTGGCGAGCAACAGCTCCTGCTGAGCGATTTGCGCCGACTCGGCGTTCGCTGCGATATGGGGCGTCAGAACCACGTTCTCCAGCGCCTTGAGCCGATCCGGAACGACCGGCTCGTGCTCGTAGACGTCGAGCGCCGCGCCCGCGATCGTGCCGTTCTCCAGGGCCTCGATCAGCGCTGCCTCATCGACCGCAATCCCACGCGATATGTTGACGAGATGGCCCTGCGGGCCGAGTGCGCGCAGGATCTGCGCATCGATCGCATGCCGCGTCTCGCTGCTCGCGCGGACGGAGACCATCAGGATGTCCGCCCAGTTGGCGAGGCCGAGCAGGCTGTCGTGATACTGATACGGCAGCTCCGGTCGTGGCGAGCGGTTGTGATAGCCGATCGTCATGTCGAAGGCGGATGCGCGCGTCGCGATCCGCTGGCCGATCGCACCCAGCCCGAAAATGCCGAGCTTGCGTCCGGCCAGGCCCGGCACATGCGCCATGCGCTCGATCGCATTGCCTTGCCAGCGGCCGGCCCGCAGGAAACGTTCGGCGGCGCCGATCTGCCGGGCGCTCGCCAGCATCAATCCCATCGCAAATTCGGCGACGCTCGTCGCATTGGCGTCGGCGGCATTGCTGACCAGGATACCACGCGCCCGGGCAGCGGCCCGCTCGATCCCTTCATTGCCGGTGCCGTAGCAGGCGATGAGACCAAGATTTGGCAGGGCCTCGATCAGGGCAGCGTCCGTTTTCCAGGTGCCGATCGTCAGGAGCACGCGCGCCGCTGCCGCTCCCGCCGGCAGCGCATCAGGCGCGGAATGGGACATCGGCCCCAACACCTCGTACCGCTCTTCCAGACGCGCCAGCAGGCGCGCCGGCATGCGTGGCGCCATCAGGATCGTCGGCTTCATGGCTGAAAGATCTCCGGGATGAATGCTGCATCGCAGCACTTGCCCGCGCCGGCTTCAACAACTCCAGGCGCCGGCCTGCCATATCGCAGATGCAACCCGGAAACGCCGGGATTTTTCGCCTCCGCGCCTCTCGCCTGCGACAAAAAAGCCGGATATCGTTTTCCGTGGCGGTTAACGCTGACTTCAGCGCGCCGTCGAACCGATATGTCTTCAGAGGGGTACCCGATGGATCATCTCGCCGACGTCAAGAAGTTCGCCAAGAAGCCCGTGAACGAGGCCGCCTTCGCTGGCATGAGCAAGGCCTATGCGTTGGTCATGAGCAAACCCGACACCCGCTATGTCGCCTGCTCGGACCCCGCCGAACTCGAACGCGTCCGCGAGAACTTCCTGAAGAAGAAGCTCGGCTTGAAGAGCGCCGACCTCGACGCCGCCGTCAAGGCGACCTGCGATCACATGAAGGCCGACAAGACCAAGTCGCGCCTGACCTTCTACTATCTGCTGGCCGAACATTACGGCAAGCTCGACGCCTTCGTGAAGAAATAGGTTTGAAAGCCTGGCTTGACCTGATGGCGCCCCTTCGGGCGCCATTCGCATTTTCAGGGCCTATCGCGAAAACTGCACAGAGCGCCGCAAGACCGAACACGAACGATCCGCTTGGGGGTTTCGATGTTCACGCTGTCCCACTCCGTCCTCTCCGGCCACGCCCAGACGCTCTTCACCGTCGCCGAAGCCACCTTCGCCTCGATGATCGTCTTCGGTACGGGCCTCGCCTTCGGCGCCACGATCGGCTTCTTTTGAGGCGGCCATGCCGACCGTGGCCACCTCAACCGCCCGTCCGCATTTCAAGATCGGGCGTGATCGCGAGGGCCACTGGATCGCGGTCGAAACGCATGGCCGCGGCGGCGGCTATTTCCGCAGCCGCGACGATGCCTTGCATTACGCCCGCGCCGAGGCTGGCGCCGGCGCCGTGACGGTCAGCACTCGCCCGCTCGCTTTGCGCCTCTCCTGACAGCGCTCAGCGATAGAGATCGACCCGCGTCAGCGGCAGGCCGGATGGCCCCTTGCGCCGCTTCGAGACCAGCGTCTGGTTGATCAGCGCCCCGCCGCGTTCGAAGGCGAGCGAGCAGCCGGCGAGATAGATGAGCCACATCCGCGTCCGCTCCGGTCCGACTTCCGCTTCCGCCGCAGCCTTGTTCGCGCTCAGCCGCTCGAACCACAGCCGCGTCGTGCGCTGGTAGTGCTCGCGCCAGCCCTCGACGTCGTGAACCTCGAAGCCGTAGCGCTCGAGATTGGCGATCGACATGCCCAAATGATCGAGCTCCCCGCCCGGGAAGATGTAGCGCACCAGGGCCCGGTACTCGGCCGGCATCTTGTTGAAGGCCTTCTCGGTCTTCTTGGCGCGCCGCGAGATCGAATGGTGCAGGTAAAGCCCCCGCGGCTTGAGCAGCCGGTTCACCGCCTGAAAATAGGTCGGGTGGTTGCGGATGCCGACGTGCTCGAACATGCCGATCGAGGAGATCTTGTCGAACTGCCCCTCCATCTGGGTGAAGTCCTTGAGATGGAGCGTGACCTTGTCCTGAAGCCCGAGCGCCTCGACCTTCTCCCGCGCCAGCTTGAGCTGCTCCTCCGCCAGCGTCACGCCATGCGCCTCGACGCCGTAATGCTGGGCGGCATAGCAGACCAGCGCGCCCCAGCCGCAGCCGATGTCGAGCAGCTTGTCGCCCGGCTTCAGGCGTAGCTTGCGGCAGATCATCTCGAGCTTGTCGGACTGCGCCCGTTCCAGGTCGTGATGATCTTCGGTGAAGTAGGCGCAGGTGTAGACCATGCGCTCGTCGAGGAAGAGCCGATAGAACGCATTCGAGACATCGTAGTGATGGGCGATATTGGCCTTGTTGGTCGCAGGCTTGCCGTCGCGTGCGATCTCGTCGCCCTTGATGTGCTGCACCGCCTGCGGCGCCTGCCCCGGCGCGAAGATGAAGCGCCTGACCACATCGAACACCGCCGCCTTCGAAATGCCGCGCGCCAGCCGGCCGACCTTGCCGTCGGGGCGCGCCGCAGCGAGATCGAAGATCGTGCCGTTTTCGATCGAAATTCGGTCCGAGACATGCAGGTGCAGCAGCGTATCGAGCTTCGGCTTGCGCAGCAGCGCCGCGACGACGCCGGCATCGCGGATCGCGATCATCAGCCCGTCCGCAGGCCAGTCGGCCGGCACACGCGAGCCGTCCCAGAGCGAAAAGCCGAGCTTGAGTCCGAGTTTTTGATGGGCTTCCGCCAGGAGCCGCCGCAGCGCCTCGATCCTCTTGCCGTTGCCGCTCATGCCTTGCCTGTTCCGACCATCATGCGCCGCCCTCTTAGCGCGGTTTCCGTTCGATCGGAATTCGCGGCGTCCGGGCGCAACTGGGGCATGCACATCGCATCCGCAATCTGTGGCGGCCCGCCCAAACGGAATGACACGCAAAAAGTGTATAGAGCCGGATAAGCAACTTTTGTCTGTTTCTTAACCATACTCTGGTCTCATTCCAAAGTGGCCGACGGGTGCCACGCAGCGTGGTTGGGGGATCACATCATGTCGTCAGGAGATCAGCTCGACAGGCGGCTGGACTTCATGCAGCTCGACGGCGAAGCGCGCGGGCGCATCGCCGCACTGGAGAAGACGATCCTGCAGGCGCTGCCTGGCGCCCTCGATGCCTTCTACACACAGGTCTCCGCCTTCCCCGAGACCAAGGCGTTCTTCGGCAGCGCCGCCCATATGGAGGGCGCCAAGAACCGCCAGATCTCGCACTGGAACCGGATCGCCAAGGGCCAGTTCGACCAGGATTATGTCCGCGCCGTCACCACCGTCGGCCAGATCCATGCCCGCATCGGGCTGGAGCCGCGCTGGTACATCGGCGGCTACGCCCTTCTGCTCGAGAACCTGCTCGCCAAGGTGCTGGAAGAGCGTTGGCCTAAGAGTCGCTTCGGCGGCAAGCTCGACGGCGCGGCCGAGCGCAGCGCCGAGATCGGCGCCATCGTCAAGGCTGCCCTGCTCGACATGGACTACGCCATCTCGGTCTATCTCGAAGCGTCGGAAGCAGCGCGCCTGAAGACCGAGGCCGAGGCCCGCGGCGTCGAGGAGGCCAAGGCGAAGGAGCGCGACAAGGCGATCGGCTATGTCAGCAACGGCATGGCGGCGCTGGCGCGCGGCGACCTGACCTATCGCATGGCCGACGACATGCCGGCCGAATACGCCAGCATCCGCGACCATTTCAACGACGCCATGGCCAAGCTCGGCGAGATGGTCGCGACCATCAAGACCAGCTCCTCCGCCATCGCCGCCTCATCGCAGGAGATCAACAGCGGCGCCAACGACCTGTCGTCACGCACCGAGCAGCAGGCCTCGGCCCTGCAGCAGACCGCTGCGACCACCGAGGAGCTCACCGCCTCGGTCAAGAGCTCGGCGCAATCCTCGCGCCAGTCTGTGACGCTGGCGGACAACGCCTCGGCCGTGGCCCGAACCGGCGGCGAGATCGTCAAGGATGCGATCGAGGCGATGGCGCGCATCGAAGGCGCTTCCAAGAAGATCTCCGAGATCACCAGCGTGATCGACGGCATTGCCTTCCAGACCAATCTTCTGGCCTTGAACGCGGCCGTTGAGGCGGCGCGCGCCGGCGATGCCGGGCGCGGCTTCGCTGTCGTCGCGGCCGAGGTCAGGGCATTGGCCCAGCGCTCGGCCGAGGCCGCCAAGGACATCACCTCGCTGATCGGCTCGTCCGACACCGAGGTCGTCGAGGGCGTGCGCCTGGTCCGGCAGGCCGGCGAGACCCTGGAGAAGATCGTCGAGGCCTCGATGCAAGTCTCCGCGACCGTCAACGAGATCGCCGCCGCTGCCGGCGAGCAGGCCAACGGCATCGACGAGATGGCGCGCACCGTCAGCCATATGGACGAGATGACCCAGAGCAACGCCGCTTTGGCCGAGGAGAGCGCCGCGTCCGCCCGCGCTTTGCTCGATCAGATCGAACGCCTCAACCGCTTCGTCAGCACCTTCCGCACCACGGAGAGTCAGGAAGCGGTGGTGCCGGCGCGGCGAGCACGGGCGGCCTGACCAACGGATCATCACGCGACGCGGCGTCTCTGGCGCCGCGTCCTGCCAGCTCAGAAATCGCTGGCGATGCCCTTCACTTCCCAATCGTCATAGCGCACCGGCTCGAGACCGCCGCGCCCGTCGACTTCCTTCTGCTGCTTGAGCTCGGCCGCCTTGGCGTCGATCGCCGCGCGGCGCGCCTGCGCCTCCGCCAGCGCGCGCTGGGCCGCCGGCGACAGCGCCTTCGCGGGGGCCGGCGTTTCGGCTTCGTCCGTCTTCGTCTGCGCGCTCATGATCGGCCATTCTCTTGCAGGATCGGCATCATCCTCACCACATAGGGACGAAACCGCGTTCCGGCGAGAGTTTCCGCGCCGGAGCACCGATGCAGCAAGGGGTCCACGCATGAACTATGCCCGTACCGGCATGCTGATGGCAGCGCTGACCGCGCTGTTCGGCGCGGTCGGCTTCCTGCTCGCCGGCACCGGCGGCATGCTGATCGCGCTCGGCATCGCGGTCGCGACCAACCTGTTCAGCTACTGGAATTCCGACCGGCTGGCGCTCTCTGCCTACAATGCGCAGGAGGTCGATGAACGCAGCGCCCCCGAACTCTACCGGATGGTCCGCGACCTCGCCCAGCGCGCCAGCATGCCGATGCCGCGCGTCTACCTCATCCAGGAAGACCAACCGAACGCCTTCGCCACCGGCCGCAACCCGCAGAACGCCGCAGTCGCAGCCACAACCGGCATCATCCGCACCCTGAGCTATGACGAACTCGCCGGCGTGATGGCGCACGAACTCGCCCACATCAAGAATCACGACACGCTGACCATGACGATCAGCGCCACCATGGCCGGCGCGATCTCGACCCTCGCCTCCTTCGGCATGTTCTTCGGCTCGCGCGACAATCGCCCCAACGTCATCGTCCAGATCGCGCTCATGATCCTCGCCCCGCTGGCGGCGACCATCATCCAGATGGCGATCTCGCGCTCACGCGAATATGAGGCCGACCGGATTGGCGGTGAAATCTGCGGCAATCCGGTGGCCCTTGCCGACGCGCTCGCCAAGATCGCCGGCGGCGTGTCCCACATCCCGAACGAGACGGCGGAGGCGAAGCCTGCTACGGCGCACATGTTCATCATCAATCCGCTCTCAGGCCGTGGCATGGATTCACTGTTCTCGACCCACCCCGACACCGGCAACCGCATCGCCGCGCTGATGGAGCAGGCGCGCGCCATGGGCGTCGGCGCGAGCCGTGGCGGGTTCGTGAGTGGCGCAGCCCAAAATCCCTTCGCCGGCGGGCGTGAGCCCGGGCCTTGGGGCTGAAATGACAAAGGTTCAGAGCCAGTCCTTTAGCGACGATGTTCCCGGTCTCGCTGCGCGCCGTCTTGCCGCGACGCTGATCGACGAGGTATTGCGCGCCGGCACCGCACTCGACGAAACCTTCGAACGGATGGCGCAGGCGGCGGGTCTGGAGCCGGCCGATGCCGGGCTGGCGCGCGCGATCGCAACGGTCGCCTTCCGTCGGCTCGGCACGATCCGCCAGGTGATCGACGCCCGGCTGGAGCGCGGCAGCCCGCGCAAGTCCGGCCCGTTCGAGCCGATCATGGTCGCCGCTGCGGCGCAGCTGCTCTTTCTCGACGTGCCCGATCACGCCGCGGTCGATCTCGCCATTCGTCAATTGCACGAGGACGCCCGCTCCTCCCGCTACACCTCGCTCGCCAACGCCGTGCTGCGGCGGCTGGCGCGTGAGCGCGAGGCGATCCTCGCCGAGCTCGATCCGCTGGTCGATACGCCTGACTGGCTGCGCGAGAGCTGGACGCAGACCTATGGCCCCGATGTCACCACCGCGATCGCCGCGGCCCATGCCGAGGAACCGCCGCTCGACCTGACCGTCAAATCCGATCCGGCCGGCTGGGCCGGCAAGCTCGACGGCATCGTCCTGCCGACCGGCTCGGTACGCCTGCGCGGGCGCGAGGCGGTCACCGGCCTGCCAGGCTTCAGCGAGGGGGAATGGTGGGTGCAGGATGCCGCCGCCGCGCTTCCCGCCCAACTCCTGAACGTCAGGCCCGGCGAGCGTGTCGCCGATCTCTGCGCCGCACCGGGCGGCAAGACCGTGCAGCTCGCGCAAATGGGCGCTGAGGTCGTCGCGGTCGACCGTTCCGGCCCGCGCCTGCGCCGGCTCAAGGCCAATCTCGAGCGGCTCGGCCTGCAAGCCGAGGTCGTCACAGCCGATGCCGCAACCTTCGAGACCGAGCCTTTCGACGCCGTCCTGCTCGATGCGCCCTGCAGCGCCACCGGCACGATCCGGCGCCACCCCGATGTCGCCTGGACCAAGCGGCCCGAGGATATCGCCAAGCTCATCGCCTTGCAGGCGCGCCTGCTCGACCAAGCGGCGCGACTCACCCGGCCAGGCGGCCGCCTCATCTATTGCACCTGCTCGCTGGAACGGGAGGAGGGCGAGGCACAGGTCGAGGCTTTCCTGGCACGCACGCCGGGCTTTGCACGCGATCCGATCAAATCTGCGGAGATCGGCGGCCAGGCTGAAGCCCTGACACCACAAGGCGAATTGCGCACGCTGCCGCACCAGCTCGCCGGTGAGACGCCACGCCTCTCAGGATGGGCAGGATTTTATGCTTGTCGCCTGATAAGATTATGACTTGATCGGGATTCGCCTCTGTGAGGAGGCGGCGGGACGGCGAGGCAGCGGGATTCATTGAACGGCTGGTCGGAGCGAGGAGGCCTGGCGCGGGCAGCCATCGGCAGGGCGGCGCGGCGCACGCGCGGTCAGGTCGCTGGTGCCAAGCGCGCGCTCTGGCCCTTCGGCCGTCTGCGCGCCAGCCGCCTGCTCTTCGCCCCGCATGATCTGCGCACCGCCGATCCGACCACGGCGAGCGACATCTACGCCGGCTATTTCGCCCTCTCCGGCCGCACCGTGAACTGCCATGGCGAATCGCCCTTCCTGGTCGCGCCGCCGAGCGAAGCCTGGGCCGAGGCGCTGCACGGCTTCGTCTGGCTGCGTCATTTGCGGGCTGCCGACACGGCGATCGCCCGTGCCAATGCCCGCGCCCTCGTCGACGAATTCATCGCCCGCCGCCATGACCGCGACGAGATCGCCCGCCGCCCGGCGGTCATCGCGCGGCGGCTGATGTCGTTCCTGTCGCATTCGCCGCTCCTGCTCGAAGGCGCCGACCACGCCTTCTACGAGCGCTTCATCCGCCATGTCGCCCAGACGGCCGAGCGGCTGCAGCTTGCGCTCGCCGGTGCCGTCGAAGGCGCGGCGCGGCTGCAATGCCTGATCGCGATCTGCTTCGCCGCCATCTGTCTCGACGGCCAGGAGCGGCGGCTGCGCCGCTACGAGGTGGCTCTCTCCGACGAGCTGGAGCAGCAGATCCTGCCCGATGGCGGCCATCTCAGCCGCAATCCCCGCATCCTCATCGACCTCCTGCTTGACCTCCTGCCGCTGCGCGAAACCTTCACTGCACGCGGCCTCGAAACCCCGCGCAGCATCATCATGGCAATCGACCGGATGATGCCGCATCTCAAGCTGTTCCGGCATGGCGACGGCGCACTCGCTTTGTTCAACGGCATGAATGCGACACCGCCCGATCTGATGGCGACGCTCGCCGCCTATGACGATGTCCGCGCCCGGCCGATCGAGCACGCCGCCTATTCCGGTTATGACCGGCTCAGTGCCGGCACCAGTATCGTCGTTGTCGAGGCCGGCCCGCCACCGCGCGGCGCCAACTCGACCGAGGCCCATGCCGGCTGCCTCTCCTTCGAATTGTCGACCGGCTCGCAGCGTATCGTGGTGAACTGCGGCGCCAGCCGTTTCGGCACGCCCGAGCTCAGGCTCGCCGCCCGCGCCACCGCTGCCCATTCGACCGTGACGCTCGACGACCGCTCGAGCGCCGTCTTCGGACTGGTGCTCGGCGAGCGGCGGATCACTGCGGGGCCGGTCGATGTCCGGGTCGCGCGTCAGGATGGCGAGGACGGCCACGAATGGGTCGGCAGCCATGACGGCTACCGGCGTGCCTTCGGCACCGTGCATACCCGCCGCCTGCTGCTGTCCCGCAATGGCAGCGAGCTCGTCGGCGAGGATGCGCTGAGCCCGCCGGCCGCGTTGGCGAGCCTGCCGGCAGCCGCGCGCTTCCATCTGCACCCCAACGTCAAGCCGAGCCTGATCCGCGACGGCGAGGGTGCGTTGCTGGCGCTGCCTTCAGGGGAGATCTGGGCCTTCGAGGCGTCCGGCCTGCGCGTCACGCTCGAAGAGAGCATCTTCTTCGCCGCCGCCGACGGCCGCCACAAGACGGCGCAGCTCGTCGTCGAGTTCGACGCCGTGGCGACGCCGCAGGTCGTCTGGCGTTTCGCTCGCCTCGGCACGCCCGCGCAACGCAGCACCAGGAAGGACGCTGCCCAACCGGATCGCGCCGAGACAGAGCCAGACCTGCCGCTCTGAGCTATCCGCAGGGCAAGACTGCAGCGTCTTGTGCTTTGCAGCAAAGCCCGGGCGTGATAGGGCGCGCGCGAGTATTCCGCGGCTCGCCGCTATCAACCCGGACCTGATCCTTCCCATGCCGAACGAACTCCGCCGCGTCGAACGCGCGCTGCTTTCCGTTTCCGACAAGACCGGGCTGATCGACTTCGCCCGCGCCCTCGCTCGCATGGGCATCGCTTTGGTCTCGACCGGCGGCACCGCCAAGGCGATCGCCGAGGCCGGCCTTGCCGTCACCGACGTCTCCGATCTGACCGGCTTTCCCGAGATGATGGATGGCCGCGTCAAGACGCTGCATCCCAAGGTCCATGGCGGCCTGCTCGCCGTCCGCTCGCATCCCGAGCACCAGGCCTCGATGCTCGGCCACGGCATCGCGCCGATCGACCTGCTCGTCGTGAACCTCTACCCGTTCGAGGCGACGGTCGCCGCCGGCAAGCCCTATGACGACTGCATCGAGAACATCGATATCGGCGGCCCGGCGATGATCCGCGCCGCCGCCAAGAACCACAACGACGTCTCGGTCGTGGTCGAGGCCGCCGACTACGCCGCCGTGCTGGCCGACCTCGAGACGCACAAGGGCGCGACCACGCTGACGCTCCGCCGCAAGCTGGCGCAGAAGGCCTATTCGCGCACTGCGGCTTATGACGCGGCGATCTCGAACTGGTTCGCGAACGAGCTCGGTGACACCTCGCCGGCCTTCCGCGCGCTCGGCGGCAGCCTCGCCGAGACCATGCGCTACGGCGAGAACCCGCATCAATGGGCCGCCTTCTACCGCACGCCAGAGCAGCGCCCGGGCGTCGCCACGGCCCGCCAGGTCCAGGGCAAGCAGCTCTCCTACAACAACATCAACGACACCGACGCCGCCTTCGAATGCGTCGCCGAGTTCGACCCCAGCCGCACTGCCGCCTGCGTCATCGTCAAGCACGCCAATCCCTGCGGCGTTGCCGAGGGCGCTTCGCTGCTCGAAGCCTATGAGCGGGCCCTCGCCTGCGATCCTGTCTCGGCCTTCGGCGGCATCGTCGCGCTGAACCGCAAGCTCGACGCGGAAGCCGCGAAGAAGATCGTCGAGATCTTCACCGAGGTGATCATCGCCCCCGACGCCGACGAGGAGGCGATCGCCCTCGTCGCCGCCAAGAAGAATTTGCGCCTGCTGTTGACCGGCGGCCTGCCGGATGTCCGCAAGCCGGGCCTGTCGCTGCGCACCGTCGCCGGTGGTTTCCTGGCGCAGGCGCGCGACAATGCCGTCGTCGACGACATGGAGCTCAAGGTCGTGACCAAGCGCCAGCCGAGTGAGGCCGAGCTCGCCGACCTGCGCTTCGCCTTCCGCGTCGCCAAGCACGTCAAGTCGAATGCGATCGTCTACGCCAAGGGCCTCGCCACGGTCGGCGTCGGCGCCGGCCAGATGAGCCGTGTCGATTCCTCGCGCATCGCCGCCTGGAAAGCAGGTGAAGCCGCCAAGGCGGCTGGCGCATCCGAAAGCCTGGCCAAGGGCGCGGTCGTCGCCTCTGACGCCTTCTTCCCCTTTGCCGACGGCCTGCTCGCCGCGGCCGAGGCCGGCGCCACCGCGGTGATCCAGCCCGGCGGCTCGATGCGCGACGACGAGGTGATCAAGGCGGCCGACGAGGCCGGTCTCGCCATGGTCTTCACCGGCCATCGCCATTTCCGGCATTGAGGCGAAGGAGAAGCCGGCATGCACACCGTCAAGGTCATCGCCGCCGGCTTCGCTTTGCTCGGCGTCCTGCTCCTGATCGCGCCGCGGCTGAACACAGGCGGACGCCATCCGATCGTCTTCGCGATGAAGCTGTTCATTCCGCTCTGGTTCGCCGCCTCGGTGGTCAATCTGATCGTCGGCATCACGCGGGCTGGCTACAGCTTCCTGCAGGAAGCCCCGATCCTGCTCGTCGTCTTCGGCGTACCGGCGCTGGTGGCGTCCCTGATCTGGTGGCGCTTCGGAAGGAATGTGTCGTGAGCCTTGAATCCGTCCGCGCCTTCTTCGCGCAGCACGCTCCCGATATCGCGATCCTCGAGACCGACGGCAGCAGCGCCACGGTGACGCTGGCGGCGGAGGCTTTCGGCGTCGAGCCGGCGCGGATCGCCAAGACCTTGTCCTTACGCCTCGGCGATCGCGTCGTTCTGCTGGTGACGCGCGGCGATGCCCGCCTCGATAACAAGAAAACCAAGGCCGCCTTCGGCGCGAAGCCGCGCATGCTCGATCTCGACGAGGTCGTCGCCCTCACCGGCCATCCGGTCGGCGGCGTTTGCCCGTTCGGATTGCCGACGCCGCTGCCGGTCTATTGCGACGTCTCGCTCAAAGTGTTCGACGAGGTCGTGCCGGCGGCAGGCTCGACGCAAACGGCCGTGCGCATCAGCCCGGAGCGGATGGCCGCGCTGACGGGCGCGCAATGGGTCGATGTCTGCCAGGAACCAGCGGCGCTGGCTGCTCAGTAAGTCTCAGCCGCCGACCCGCTCGATCAGCGCCATCGCCGCGGCGGGATTTCGGACTTTGTCGCCGCTGATGACATAGAGGAAGACGTCGCGTGGTGTCTTCTCCGCCGCCGGCGCGACCAACTCCAGATCCTCTGGCGCGCCGCCCTTGGCCCACTCCTTGGCGCGACCGGCCCAGGCATCGAGCTGCTTGGAAGGGTAGCCCTGCGGCTCCGTCTCCTTCGTACCCATGATCCGCGCATAGACGAAAGGCGCCGTCAGGTCGGCGATCTGCGGGAAGTCTGAATCGCCGGATGTGATCGCTGCGGCGCCGTACTCGCGCAGAAGTGCGACGAAATCAGGCGAGCGGAAGCTCGGATGGCGGACCTCGACGGCATGGCGCAGCGTGACGCCGTCGACCTCCTTCGGCAGCAGCTTCAGGAAGGCCTCGAAATCAGCAGGGTCAAAGGCCTTGGTCGCCATGAACTGCCAGTTGATCGGGCCGAGCTTCTCCCTGAGCTCACTGAGGCCGGAGGTCACGAACTTCTCGACCGAAGGGCCGGCCTCGGCCAGGACGCGGCGATTGGTGCAGAAGCGCGAGCCCTTCAAGGCGAAGACGAAGCCATCAGGCGTCTCGGCCCGCCATTTGGCGAAGCTCTCCGGCTTCTGCGTGCCGTAATAGGTGCCGTTGATCTCGATCGAGGTCAGCTTGCTCGACGCATATTCAAGCTCGCGCTTCTGCGAGAGCTTGTCCGGGTAGAAGGTGCCGCGCCAAGGCTCGAACACCCAGCCGCCAATGCCGATATGGATCTGTCCGGCAGTTTTGGTGGCCATGTTCAACTCCTAAAGGCGCGCGACGACATTTCAACCAGTAAGTCGCGCAGCTGTCGACATGTGGCAGGATGACGGGCGCAAGCTCGAAGCACAGCTATTGACTGCAATTGATTCCATCATGCACGCTGCAGCTGTGGCGCTGGGAGCCCCTAATGGATCGCAGCTGGATTGAGCAGGTCAACCGCATTGTCGGCCGGCGGATGCGACGTTGCCGACTTGTGCTAGGGCTGGGCCGAGGCGAAGTGGCGCTCGCTCTCGGGCTGAGCGAGAAGCAATATATTCTCTATGAGAATGGCTCGAAACGGCAGAGTTCGGAAACGCTGAGGAGGTTCGCCAGCATCCTAGGCTTGCGGCAAGGGACACTCACGACCCGCATGGCACGACCGATAGAAGCAGCAGGCTTCAAGGATGCGGAGCAAGAGCGGTACAAGATCGCGCCGGCAGCGGCATTACGTGCCCGCATCGTGCAAGCCGCCGATGACATTGACGATCCGGAAAAACTGACCTTCGTCGCGCAATTGGCAGAGCTTTTTGGCAAACGCTGACAGTGAGCTCCGAACGAACGAAAGCCCCGGCCGCGTTCAGCGTTCCGGGGCTTTGTTGTATTTTGCGGTAATTTGGTTGCGGGGGCCAGATTTGAACTGACGACCTTCAGGTTATGAGCCTGACGAGCTACCGGGCTGCT